>CAVTUB010000003.1:0-191674 GCA_963737815.1 uncultured Nitrososphaerales archaeon | reverse complement strand
GTCACGTGTTCGAATCACGTCCGGCCCACCATAAAATCTTAGAACTATTTCGCAAATGATGGTGGTAAATCATCATATGAGTCAAGACGCGATCATGGTTGTGACGACCCAACATGATACAAAATGTCCTCCAAATGACAGTTCTTCATGGTGCGCAGCCTATAAGGCCGGATATGAAATTAATTGGGCGCTGCTCAAAACTAAAAACAAGAGATTTTTGGCGGAAATGACATAGCTAATGGTAGATATGAGAATCCCATAGAATATAGTTCAAAACATATGAAAAGAAGGGCTCATAGTTCTCCAAATATGGTCTTGTTTGTTTTCTCTCCTAGTTTCAATTTAGGATGGTAAAGATTGCCCCATTACACATCATTTTCTGTGATTTTGCATTCAGGTTACGAATTTTTCTGTTCATTTGCCTATCTAATTTAGATGGTATATTTGTCTAATCCAGCTAAAATCAGAAAACACATAAAAATGGGTAAGCTGTATGTGGTGCAGAAAGGAACGTTCTGAACAAAATTTTAAGGAAATTGAAAACATTAAAAACGTCTGATTAGGGGGGTAGGGTGGATACATTTTTTTGTATACAAGCCATAAATTTTTATTTTATATGAAAACGTATCATCCCATTCGATGAAGAGACAAAAAGAGAGATTATAGATCTATCTTTTAATGAGCATATAGCTATTCGTGAAACAGCAAAGATAACAACAGCCATGATAACGTAACAGTTTGTGACAATAAAAAAATTTTAGGAGATATCACTCCATGAGAAATCAAAACAGTTAGACGAACATGCCTGCATTTGTTCTTAATCAGTCTTTTTTATCTTGATAACCAGGCAAATACTTTCTGACTAAATCCCAATTACAATGCGGATGTTTCTTTATTTTCAAATGACATAGTTCGTACAAGAATATATAATCTATAACATCTTGGGTAGACTTTATCAATTTAAATTAAGATTAATGACATTGCTCAGAAGCCTTCCCCACCTATTCTTCAGATTCTTTACTGGTGTTCGCTTTAGTTTTACTCCAAGCTTTTTCGAACATATTTCAACCTTGTCTTCAAAAACATCTTGAGGCGTTTTCCCTCAACCAATTTTCCCATAGTTTTTTGATGTGACTGGGAAATCACGGATATTGAACGTTGAATAGGTAGAAGGTCGCTCAGTTCTCAGCGATAAATGGATTTGTGCTGAAAAGATGTGTTCTGACCTTACTCTTCTTGTTCTTGTGTTTTTTTGCTATTTCTTGACGAAGGGTTCATCCAAATGAAGTTTAACCAATATTTGTTCATTTCTTCCGTACACTTCCCGGACTCTTTGTATAATTCAGTCATCCTCTCAGCATTTGCGGCCAGGTCTTTGTAAAGATCTGTCATCCTCTGTGAACTTCCTGCATATTCATAATATATTTCAGTCATTCTCTTTGTATATTTGAAAAATTCACTGTACATTTCGCTCCAAGCCATAGGGGAATATTGGCGCCACAAATCAGTCGTTGATTTGACTGAATTAGTATCATCAGTAAAGTCCTTCTTGTCATCTGAAGTGCCTTCTTTGTTTACCACAGTGGTCCCCCACACTTGCCATATATAAAGTGCTGTCTAATATTGTCATATTGAGCATGTATAAAGCAATGGATCAAAGTGTTACCAGACTAGTGGATGAAGTAAAAGAACACGACACAATATTCGCAATCTGTATCCAATCTTCAACTTGATAATATCAGTCTGTTAAGAATATAGTTCAAATTGCTTAACAGCTCAAAAATCCATAGCTGACGGGTGAGGTTTTAATTTGGACATACCCTTTAGATGAATGTGCAGATGCTCAGAAATCCAACTTCAAATGATATCAAGAACAAAATTGAAATGCATTTCCTACGGACAACCAGGCAATTGTTAACGCCTTGAAGGCGGCTAGAGCTAACACTAGAATATACACCCGTATACTTTTGTGACAAAAGCACGGACTTCAGTCTTATCCCTAAAGAACAGTTTTTTCAGACCATAAACTCTCATTTTTAATAATTCGTTAGAAGAAAAAAAGTCAAACAAATCTTTTACTGCTTTGCTAAAAGACTGTAAACACATAATGTACTTATTCTATCTTTACACTATCGTTCTGATTGTTACTTTTTTGCCTGAATCCCAGTGTGTAAAATGAGTCTAACCAGTACTCAGAAACCTTTGCAGCGTTTCTAAGACCTTCAGTGTACATATCAACCCAAGCGTTAGTAGAACCGTTCCATAGATCAATATAATATTGAGGTAAATTGGTAAGGTGTTGCAGTGGCTGTTGCTGCTGTAGTTTATTTTCTTCCATCTTGTTTACATTTCCGTCTACTTTTGCAATCCCCTTATTATTTTCCAAATTCTGATTATGATCTAATATTATTTCATTTTGTCTTGACTCTATCTGAGTAACTTCTAATTCACTTCCGTCTATCCTTTGAAAATTCATTTCATTTGTTTCTGTTTTTACAACTTGATGTTGTTCGTCTTGTAACGATGGGTTATTATTGCTAGTATCAGTATTATTTAAAGAAGGATAGTTACCATCAACTCCTAGATTGGCTTGTTCAATAATAGGTTTTTCTTCTTTTTGTAGATCTGATGACATTTCTTCTTTTGATTGTGGTTCAATCATCATTGTGTTCTTGATTGAATCTTTCATTTCCTCCATGGCATTGTTTTCCGAGGAATTAGACACTTCTGGAATGGTAGAACTAATTGAATCATGTAAAACAACGGCAGTCTTTTCCGTTACTAATCCTTCGCCTAACTCTCGTGAAGGTTTAATCTGAGCATTAGAAGTAGGATCAGCACTAATATTGTTATTAATAGAAGTAAGTTTGTTGGAAGCATCAGTATTACCGTTAATCTTACTTTTCTCTACTTTTGCTCTATTCAGGTAGCTTATGGCCATGTACTTATCACCATACGCTACCTTGCTTTCCTCTCGTTTATCTCTTCCGCTAGATCGTCCCCCTCCTCTTCCCTTTTTGCTTACTTTTTTCTTCATAAGTACTGTTAACTAACATCAGGAACCGTGTGGCCATATAAAGTCTCATATTGTTTATAATAGTTGATTCACATGCTTGCACTGACAATTTTGTTTTCCTAGCTCATGGGATGTAGATTACACCATTGAGAGAACAATTTCGATCGTTAGAAATAGATTGTCTTAATTATGGTTCAACACAATAGAAAGAAGCAAGCTTGTTGAACGTGTAGAGTTAGAATTAGTGACGTAAATTAATTAAAAACCTGTCCTGTACAGAAAAAGAGAGAGCTCAGTTACGGTTGAACTATTGTATACAAGAGATGAGACAGGATAAGCAACTTAATAAGACTCGTTTGTTATTTGCTATAAAACCATAGTTAATGCTTCTAAAATATTTTGTCCCCCACACATGGTTTGCAGGAAGTATATTTCTAGGGCAGACATGAATATATTTTCCTAACTTTCAAGATCAGAAAATACATTAAAGGCCTGCTCGGTTAGCATCAATTACTAACAAAACTATAGAAAACTAACATAACACAATCACTCATCCAATCGTATCGATATCACCCATTAGGTATCTCATAAATTCTGGACACTTAGTCTTGAACAAATCTGTACTTTCGAATGCTATAAATTCTGTATCACCATATCTTTGCTTAACTTCTTTAAGTAGACCCTTGTCAACCAAGCCTTTCAATACTCTGTTTATGAATACTCTGTAGACGTTATGTGCGTTATCAAGGACATATTCCTTTACAGATTTCTCACTATGCATATATCCTTCAAGACCGCTACGTAAGAATAATTCAAAGCCTGTTATAGGTTCAATTCTAGTTTCGCAAATATATCTGCAAAATACCCACTTGAAGACTTTATAATCTCTATGATTAAAGATTTGATTAACCTGTTCTTCTATAGAAGACAAATTGTTAAGAGATTGCATTTACTCAATGAAAAATGTTACCACCCAAAAATTGTTTCAAACCTCTTGTAGGAGTAATCTGTCGGACCGGTATTGTAAATAGCCATAGAATTAAGAGGTCATAGTATAAATTTCGGTTGACACCGTGTCAAATAGCTGATATTTTTTCTCACCCTAAAGTCACATATCAGTATAACGCGAACACGACTTTCAAATAGTCCGCTAATGGCATTATTATTCTGACCAAATGATAGAATCGCTTAACATTACCTCTTTATCATACTGCCATACAGACCATTAGTTTCTCCTGTATTGTTACTGAGATCCCTCCAGGCATCCGAACTAGTTGGCAGTATTTTAAGACTAGGTTTTTGTTAGGAAATTATTGCATGATAATCAAACTGGCCTATCAGAATATGTTAGATTCTGTAAATCTTGTAATTTGAGCCTCAATGCTAATACCTAACCCTCAATGCCAGGGTGAGGTCATTTAACAATTAGCTTGTTATTTTTCTCTTTCTCAGAGTCATGAGTACCTACACCTCATCTGTGTCATCCAGCCGTTTGAGTCTCATTCATAACAAGAATGGATCGCATTATCTTTTCATATCAGGTATATGCATAATAAAATGTGTCGTTAGGAAATACAACTATCCCATCGCAATATCCTTTCTTCATTCTTTACGATTCAATGTAGAATGAAGAATCGTAAAATAGAAAGATGTAATAATAAAAGGTATCATGTTAAGTATATGAATAAAAAATGGCTCTGTAAAAACTGTGGTGAGGATATTAATGATGACAACAATTCCAATGATTTTTGTTCGGAACAATGTGGGGTAGAATACCAAATGGAACACAATAGAAAATAAGATTCATTTGATATTTATGAAGATCTAGCGAAAAGTTGAACTAGTAAGTGTCTGCCTTTGTAGTTCGAAAATTTGAGCCTCGAGATGGGCGTTACTATTTTATAGAACACATTTCTACAATAATCATCTTTACTTAAATACAACAACCCAAATGTAACCGACCTTTCAATATACCGTTACAAGAGTGATGAGGAGTAAAGATAAGCGTGCTTTAATTGAGCTTGTAAGACTCATAAAAAAGATTGAAGATGAGATTTTCACTACGAGGGTACTGCAGAAATACAAGACAAAATCAGGGGATGAGAAGCTGGCGAGTTCGAAGGCAGAGTAAGGCAAATGTACAGAATAGTAACCCAAACTAATAGTGTGGAGTATTTGCTTCGAAACTGATTCAGATATATGTTGACGCAGATGGTAATTTTTATTATGTACTAATATCTTTCTTCCTGTGAGTCTGATCAATATGGACACTGAGTTCGTGAGTATCAGTAAACTCCTTTTGGCAAACCTCGCACACTGGATGATGAAGATGTTCGTCTCCTTTTCTTTTTTCCATGATTTCAATATGAAGACCATTAAATAAAAGTCTTAATGCGGACTTTCTAAAATCTGTTGTATTGGCGTGTATTACTGTGAGAAATAGATGCAGTTATCTTGCCTTTTCGCCCTAACCAGATTTCTCCTCATCATAGTAGTTATCGAATTTGTTGGTTTTGTCGCTCACCACCAATATAACTGAATAATACTGAATATATCGTAGACGCGATCGCATAAGAAAAATTTGGGCAATTAAAAATGCCAAAAAACCTTATAAGAAAATCTAACCCTTTCCGATGAAGATAACCAGTTTGGTCTTAACGAGTAAGAGAAAAGCATCATTCTTCGTTTAAGTTTTGTTCAGATTTTACTATTAAAAACAGTAGAATTCTTTTGCTTGGTGATGAATATGATTTATCGATGTAATTCAAGCTTGTATTGGAACGCTTTGGATTAGTGTAGACGCCATCGTTGATCAGTATTGACTTTATCTAACTACAAGAGCTTATGCTTTGTTGTTGGGATATTATCACACCCATAATGAATGTTTTGAGCTAGTATAAGAAGATAAACAGGAATCATTTCTGAAACTTGAAGTGGATTGCGTTATTCGAAAACCGTTACCAATCTGGAAATTAATCGAAAAAGTCAAGGCAAAGTTAAATTGTTAGGCTTGGCTACCTATAAGCATGTACCTCACAACATAATACACGAAAGATAAATAATAAAGGAATGCCTCTAGTTATATGGATTCCACAATTGGTAAAGGACGTATCGAGGTACTTTTATAAAAGAGCAAAGAAGGTAGTACGAGAAAAAGTGAATGATATTCGGCAAGACGTAATATCTGAGGGTCATAACAAAGCCTCTACTGCACCGCAACCTGAAATCATTCTTAGGGTTGAAGAAGGAGGTAGTTTAACTGAAAGATTAGCAGAAGAGATCACTGAGAATGGAATTGAATGTAAAGCTGTGCCGGATCTAGGATCAGTTGCGATAGAAGAGGGGCCATATTATAGTTACTTTTTTGCAATGAGTCCTAGAATTACTACAAATAGAGGTTACATAAGAATCGGTATCAACAGTGGAAGAAACATCGATTTGATACAAACAATACAGAAAAACTAATGTTATGATCAGTATGGATCAATTTCATCTACCATTTGAACCCTCAATGCTTTTTTAGTCCACCCCTTTAATGTGAGCTCTACTTCCATTTTTCATATTGTAGAGGAGATAATATCTGGTAAGATGCTGGAGACCAACGTATTCTCATAAAACTGTGACATAGTTCTGCAAAGTCAATACCCATATTCGTAATATGCAAACTCACGAACCCTTACAACTCCATTGATAAGCCGAAAAGCAAATTCGAGTGTGGGGGAATGGTCCACTGACTCTATATTGCCTCCATACTGTATTGGTATGATCCTATTGAGAATATCAGGCGCAGATAACCTTCACGGTCTTGCCTCATAAAAAATCGCAAGTGAATACCACTATTTTTAGGTAATTTGTTTATAAATATCAATTGCATTTAATATTTTAGTGAACACTATCTCTCCTATTCCTCCTAATTCTCATGTAAACCGATCTGAAATTTTATATGGAGTGGAAAATGCGGTAGGAAGAGTGTATACTTTATGTCAAATATTAAGTAAAAGATGGATATTTTCATTGTTCATAGGGCGCCTTCCATTGTAGTCGATGTAGAACAATACCGGAATGGTTATATTGACATAAGAAAAAGAGGTGGAAAAATTATGGCTTTTACAGAAATTACTAAATACAATGTCAAATATTGCAAAGAAATAACGAAAATAGTTGATGAGATTCGTCATTTAAATAGAGTGAGAGGAGGTATTGCAATAACTATCCAAAAGTATTGTTGAAGCCTATGGAGGGATAATGCGGGCCGAAAACCAGGGATAATGCGGGCTGAAAACAATCCTGATAGAAAAGGTACTACATTTAGTTTTGCCTTGCCACGGGTTTCAAATGACAAGAACTAAGGTGACTGAATTACTAAGGCTATCGGAGTTATAAGTGAGTAGGTGTAATGGTCTTTTCCTATTGCATATAGAGCAAAATGGAGAATTTACATAGAAAACCGATGGGAGAGCATTTCAATAATTCAAAGATTGCAAATGACAAATTTCTATTGCCAAGATAATTTGTTTAGAAATTACAGTTTGAATCACAAAAATTAAAAGAAAATTCCTTTTATTATAGTTATGTGTTATTATTTATATGGATATGAGTGCCAGTTGCGTGGTTTGCGGAACGAAATCTCAGGATTACACTATAGAGTGTTATTGCTGCGGAAATTACTACTGTTCTGATAAATGCAAAGTGCAAGATCACCAAGAAAAGCTTTTCCATCGCCATACCTGGATGGATTATAGAAAGATCTTCGAAGATATCATGAGTATCGATCCGAATATTCGGTTTGTTACTATTTTCGATATCAACGGAAAAATAAGGTATTCTGATCATCGACAGGGCACAGAGAATCTGCTTACCCCAGAAGAGAGTAAAAAATCTCTCGAGTTAGCATTAAACGCGTGGAAAATACGGGGGGAACTGGCGCCTAAAATTGGAAAAGGAAAATACGTTTTAGCAGAGTATGAAAATATTAAGCGTATCACCATGCCATTGGGTGATTGCCATCTCATTTACGTTACTACCAAAGTTGATGCTGATCATTCAACGATAATCAGCGGAATCAAGGATATTGCCAGACAAAAACAGAATTTTTGAAACAGTGAAAGCGCTTCATATTAATTTGATGTTTTTACTCACTTTACCATATCGTTACCTCCCCTTATAGAACTAGGAGCTGGATGATAACAAAAGTTCAGGTTTATTGTGATTATATCGACTTCTGATAGACACTAACCTACGCCGCTACAACGCATAAAATTACGGAACCAGCTCTTGTCAAGATGCAAGTATATTTTGGTATACGTGTTGGCAGAAAACGCTTTTTAGCTAGCCTTTTATACTGGTGACAATTCACAAGTGAACGAACCACTACATATAAGCCTAAAGATTTGACAATACCATGGCTAATACTCAATAAATATCCGTCAGTTGGGTGAATATGCAAACGCTAATAAGAGAAAAATCTTATTCCTTTTCTTCTATCTGTATGGCAACAAAAAATCAAAATAAACCAGTTGCTCCTTCTTCTATAAGCTATTTAAAGTATCAAAAAATAGATGATATGCTAAAAGTCATACTATACGCTGCAGAATCTCCTTTGGGTTCAAGCCCAATGTTATATCATATAAATTCCAATAACAAAGATATTCTTTTTATAGAATCTGGTGTTCTTACACCCGTCGTGCATTATATTATCCAGGACCGCAATCCAACTGCAAAATGGATCGAACTTAAAAGATTATCTGGAGAATATAGTTTCGTTGATAAGATAGGTAGTGATAGTAAATCGCTATATATTCCAGTAGTTGGATTGGAAAAGTGCACATTTGATTTTCCAATATAGATTATATATCACACACGACTCGGGTCCATGGCGGTCTTGAATCAACTAGTTATGCTGTCCCAGGTTTTTGTGAGATTAGAAATAATTATTCTTACTTCATTATCAGAGTGTATTCACACCTGAACTGGGAAAAATAGAGACCTCTCTGTCTTGCCTAAATTGATTTTTCCACTAGATATCTTGGCTCTCATTTTTGAAGTTTGAATCGAGTTTCTGTCAAGAACGAAAAATAGTAGTTTCTCTCGGGTAAGTGATAAGCACAAAAGCTTGCGTTTAGATTATACTCATGAGAGTTGCAATTTAGTTTAGTACAACAATAGTTTGGATCTCGAACAACATTGGGATTTCACTTTTTTTATTATGAAAACTTAAAAATGGTTGTTGCAATAAAGTATTGATGGAAAATCCCTTTAAACGTTCTGGCAGAAGCAATCCTTATGGAAGGAGGAGAGTAACGCCGGAAGGTGAACCGCTCGAAGGC
Source organism: uncultured Nitrososphaerales archaeon (assembly GCA_963737815.1). GTDB lineage: Archaea > Thermoproteota > Nitrososphaeria > Nitrososphaerales > Nitrososphaeraceae > TH5893. The sequence continues at coordinate 182,332 of CAVTUB010000003.1, read as the reverse complement.
TCAGGTTCTTCACGGTCATTAATAAGAATCGTGGTTCCTGTGATTATAGGCATTATAATAATTTCAATAATAGCTATATCTAGTGTTAGGATAGTCGATGCAGGCAATAGAGGAATATTGCTACACTTTGGTGCCGTTGATACCAGCATGTCGTTAGACGAAGGCCTACACTTCGTTGTACCATTTCGTGACAACGTAGTTCAGATGGAAGTAAGGACACAAAAAATTGTAGAAAGTGCGACATCTGCGTCTAAGGACTTACAAGACGTAAGCACTCAAGTTGCTCTCAATTATCATATAAATCCTGACAATGCACAGATTGTTTATAGGCAGCTAGGGTACGATTATGCAAATCGTGTAATTGTACCAGCTATTCAAGAATCTGTGAAGCAGGTTACTGCCAGGTTCAATGCAGAAGAATTAATTACGAATAGAGAGACCGTTAAGAATCAAATCGAAGAACAAGTACGAGCAAGACTTGCTCCATATAACATCGTCGTTGATGCTCTTTCCATAACGGAGTTTGCGTTCTCTCAGCAATTTACTACAGCAGTAGAGGCTAAAGTAGAGGCACAGCAAAGAGCATTACAAGCTCAAAATGAATTGAGGAGAATACAAATAGAAGCACAACAAAATGAAGCGCAAGCAATTGGGGAACAAAAGGCTAACATCGCTAGAGCCGAAGGAATCAAGCAAGCTAATGTCTTGCAGGCAGAGGGAGAAGCACAAGCTATAACAATAATTGATCAACAGCTAAGAAATAATCCAACCTATCTAGAATGGCTAAAGGCAACTAAATGGGATGGTAAATTACCATTAGTGACAGGAGGAGCTGGAGAGGATGGACAAGGAGTTACTCCATTTATTGACATTCCAACTGCAGGCGTCACTGGGCGAGAAGGAGAGCAACAATCAAGTCGATTGGTAAATTCAACTAGCAATAATATGTCATCCAATCAAACGGCGGTCAATCCAGTAGCAGGACAGTGACTTTACCTATTCACTTCAAATGCGATTGTATTCTGCTTTGCCCATCATAATGGCTGTTTTGGAACTGCATTTCATGATAGTCTATATGAAAGGAGTTACCATTAGTGCAAGTCACTGGCAATACGACTTCTTTGAATTTAGGCTTGCTCCCAATGGAGATTTTTGAAGTCAAGAAATTTCCAAAATGAGTATGATGTGAGCAAACTAGTTTATCAATTGTCTATTGGTTCCTGCAAAAGAGCACAGACGAGGAGTCGGTAAGATTCCGATTAATTTCAGAAATATTCGCCTTTGTGACGGGAACAGTTAATCTAATGTACTTACAGACCATCTCACTAACTTAATATTCTGAAAGATTATAAGTTTGTTCCCTCCAAATTACTTTACATGAAAAAAGATTTCATAGTTTCAAAGATAGAAGCTTCGCAGGACGGGAGTCCTTATGTTTATGTTGCGTTTGCTGATAGTAATACGCCAAAGTCGGCGGCAGCAGGGGGCGCAGGAAAGGGCTTTCCTCAGAGCCCATTCGGTATCGGTGTTGGTGCATTTACGTCTCCAGAAGACCTGATGAAAAATCTACCCAAAGCAATGTCTAATATGTTCGGGGGAGCAGGGGCGGCAGGAATGACATCTGATTCTCCTACAATTAAACTCAGTATGAGAGAATATGAAGATATACAATTAAAGGTTGGGGATAAAGTGACTGTAGAGATCAAGAAAGCAGACAGCAGTGGAATTTAGACTGGGAGTATATATCTGAAGAACAATAAGCGAGCAACCTAAACTGCTCTAGTGACTATAGAGAAATTATCCCTCAGTTTAGAATCAATCAATATCCTGCTTATCTAGACCAACGCCCATTTTAGCGTCTCATCGTGAAATTAATTGACCCCTATAGAAACGGGATTAGAGTAGAGTCCGGCGTTTAGTGACAATCTATCCTACAAAGGGTTATCATCATAACCTTTGATTCAGAGAGTTGGTCAGTTGCTATGTCTTCTAGAACCCGTGTTTGATTCATAAACTGGTGGTATGTTTGATAAAACGGACGCGAATTGGCATAGAACACAACCAAAGCTTTTTCTCCCGAGATAGCAGGCTATAAAATTGGTTTAGATGAGAGTTTTCATAACGGTGTATTTTCAGCCGAACTGCCTTAGAATCTAATAGATCACTCTTACCTTTTGGCTTGTTGGCAAAATAGACGCTGTCTACGGCAACTCATTAGCGCCTTCTGATATAGTAACGGATTAGATAGTTTTGTTTGGGCTGTTATTGCAGATTACAGTATAAGGCAACCTTTCATAAATGATCTATCCCAAATTAACAAACATAGTTCTATAACCAACTGGGTGTACTACATAAATAGATGTGCCCCCATATACATTCTGTCAAATGAAAAACAGAAGCAGATCTGATATAATTCGAATGATTTTAGAGGCAGCGAGTGGAGGAACGGTAACCAAGACAAAAATAATGTATAGCGCATTTCTGTCTTATCAGCAGTTGAAAGAATACTTGACAATTTTACAGGAAAATGACTTAATAGAATATCAAGAAGGACAACGGGCCTATAGAACAACAAATAAGGGAATGCAACTACTGCAATTGTCCAATAAAATAGACGAATTGACACCTAATATCAGAATAGAAAAGTAATGTCGGTAGTGACCTACCCACCTACTAACTTGTAAAGAACGTTATAATAAATAGTTAAAGTTGGCAATAGGATTATCCCTCGGTTGTTTTCCCTGAATTCTTTTTAGGTTTCTACGTTAGCATTTATGTGAATTTGTTAATACCTATAGCGTTTGGTTGAAGCGTATATTGATTAGTCGGTTCGGATAATACATCACGCTTCTTGAGTGATGATCTCCCCGGATCCACAGTCATGTATTGAGGGTTATATTGTGATGATTCTGTTTGTGTTCAACTGTTATTACCAATATAAAATATACAATTAGTAATGCGGTGTAAGACCTGCTCCTAGTCCTATCACTTTATTGTTTTGTTAATTTTTCTATATCTCGCTTATTCATTTCATTTTTTAAAACAGGTTTACTAGTTTAAGGTATCATCCCAGTCTATAAAAGGAATTTTTAGAACCCTACCAGGCTGTTATTTTACAATAGTTCAACCTATGCTAAACTACTTTTGCGTGCTTTGAATATTCCAAGGAGAAGATTATGGAAACTTGTGGTTGCTTGAACACATACCTCTAGTATGACAACTGAGGATATAGTAAACCAAAGGGATTTATCGCCTCCGTTGGACTGAGACAAACATCTTAAAATAGCCGACTATTTTTTTGCACACCCATTGCTTACAACGTGTATCATAGAATGAACCCCTAGGTGTCTATAATATGATTTCGCATATTCTGATGGGGCTATAGCAACACTTGCTTTGTTAAACAAATAAAGTAGACCCTTTTCGCAATCATTTCTATTAGGTGGCGTGCTATGGGCGAGTATATGGCAATGTTTCTAGGTAAATCATGTATTCCTACTACCACAGGAATTCCTAGTCTTTTCACTAGCCACATGACGGCCAGTGAAACCAATGATAGACTTTGTATATGTACTATATCTGGCTGTTCGAGTGTGATGACCTTCTTGATTTGATGAATAACCGGTGTAGCAATGTATAATGGATAATTACAAATTAAAGCAGGCAGTGTATAAATGCGTTCTAATTGAGGCTCTGCTTTTTGGTTGGAACTCGTCAAGACCGCAATATCTATTCCCTTTTTTAATAACATTCTACACAGATTCCAATTGGCAATGCTAGAGCCAGTCACTGAAAAATAATAATCATTGACAAAAAGAATTCGCAAGGTAATTATGAGTAATAGGACGTGATATATTTTTCTATTTCAATAGAGAGATCATCTTTAAAATTGTTTCACGCGTGTAATGAATTTGAAGTGTGACAAAAACAAAAGTTAGCTACTTTTCATAGTTGTTCAATTTTCTATATCCTACTTTTATTCGATTTAAGACCATAATATCCGGGCAAATCTCACGGAAATCCGTCTCCTCCATGTTATCTTCATATTCATGTTTCCCGGAGGAAAAAATAGCGATCGATGAATTATCCGACCAACCTCCGATAATATATTGGAAATTAAAGAACAGCTTATGTACCAGGACATCCTCATGCATGATGAAAGTAAATGACTATGGTAAGAAAAGATAATGATGTTAAAATTTCAGAGTAGCAACAAGGTAGATGCCAATCAGTATGTCGATTTTAGCCAAACTGTTTCAGAGGGTACAAAAGTTGTTTTAAACGCGTATAACGTCACAAACGATATAGACGAAACTAACTCTTACTCATGTAAACAAACAAGAGGAATACCTGTTGTTGACCTTCGTAATGAGAACACTTATAGTTTTTCATTTACAGCTCCATATGTTAAAGGGAATGATGTTTCTACCAGTTTAAGTTTTCAATAAACTACCACCAACAATAATACTGGTAACACAACCCCCCTCGTGAAACAAATGTTATTGTCAAACGGGTTCACCGGGCCATAATATTCCAAGGTGGGGTATCGCTGGGAGCATATGAAGCTGGGAGTATCTCAGGCTTTAGTCGAGAGGCTTAGCGAAGAAGACGAAATCGAAAAAGGTATAAAAAATAATGATAATTTTTAACGACAAAACACATTATGATGAACAAATAGCAGAAGTCGTGAGTGATTATATTGATTTGGCTAAAAAACTAAAGAACTTACCAGAGAGAAACGGTGCATCAGAGAAGGAAATTAAACAAATTTTGCATCAACACGGAGGTAGTAAAAATCGAAAAGGACAGCAAAGAATATATAATAATCTTCTTTTAGGAGGAAGATTCAGATTAACTAAGGTCGTTCGCATGGATCACAAAGATGACGGAATCGAAGTTGCTAATAAAATCTACGATTATTCTCGCACAACTATCGAAAAGCTAATCAAAGATGGATATTGAGATGCGTTAAACCAAATGAGAATACAATCAATCAGGGACGGAATTAAAAAAATAGTCAACAACAATACAATAGGAAAAAGCGAATATCATATGCAGCAATTGGAAGAAAAGCTTCAACAAATTCAAATGAGCATAAATGTTGAAAATGGATACGATGTAACAATAAAGCAAACTGAAGACTTTATAAGTACAGTAAAATCTATAAATGATCTTGAAAATGGCTTATCACTGAAAGAAGAAAAAGAATCATTGATTGATGTGGCAAAACGGTTCATAGAGATAATAAAGACAAAAAAACCTCGTCTGGCTGACTTTCGATCTTTTGAGAATATTTCCCCGAGTTGGAGACTGTTTCGTAGAATGTAGCTTCGGCTCTAGTCTGAGCATAATCAAGTAAGTGGTAATTCTGCTTGTGTGACTATCATTAAGGGCTTTTTTGGGGGGACTGCATTGATCTGATTGCATGTTTATACACATTTATACTCTCCACTTGCAGATTAAGAAGATGGTCTGCGCGAATTTGATTAATCACACGCACATGAACACAACATTTTCACGCGTAAGTTTATGTAAACATGTCAAATGATAATGCCTTGAGTAAAGTCAAGTTGATCCCTGTATGAGTAAATACGTCAAAAGAAGACAACTTTATCCGAGCCTACCATGTATAATTTATTTTAGTAATACCCCCTGTTACAATGAAATGGTGGGTATCTGCCTTATGTCAATATTTTTCTATCTAACATAACTGGTAAGTATTATTTGCTAGATATTTTCTTTAGTGTGTGTTGAATTATATGGTTGCCTTTATCACCTAATCTGCAAGAGATTTTCACTAATTTCCTCTAGTATCGATCAGCGGTATGGTAACCATGTATCATTTCGAGAACGATTATTTAGCTAAGAGAACTTTATCTAGCCACTCTAAAGGGGGACCAATCTTTACCAAATATGAGGCCATGTAAGTATAGAATACCTTGAGCCCGTCACAGAATAGGGATGAATTTCTAGTTACCATTCTTAAAGCGGTTCGCATTAAACCGGTCCCACAAACCTTCAGCCAACAATATTCCTGACACAGCTTAGGGAATTCCGAATGAGCCTGCATGAGCCTTTATGCGAAGACTAGATAGGTACTCTTTCAGTTCTGTGAATACAACATTCATTCCAAAGCTTGTCATTTCTGCTCGACAGGCACGAAGGAAGTTGGCTAAACAAACGACTATCGTTTGCAATTGTAATCCGAGGGGAGAGATCTAGACGGTAACCTTGCAGCCATGAGGGCCAGTTACTAGGACTGAATTGTTGGACCTTTAGCATTCACCTGATTATTCGGAGCACGTCATGTGACCCCTTCTCATAAAATCTCTACAACCTCTTGAATTATTTGCTAATTCCATAACACCGGAGAGCCTAATGCTCCAGAATTTAGCTCCTAAGTAATATTAAATGAGTCAACCATTTCTTGTATCTTAGGGAGGTAATTTCCATAGCCAGTAGCTTCTGAATGAAATGATAAAATGTATATTCTATTCTTGTTCAGGAAATATAGTTCCATTACCTGAATTTCTTCAGCCATAGAGTCGTCATATCTAAACACAACTTTGGAATATGGTGAAACGCTGTTGTGAATACCATGGCTTCCGTTAACAGAATTGCTTGACGATGAAGACGTGGATTCAATTAGCTTGAATCCGTGAAACATTTTCTTATAGTCACTTATCTGTTGATTAACATATCCGGTGAGCGGTTGCGGAGGTTGGAGATTTGCAACCTCAACTATCATATAAGCTCGAAATTTGTCAGAACTTGCTTCAGATGAAGAAAGAAAATTAATAACTATATTCCGGCCACCTCTCTCAACACCCTGAATAAATTCGATTTTCTGCCAATCAGAAGGGTACTGTATCTCAAAGCCATATTCACGATTGTTATATGTTGAAAAACCATTGAAATTATTAAAAGCTGGGGATGCTAGTACAAATTCTGTGTAGGGATCCTCGAAAGTAATGAGCCAGCATGGGTTTGATAGCAATAGCAAACAAAAAAATATGACAGCAAATACCACCCATGCTTTCAAGAATGATTCTCTCGATTTTAATTCGAGAGCATGACCATTTATGCTTTTTGTATTCTTTTCTAGATATATTACCCAGTTATTTACCTATCGCTAATTTATCAACGTAGGAGAACCTTGATACATTTGACTACAATACGGGATGACTTAGATTCGATCTGTACAATATTGACCCGAACCTTTGAGTTGCCTCCTTTTAAGAGAGATTATGATTATCCATTTGGAGAAATAGCACATATTCTAAAACGATATGCCATAACCTAGAATGCAAGAAATCTACGGTTGCGGTTTATCTTGTGTATGCAATAGTTTTTTGATGCAATTCCTCAAGAAGAATGGAAAACAAAAAATCCAAATTTTATTAGACAATCTGAAGAATTTGCGGTCAATAGATTTAGAGAATGGATAACAGAACAAAGTGCATAGAATGCCGATGAGTAAATTAATAACACCCCGAAGCACCATTCGAGCTAAAGAACCGATAATAGATCAGAAACCTAACAGATTTTAATTGAGTTTGGGTAGCTTCACTGCAGGCTATACCTTGGATTAAGAAAACCTTGGGGCCTTTTTTTTATGCATTGAGATCTGTAATATTTGCTCACTCCGACAGCGTGCTATCAAGAAAAGTATAGTCGGATTTTTAAATAATTAATATACCTGATTTTTACATAATAGGTTTGTTCAGGTGTTCTCAGCTCTTAAAACAGGTCTTGTTTTGTGTATGGTAGGTATGATTGTCGCCGTCAATGCAGTATTTATAGTTCCTCTAATTGCCGGCAGGATATGTGATTTACAGCCAGATATTCTGCATAATCTTCAAAGTGGAAAGGATTGTATTCATGTAGTGGCAGTTGGGTTTCTCACCATCCTAGCCGTCCCTGGGACATTATTGCTGCTAGTAGGATCCTTTATCGTTATTATGGCTGCTATCAATCAGATTTCTTACAAAAGATTTAGAAATGTTATTATGAATGACTGGGGTGGGAAGGTCTCGGACAGTAGAACTCGTCACTTTGACAAGTAGGATTTATTTCGGGCAGGTAATAGGGTGGTACATCCTAGAAAACCCTATAGGATGGGTATCTGAGTTCTACCGCTTAGATCAGGCCGAATAAAGCACATTGGATACTTGGGATCAGGCAATAGAGGATGATCGGTAGCGATCTAACAACAATCAGCCTGTCCTAAATAATATAAGGGATGTGAGGTCGTGCTCTGAGGATTAACCCTCGACTAAGACTACTAGGATTAGGTAGGTCGTCAAGTGGGTTATAATCCGTCCTGAGAACAATTTTGATGATGTGTAGGGCGTATCGGTAACGAGAAAGAGAAGAGCCTGATAAAAACAATTCACCACTCGCGTGTGCACAATGGTTGCTAATTTCTTTGAATTATCTGTATTAAGCTTATGTTTCTGCTGCTAATATCACTAAGCCTTATGTAACCCCTATTTGTTATTATTCTTGGACTCATAGGAAATAGATGACTATAACAAGATTTCTCTTCAAATTGAATTGATCCTATCTCTCTTACTATATGACAGGTGATGCCTTTATCCTTAATTTCGTTTGCCAATCTGTCACTGACATCAAGTGTACGATCTTTTTCGAGTATGATTTCCGGAGAAACTTTCGATGTTGTGGTGCCGGTGTGATAATTTTGTCCAGAAGGATCATGAACAATATTTTCAGTACTTTTGGTAGTTTGTTGTTCTTTACGTTTTCTAACAAACGCAATAGAATGTAGTTTTATGAAGTGTGCAGTATACATGGCTCTAGGTCCTCCCTCTGTTCTTAGCCTTCTGCCAGTAACAATAAGTAAAGCTTTTGATTTTTGCCCCGCTTCGATCGCTAGAGGTTTCACTACCTCTATTGACTTTCTAATAAAAATTATACTTCGTGCTTTCACCCATGATGCAAGCTGTGTAACTTTAGGTTTTCCATCCGCCCTCACTTTTCTTCCAACAATTAGGATTAGGCCTACCAATAGACGTGCCACTATAAGGGCTATTTCTTTTAATACTCTTCCTGCGGTTTTGGTTGTGTTGATTACCATTTGGGTTTTGCTCAATTAGATCTTCTCTTACTATCCTTACCAAATATCCACTTTTTAAATTGACCTGCTACGTTGCACATCCCACCTCATAGACCAAAACGAATCACCATCGGGCACTATATCCACCTTGCCCCAAATTTGATCCCTCAACCGCAATCAGGTTAAAATAAACTGATAGGGCTATAAAAAAAGAAAAACACAGTCATGGTCTTTTTGTTTTCAACTCGAGGTTGACACTAAACATTGTTAAAATATCTTCCAAATTCTCGGTATGGGCAAACCGGCAGACGGTTACCCATTTTCTTCGGACTTCGGCCGATATTTCACAGACAACACTAGTTGTCCTGTCATCTAAAACATGAACACGAACATCATAGTTATGCCTTAATTTATCTTCTAATCTAGATGCAAGTTCATGTGTGGCACGTATTAGAAGCTTCCGCACTAGGGTTATTGGATAAAACCCCTTTTTGTGTCTATTGAAATTACGTAATTGCAAAATTTCGTTAAAATAGAAATCTTTTTTGTGATTTTTTATGGACCTTTAACTTCTTAAGAAACCAACATAGATTGCAGATAATATATTATTCCACCCCTCTCACAGGCTATACCTAAGTCATCTGAGGCGGTTTTCAGATGAGTGATTTATATCAGACTACTTCATTCTTCGTTGTTTCAATTTGAATATTATAATTATTGCGACGCCCCAAAGCACTACTGCGGGTATTGTAGCTTGAAAGAACCACACAATACCACCTGCTACTGCAAAAATCATGCCCATAATTCCAATGGCTTGTTTTTGTCTGACCAAACTAACAGATCTTACCTCCCTTCTATTAAATACTGTTACTCAATGCTTTAATCGAGAGAGTATTTTGAAGTTAAACCGCGCTGCCTTGCTCAATTTCGTAAATAAGAGATTGAGTTTGTCCGGGTCGATATCACTTGGAACAATGATCACGAGGCATATGCTCCTCTATTCATTAGTGCTCTACTAGATAATAAAGTGCTATATGCTCAGCCGACGACCTATCACTGAAGAATTGAAATTGCCATCGGGGGGATCGACTTATAATTGAACACACATGGTTTCTAATACAAGGAACGACGGCATAGAGGCAAACAGAGAATGACGCCCATAGATTTACGAAATCAGCGAGACAAGGATAGGAGGGAAAAATAGCCACACGGAGAGGCGGCACAGTACATTTTTAATGGAATATGTGATTCGAAAAGAATTGATGGGTGATATTTTTTCTCCAGATATTTTCCAGTTATGATCTTGTATGAAGCTGTCAAATAGGTATTGAGCCTTCAATGCTCTATCTACTAGCTTGATCTAGCCTTTCGTTTGTAAATCCACATCCCAACAGGGCAGGCTAAAGTAACTATACCAACACCAAGAATCATGAATCCGTTATAAGTCCATTCAGAATTACCGTGCATGAAGGAAGTACGTGGACCTAGCCAAGATACGCTTTGTGTAATAAATATAGATCCAGCTATTGTAAATAATGAACCAATACCTAGTAATACCCTGGTAACAATTCTTTTATTCATGCTGTCGATGCCCTATCATTTCATCATGACTCAGATTATTTAATCTTCAAGGTTCTAACAGCAATAAAGGTAAGTAACAACCTATCCTAACAATAGATTTTTTTCTTGGGTCCTCATAGGTTATCTTCTGACCTATACAATGGTAACATTATGACTTTTAAGTATTGGAAATCCTCTTATATAATCACAATTATATATTAAGGTACAAATTATGTCTGTTGGATTGCAGGAATTAAAGACCGTCTTTCAGGGCTTACAGACTCTATATCAGACATACCTGCCTAAAGTTGATCCTGTCCTCATTCATGATCTATTAGTACGTGAAAAGGAAAAATCTGAACATTCACCATTTTATATGGTAGAGATATTTACAAAACCAGATACAGATTCTGAAGAAATGAAAAATAAGATATTTGAAAAAACTGGATGGCTTCCTACTATATATGATAAGGGTACCCACTACGTAACCAATCAGAGACTAACTTTGGAAGCACTTAAGGAAATATCTGATTCAGATGATGTTATAGAGGTTACTGGTGACTATACGGGTAGTATTGGTGGTTGGGGGGCCTCGCATGAACACAGGGACCATAAAAACATACGGGGCTATAATACACCATCACTGTCTTCTTCTCTCTCTCAACAACAGATTCAGGAACAACAGATATCATACCATAGGAGCCCAGATAGGCTGAGAGAACTAAAGACCGTCTTTCAGGGCTTACAGACTCTATATCAGACATACCTGCCTAAAGTTGATCCTGTCCTCATTCATGATCTATTAGTACGTGAAAAGGAAAAATCTGAACATTCACCATTTTATATGGTAGAGATATTTACAAAACCAGATACAGATTCTGAAGAAATGAAAAATAAGATATTTGAAAAAACTGGATGGCTTCCTACTATATATGATAAGGGTACCCACTACGTAACCAATCAGAGACTAACTTTGGAAGCACTTAAGGAAATATCTGATTCAGATGATGTTATAGAGGTTACTGGTGACTATACGGGTAGTATTGGTGGTTGGGGGGCCTCGCATGAGGCTACAGATCACCCACATTAACTATCAACTAATACATGTAGTAGTATACATATGACTTAAAACAGAGTACCTACAGGAGTAGAAAATCCCTACCTCTTGATCATGTCGAGTACTTTATCTATTATTTTTCCGTGATCAGCTTGTACTTCTGTTGTTATCAACAACAAATGAAAGTTCTCTAACGGGAAGGTTATACGTTTGATCTTTTCATATTCTGCCATAGCATATCTTCCGTTGCCAATTTTAGGAGCGAGGGAGTTGCGCAAACTCCACCTAGCTAATGCCTGCAAATTTGATCTTTTTGTTTCCTCAGAAGAAAGAAGATTATTGACTCCCTGACGCTGCCCGCCATATCGAATTTGACCTGTGTCATCACACACTCCCGCAAATCTGATATTTACGTCTTGTTCTAAGATTTCTTTGCAGAGGTTATCATAATCCATGTTTTAGAGAGGTATGAAGATTCTAATAAGGTTATTGAGTATGGGTTTTACTCCAAATTATCTCATCAATGTGTAACATTTTTTATGCTTTATGGATTCAATAATGAATATAGAATGTTCTTTGTAAAACAAGAAGAGCCACAAGAGGTCCACAAACCGATAGTCATCGCTGCCATGCAGGATATGGGTAACGTTGGCAGTATAGCCATTGAAGCTATCAACAAGAGTCTAAAAACAAGACTTTTCAGGTATGTATGTCCGCCGTCTCCCAATCATGTGATAGATAATGGAGGGTATATTGACTTTCAGCAAGAAAATTGGGAATACCGTTACACTAAGGAGACTATAGTTTTTGGTGGAGGAATAGGTCAACCACAGACTAATCAGGAATTATATGAATTGTGTCAAGACATTATAGATGTCGCCAAAAGGCATTCTGCTCGATTAATATACACGTTGGGCGCCTTCCATACGAATAGAATTATAGGCAAAAAGCCAGGAACATTCGTTACTACTACATCTAGAGAATTAACAGAACAAATCAGAAAATTAGGAATACAAACCACCCCTCAATCGTCTCTCATTACAGGGTTTAATGGCCTTATCCTGGGGTTCGCAAAAATAAACAACATACAAGGTATCGGTTTGTATGGTGAGCTGAATGACCCAAGAATACAGCAATATCGCACAGCTAAAAGTGTTTTGCAGTTATTAGAGAGGCTGACATATCAGAAATTTGGGAACCTAGAAGAACTAGAGGTGATGGCTGAAGCAATTGATAAAGAAATAGCGAGGATGAAAAAGCAAGGGGAATTCTTCGAGAAATAACTTTGGAGTGGGTTGTATCCAGCAGGGTATCATGCAGCACCATCATTAGTATAATAGCTTCAATATTTTCTTTTTATCTTTCTTACCGAGCCAATTATCTCAACGAAAAAGGTTAGTTTGGGACATAATCTAATTCTACGCTGAGAGTACAGCTCTATATTCCTACTTATGAAACTGAAAATTTGTAATACTTGGCTTTGAATTCAGGTTCCAGTACAAGCTAAAATAGATTCTAGTTATTTGTTCAAGGCGACTTTCGCTCCACACATTTCAATGACGTTTCGGATCTAAGAATATTGCTATTCCTTTTGTGGTTTCGTTGTCTACCCAGTCTACAATTTAAGCGAAAAGTGAACAGAATGAAATACCTATTTTGAGGATGCTCCTAAGATATTTTAGTCAATGTCTGAAAGTAAACTATAGTGCCATCGGAATGAAAGACCCTCTAGAGTGAGAGGCCGACAATACGGTGCGAATTGTTTTCCCGGGAACTTCAAGTTGTTGTCCTTCATAGATATCCTTGTCGTGTCATCAAGAGATTCGTGTTGCAAGTCAATAGCACTGGCTAGTTATTTCAGAGATCACTTTATGAAAGAATTCAAGAAAAGTTGAAAAAGACTAATATTAACGTCGCATGGTCTTTTACTTGAAATCCCAATAATTATTACCTAACTTCGATTGAACCCTCGTTAAACCCTCGTCTTATAAGCATATTCTTAACCGCTTCTCGATGGTCACCTTGCAGAACAATCTGCCCATCTTTATAAGTACCTCCAGTTCCGATATTTGTCTTTAACTGTTTTGTTATTCCTATTGCATCCTCTGTCTCTTGTAAACCTGTTACTACGGTCACAGATTTTCTAAATTTTCGGATATCCTTGAAAATAACTATTCGAGCCTTTTCTTTATCTAGTTCTCTTAAAATGTCATCCATTGAATTCGTAGAGCCATAATGATCTTCTAACACTGGTAATACTATATCACACTCTGGTTGAAAAAGTTTAGGGCCTAACATTCGCTTATAAGCACACGATAAACGTCTCCTTTGCTGTAAATAGCCTTTCATCATTTGGATAGTGTTTATGCGAAGGCGTTTTCTAGTACTAAACCAATGAAACTGTAGTTCCAGTCCAAAATCAGTTATTACTCCGAACATTAAGACCCCTGTGACAGGCAATGAGAAATTATCGTTGTTTTAGCTAGGTGTGTGCTGTTTCTAAATTATGACACTGCTTTGTGCCTTAGCTAGTGTGCTCTGGCTTAACGAAAAGAATAAGAAGAACATTAAGCAAAGTATTATAATAATTTGGTGCAACCGAGATATTGACAGCAGAATCACCATCAAGTGAGCTCCTTCATACCTGCATTGGTAAGATCGTGATCGTCAAGTTGAGAGGAGGTAAATCTATTCGAGGAAGATTGCATGATTTTGATCAATATATGAACCTAGTAATTCAAGACGCAGTTGAGCTTTTGAACAAGAACGATCATGGTTCCATAGATCCGAACAACAGACTAGGCACTGTTCTTCTCAGAGCAGACAATATTCTTATCATTGCCATTGAATCTTCCATATGAGAGCCTACACGAGTAAGAGAAGGTCAAAGCTACAACCAACAATACCAGGTAGTAGTTTCGATAATTCATAATCTAGAATCTGGCTTATAATTTGATAGTTTTGCAGTCCATTTATTTCTTCATCTCTCATTGCTGAATAATATTAACTTACTTTGGTTTACGCCCCCTATTAGTTCAATTACGATATTAAAACAGATTATAGAAACATGTGACAACATCGAGAAAGCATATTACATGAATTGACAATAAAGTGGCCTCCCCCTGCACTATTTTTCTATCGATAATATGCTTGCGCACTGTTCATGCGGTTCTACTATGTCAATCCCTAGCTTTTTTAGTAAGTGGTCTCGTTCTCAACTGTCGACCACAACATGGACAGAATATTCCATTGTGAAATAAGTAAACTTCACATATACTGCAATATTTTGTGCCTAATGCATAACTGGTTAAGCCTACTTTGATTTTAGTACAGATATTCCTACAAACCATTTACGGGAAACACATGAATGGAAATGATTGATCTTATAATGATTGCAATACCATTAAGAGGGCGAGGGGATAAGAGACTTAGGAAAGAAGAGACAGGTACCTGAATGGATTTATCCCGTAGTTTAACTAATTCCCAATGTCAAATCTGCGATTACCCTATAACCATTTTGGAAAGCAGAGCTCCCACAATAAGTAACAATTGTAATAGTATGTGAAGTGGCATAGATTTTCTTAGTACAAATCTGCGGACGAAGTCCATATTGTCTAAATTAGCAAGCATCTTCCCTAGGCTAAGTATCGTTATGGTTGCGTGAAGACTCGTTAATAGAGGTATGATTATTCCTATTTTAGAGGTTGAATAGCCATAAAGTATCCAGGACAGAACGATCATAGTGCTAGAAAAAAATACTGAAAGTTTCAATGTTCGTTTCTTTCCGATTACAATCGGAATTGTACGTCGACCAGCTCCCCTATCTCCGCTGATATCGCCTAAATCGTTAAGTGGAGAAGTAACAAATATCATAATCCCCAGCATCAATGCAGCATACAGCGGAACAGCTAATACATCTAAATACTTCCCATCGGAAGTCCAGTTGTAAATACCTGTCAACCCAAATAACAGGCATAGCATTAATGCTATTGAAATAGACAGTGTCTTAATAACAAGTCGATCTTTTAGGGAAACCTTTGGAGAAGAGTACATCAAACCGATAGCAACCAAGGACATAAAGATCAATATATTGGGCAAGCTGTAGGTAAACAAAGCAATTGCAAAACCAATCGCATTGGTTAGAGCGACAAATATCCAAACCTGGTTCTTTGAAACCTGTCTCAAAGGAATAGGCCTTTTCTTCCCATTAGCACGATCGATATCGACATCAAACAAATCATTGAGTACATACATACCAACAATTGTAAGAAATGTTGCTAGCGGCAACAATAAGAGCTTGGATACAAATATCCAAACTACAACTTCACCCTCTTGTCCTCTTTGACCTACATCAAATATCCCCATTACGAATATTGCAGGGTTAGTGCACAGAATTCCCGTTACAGTAGCAAGCGCAAAAATTATCCCCCATTTTTTGCGTGATTGAAGTAAAATGACTTGCGATAGCAAAAAAGATGAAGAGCATTTCTCTTTCTCGACGGCTGTTGCAGTCTTCTTACGCATAGGAGCTTTTTGTTTTAACATTTGGTTGTATGGTTGTAATAGGCGAGTTTTTATCGTCTGTGTTTCGATATTAGGCTACTTTTGTGAGAGAGTATTAAAGCCCAGTCAAAAAATCAAGATCTATAGCAACAATTTCAGATACGATTATAGTATAACAGGATTGTATAACTGAAAAATAAAAGCCTCTCTTTAGAGATCGATTCTTCTATGTCCTCCAATCATGCTATTATATTATAAAATAGATTTAGGGCAGCCTTATATGAATAATACGTAGGTGGCATTCAAATTTAGTCCACTATATAAAAGTGTAAAGTTACTTTTCAATGAGTCTCATTCATCTAACCGGGGGTTTATATCCTTAAACTAAGGCTATAGACAATACCCATCAAGTGCACGTCAAATGGTAGAAAATGATGATCATCAGAAGAAATATACAAATGAGATAGGTTCAAGATTAGATTTTTTGCAAAAAATTCCACTATCAAATACGTTGATAGTAGCTATTAGCTTGGCTGGCTTTTTCACATACTATGATTTAACAAACTACTCATACATCTCTCCTGTGTTCAAAGATATTTGGGATATTGGGGATAAAGAGATAGCATTTGGTGCTTCAATGACAATACTCGGGTATGTAGTCGGTTCCTTCTGCATTTCTATTGTATCAGATCAGTTTGGTAGAAAAACCTCACTGGTAGTTTCTATTGTCATTCTAACAATAGGCTCATTTGCAACCGCTTGGTCGCAAAACATGACACAAATGGCTATATTTAGATTGATTACTGGAATTGGAATAGGTGCTGAGATAGCAGTTGTAGCGGTATATATAGCTGAAATTTCGCCCAAATCAAGACGAGGTCGCTACATTTCGATGATAATGATTTTAGGCTGGATAGGCATAACATCGTCAGGACCGATCTCTTTCTTATTAATTGAGCAGAACCAGGTTTTTGGCGCTGAAAGCTGGAGATTAGTTGCAGCTTTGGGGGGACTTGTGGCAATTATAATACTACCTTATAGGACTAAGCTCCCTGAGTCTCCTCGCTGGCTAATTGCGAGAGGGAAAATTATTAAAGCAAACGAAGTGCTGGAATCCTTTCATCTTGCACCCTTAGACACACCAGAGGTATCGGCCCATTTGTTAAGAGATAGTGTAGCCAAAAGTCTTTGGGGTAAGGAATCGCTACTGCGGATCATTTTATTCATAGGAGTTTGGTCCTTTATCCTCCTGCCAATCTACGCATCATTATTGCTTGTTGTTGAATTTGTTAATCAAGGATTGTCATTATCTGAGTCGATATCGATCAATACATTGAGTAGTTTTGGTTTTGTGGCGGGAGGATGCTTTGCAATTATCATCGCAGAAAGGATCGAAAGAAAATATCAGGTAGCTTTCGCAAGCAGTATTATGGGTTTGGCATTCGTGTTGCGTGGATTATTAATTTACGACTATCTAGGATTAGCAACTGCAGGTTTTCTTGCGTTTGCTTCTAATGCTTGGCTTATCACGAGCCTAATCAGTTATACCACAGAAAATTTTCCGACTGAGATACGGTCTACGGGTACTGGAATTATAGAAGGGAGTGGCAGAGGTCTAGCTTCTTTTGGACCAATAGTTTTTGTTTTCCTCCAGCCCTTGGGTTTCCTCTATACTATGATAACAATGGCATCGTTTGCTTTTGTAGCAACGATTTTGGTGTTGCTATATGGATCTCGTACTCTTGGTAAATCGTTGGAAGAATTAAACAAGGAATGAACAACCATTCCTAAACAGAACTTAAATGACTATCAGTACACAACCGAATAAACCGCTTAGAAACTACTGTTGTGACAAACTTCCGTAAAAAAGTTTCCAAAATTGGGAACTTTTAAATAGTCGTGGATCTTGTTGTTTCAGTTGCTATCTAAATGACTTCTGCCCCAGTGACTTCTGAGCAAGTTTACCAGATTTTGTCTGATCGAACATCTGTTAAAATGCTTAAGACAGCTTATTCTGGCCTTAAGTTTTCCTCGAACGACCTAGGAGGCAATTTGAGCAAGAAACGTTTCTATACCAAGCTCAAACGTCTCTGCAGAGCTGGCCTAGTGGAAAAAAATAGGAACTCTGTATACAAGACAACTACGTTTGGTTCCTTGGTGTATAACGGACAGGTCAAAATGCTTGATGAATCCTTGGCTAGTTACTGGCCATTGAAGACTATTGATGTCTTAAAGGCGAGACAAGATTTTCCACCCGAGCAAAGTGAATCTATCATAAATCAAGTCATTCAAGGCTGCAATTTAAAGAATTACGTAAATTCCACTCATTTATCAGGTTTTAGTATTGTAAAGGATTTCAACAGTCTTGTTGTAGAGGTAATCAAACTTTTATATAATGCAGAAAAAGAAATTTTTTTTGCTTCACGATATCATGACCCCCATGCTTCATCGAAGATGATTGAAAAGTTTAACCAGGGTCTTACTTTGCATATTTTAGATGGGAATCCAGAACCTATAAGCATTGAAAATAGAATTAACGCAATTTTGAGAACCCCACCTAATAACGAGACATTGCAGTTAGTCAAAAGGATGATAAGGTCTCCGCGTTTTGAAATAAGAAAAGCTGCCGTACCAGCTAGTTTCTTGGTGGTCGATGGTCACCAAGTAATTTATGAATCCATAAACTTTAACAGCCCAGAACAATTTACAATTGCGATTGCTAATTATGATGACGCTTATTTGGGACAGCAATTTATAAAATACTTTCAATTACTATCAAAAGAATCTAAGTCAATACAATTCGCGGAAAGTATTAAAACGAGTAGTGAATGATATATTGTATCTCTTATCAGATATATACAAGGGAAATTCTCCATCACGAGACACTAAAGGTTCATATCGAAATATAATATGGAGATAAATGTTAGTTGGTATCTTTAGAACAAGTACTAGATTGTATTTCTCCCAAAGACGCTCTAATTATTTTTAGAACGATAGCCGCAGAAAATGGGAACAGTGAAGAGCTCAAGATGAAGACCAAACTTACACGAAAGCAATACTATTCAAGAATGTCGAGGTTGGTCGGAGCAGATTTGGTAAATAAGGTAAATGGCAGATATTCCCTAACTGCCTTGGGCGAAGTTGTTTATAACTCCCTTAGCTTGATTGAGAATGGACTTAATGTCTATTGGAAACTAAAGACAATAGACGCACTAAAGACCGATAAAGGCAGGAGCATACCAAAAGCTGAACATAGGAATTTAGTTGATACACTGATAGAGGATGGGCAAATAAAGGAGATTCTAGCAAAAAGACTTTCATTGTAAATTAATTTTATTTTCGAGAGCCAGAATAACCAATTGACAGTGTAATTCCTTCGACAAAATCGCTAAATTTATGGCTTTTTCGCTCCTTCCTAGGGCAAACCAAAATGTTGTATAACATAGAAGGGTTTATTTTGATGATTAATAGACAATTGCAAGCCAAAGGAATTAACTCTAAAGTGCAATCAAAAAATTAACAATGAGAACTAACCTCTGCCATGCATTTGAAAATTCTTTGACCGTCATATTATGAGCAAGTTGGATCGAGATGGCGGTGTAGATGGTTATGAAGATTTGTTGACGTACTTTTCATACATTGGGTGTTCCCGATAGTATACAACCAATTTAATGCAGACAGTTGGCGCGTCTTCCTCACGCAAATAGTAATTAGAATAAACTATTGTGGAATCTCCCTCTCTTGTGAAATCAGTAATAGTTTCATGTAAACCAGTTTGTTTGTCTTGATCATCTCTGCCATACAAGGCGATTCTTATGCCATCAAGTTGAATTGTAGGAGAGCAATCTAAAAGAATTTGTATTCTTTCATTGTTAAATTCAACGTGTGAGATATCCATCAACAAGGGTGCCAGTATTACAACGAAAGGGGAATACCCTCCAGCCCAAAATCCAAGACCAAGCGAACGTGCTACTGCGTCCCTTATATCTTCAAATGGCCTGTTTAGATTTTGTAGTTCCGATGTTAAACGTACTTGAACTGCTCTAAGTAAACTAGATGCATTGCCAGATTTGCTCAAAGCATAACAAGGATATTCTACTCCAAATGATATCGCAAAGGGATGGGATCGCTGATAAAAGTCATATTTTATTTTATTTGTTATTAATGCCAAGGAACCGACTATTTGACCTATTCTAATCTCATCTCCTGTAGTTATTTGCTTTAAAAGATCGTTTAATTGATTCAATTCACATAGTTGATGGACTAGGATTAAGTGATCTGTTCTAATGCCGTCAAGCACGCCTGGAGCATCTTCCAAAAGTCTGACGTATAAAAACTGAACATTCCATATCTCACTTTCCACAGTCCTAAACAAGAGTGCCTTTATTTCAAAATGGTTCCAAAAACTGTGCTGTTGTATTTTTTGTTTAAATTTTTCAATGTTTATCTTGTTGCTTGATAGAATGCCTTCCGTATCTTGCATTACCCCTAGGTCTCCCAAGAAAAAAGTCTTGTCGTCAAAAGAAATTTCTCTGGAGAAAAGGTGTCTTTCTGATTGCTTCAACTCTTCATGGAACTCTTTAGTGTAAACTATGAAAGTGTCCATCGTGTTCTGGGAGTTGTGTGTGACCTCATATTTCTTGTATATCTGAATCAAGTCGTTATTGAAGGACGCACCAGTATGATTGCTTTCCTTTTCAAGAAAGGTGTCGTCTTTGCCATTCTTGAGTTCATTTACATCAATCGCTATCCCCATAGGAATAGAGCCGAAGTCTTTATGTGGAATTCTTATTGTCGACAAACTCCTTACATCATTAAATACAGACTTGAGATCCTTAGCAATAATTGTATAACCTCCCTTCCTAGGGATGACTTTGCTGTTTTCTTTTCTAATTTGTTCTATTACCTCGGCTATAGGACGTGAGAGGCAAGATTCACCAACGAATTCTTCGTCAAAACCACTTTTCTGTGCCAGTTCTTTACGCAATCTGTCTGAACCTAAAATATCTGCTAAAATGAGGTATGTTTTCAGCTTTGTGTCGCAACATAATAATACATCGAGGTTTATATTTTTATGAGCAGGCTTCAAATTCAGATGTTAGAGTTTCCTTTAATAGGGCAGTTTAAAACCATAAATTGAAGGGATCATAGTATGCTTGCATTCACAGAATGGTACTGAGATTCTATTCATAGATTTTTCCTGGACGTCCTCTCGTGCATTAACCTTTGTTGCCCCATGACCACCACAGAATCCACGCACAATAGGGGAAATGTTGTTTAGTTAACATGCTACCATAGTATTCTTAAAAAAAAGTGATAGGGAGGTAATAATGATAAAAACGGAGATACACCCAAGGATCTTAGAAATATAATCTTGTTCTAGTCAATGGAATGCCAGTCTACGAGTCTATGGAATTTTTTCGGATTTTCTATTCCGTCAGTTCGAGGTAGTAGGAGCCACGGGAGTGAAATATGGCAATAATATTATTTGTGGTTGCGCTTCAATAATAAATTGTGATTAACAAGGTTGCAATTGTTACTGGATCTAGTAAGGGAATTGGAAAAGCAATAGTCTTAGCGTTTGCAAGGTCAAAACAATATTCCGCTATTATCGTAAATGCCAGAAGAATAGAAGAAGCACAAAGCGTCACTTATGACATCGAGAATTCATACTCTAGCTGGTGCACATCAACAGCAATTGAGGCAGATGTTTCAAAAGAAAGTGATTGTATTAGATTGATCGGAGAGACTGTCTCTAAGTACGGTAGAATAGATGTTCTAGTAAATAACGCAGGCGTACAAGAGGATATTCCTTTCACAGAAACTACGTTAGAAGAATGGTATAAGATTATTGGCATAGATCTTACAGGGCCATTTGTATGCAGTCGGGAAGCTGTCAGGCAAATGCAAAAGCAAGAGAATCCAGCAGGGGGCTGCATAATAAATATCTCTTCAGTTCATCAACAAATACCTAAGCCCCACTATATTCCGTATGCGACTTCCAAGGCAGCCATTGAAATGATGACAAAGACGATGGCTTTGGAATTGGCCAAAAACAACATCAGGGCAAATTTAGTAGCGCCAGGGGCCATAGAAACCGATATGAACCGTGATCTAAAGGAAGATAAAGATAAGCTGGAAAAAGTACTTAAGAAAATTCCTGTTGGAAGACTAGGTAGCGCTGAGGAGGTTGCAGACGTGGTTGAATTTTTAGCCTCACCAAAAGCAAGTTACGTAACTGGCACAACATTCTTTGTAGATGGTGGAATGACTCTATATCCCAGTTTCGGGGAGGATCTGGAGCAACATAAGCACTAATAATATTCGAATCTACCTTCAAAACCACCTGACCAATAACAATGAGATAAGTGGAGAGGTGCTACGAGCTTCATAACTCAACCTTTCTTTTGCTCTGTATTTCTCCAACAATTATTGACATAGCAGCCGCTATGAATACTACCTGAGAAGTCTCAATTGCAATAGACATAACATCGTATGGCGCCACGACTCCTTTGACCGGAAGTGGAGCATTTGTTGAAACCCAAGAAACTATTAATGCTACAGTTACAACACTTCCTAGTATATACCAAAGCTTTCCCCACCCTCTTATTAGCGGTATAACCCAGAACAACTGTGCAATACCAGTGACAAAATAGAATTCGACAAATACCCAGTCATAGCTGACTTTAAGAAATAAAACAATTAAGGCTACAGTCCCAACACTTCCTAGTATATACCAGAGCTTTCCCCACCCTCTTATTAGCGGTATAACCCAGAACAACTGTGCAATACCAGTGACAACAAAGAATATTGACATATTGGAGTCAAAACCATTAAAATATTGTACTAGTAAAAGATGTAAGATACCCGCCAGACCAGTAAATACGGCTGCAGCATAATAAAATTCCTTATGTATTGTATCGGTATGCCAGAATAGATGCCCCCTACCTTTTTGATCTTCTACTATTTTATTAATTGCCCCTTCATTGGTTCGGATTGTTTTTGCAACTTCTTCGATACCCTGTAATAACAATTCAGTATTAACAATATCCCCTTGTTCATTAATATACGAATTTTGTTCTTTCACTGATCTTTTTCTTTGATCCTCTCCAAACTGTTCTTCATCACTTGTCTTTGTTTTCCTCTTTAAAGTCTGAAAGAAATTATACGCAAATACTATTTGGCCAAACCCTACTACTAAAGCAAAGAACATCAACCACGGCATTGCCCAAGCAAATTCAGATGGTATATCCCCCTCTCTTCTAATAAAACCTGCAAACCCTAGGAAAAGAAAAAGAAACGCTAGTCCAAATCCACCTATATTTGTGAGAATCAAATGCATAGCTCCAAGCTTTCTGCTAAGTGTCTTTCCTGTAATGCTTGGCAGAATTGAATATGTCAGACCGAAAGCCAAAAGAACACTTCCCATCAACAACACTAGATGGATGTGACCTACTATATTCAACGTATTATGAAGATACACATTTGTACCCCACCAACCAGTCTGAGTACCTGCAAGACCACCGAATGCCCAGCCTGCAATCCCCGATAAGATAAACATCGATGTTATATTCCACTTTATTCTTGAACGGAAAATATACATCATAATAGTCATGAGCGTAAGGCCAGACGGAAACACAATCCCAAAAGACGCAGTTTGTGATAAGTATTTGAAGCCATGCAGGATTAGGAGTATCCATGAAAACATGATGAGAAAAAACCATAGTCGTGAACACAAAGTAAAAAGGCCAGGTTCTATACGCCCATTTATCATATGGAACGGTTTTGTTACTGTATTTTGGAATGTAGTAGTATGCGGCGCCAAGAAATGAGAATAAAGTAAAATATACTATTGGATGCCCAAAAAACCACCAAGCATCTTTTGTGAAAAGCCAATTCGGTTCAAAATTTGGGTCGGTTAGATATGAAAAACCAATTCCGAGTTGAGTAAATAGGCCCATGCTTCCTATTAGAAGTACTAATGCGTTGACAAATATGCCAACAACAACAATTGAAACAGCTGGTATTGTAGTTCTATATTTTTTCGGAAACCAGGAACTAATCCCTAATACTGAAACCCATCTGACTGTTGCTGGTATATCTTGTAGGGGAAGGAGGTCTATTCTCCCTCTATCTTCCTCATCAGATATGTATTTGTGTTTATCGTCATCTGCCTGCTCTGTTTTCTGAATACCAGCCGCTATTTTTCCTCGAAGTACAGTTAAGAGAATGTTAATACAAAAAAATACAAGTGCTATTCCTATCAGTACATCAGCTACCAAAAAAATGGCTGCGGCAAATGAAGACCAACCATTGTTTCCTGAATGAAATGGAAGAGGCATCAAATTATACCATCCTGCACCAAAGAACATTATCCCTGAAATAATTAAGAAAATTGCACCAGCATTCATTAATGAAAAAGACCATATAGCCAGTTTCATGCTATAGAGAGACTTCTTTGAAAATTTGCTAATTAGATAGTAACTTATTCCAATCGTTAACATTGACATGAAGCCAAAAAACATTAGTTGACCATGGATTGTCAACGCAGTATAGAAAATACCCATGGTGAATTGCTCATTTCCAAGCATAGTTACGTTTGATTGAATAACCCGCATCACTATCGCTAATGATCCAGCTATCAGAAAATATGTAATGGCAGAAACTAGAAATAAAAGTGTAAGGTCAGTAAGTTGCTTTGATACTTTGAAAAGTGGTATAGGCCCGTTTTCTTTTTCATATTCCTTAGAAAGTGTCAATGACTGTTCTCATTTCCACAATTAGTTCACGTGGCTTGAATTGTGATCTGAGATACCATATATGGATGGTTCCATCCACAATACTCGAGACACCTAATAGTATATACTCCGGCTTTAGAAAAAGTATAATAAAATACATTATCATATCCTGGAATAACCTGCATTTGCATCAGCGGAGAGTCCATACTCTTTGAGCTTGATAGGATGCTAAAACCATGATTTACGTCGACAGAGCGAGCAACAAATTTCACAGTCTCTCCAGCCTTGATTTTTACGATACCTGAGCTAGTGCCGTTATTATTGCTCGTTTGCTCCTCGATTATGTGCTTTTCCGGTCCTGCGACCTTAGGACCTTGTCCGTATCCTCCGTCCTCAAGCATCCAGAACCATTGACCTGCTGTTACCATTATTGTATGTACATTTTCAGGATGTTGGAGTGCTTGAGAAAATGCTACGGGTGGCATCCATGGAAAACCAAGGAAATATAAATATACCAACATACCAACTACAAATATCCCCCAATACCTTTCTGCATGATATTTATGAAGTTGATATTTTACTTTATCAAATCCTGCTACAGCAACATGATCTGATCTAGTTGATAATATTGTATAGATAAAAAATGCCGTCGCTGTCGCAAGTACGATGACTAAAGTATTAATTAGCCAAGGGATCCCATAACCTAAATCTGCTGCGAGTTGAACAGTCATTATGATTGTACTCTCAATGCTGGCAGCTTGATGCCATAATTTAATTTCGCTCTCTAGATAATAAGTGTGTTGGATGATAACAGCTGTTCATTGTGTACTGAATCCTTAGGTAGGGTTATATCTTAAATTGAACAAGTTCTCGCGCAGATAATGTTATCTTCTTGTACATTTTTTTAGTCTTTGTATTATCTTTCTGTGATTTATGATCCTCTAAACTTATTTATGGTAAGATAAGATTTTATTATTATTGGATTCGATAGAAATCAGGTCAATAAGAAAAAGTCATTCAGTGGAGGTGCGGGCAAATAGTCTACTATGACAGACAATATGTTTGAACCTAGGTAATGTATTTGCATATATTTTCAAGTATCCACGTCCTTTACCAGGGTCTATGATTTGCCGAAATTAACATAGATTTTATCTTGTTAGCGGGTCGTTCCAATGCAGTCCATAATTGTTAAATCTTTTATTACAATTTTGATAAAAGCTATATTATTGATTTCGATTTATTCTCAGGTCATATTTGGGATAGGAATTGTATAAATGTTGGATCATCAGGCTCAGCATCAGTAAAAACCCTTGGTTCAATTCCATACCTTTGTACTATACATCCGTTGATGAATGGAATCCTACAAGTAACTTCATGACATACAAATTTGTGAACACCACACGCTCCTGACTGACTCGCGTCAGAGTATGATCAACTCATGAAGAGTTGTCTAGCGTACTACTCGTGAGGATTTCGTCTACCTTTTCGATAAAGTCTTGCTGTGATACCGGCTTTCGTATAATGTCTCCTGTTCTGATCTCAGGAAATAAACTTGTCAGCTCCTCAGCGGCATCTAATGCAGATACAAACAGTACCTTAATTTTCTTATTTATTATCTTCAATATCTGATATAATTGAATACCGTTAATGTCTGGCAGTCTTATATCAATTATAGCTAAAGAGTATTGTGAATAGTTGTCTTGTTCTACTATGTGTTTTAGTGCTTCCTTTGATCCGCTAAATGCTTTGACGTGATATTTTTGACTTGATAAAATTACTTCGAAAGCATAAAGCACGTCTTCTTCGTCGTCTACGATTAAAACACTTGGAACCTTTTTACCGAATTCAGAAGAAGTGTTGCTGGTTGTTTGGAATATCTTGTTACTACTAATTGTGAGAAGTCTATTATTGGTATCTTTGAGAGAAGAAGGTTTATGATTCGCTATAGCAACCCTTCTTCGCTTAACCAGCCAACCATCTACTATACTACCGTCGCGCTGAACTTTGAATAATAACTCGTCACTATTGTACTTGTCTTGATAGACTACTAAAGTATCTTGTGGCACCATAGGAAAAACTTTTTTTACTTTTTTTGTAAATGTTAGACGGGAATGCTCATCTATTCTAATTGTATCTATGGCAATCATCCTAGCAGATTCCAGAGATTTCAAGCCGTCATCATGGTTTATGATAGCTGGATCTTCGTTCTTGGCATTAAATGTCAATCAATAGATAATTTTCTTCATAATATATAAAATCACCATTTTTCGTTTTTATTGGATTATCTATTTTCAATACAAATTATTGCGATCAGTCTTCTCGTCAATATGACACCATAACAACTCGGGTTCTGTGGGATTTGTTTTATCGCACAAGGGATACTATGGATCTATAACTAAGTAGCAAAGGTTACTTAGTTATCCCTCCCTTCCCATGAGCGTAGAGTCTCGTAATCTTACATTGGTTGCTATATTGGTATCTGCCTTGTACCAAATAATGATGATGGCTATGTCCTTTTTAGACTATACCCTTCTCAATAAGACTGCAAACAGTTTTAATCCAGTTAATTTTCCAAATAGTGGTTTATTTTGCAACAACAACAACCACCAGCCCACGAAAATCGTTCTAAAATATGGATTATTCTCATCACGCTGTGGATAATTAATGGTTCGAGCTTTTTAGCGATTAAACTTACTATTGATACCATCCCGCCATTACTGAGTGCTGGAATTAGATTCACTATTGCAGGACTCGTTCTTTTCTCGATATATTACATTCGCGGTGGTTATAAACGGGAGCGCATAACCAAACAGCAATGGAAGCATGCTCTAATACTAGGACTTACGTTATTTTTGGGTGGCCAGGGAGTATTAACTTGGGGTGCACAATATCTTTCCTCTGGAATTACGGGCTTGCTAAATTCTACGGTTCCGCTTTGGGTAGCAATAGTCGCATATCTAATTTATAGAAAACACCTATCAAAATCGACAATGGTCGGACTAGGTGCTGGATTTGGTGGCCTTATGTTACTTGTTGCTCCTTCCATTGGAGCCGGCACACTAAGTCCAGTGGGTACAGTAGCGCTAATAATCAGCTCTGTGTCGTGGGCCCTGGGTTCGCTTTATTCATCAAGGGCACAGTTGCCAGTAAGCATACTAGCTTCCTCTGCAATGGTAATGATTACAGGAGGCTTGATGCTTACCGGTATCAGTCTGTTACTAGGAGAATACCATAGTTTTGAGTTATCACAAATTTCAGCTCAATCTCTGAGTGCGCTTATTTATTTAACAGCAATCATCACAATAGTCGGATTCACGGATTTTTATTGGCTTATTAGAGTCACAACTCCATCGCTCGCCAATACGTTTGCCTATGTAAGTCCTGTGATCGCGGTAATCTTAGGATGGGCGCTTCTTCACGAGGAAATAACAATACTCACTATAGCAGCAATGTGTATAATTCTTGCTGGAGTGGCAATGATGGTAACAACACCAGGTAAAGGCAAGAAGAACAAATTGTTCCCAGGCAGAAAATATAATCATACAGATGCCTTTATAGATCATTGATTTCCTTTGGGATTATTCTTATCCCTCTTCCCCAGCATATCTGCAATTGCTATCCTTATAGAGGATATCCCGGTCCTAAAAGGATAAGCTCCATTTTCCTGATCATTGATGGGGTTTATCCATTCATAGAATGCATGTACATGAGGGTGGCCTTGTGATGCTAATTTGGAAAGCAGGTATTCACACTCTTCGGCCCTATCAAACCTACTTCTAGCAAGCATTTCCATTCCCGTAATCCATGGCCAGAATGTGTGATTATGATATTCGTATGGCTTCAGAACCCATGGACCGGTAGCCTTTAATTCACCTTCTGTTATCAATGGCCACTTTTCCTTCCAAGCCCTTGTCTTGATTGAGTTTAATGTTCCTAATGCTCTTTGGTGAGTCTGATCGCCTAAAACTTTCAAGTTCATGTTCTCTCCTTGTCGATAAGAATCTGCATTTTTAATCTTGTTTAGACTATTCATATACGTATTATCTGTGATGGCCACTAAGTATAACGAAATATCCTCTGTGAGTATTCTATAAGGTGTATTGTCGTAGCGCGCCTGCTGCATGTCTAAATAACTGTTATTTTCTTCGGACCATAACCCTCGTTCCACCCCCCAAGTTGCCTTGTCGGCTAATTTTGAAAGTCTTTCAGCATCGGACTGTCTTTCAGTCTTTGATAGTAGAATTGAAAAATTATTTAGAGCTAGTATCCAACATGCTTGGCTGTAAACTATTTTTCCTGACCTTAATGCAGTATCCATCCAATCCTCATTATGACCCTGCTCTAACAAGTAGTCATTGTCGATATCTCGTTTTTGAAGGTATTCTACAGCTTTGAACATACGAGGAATTACATATTCAGCAACTTTTTTTGGCTGTGTTATTCCGATTTTGGAAAGGAGGGTGGAAATATAGTTTGATGAATGCTCGGAGGCTACAGTCGCTTCTGAAGGGTCATCAGGAGAGACTGCATTTGTTTGCTCACGGCTTAAAGAGGTAGCCAAAATCCAAGAGGTTGTAGATATCATCAAAGCTGTGGAATCAATATCTGGATTCTGGCCATAGACTTCAGAGAATCCTGCCTGGTATATGGTCGTGGGCAACGCACCGGTGAATGTCTTCTCCTTTTGTTCCTCGGCAACTTCAGCCAAAAATCTTGTATCAGGCGATCCTCTGCCGAATACTATTTTTTCCCTGTTCGGTGTTATTTGATGTGACCAAATTCGGAAAATTTGCTGTAAGGTACCGTCAACGTTGCCAGACATGAACCAGTCTCGTAAAATGTATGATGCATCTCTGCACCAAATGGCCTGATATACTCCCCCAGGGTTTACACCTTGGAGTATATGTTCACTTGTCTTTTCCACAAAACGTTCACCTTTGGCATAAAACGATTTCCAGACATCCTGATTATTATGTGGATTCTCCTCTGGCATGTCTTGATGATAGGATTATGGTAAAGGAGCTCACTTTTAATACTTCGCGGACAGGTCAAATGGATGGTCATCCCATATTACGAAATTGTTATCTTGAAGTGCCAGAAGAGAAAGCCATCTAAATTATAGTTGTACTGCGTCATTTCGATTCGATATTGCAAATAAATAAAATGAGCATCTCCACAAAAAATGCCTAGCCACCTGAGTATGATTTTTCATGGGTTGACAAGATAACTTGTGACCTCTAATTCTCCTTATCTTCTGATCTTATCAAAGTAAAACGGCTTTAGCTTATTGGATTCATCTGGCCATTTCGTTGAGTATAAATCCGGAAAAGCGCTAACCAATCATAAAAATTATTTAAAGAAGACACTATAGTTAAAGGAAATGCCTAAAGCTGCGGATCGATGTGGAGTTATTATTGCTCCTATTGCCCTAGGTAAAGACGAACACATGTGAGTGAGTCATTATAACAACTTCTAAAGTTCTAATAATAATCACCTCATTATCTATTCTTTGGGGCTCAAGCTTTCTTGCCATCAAAGAAGTTATAGACATTTTTCCTCCACTGCTCACCTTTGCAATCCGCTTTACAATTTCTGGAGTCATACTCCTTGCAATATTTTTCTTCTACGAAGCTCGGCATAATCGTGAACATATTGGGTGGAAGCAGTGGAAAGATGCCGTGATATTGGGTGCCGCCATAATTCTTGGAGGACAAGGCTTACTCGTATGGGGCACTCAATATTTATCATCCGGAGTCACAGCACTTCTCAATTCTACTATTCCGTTGTGGGTGGCAATATTCGCCACTCTCGCATTCAAACAGCGTCTGACAAAAGGTATTGCATTTGGATTAGCTTTGGGTTTTATGGGATTGATAATCCTGATCAATCCCTTCGAAGTAAACGCAACCTTGAATTTGACTGGAATCCTATCACTGACACTTAGTTCGATATTTTGGGCAGTCGGGTCGCTATATTCCACTAGGTCCAATATGCCTGTAAGCATATTAGCCTCTGGAGGGATGTTAATGTTTGTAGGCGGTCTAATGCTTTTTTTTACAAGTTACGTAGTTGGAGAATTCAATGCCATCGGATCTATACGTATTTCATCCCATTCTCTTTCTGCGTTTTTGTATCTGATTTTTTTATGCACGGTGGTTGGTTATGCTGAATTTTTGTGGCTCCTCCGAGTTGAATCTGCTAATATAGCAAATTCATTTGCGTACATTGTGCCAGTAGTTGCAGTTGTCATTGGATGGGTTATATTGAAAGAAGCCGTTACAGTTCAAACAATCGCTTCAACCTGTGTAATACTAGTCGGCGTTGCACTGATGATAAATGGCAGTTCGAGCGGCAAAACCAGCACTAGATAAACTAAAGAATATGACCTCTCTTCACTGTGCTTTCTTTCTGACTTCTGATTCTAACTGTTTTTGACATGTTGCAGTATGTATTCCTAAAGTAAGGAAGAAAGCGGAGGATTACGAATCTTCATAGGTTTAATACTAATATATCGTAGAAATAGGTATAACGTGTACTGAGTATTATTAATGGCTGAAGAGTCTAACCAGGATTTGGAGTGGCAAATAGTCAACAGGGTTAAAGAGACCCCGGACACCTACACATATAGTTTTTCACCTGTGGGGACTTCAGATAAATTCCTATTTGAGGTAGGACAATTTGTCACTATTAGCGCCCTCCTAAGAAGACCAACAGAATCAGGAGCTTTGGACGAGAGCATAGTTCAAAGAGCCTATTCGATATCATCTTCACCAACTCGCGGCCTAATTGACCTTACAATAAAGGACGAAAAACCCTATGGCTTTATTAATGCCACTACTCGTAAAGCTGACGGATTTTCTGCATATTTCTTTGAACAGATGAAAATCGGCGATAAAGTAAAAGTACAGACTGAATCAAAATAAGAACCACTTCTTGTCCAGGGTTGCGGCAGGAGCAGAGAAGAACATAGCTTATTGGTCCGGTTCAAACGGAGCAGAGTCGGCGAGATGTCTGCTCCAATATATGGAGGATACTAAAGAGACTGACCTTCGCCTAACGCTGTTCTATAGCAATCCTAAATGTTATGAAACAGAAGACAAAGATTCGTTGAGTGTTATCTATTACCATTGGTTGACTGATATGGCAAAGAAAATGGAAAATTTTCGGGTTGTCTTTACTTTCACAAGAGAAAAAGAGACGCCTTTCCCGTGCGACCATCCTAGAATAGTATATCGGACTGGGAGATTTTTCCTAGATCCTGACGGCTCGGGTGTAAGTCAAATAGGTAGAAGACAGGAGAAGACGCTCTCAAAATATCATGACGGTGATGTGAGTACTGTATTTAATCCAATATGCGGGAGTAGTGGCTTCATTAATGGCACTGTGAAATCCGGTACAACAGGCAAAATTTTGAAGGGCAGGGGAATAATGCAGGATTTGATAGAAGTAGAGGGCGTGAAAGCAGAAAAGATTGACAAAGAGCAATATTATCTCCAGTACGTGCAATAATGTAAGGAGATTGGCTATGGTATATGCATTTTATGGTAGCCGATCGCTATTGAATTCCCAATGCCAAATATCGTCTTTCGGCGCCTTATTGTTTGTACAGATACATCACCATCAAAGAGAAATATTTCTTGTGGATCTCGGTTTTAGTATCCTGAACTTCGGATAATACATTTGAACTTAATTGTAAGAGAGACAATGTTGAAGTAAAGCATTGTTGTCACCAGGGCACCTTCATCGGCCTCCAAAAAGATTTTGATACCATAGTTTGGTAATCTTGATAATCAAGGGTGAGATCGAACATGATAGTGATAACAAAGAAGGAGAAGGATTGTTCCTATTGAGAGGTCTTGCGGTAATATAACTCGTTTTTCTTGCTCAGCATTTACTTACGGATCGAAAAGAAGTCATTGAAGCGTACTAATGTTTCTCTAAAAAAAGGCGCAACCTATTTCCAAGAAGGAATTTCAATTTCATTGCTTATAGGTACCATTTGCTCTTCCTTTCTAGTTTTCAAAATAGTCATTAAGTCTGTTTCAAGAATATGGGGTAATGTCCGAACCTTGTTTACTACGATATCTCTTAACTCATTCAGATCCTTAGCCCGAATTTTTAATAACAGATCAAATCTATTATGCATTTCATGAATTTCGAGAATTTCATGTAATGAGGATAAATCGTTGGTAACATCTTCTGCAAAACCTGGTTCAACGTTTATTCCCATAAATGCTAAGTGGTCATACCCAAGACGGTTGTTGTCTACTGAAATGGTAAAATTACCAATGATGCCCGCTTCCCTTAACCGCCTCACTCTTATGTGAATTGTCGCGTCTGACACTCCAATCTGTTTTGCAATGTCAACAAAAGTGGTCGATGAATCCTTGCCCAAAATGTCTATTATTTTAAGATCTACAGCATCTATAGAATCTTGGAGTGTTGCTACCATGAGGTTGCAGCTTTTCTCTCATTTATATATAGTTTTGTTATAGTTTTTTCTTATATAGGATAGCCAAGGAAAAATTCCTTGGAATAGGAAAAGTACTTTAGATAAAGTGACATGGACTTTTTGATTGGAGGGGTCCATTTATCAGGATAAGATACGGGCATTTAGAAATAAAAAGGTGAAATTATAGTGTTGCAAGATTTTACTAATGGTGCCTATATTGCATTCTAGGGAAATTATCAGGACAATCATATTTTATCACACAAGAACTTAAAAACAGAAATTCCGATGAAATGGTGCTCGGGATGAGTGGAGGGAAAGATTCTCCATTCGCTGCAGTTTTAGCAGTCCAGATAGACACCGAGGAAGCGGAATTTAGCCAAAACCCTCAGTATTGAATACAAAAATGTGGAACTAGGTAATATCAATATGCAAATGTTAAACTTGCTCACAAGAAAAATGCATTGGCAGCGGCTATGTAATCATATGCTAACGCGCAAACTGATGATTTGTCTCCGTCAAGTTGACAAGTTAAAAACAAAAGCAGCAACTTCAGGCGGAACCCTTGACCTGCTTCTCGAGCACCTCCAAGTTCATTAAAAATGGTCAAGATTTATGAAAAATAATACAAATAATGTCCAAGTTCACGTTGATTACGTCCTTATTATCTCAAAAGAAAATGTTAAGGAGTTATTCAGGGCCTCCAAGCAGACAGAACAGCCCTTGCTCACACCGCAGAAGGAACAATAACCATTACAATATCTGGAGCAGATACCAATACTGTTAGGGTTCAAGTAACGGGAATCATCTTTATCCCGATTTCAACTGAATATACAGAATTTCCAACGGTCGTGGTAAAGGGTTAGCACCTTCTATATCGCACTCTCGGTTGTCCTTTTCTTTAAGAATCCCCATCTTTATTGCAGAGTTGCTTGTCCCAATTAGATCGATCAGCATTTTTTTAGCTTCGCTATTTGCATGGTCCATTGTAGAGTATATTAAGTTGTACTGACTCAGTTTACTAATTCGATGTCCATCACCCAAAAAAGAATAAAAAAGACTGGATCCTGGGACTTGTCAGATCTTGTAAAAGACCCGAATTCATCAGAATTTCAAGGATCAATAAAATCTATTGAAGAAAAGGTAAAGCTCATTGAGAATAAACGTCAATATCTTAGCAGTGACATATCAACCACAGAATTTCAGGATATCCTGTACTTGATTGAAGACATCTCTGAAAGGATAAGCATAGCTGCGGGTTATGCCCAATTGAAATATTGCGAAGATACATCATCGAACGCTGCTGCATCTCTTCTTACAAGAATGGATCAGCTGTCCTCAGATATTGCTAACAGGCTGCTCTTCTTCGATCTATGGTTCAGGAAAGAACTTGACGAAAAAAATGCCCGTCGCTTGATAGAAGCGATGCCTACTGTATATAGAGAGATATTTGAGACACAAGAGATTGCTTGCTAAATATTTGTTGACCGAGCCCGAAGAGAAAATAATTAGCACTTTGGAAGTTACGGGGACAAATGCACTTGTTAAAATATATGATAGAATGGCGAATGGGTTCGAATATTTGATGCTCGTCAAGAAAAAACAAAGATTAATTAAGAAAAAATTTTCGAATAAAGAAAAATTACTTTCATTTATACGAAGTACGAGGTCTGAGGAGAGGAAAGCGGCTTATCAGTCACTTCTGAATGTCTACAAGAAAAATAGTGGAGTTTTGGGGGAAATTTATCAAAACCTCGTCATCCAATGGCGGGATGAGAACACGTCTATGCGAGGATTTGAATCTCCTATTTCGGTTCGAAACGCTTCAAATAACTTGGACGATTCGACAGTACAAACTCTGCTTAAGGTGTGTAGTAAGAACTCAAATATTTTTCAAGACTATTTTCGCGAAAAAGCAAAAATGCTTGGCTATAGAAAACTACAACGGTATGACCTATATGCTCCTTTATCATTAAGGTCATCCGATCAGAAGAAATTTACCTATAGTGACGCAGTGAATACTGTTTTAAAGACCTTTGGAGGATTTGACCCTCAGTTTAGAGTATTAAGTGAGCGCGTTTTTAATGAGCGGCATGTAGATTCAGAAATCCGAAAAAACAAACAAGGTGGAGCGTTCTGTTCCACAATATCTCCGAGGCGAACACCCTATGTATTACTAAACTTTGATGGTAAGTCCAGAGATGTATCAACAATGGCACACGAGTTAGGCCATGCGATACACAGCATGGCAGCTTCTGATAAACCAATAACTGTATCACATGCACCCTTACCCTTGGCCGAAACTGCCTCTGTGTTTGCTGAAATCTTGCTAAATGAGAAGCTTTTTCGCAATGTGGGAGCTAGGGAGCAGAAGATACTGCTTGCTGAACAAATTGATGATATGTACGCAACTATAATGCGCCAAGCATATTTTACACTATTTGAAATAGATGCACATCAAAATATTGCAGAAAAAAATGCAACAATAGATAAAGTTTCTGAGTTGTACCTTAATAATCTGAACCAACAGTTCGGTGATTCAGTGAATGTCTCTCCTGACTTTCAGTGGGAATGGACGTATATTCCGCATTTCTATCACAGTCCGTTTTATTGCTATGCATATTCTTTTGGGAACCTACTTGTGCTATCTTTATATCAACAATATAAAAATGAAGGGTCATCATTTATACCAAAATATCTTGACATCCTGTCCTCCGGAGGGTCAAGAAAGCCAGAAGAACTACTCAAGGAATCAGGAATGGATATCTCAAGGGACGAGTTTTGGCAACAAGGGTTTGATTTGCTGGGCGACAAAATTCAGGAATTGGAGAAAATGCTATAGTCATGATTGTTCCTAGCTAACCGTCATATACTCTTAAAACGCAAAAAGAGAAGGCTGTAAGTAAGTAAACCTTATATTTCTAAATTCTTTTAGCTATCTGAATACGGAACTTAAACTGCCGATAGTCCCACCCATTCCGTCTATTGCGAATTCATGCTCGTCTACAAAATTCAGTTCTCCATCTTTTACTAAGTAAGTCCGTATTGTAGGTTAATTTATAGTCAATCTTATCTTGCATTCCGTAGTTCTTCTATGCTTTCGTTTTGTGCCGATATTTGTATTGCTTTATGCAAGAGTTATCGTCTCTCGGTTGGTAGTAGCAGGTTAGATACCATGGAAAAACCCGCTCAGATATCCTTGAACATTTTGCCCACAACCCAAAGTTTGATGCATGATAAGATATTTTTTATTAGTTCTTGCAGCACTAATACATCTATTGAACAAATCATTTTAATAATTCATAGTATAAAGTATTCATTATGGGCAAGACTTTTGATAAAATTAAAGAGAAACTAATGGGTGGTAAAGATAAAGTAATGGATGCTGGAGAGGCGAGCAAGAGACAAGATGGCAACTGACAGTAGTACAGAACGTACGTCTACTGATTCTAGACGTTCAGCAGAATATAAAGAAGATGTACCTCCTACCGATACACAAAGAAAAGACGATCCGTTAAAGTCGTACAAGGAAAAAGAACCAATGACTCCAGCAAAAATCAAAGAACACGAACCTACAGCAGTAAAAAGAGAGATGACTGAGAAAATAGTAGAGCCAGAAAAACAAAGCTCATCACCAGATCCCAAACAATCAAAGGAAATTGCTAAGAACAAGGATGTAGCTAAAGGAACAGCAGACAGAACTGAAACATGAGATTAACCCAAACAATGAAAAGCACGGTTAAATAAATATACTAAATGACCTACAATAAGATTCTACAGTCTGTCTTTTTCATAATTTGATCTTAACGGCAAAGGTAACTGTTGGTAAACAGGTAGGCTTATCGTATCTGACCACATTCGTTGTTTAGGATATTGTAATTGTGCTCATGACTGCCATCAACTGAAGAAATGTTGGTGTTTCAATTTTCCTACTACCTTCATATCTAATAGTTTTGTCATTTGTGTACTTGATACTATGTAACGGTGCTCTTTAAGTTTTCATAACGCAAGGTGGCTTGTCATGTCAATGTCAGTCTTCGACTTAGTATAGTGGGAAATAAGTAAAATAATAAGAGTATGACCGAAGAATCCTTATACGATGCGCCCTCATATTACCGCATCTGTTCAACAATGGAAATTCTATTTTGAACATGCAAGGTTAGATCAAGTATATGCCTTGAAAAACAAGCTTAGTTGATCCAAGGTTAGACCATGTCAAAGAGCAGGCATATTAGAGTATCCAAGTGCAATATCCTAGGATGACTGTCCTACACAGCATAAACCTTTGTTTGTTGAATGAGATTTCATTGGGAATATTGACGCGTTCTAAATAATGCAATTGGATAATGCAATTCGTCCTTTTCCCGGGTGGAAGATTTTTCAGACATCTTAGCCGACTGTATTAATTTTTATCATTAGTCGTCGAAATTCCTGCTTGTCCCATCTGATAATGAATGCTATTCCTATTAGCAATGCTACCTCAAGCGACTTTGCAAGGATTCCTGCAAGTTCTATATTTTCCGGTTGATTAGTCGGCGATAAGGGTGGAGGGTAGAAAAGCACATAAACATAAAGCCCAACCAAAACTGCGGTGCCGAAAAAACCGAACCAGTTCACTGCCATATTATTTAGATATGTTGATTTTATATCCCGACTATTTTTGATCGGATTTTCATAGAACGGTTTTGATAACATGATAAGAAAATACAATACACCATAAGCAACCTGGCCCCCGGCAGCAGCTAAAAGGAAGATACTGTAATAAACATGGAGAGATCCGTGTTCTGGAAAAACTACCAAGTGTACTATGCCTCCTGCGAGAGCCAATAACATTATAGAGTATCTGACAACCTGTTTTCTAC
Source organism: uncultured Nitrososphaerales archaeon (assembly GCA_963737815.1). Classification (GTDB taxonomy): domain Archaea; phylum Thermoproteota; class Nitrososphaeria; order Nitrososphaerales; family Nitrososphaeraceae; genus TH5893. The sequence continues at coordinate 144,087 of CAVTUB010000003.1, read as the reverse complement.
TCATTGGAGAATCATTTGTCATGTTGATGTTGTTGTTGTGATTCTCACTTGAAAATTCAGATGTATTAGAGGACACATTATTTATTCTTCTATCTCTTCGCCTTTTTCTCTTGTAATAATTCATGGTGAGTATTATTCCCAATAGAGTTATCGGAGATATGATACATATGAAGAATAATGAATTTTGAATTGTCCCAAATGTAGATGCTATTGATATGTTGAATATTGTCCTTGTACAGTCACAATTTGAAATGTCTCCCAGGATCGATCGCTGAGGTTCGATATATGAGCCCAAATTCGTTCGTCCGGAGGTATTATTTTCAGATATTTTGTTATCATCACGGATACCCAAAACTATCTGGTAGGTCCCCTTTTTAGGAAATTGATAATAAAGATGAAAATCTCCGACATCTCTATATGTCCAAGGAAATACATGGGTCCGGTTTCCATTGGTAGAGTCGTATATTTCCACCATTGTAGATATATTGTATATATCGTTCCCCTCAAAATCCTGTACACTAAATGTAATCTGGCTAGGATGCTCAGTTGTCCCGTATTCCGGTTCTAATGCGATATAGGAGATATAGTCTCCATAGCCGTATCGGTTACCACCAGAGTTGAAATGAGGTAAGTGGTCTAAGTGTCCTTGTACGTAAGGAATATTGAACAATCCGGTCAGAAGAAGAAAAAAAGCCGGTAATGAGCAAAATATCATAAATGATGAAAATTTGATACTAGAAGAATAAGTTACTCTACTTTGTGAGTTTCCTTTACTCATGATGTTGATTCAGATATATCATCAAATGTAATATAACATGATCTAGTTCCTGATGGTCGTTGCGCATGATAAGAGGGCTCATGGCTGAAAAGATGAGAATGCAAACCCTGCATAGTTGCAAGTTCGAGATAAGCTACCATCTCGCTGACTCCTATAAACTAGGGGCATTCACTTATGAGTAACTACGTGGGTTTTTTAAACGCCAGGTATTGCAATGGCTCATGGAGCAAATTAATGATGAAATTTTATTCTCGTACGATCTAATAATAACTAAAAAGTCTTTAGTATGGTACGGTCTCATCCTACGAACGGCTTTGTTGCATTGTTCACAAATCCACTTTCCGTTATCTATTGTTGTCGAGCCTCCATCTGCAGGTCTCTTGATATGTTCTGCTATTCCCTTATTAAATGGAGTAAGTTCATGGCATTTAGAGCACATTCCTTTCGATTGTTGAAATATCGCCAATCGTTCAGGATAGCTGTAATCTCTTGCTGCACCCCTGGGGACAATTGAGGGTATGAATTGTAAGAATTTGGATAGAATTATGTTACGTCTCTCTCTGATATGTGGCGCAGAATCAGATCTTAAAGTTGCGTATACTTTATAGGGCTTGTTGTTTTCGTTGTTCTGCAATCTATCGGAATTCTTTACGTTTGTAATGAAATCAAATATGAATTCTTCCACTTTTTGTTCCATCCCCGCTATTGAATATCCTGATCTAACACTATTCGCAAGGAGGTACAGAGACAATATGTCGGCTTTGTGTTTTATCTCAGAAGCCCTCTCCCCTAACGATCGGTCAAGAAATGACAGCGAACTGATCACTCGGTTCAAAGCCGTCTCGGGAACCTGAGTCTTGTACATCCTGTAATATCTCTTGAGTATATCAAAATTTACTGAAACAACGGTGTGGGAAATTGAAAGCGACAGCATCTGAGCTGCTATGTATCTATGTGCAAACCTAGTGTTAGGTAACCCAATTTTTGAAAAAAAAGGATGCTGCGAAATCTCGATAGTTTTCTTACGCATTTTCCCTCTTATCGCGTTGAGTTTTTCAGCCGAGTTGAGTGGCATCCCTTCCTGCAATCGCAAGAAAATATCGGAGGTTGTTTCCTCATCTACATCTGTGACAATAACCGAATTGATCTTAAATTCTTTGAAATATGATCGGTAGTTTTCTGGTAATTGACTAAACTTAGCCGTGTTACCATCCAATTCGTCTGTAATACTTGGCGAAAGTCCAAAGCCGTCTTTTACAAATTCGATTATCGCTTTGAGTCTCTGCTGACCATCCAGGCACTCGTAATAGGAGCTATTACTTTTTTGCCTTAAAAAAATTGATGCGATGTCATAGTTCCTTAATATTGAATCTATAAGCAGTTGTTTCTTTTGTTTATTCCAAACCTTGGATCTTTGGTATTCAGTGTTAAATTTGAGAACCCCTCCATTATCCATATCACAAACCTCTCTTAGAGTCCACTTTCGCGTGCTATGGGACGAAATTGGAATATTGAGCTGATCTGCACTCACGGTTACTTATTATGTGGCGATGTTCTTAAGCAGATCCCTTGTTGTTGCGAAAACCATTACATTTTGAGTCAATTGTTTAATACGCAAGGAATTTTGAGATACCATCCTGTTTCCCTAATTTATTGTCAAGATATGCATGGGTCAGGCCGTTTAAGGAGTAGTAGAGTATTATTTTGGGTGCATTTATTCAAGCTGGGCTTGAGATTGGATTATGAAGAGATACAATTTTAGCATCAATGATTTTAAGTTATCATCATGAATGACGCTAATTTTGAACTTCTAACTGGCTATGCAACATCTGCGGGGACTAAAAAATATGCAAACATTGCGGTTAAAGACAAGGGAAGGCCAGCTGCTCACTTTCGACCCTTTGATAATTTGTATTTATCAAGTATAGGAATGGGTACCTATTTGGGAAACCCAAATAAAGAGGACGATCAATTCATGGAAAACGCCGTTTATGATTCTATCAAATCAGGTGCTCTAAATATTGTAGATACTGCTATCAATTATAGGGCTATGAGGTCAGAGAAGAGTATTGGTCGAGCACTGCTGCGTTTGGTTAAGGATGGAATTATCTCAAGGGATGAAGTTTTTCTCAGCACTAAGAACGGCTACATAACAAATGATGGTGATTATCCAGAAGTCGATGTCATGGAATATATGCAACGAATGTTTATATCAAACGGCTTAATTCGTCCGGATGACATAAGTTCGGGTTATAATGTTCTAAATCCGAACTATATTAAGCGTTGTATCGATAAATCCCTGGCAAATATGCACCTTACTACGATAGACCTGGTTTACATTCATAATGCGTTTGAGAGTTGGTTCGAAGACATTAGCAGGGAAGAATTTGTAAGTAGGTTATCAAAGGTATTTGAAGCATATGAAGAATATCGTTCAATGAACAAGATTCGCTATTATGGGATGGCAACATGGACCTGCTTTAGAGTACGTCCTGATAGCAGGGAATTTCTATCATTGGAGGATGTTGCCAAAATAGCAGAAAAAGTCTGCGGGCACTAAAAAACACGGATTCCGATTTATCCAACTTCCATTTAACTTGGCTTACAGCGAAGCGCTTTTACTTAGAAATCAATCTGTGGGCCCTGAAAAGAACTTGACGATTCTGGAAGCTGCGGAGAAGCTCAATATAGGAATATTTACTAGTATCCCATTGTTCCAAGGAAGATTGCTCAAGGCTAAAGTTCCTGATTACGGAGGGCTGACGGATCAAGTAAGTAAATTACTTCAGATTATACGCTCAAGTCCTTCCGTTATTGCACCATTGATTGGTCAAAAGCAACCTCATCATGTCGAACAAAATCTAAAGATTTCAACCATTTCTCCTCTGGATACCCAAGCATACAAAGAGGCTGTTGACATCTTGTTCAGTGGAGGAAACTTATAATTAAACGAATGAGGGTTCCGTTGGAAATTGGAGTACGGACTGGCTGGATAGGCGCAAAACATTACATCATAGGGTATAATAATGGGGCTGAGAGAATTAGTTTTTTCATGGTTTATTATATTTAATAACTAGTCGTTTGCTATAGGTTTCGAGAAGTCTGAAGTCGGACTAAGGATATGCTTCTGCATACTTGGTTAGCCTAGTATCGCTAATAGATATCATCTTTTTTGAAGGGAGCAGAGATTTTGCCCCACTGTTCATAACATATTACCTGACTCAGTTCTAATCTACGAAGCCAACCTGCTCTTTCTAAATCAGGTATTTCTGCAAATTCATCGACGTACCCAAGACACAGATAGGCTATTGGTCTAATGTCTTGAGGTATAGACAAAATTCTGTGCAAATCTTCATTTGAAATTATACTAACCCATCCTACTCCGATTCCTTCTGCTCTAGCCGCTAGCCATAGATTTTGAATTGCACAACATACACTGTATACCCCGGTTTCAGGAATAGATGTTCGACCCAATACAAAAGGTCCAAACCGTCTCGCGTCGTAGGTCACACAAATGTTGATATCTGATTCTATTATGCCTTCAAGTTTCAGCGAGACGTACTTCTCTTGTTTGCTAGTTTCCGTATCCAACATCGAAATTGATCTCTTGTGCTCCCGTAAAAATGACTCCTTGACCTGCTTTCGGGTTGATTTATTCCTAATTAGTATGAAATTCCATGGCTGTGAAAAACCTACCGATGGCGCATGATGAGCGGCGTTGATAATTTTAAACAGGACATCATCAGAGATAGTTTTGTTGCTGACAAAGTGTGACCGAATGTCGCGTCTTAAAAATATTGCCTTGTATAGACCTTCTCTTTCACACTCGGAGAAGGTCGGGGTACGTTTACCCTCCTTGAATTGAGCCATAGTTCAAATTTTATATTACTAAATAAAAAGTAATGAGTTCAGTTTCTATCGCAGGAAATTAGATACTTATTCGGCGTTGACTATTTATTTCAAGTTTCTAGAGACACTAATGTGGCTTTTTCCGCTTATCCATTTTTTGTTACTACGACTATTTACGATAATACAGGTATCCATTCTTAAAAGATTTTTATAGCGTATTATTTAGTTTTGATGGGTGATGAAAAGAACAATTTTATTAATGGGATCTTTTGCAATGGCATTATCATTGTTGGCATCGGTAGGATTTTTTGTGAGCTCTTCCTTTGCTCAAGAAAACCAGACAAACCTGACTACCTCCACTAACGAAACAGGTGCAATGACTGGGAATCAAACAGAAAGCGGAACTGCTAGTGGAATCGAAAACCTAACAGGCGGTGGTTCTGGTAATACTGGTCTTCTCCAAAATGATACCAATATCGCTAGTCAGAATAATTCAGTAATAGGAGGAGTAGAACAGGAGCAGGAAGCTACAGAAACTAGTAATATGACATCACAGCAAGAGCAAAACGAGACAGGTGTTATGATAGGAAATGAAACAAATCAGACAGGTGAAGGAGGAAATGCAACTCAGCAAGGGCCTCTTGAACAACTGGGTGATACATTAAGCGGTATTTTTGGTGGAGGGTCTAAATAGATTTCTATTTTTCCTGACACCTTAGGATAATATAACAATCTATTTCAGGCTCCTAATCCTGCCTGATTATAAAGATATTATTGTATCCGAATATAGACAACTTCCTTGTTTTGCTAACTCCCTGCATTTAGTAGAAGAGGATAGATGTATTGGATAAGTCTCGTCTCCAGGAGTAAGGACAAAAGCATATTGTGGATCAGTATTTCCCATCTTGATCCCTCCCTTACTGCCATACAATATCCCCAAATGGATTTTTTTGACAATGTAAACCTAACTATCATAAAACCAACCCAGTGCCAAACCATTTCCCTATTTTCTGTACAGTTGTGCCCGGAACATTAGAAAGGATTCACACATTTCACGGGGAACTGTTAGGCAAACACGAGCCCATTTATGAAATTCCTTCTTGAATTGACGTAAGCTGCTCAGAGATGTAACTATCTATCTATACTTTCCTTTAGTTTGGAAATATGTGGGATTCTAGGAACCAGTACAGCAAATACTATCCCCACCAGGGCCATGAAATAGAAGTTAAAGCCTATTGCCATACCTATTGCGGCTGCAAACCATACAGCAGTCTGCTGTTGTCAGGTTGGTAATCCTTTCAGTCGATTCACTTTTCAATATCATACCTGCTCCAAGAAAACCTATACCTGTCACAATCTGAGCAGCAATTCTTGATGTAGAGTTGGGGTCAACCTGTGCTGAAATGTATGTAAACATCATAGTGCCTCCTATCACAAGACAGTGAGTACTTATCCCAGCAGGTTTACCTCTAGACTCTCTTTCAGCACCAATAAGAAAGCCTGCAAGTAATGAAAGTCCTATATCGATCAAGAAATCAAGTTGATATCCATATCCTCCTATTACATCATGTAACATTCTTTCCATTTTTTGTGGATAGATAATTTATATATTGCAACAGGGACAAGGTCGAAACCGTGGGAACTTCGATATATTGATAGATCTCCTCCGACTCTACCGCGTTGCAGTTAATGACCCACTGGACTCCACAACGTATTGACTATAGAGTCAATCATAGCAGAATGAATGGATGTTGTATATATGTTGGATTGGATATGTTCCTACATTACATCAACATCATGGGGATTGCTTTCATTATAACCTGCAGGAGACATCTTAATGAAATCGGCATTTTGCTGCATCTGTGAAATTGTTTTTGCTCCGCAATAACTTAAACCTGACCGTAGACCTCCGACTAATTGCCTTATAATTTCAACTACACTCCCTTTATATGGAACCATGGCTTCCACTCCTTCCGGGACATAATCATTCAAGTCTTGAAAATCCGCAATCTGTGGACCATCTTCACGATATCTTCTGCCCAGAGAAGCATAAAACGAAGCCATTCCTCTATACATTTTGAATTTCTTACCGTTCTTAACTAATGTTTTGCCTGGACTCTCATCAGTCCCTCCCAGTAGGCTCCCAACCATTACAGAAGATGCACCAGCCGCTAAAGCTTTTGTTGCATCGCCAGATGTCCTGATTCCGCCGTCCGAGATTACTGGAATATTGTATTCTTTTGAAACCTTGACACTATCAATTACTGCTGTTAGCTGTGGAACGCCGGATCCCGTTACTACTCGTGTAATACAGATTGAACCAGAACCAACCCCTACCTTCACTGCATCTACGCCTGCTTTAATCAAATCCCTTGCACCCTCACCGGTAGCAACATTTCCAGCGATGAGTTCGCAGATTGGAAAAGCCTTCTTAATTAAATGCACGGCATTGAGTGCGTTATCGCTGTGGCCATGGGCAATATCAACAACTATTGTATCTGCGCCCGCTTCTAGCAACGCCTCAGTTCGCTCCAAATAATCACCTTTAACCCCAACAGCCGCTCCAACGAGTAGCCGACCTTTCTTATCTTTAGAAGCATAAGGATACTTTTCCATTTTCAAAATATCTTTGCTGGTAATAAGACCTACAATGTTTTTCTTTTCGTCAATTACTGGCAATTTTTCGATTCTATGTTTATGTAGAATCTCTTTTGCCTGTTCGGTAGTAATTCCTTCGTTAGCAGTGATAACATCTTTACTCATGAGCTCGGAAACTTTGCGATTCGAGTCCTTCTCAAATGTGATATCCCGCCGAGTAATGATGCCAACAAGCTTTTTTTCCTCATCTTCTACTATTAACCCTGAGATACCATATTCCTTCATGCTCTTGTTTGCATGATCTACAGTGAGGGTTGATTTTATGGTGTATGGCTGTTCTATGATAACAGACTCAGAGCGCTTGACCTTTAGGACTTGTTCTACCTGATCTTCTATAGTCATGAATCTGTGAATTATGCCTATGCCCCCTTCTCGTGCAAGTGCGATTGCCATTTCGTATTCTGTAATGGTATCCATATTCGCACTAACAAGTGGCGTATTTAGTGTTATGTTTCGAGAAAGTTTTGTCCTCAAGTCCGTCTGAGTTCTCGAAATAATGGGAGATCGTTTAGGGACTAATAGCACGTCATCAAAGGTTAATCCTTCTCTAATATTCAATATCCTTTGACAGACTAGTCGTCAAGTAGGATTATAAGCGTTTGCAGTTCACAAGACTAGATGTAAAAACTATTCCCTGCACACTTTAAGCGTTCTCAAGGTTTACAATTCCCTATCAATTGAATATGTTATACCATATTTAGCATAAACGATGCGCCTCGACTATTCATGACGTGGACTTAAAAACTGTAGAGATCAATCATACAGAGATGCCAAGAAGAATTCTAAGGAAAGGTCATGAACTTCCCAGCACTGACTACGTTTGTGGAAATTGCGGTCACTATAAGAAAGACCATAAATTCTATTTGGCTACGGAAAGTGATGGCAGCTGTGACTTTTGTGATTGCTTTCGATATGAAGGTCGTTAAACATCTGATAGTAAAGAATCTGATTCTAAAAGTTCTGTTTCGAGACCCTCTTAACAATCTTCAAGATAGATACCTCCCTTTTCTAATAAGCACAAAAGGATCGCGATAGTTTCCTATCGTGAGCAGACGAAGAGTTGACAGAGCCTACAGCTGGAATGTTTAATACAAATGAGGATTTAACTTGCACACAATTGCCATAACAGGAAAAAGAATTCTTGGCGAGAAATCTAAAGAGATTAGTTGATTTGCTGAAAAAAGCATATTGCGATGAAATGCAACTATTTCATTTTTTTAATACGTCGGTATCAATATGGAAGGGATAGGGTTGGTTACGTATGCAAGTTCTCTGAAAACTCGGTCAATGGGTGAATTGACACACGCCGAATTGCTTTCTAACAGGATTTCTGAATTGGAAGACAAGGCTCCAAGTGATCCGTCGGAATGGGAGACAGTAAGCAATATTGATTCATTAGATCCAATACAGCGTCTTACGTTGAGATCTGCGCTTGAGAAAGCGTTTGAATTTGAGGGTAGAGCGGTGCAAAACTACAATAATATCGCGAAAAGGGCCCTAGAGATTAACGATTTTGTAACATACAATCTCGCGACCACCATCTTAGCAGACGAAGTAAAGGACGAACAACACACAGAAGACATACTCAAAGGTTTGGAAGTAAAATGAAGCTAAAAACAGCTAACACATATCAACTTCAACTATTGATAAAGGTTAACTCACAATCTCGCATGCTGTAATGGCCTGAACTGTTTCTTTAACATTGTGTGTTCTTATCATTTTTGCTCCGTTGAGAGTACTGATTATCTCAAAAGCCAGGGAAGGTATCAAGCGTTCTTCTGTTTCCAAATTAAATAACTTTCCGATAAATGATTTTCTTGAAACTGAAACACAAATTGGGTTAGAGAAGTATTTTTTTAGCTCCTGCAGTCTTGATATTATTTCAATATCTCTAATATACCAGGGAATGTCTTTCATGAGAGTGAAAAATGGATTTTTTCCATTTGCCCTAAAAAACCCAACTGATGGATCGATAATTATTTGTTCGTTATCAATTCCGAATTTTTTGGCAATGTTTAGACTATCTTTTAGTAACATAATGGTACTCAATATTTTTCCAGTCACCATTGACGGAGACTGGGAGTTAATTCTTCTGTTCCGGGCGTATGCACCCATGATGATGGGTAATCCTGATTCCGCTACGACACAGGCCATATTGACGTCGTATTTCAGTCCCGTTATGTCGTTTAGACAATCTACTTCGAGATTGATGGCTTCTCTTGCTACTGCTGACCTCGGAGTATCAACTGAGATAGGTAGACTACAATTTTTTCTTATTACCCTTATGGCTTTTTTCATTCTCTCCACCTCTTTTTCGATGGGAATATTATTTTCGAGATAGGGTGCCGTAGACATTGCACCTATATCGATTATGTGAGCCCCCTCACGTTGCATCCTTATCGCGGCTTTGGCAATTTCCTTCGTTGTAATCCTGATAGAATCCTTGTAAAAGGACTCTGGGCTAACATTGATTATTCCCATTACTGTAACCGGGGATTTATCTGCTACGGTTATGTTTCCGATCTTGGTCAATTAATAGAAGTTCAGAATAGATGTAAAATATCGAGTCCTTTTTAAATATTAGGACCGGAAGCCTGACCCACAATTATGATATGATGTTAGTGTTTTTTTTGGTTTTGACGTAGTTATGAAAATCTTGTGTTATTTAACAAGAAAAGTTGAGTAAGAATATTAAAATATTGTTTCAGTTCAAATTATGAGTGCACTATTTGGGGTATTTGCAAATGAAGAGAGCCTTATCTAGATTTATTGGGTTTGATAAAATTTTTTCTTACTGTTTTGTTCAATTGAAAGTTACCCCTCTACAGTGTCGGCCATAGAAATTGTTGAGGTTATCCTGAATGGTTAGGACACTTGACAAGACTCATACTGTTCTCTCATATGTTGATGGTAGTTTAAGGAACGCGATAATAGCCAATGGGGATGGTAGACCTCATAATGGGTTTATTTTCTCGCTACTAAACCCTCCTGTTCCTCTCGGAGGAAATGTTGTGTCTCTCGATGTCTATATAGACGAAATTCCGATTTCAAAAAAATCTATTTTCATTGCAACACCTGAAGATATCATAAATGCCTCCTCACTGTCCGAAGATAGGCCCATAGCGTTTAAGCCTTTCCAAAGCGCAAGATTCCTAATACTAAAGGATGAAGCTTTAGAAAAAAGGAAGCACAAAATTGTTATTTTGAGTAAATTGGAAGGATTTGAACAGATAATTATTCCTTTTTCCTTTAGTGATTATGTAGCTGGACAAAGTGAAAGAGTAGTAATCTCATCTTCTAACATGATTGAAGATGATCCCTACGCGCTTAATACTTCTACAAACGAAGATACGATATTCAAAAATTTCACAACTCCTTTGATACTTTCCGGGAAGAAGGCATACATTGTGTGTTCTTCCAGCGGCTCACTTTCAGCTAATTGGACTTGGATGGGTGCAAGGTATGATAATGGCGGGTTATATGTTCCTCCAGCACGCGCCTTCGGTCGAATCGTAGTCGAAATCTCTACAGACGATGGTATACGTAAGAAGCTTCCAAATTTTGTGGTGTCTTCAAGACATGAGAGTGGAATACTATCTACACGACATGAACTCGCTGGCTTGCAAGTGAAAAGGACCTTGTTTGTACCACCAGAAAATAAAGGCTTTGTTATGATAGTTAATCTATTGGACAGAGGCGGTGATCTCTCGAAATTGAACACGAAAAGGAATAAGAACAGACAGGGCAAAGAACAATCCAATAACAGAAGGATCAGAGTCCATTTTCTAGTTGACGGGAATATAACAAGTTATGGTCTTGCAGCAATCTCTCAAAGTAATTCGTCAAAATTTCTCACGTCCGATAATTGTTTACAAATCGAGACGGCTTCAAGAAAGGAAATTGCCCATTATTATGGAACAATCGGGGTTGCACCTAAAGAATTAAAACCACATCAAGGTATTGACGGACTCCTTTGATAACGATATGGAGATATCTTATGACGTAGAGATCGCACCGGGCAAGGTTAGTGATCTTGCCCTGATAGGAGCTGGCAGTTTTACTACCGCTGAAGATTGTCTAAAAGAATATTGTTACATGAGAGATAATTATAAAGATCTTTACGAAACTACAAAAAACCATTTTGCCACCACTTCTAGTTCTAATCTCAGTGTTGCCGAAGGGACAGATCATAAGCAAAATCTTATCGTTACAAAGTTAGTGAGAGCTTTCGAAAAAGCAAAAACAAGCATGGAATATCTCAAGGCGGGATATGATGAGTTGGGAGCAGGAATATGTGCGGGACTACCAAGATTTCCCAACTACTGGGCGAGGGATACGGGATGGTCACTTAAAGGCTATCTCTCTATGGGGGATTACAGTTTTGCTTTGGCAGTAATTGAAAATTTTCTTCGTCATCAGGCTAAAAAAACAACAAATAGTGCTCTGAAAGGAGAACTACCCATGATTATTAGTGGCAAGGCTTTTCTGCATAATACAACTTTTGGCTCATCGGATTCTACCTTTCTTTTTCCATGGGCCATAAGGGAATATGTTTTGGGCACTGGAGATGTTTCCTATCTGAAGAAAAGATGGAAATCAATTGTCGATTTAGTCGATTGGGGATTTTTGAAAGATTTCGATGGAGATGGCTTGGTTGAGCACGGATTTACCGGCATTGCAGAAATGTTGCCAATACAGGATTCGACATGGATGGATCATATAGATAGAAGAAAGAGCGCAAACGATATCCAAGCCTTATTTTATGAGAGCCTAAGTATAGGAAGTGAACTTGCAGGAATTGTTGGAGACGAATTTAACCAGAAAAAGTGGCGTGAATCTTCAAGAAATCTACAAAACAAGATAGATTCAGAATACTGGCATTCTGAAAAGGAATATTATTACGATACCATTCGCCGTGACGGCTCAAAAGATCCGAGTATAAGGCCAAATGCCCTAATTCTCTTGTTAACCGATGCAATTAGAGACAAATCCAAGGCCGTTTCTGTTCTTTCAAGGATAGAACAAAATGACCTAACAACTCTGTGGGGTGTAAGGACATTGAGCAGCCTTGACCCAAAATATCATCCGAGCCTCTATCATGATGGTGCTGTTTGGCCTCTGGTTACAGGATGGGCCGCTGTAGCTGAGATTAAACTACTCAGGAAGGAACAGGCACTTTATTATCTAGAATCAATGGCACAAAGGATCTTACATGAGAACGGAATGTTTGCCGAAACCTATAGAGGAGACAGGCCGGAACCGTTTAACTCTTGCATTTTGCAAGCGTGGTCTGTTGGGATGTATATTTATGCATTCCGTGAAATGATGCTTGGAATGAAGATAAATATGATGGAAAACAAGATTCAGTTTGAGCCTCAGATCCCAGATTCTCTACTTAATGTTTTTATGCCAATCAACTTCGAATATAGAGTACCTACAAAAAAAGGTGCAGGCAAATTGCAGGTCATTATTGAACCGGATAAGAAAAGGATATCAGCAAATTTCAAGAGCGATAATTCTGACCTAAAACCTGATATGTTAAGCAATTCTTATTCGATTAATTAGCATTCAGCTCATTTCGCTGTATATTGTAAAGATGAGATGATCCCGTAATACGGATTTGTTATTATTAGACAATTATTAGGCCTATTAATTGTCTTTTTGTTTAGGATAAACTACAACCTCCTATGGTGTCACGATGCAAATACCATCCGAAATAATTAAGTACGCATTTGACAATTCTAGCATCGATTGATATATTGCGATGATGATAATAGATAAGAGAAAGATATATGACGTAATAGATAATAGGAGACCACATTCAGTGGCACTTAATGGGCCAGAAGGTTTAGTTTCAAAAATTCAAGAAATTGCGGATAATATCGAAGAAGTATTTCAGATTCCTGCATATGTTATTGGAGACACCTGTTGGGGTTCATGCGACTTGAATACGCATGCAGCTGATATGTTAGGTGCCGATATTTTGTTCAATATTGGCCACACCATAGCGTCGGAGTCGATGGGTAAAAAGGTGGTTATGATTGATGCCTATGATGATGTAAATTTTGAAGGCGTAGCAAGAAAATGTGCCTCAGAGCTAAGAGGTCACTATAAGACTATCTCATTACTTACGGATAGTCAACATCTCAACCAAATCCCTCATGTGAAGAACATATTCGAAGAATATGGATACAATATAATAATTGGCAGAGGTAAAGGCCAGTTAAACGATGGCCAGGTGTTTGGCTGTGAATTTCATTCTGCCTTTCATCTGCAAGAAGAAGTCGATGCTTATGTTTTTCTAGGACAAAGCATGTTTCATTCGGCAAGTGTCGCAATGTCCACAGAGAGGCCTACTTATATGTTAGATCCATACTACCAAGAGTATTCTGAGGTATCCGAGTTTGCTCAAGGTCTCCAAAAGAAGGCAATTTTATCAATTTATAATGCATTAGATGCAGAAAGAATCGGACTTATTATTGGGTTGAAGGAAGGGCAGTTTGCCCAAGTCCGTGCACTTGAATTGAAAAAAACATTGGAGAATTTGGGTAAGAAGGTACGGCTAATTGCATTAACAGAAATTACTGATGAACGCATTCAGATTTTCAAGGGAATTGATGCCTTCATACAAGTCGCATGCCCACGGATAGCAATTGACAATCATTTCAAAAAGCCTATGCTTTCTGTTCCACAAGCTCTAGCTCTCATTAAATTACTCAAAAAAGAACCTATAGAAGATTTTCTAAGAGTTCAGCATTGGCTATAGAGAATTTTAATGTTACTGCGGTACCGTAAGTATAACTTTTTTTAAATATAATTAAGGGTCGTTATTTTTTCTCGATAGTAACACTTGCATTGTGGAATTATTGCTATACCCGGGTCCCAAACTTGTCGCTTACCTAGACATGAGAGTCATATTTTAGAATCTTGGTTTTAATAAGTCCGTAATTTAACTACTTAATGGATGGCTTCAAATCTTGAAAATGTACTATCGAAGTTAGAAAAAAAGTCTAAACGCGAACGATTGGGAAAAGCATCTACGTCTAAAAAGAACATGATGCTTGCAATTACTTATGAAACAGGTTTGTTCTTCAATATAATCCTCAAAGCCATGAAAGCTAATAGGGTTTTAGAAATAGGGACATCTACTGGTTACTCTACACTATGGTTTGTAGACGCTCTCCTACATAATAGGACTTCTAACAGGAATAGCAAATTATATTCGTCCAAACCACTCATAACAATCGAAAAAGATCCCGTGAAAATTAAAAAAGCCTCTAAAAATTTTTCCGATGCTGGAGTTATTGATAAAATCGATATTATGGCAGGCCCTGCATTAGTGAACCTTTCCCAACTTTCAAGAAGCACCCCTAAAAATCATGACCTTTTTGACTTTGTGTTTATTGATGCAGATAAGGAAAATCTCAAACAGTATTTTGACCTAGTTCTCCCCATGATAAGGGTAGGGGGTATTGTTGCTACTGATAACGTGTTATATCCGGAGGAATATCGATCGATAATGACATCATTCCTCAATTACATTAAGGCCAAACCAAATATTCAGTCCGTAACAATTCCAATCGGGCATGGTGAGGAAATCACAACCAAATGCAGCTAGCTAGATAAATTCGCCTATATACGATATTCTCTGAATGTGAGATAGCGATAGCTAGGTACCACTGATGTTGATCGTTTGGCGTATCTCTTATCTATATTTTGAGCTATTTGTTGGAGCAAGTTGATTGCATACACTAGTAAATGGAGGTTATAGAAATGCACACTTTATATTTACAGAATGGTAACCGGTTTTGAGCAGTTACTTGGGTGTTTTAAACCCACTTAGTCGTTTTTTCTCTATCATGTTCCTTATCTGTGAGTCGATATTCTCCATCATTTTTGGATTATTTTCTATCAAAGTTTGAAGTTTTGGGTTTGAGTATCTAATTTCTATGTAGTCCATGTCGTGGTTAATATTGTTGTATTTGTAGCCAAAAGTCGCCTTTTCAGTTTTGCCTTCTATTCTAAAGTCAAAAGTAACTTGGCCATATTCAGAGTTAGGCAAGAAGTATTGCATCCAAATAGATGACTTTTTGTTATTTGAACTTGTCTTTTTTGGAATGCTCTGATATGATGTTACATCTGTAAAAACCTAGTTATGTTTGAAATTTCGAAATATTTTTCTATAAGACCGGTAGAAAGTCAGATGCGCAGCTTCTATCCCGTGTTACTGGAGTGAGACGATGCAGTAATTCCGCAGTTCGTTTTCCATACTGCCAATAATAGTATAGTATAGTATAGCATTTCATTTCAAATCAATAAATAGAATAAATTCCACTCTTCGACATGGAGTCGACAACAGACAGACATACTGACACCGAAATAAAAGGATTTTATGATTCGAAAAATATCGCAGTGGTAGGGATGTCAGCAAATGAAGGAAAGCCTGCTCACTTCGTACCAAAATACCTCATTGATAATGGATACAAGGTCATCCCAGTGAATCCAACAATACCTGAAATATTGGGAAGAAAATCTTATCCCAACATCACAGATATTCCAGAAGATGTGGATATAGTTGATATATTTAGGAAATCAGAAGACATACCCCCTGTGATAGATGATGCCATCAAGAAAAAGGGGGTAAAGGTAATATGGATGCAATTAGGCATTTACAATGAAGAAGCTGAAAGAAAAGCTAGAGAAAGGGGAATAAGTGTTGTTTTCAATAGATGTATGATGGAAGAGCACAAGCGACTTTTAGGCAATTAGAGATTTATTCCTCTTTCACCCGTTCCTTCCTATGTTCGTAAAATTGCTCTAGTTCTAATAGTGTTTTTCCCATAATTGTGAATGCTTGCACATAGCTCTTTGGCTCATACTATAAAGCCTCGTTTCCGGTCTTTTTGTTTTTGAAATCGTAAGCTGAGATAACATCATAAACAAAGATCTTGCCGATTCTGTTGGACCCCGTACTCATAGCATTTAGTACATCATCGATTATCTTGCTGGCAGTTTCATCCGTCGTGACTACTTCCATTTTAGTCTTGATCACAAATTCCGGTACAAACCTTTCTATTCCTCTCCCAGGCGATATAGCCTCATGTTTAGTGCTTCCTCTACCCCTGACAGTATGGAAGTTCATACCACCGACGTTATGCTTATGAAGCAAGTCATTTAATTCAGTAAGACGTTCATGTGGAAAAATCACTTCCAGTTTCTTCATACGGTCTGAAAGTTATCCCAGATATATTATACATACGCATGCATAAGGCATGAAAGTTGAACTCGGCTGGAAACACAGTTCGCGGTTCTTCGTCGTGGGATGACTATGGAGTAATGGATATTGATCATGTGCCCATACTTCATTTACGGTCCATCCGATTAATCTATCCAAGACCAAAATGGTATGTCTCGCAACCTACATTGTTTTCTTATTATTGCTCTGGCTTTCTCTGCTGCCTCTTCCTCATTACAAGATTTTTTTAGATACTGTACTAAAAGTTCTCCGTATAATTTTTTTGCACGCTCCTCGCTGAATTCTTTATATTTCCTATCCTTGCTTTGAAGGCGGTCGTTGTCATATATGCCATTGTCATCAGCATTAATAATTTGACTCTTAGAATTTGCTACATTAAGCCCCTTTAGTTCGTGGTATTCTTTCCTACATTCTGGACATAAGTCGTCAAAAAATTTCGTGTGGATAGAACATGTAGTCATTTCCACTGACGATATTACGAACGGAGATGTTATAAATATGCCTCCACTTTTTTCTGTGCTTTGTAGCGCCATGTGGTTCTTGTAGCTCGCCGTGAAAATCGTGATAACAGTTTCTTGTTCTTTTTCTTTAGTTACATTTACATAGAGACCATATCGTGTTACATGAGCGCTTATCTATAATACATCAGGTTGTATATTTTGTTTCAAATGATATTCTATTCGATAGAATATGACAGATTGAGTTTTCAAATGCTTGGGGTTTATAGTCAACATTCCCAACTTGGCTTTTATCTGGGTCCAAAGTTGATTTGTATTTGTGGAGGCCTGTTTCCGCATACATTCCAACTATTTGTAATTGTGCACATAAAAATGCACGACAAAACTGCAAAACGACGAACTAAGGTAATTAAGTGTATGCAACTCACCTAACCAGGGTATAGTAGGATTCATTTCTGTATTTCGTAGATCGATAAAAGAAAAAGATTGGTGAATAAGATAAGTGAATGGGTAATGATTATATTCTGAAAGTTACATTGTTCGTTAAGTTAAGTGTTCTAGATCGTAAGCCTCTCTACAAAAAGCATTTTGACTACAAGATAAACAGTACCTTATTGAATTCAGAAGTGTTTTTTGCAGACGAGATACAAGGCTACGATCCATCTATCTGACGGTTTGATTCAGGTTCATTTTGTATGTGGGGAATCTCACCTCTTTTGTTGTGCTCTTTCATATGATCACCCGCGTTTTCTGTGTCCACATTTTTACCACATATTCTACACGAAACCATAGTGTACAATATTAGCTATTGTCTTAAATACTAAGAGGTCCTATAATCGAATTTGCAGTTTTCCGCTATTGAGTTTTGTCTAGTGGAATTTTACCTCTCCAATGTCATGATGTCTCTTAACGGATCTTTTTGTTCCTAGAAGATTTGAGAGGATTGAGTCGAGGCTACAGGTACAAGTGCTTTTGGTTCTAGAACTCACTATGAGAAGAGCCAGTTTACAATCGGAAATACACCAGTTTATTTTTTAAGATTCATAGCAAGTAAGCGCAATATTTTAATTCGCTCGCACACTATTATACGAAGATGCTAGATGAGCGACTCTAAAAATACCCGAGAAACTAATAATCCCGAGAATCCAAACGAGGATGAGGATTTGATAGAGGAATTTGGGAAGGAAGAGTTTGAGGATGATTACGAAGACGAAGACGAAGACAAGTAAAAAAAAGTATTGTGTCTAAAAATTTCCAAAATCATTTCAGAATTATCTTTGATCTCAGATACTTTATGATTACAATTAATGTCATTGCCCTTAAATTTCCTTCGATCTTATGGCCGGCTATAAAAAGTATGACTGCAATTGGAAAGAGAACAAGACTAAACGGATAGAAAGAAATATCCTGACTAGTCCTACCAAAATAGTAAATAACAAGCAGTGTGAACCCTGTAATATAAAGACTCAATCCCACTAGATGCAGGGCCCTACTGACAGGGTGCCTATGAGTGTTTCTTATTGCTTTAGAGAAATTGAGTTTCATATATTATTACTAAATTATTACGCGTATGTTAATAAAAAATCTTTCAGTGTTATTGTTTTCGCCCAGCAATTCATTGGCTGTAAGTCGGTTCGATCTATTGGAGGTAACGAATAGATTCTGCACGTCATCTGTTATAAGGGACACAGGGAAGGGTTAGCCTCTTATGCAAAGGGGGCGGAATCAGATAACTATCCCTAAGATCCCTGATTGGTTGTGAGTAAACAAACAATGTGTATGGAGCCATGCTGGATAACTATTCAGGCCCTTTCTATTGGCCAGGTTTTATGGAAGAATGTATCATGTATATCTTTTGTACATCTTTTTTAAAGGAGTTTCGTTTTTGCTACTATTCTCTCTCTTGGCCCGTTCCAGAACTACGGTCCCATCTAAAGTGGCTGAAAACAAATCTGTGTGCCAGAAGAGCATTCTACGTTTTCGGTTCTGCTGAACGTATCCCTTTAACAATAAGCCATCTAATAGTTCATAAACAATGGATGTATTAAGACCTATTCGTCTAGAGATATTTGCTAGAGTTCTAGATCTTATTTTTATACCGTCTACTAACTTAAGTTCATACCGAGTAACTATTGCCTTATTGTCTAACTCCACATTATAGCAATACTCACTCCTACTATTGTTATAATCGTATTTGTGTTTGTCTTGGGACATTCACAACGGTATTATCAAGATTGAATCTTATTTATTACTAACTGATAATCACTTACTCGATATCAGCTATCAGAAGTGTGCGAAAAGAACGCGATATTGATTCAGAGTAGAGAATTTGCCTAGAGCAAGTTTATCGCTGAAAATGTAAGAGATTAGTCATCAGCCACTGCAAAAATATGGTATTTGGCGGATATGTGGAACACAATCAACATTGTAGGCAAAAAGATTCGTAGATGTAAGGCACGTCTTTGCGAAAAGACGAGGGAGAAAGAACAAAAACTAATCTGAGAATTACAAGAAATTGTACAAGTATAGCTTTAATATTTTGTAAATTCCTAATCTATATTTTTTAATTCAAGCTTTGCTAATGATAAGCGTCTTCTCAGCATCTAATACTATATATGGATGGATTTGATTTCGTAATTACTAGTTTTCTCCAATTATTATCCTTCCACGCATTGTATCAGGATGTAAAGAGCAGTAGTATTCAAACGTCCCAGGGACTCTTGATGCTATCGCAGTGGTAAACGATTGCTCAGTCGACAAGTAAGCCGTATTAATGTTTAGTCCGTCCACAATAAAATCATGCCTCCTAAAGTCCTTATTTAATATCGAAATCTTTTTTGGAATATCGACTGTCGCCTGAATATCTGGATTTGTTTTGTTAAAAATGTCATTTTCGGCTATTAATAAGACTCCCTCGACATTTTTTGCAGCCGATTCTTCTGGAGTATTGAGTAAATTCCCGATGCCCCACAATGCTCCGACAACAGTAAATGAAATTGCCACTATGGCAATGATATTATTGCGCCACATTCCTTCAAACTATTAGCATCCCTTTTCTTGAAGTACATTTTGCCGCTTATGGCATAATTGAACTTTGAATTCAAGGCAATTATATTTTTCTTAAATACATTGTAGCTTCGATGTCATTTACATCTGCATCAGGTTTTTTCGATCTTCTCTAGCCATAGCTTGAATATCTTTTCCTTAGATCGTTACGTAGTTTAGATGCCAATTTATCCGCAACCTGTTTCTGGTTTTCGTCATGACTTGCCAGATTTTTTTCTGTATATACAAATGGACCATATGCATAACTTGTTCCAGTCTCTGGTTTGACGGTATCAAGAGAGCCTAGGATAGAGTTGAATTGATTGTTAAGGTCGGCTTCTTTTGCAGTGGCATTTAAATGCTGCTCTTCGGATAGCCCTTTTAATAAATTCATTATCACCGAGGGATCAAGTTTCCTATAGCCAAATGGGGCCACAGCTTTGTCAAGCCTCCTTTCAATTTTAGTAGAATCCATATCTAATTTTGTTCCAAGTACCATCGGAACGGGTTTGTAGATGGAATCAATCTTAAGTTGCCAAACCTCATCTGTGCTTGATACCGTCGCATCAAAGAACCCATCTCGATGGGAGCTTGTCGATATAATGAAATTCCAGTTCTTTGGATTCGAAGAGTATCTCTCAAAAAGATATCGTGCTAATGTACTGTCCTCTAAAATTTCCATGGTAAAACAAGGGTACTAATACGATAGGGCAATATTTAGTTTCGTGGTAAAATTGTACATTTAGAACCTTCTAGATTAGGATTATTTACTTGTTAAAACACACGAATTATTGTACTTCCCCAGCACGTAATGGGCAACGTGCCCTACTGTAACACATATAACTTCAAAGCCCAGATACGAGCATTGTATACGTTCTATGAGTAAGGAGAAAAAAGAACAGACTAGGTCTACGAACCCTCCGATTCTGCCAGGTGATCATTTAGCCTATATTGAAGAATTCGAGAGCGGAAAAAATACTTATGTCTTTAATGGTTCAATCCGGGCGGCGAATGTCGGAACAAAGACTTACGATTTCAGAACACGAACCGTAAGAATCGATCAAAAAAAATCTCCTATGTTGCCAAAAATTGGAGATATTTTAGTGGGTTACGTGGAAATGCTGTTTGGCAGTATGCTATCAATTAGGATACTCTTCATAAATGACAAGAAATCATACTCAGGGTTTTCTGCTATTACATCTGCCAGAATTAGTAGTGGTAGTAGTGGTGGGGGATGGGGACGAGAAAGAGGAGATCGGAGAGGAGGAAAAACTATCTTTCGGGTGGGGGATATTATCCGAGGTCGAGTAGTCAGTTTATTAAATTCAACCATTCATATTGTCATTGACGAGAAAGAATTTGGTGTACTCTATACCCTCTGCTTTAATTGTGGCGGCGACACAGTGCGCGTAAATAATAATACACTAAAATGTATTGAATGCGGCATGTACGAGGAAAGGAAACTGACACATGATTATGGTAAAGAAACTTTTCGGTTAATCCATAAAACTGGAAACAAACTAAGTCCATAGCAATATGGAAGTGCAGAAGGTTGCGTTTCAGGGTGAACCTGGTGCTTATAGCGAGATGGCCGCATTCCATTTTTTTCCGACGGCGGCGCTCCTTCCTGCAAAATCCTTTCAAAACGTATTTGAAAGTTTAGAGTCTGGTAAAGTTGATTTCGCAGTAGTTCCAATTGAGAATTCAATCGAAGGGAGCGTAAATGAGACTTATGACCTCCTTCTCGTAACAAATATGACAGTATGTGGCGAAATTTACCAGAAAATTAGACATTGTCTTATCGTCAATCCCGGCGCCGATGATTCAAAAATTAAATCTGTGTATTCTCATCCTCAAGCTCTTGCCCAATGCAGAGCCTATCTGCAGAAAAAAAACCTCGAGCCTATCGCAACCTATGATACTGCTGGCGCGGTAAAAATGATTCAGCAGACTGGAATGGTGGAGGCTGCGAGCTATAGCCAGCAAAAGGGCTGGAAATCTCTATGGAATGAGAATTTGTGAAGAGAGTATTGAAGATAAAAAAAATAACTACACAAGGTTTCTTGTCTTATCAAAAATACAATCAAAGCCCACTGGAAATGATGGGACATCAATAATATTTTCTGTCAGACATATCCCTGGAGCACTTTTTAGTATTCTGGAAGAATTTGCCAGGAGAAGGATTAACCTTACCAAAATAGAATCGCGCCCTACAAAAGAAGTACCCTGGGAATACAATTTTTACGTAGATTTTGAAGGACATAGCAGCGAAAAGGAAATCAAGGATCTAATTCGAGCAATAAGAAAGAAGACAACATTTGTCAAACTTTTAGGCTCCTATAAAAGAGGTGAATTTCATTAGTTCTACCGGCTTCTCAGCCTTAAACTCAATCCTGTAACTATGACGCCTGTCACTATCAACATCATCTGTCCACTGAAGGCGATAGGGTTGCCCTTAGTATATGCACTACCTTCCACTTCCAATTGAGAGTTACCAATATTCTTGACTGTAATTGTATGTCCTCCGTCTTTTTGGGCAACAAGGATGTAATGGAAATCAGAAAGGTCATGACCTGATCTTATGACTTTATTATCGGGATCTGTGATATTGATGTTAAATGCAGAGCCCGTTACAGTGATATTTGCTGTGTTGCCGATATTCATATTAGGGGTCAGTATGTCAACTTTGCCAGGTTGTAAAGTACTTCCTATTGACACCTCGACAGGGATAGTATTATAAACTGCAGACGCAATTCCGACGAGAATAAATGCTATCCCTGCAGATAAAAGCGCGTAAAATCCTTTTTTGCGCTTAGAAAGTATCATTTATTAGTATCAATTATCATTGGCAATTATAAAAAATGTCTGGATGTCCATGTTTGTCCCTTATTAATATTTCAATTCGACCATTAGTTGGGGCTCTGAAACGCCATATTAAGGTGCCTTGAATCTCTCTAACACTGAGATCTTTAAAGTCCCAGACTATATTATCTGATCTGAATGTAACTATCGAACCGCTGTTTGTCATCACATAGTTTTTGGGTCTACCACAGTCTGCACTATTAAATTCTTCATCCGGGCTCTTTGAAAACCAATCACCATTGTCGACAAGATCTGTCACTTGCACCCAATAATTCGTGTCCCTATTATCAATATAAGATTCCATTTTCACTGCCGTGTTATTGTTCGTATTATACATTATTGCTTTAAATCCAACCCAGCGATTGAGGAGAGAATCTGTAACCTTTTCCCTGGCCCGTTCGTCGGTATAACCTCCAGGGAACCATATCTCTTTTTTCCATCCTACTGTCCCGGTTATATCCAAAATCGCTGTAAGAGCAGAGCCTTCGCATGGAGACTCGGAGCTATGTCTTCCACCTCGAGCCAGCCAATTGAGATCGTAGTCGTCAGTGTTAGCCCGGCTGTTACCATCAATAGGAACTTGATCTACTATTTTTGCATACCCTGTTATCTCTATGTCCTTCCAGGGTTCCATAGTTGGAGGAGTATCTACATTTAAGCGAACATTCGTATCATTTATTCGCCACGAACTGTCGGCCTGCCGAGTAATATTAACGTCGGATGTGATAAAAAACACCCCGTCGCTTCTGGGGTCGTTCATATCAATAAACCACTCCCTTCCACCATTCTTTGTTGGATAAATTTTTTTTATTCCGAATATGTCATTGGTGGAGTCATCAGAAGATGATGAAGACAAGTCAGGAGAAGAGGACCCAGATGAATTTGCAAGTTTAGCACCATTCCCTCCCTCACTGGAAGCAGAAGCCGTTCTGTAGGAAGGGTAAAGACCATTCTCTCCCATGTAGTTTGTAACTCCAGGAGTTTGGAAAATAAGAACTATTACTAGGAAACTGAAGATTAGTATGTTATTTTTGGTCACAGTAAGGCTATTATTTTCCTATCCATAAGTAAATCTTTTGGTGGATTTCTATGACTTTTACCTCGATGAATTCATATAATACTTTTTACCTACGAGAACGCTCAATTGATCAAAAATAGTGTCGATTCATAAGGATGTGATTAGGAATTAATGCTCGTCTATTTGTAGCGTTTGTTATGGAGAACAAACCAATTTATTCCAAACGTAAACCTATAAAATAACGCCGGATGTTACGAGTTGATAGTTTTGTCTTTTTGTTGGGACAAATTTAACAATAACAAGAATTATGCATCACAACCACAGCCTTCCTCACCCAAATCAGAGGTATTGATATTATATTTACGAGAACAATTCATGCAAATACTTCTGTTACTTTTTTCATCAGCCTCATTCGTGGTAATCTCCTTGTCACAAAACGCGCAAACCCTGCTGTCGTTAGAATAAACACTCGACATAGTCAAGAATTAAGACTGAACCTTCTTAAATCTTAATTATTATGGTAAAACTATCTTTTCTCTAAGTTTCAGCATGTGAAAAGATGTTATTCATGATTCAAGCTTTTTCTATAATATTATGACATCCTATTTTTTATGCTAAAGGAATATAAGAACTTGTGACAGTTGTTTATTATATAGAGGATGAATGAAAAACAGCTTCCTAAAGAATAACATGGTAAGACCGTTATTATTTGGTGCTGTTATCTGTCTTCTCCTGATATTATCTCCGTCGTTCCTGTTTGGAGTGTTCTTGTATGCCTTTGCAGACGAAACCACAAGGATATCAGAACAGCATTTTTTTAAGAATTCCGAAGGAGACTTGAATATTGCGGGATTAGTAAAAAACGACGGAAATATGCCAGTTCATGTTATTGTGGGGCTAAATATCACTTCCAAATTCTCAGTAAGTGATACTAGAGCTTCAACTGATCAACATGTTTCAACTATACAAAATACGACTTACAGTAGAATCGTGTTTCCTTCTACCTCCTCTCCTTTTAAATTTGCTGTGCCACCTGATAGTTCAATAGTTCAGAAAGCCTTTATTGCGGACGTACAAGAATTTCCAGCTCCTCTTTATGATAATTTGGTGTTGAACTATAGTAATGTTCCCGTAGGCGAAAATAAGGCGTTAGAAGGAACTGTCAAGAATGTAGGTCTAGTCGATATCCACAACGTAAGTATCTATGCGTCAGTCCATAATAAAAATAGAACACAGATTGACTCAGTTAAGAGCAATTTAATTCCTATCTTGAAACCTGGTCATGAATCGGCTTTTAATGCTATTCCAGAGCCCAACCTAAGAGAGGAGGTAGAATATTTTAGCTGTGCCGGACTCGATTATGACCAACCGATGACGACTCTCAGGGTTGATGATGATGAATTCATACCTTATGACTTGCGGGCTATAGCCAAGATAAGTACTCTAGAATATGTGAATTCTACTGACAGCATTTCATTTGGAGTTAAGCATTATAATCCAGAAGGGGGCGACCTGTCATTAAAGGTGCCTCAGTTATCAGAGAATCAAACCATATTTGTCATGATGGATGATAAAACATATGATAAACCATCAATTAGAATGGACGGGAAGACGATTAATATCGACTTGTTTATTCCCCCAGGCGATCATGAAATGAACATTCAAGGAATCAGAAATAGAATGTAAGTGGAAGTTATCTACGACGTGTTGACAAGTTTTCACTAAAATACGACACCAAGATATTGTATTGCCTTTATTTCAGGCATGTCACAATACTCATGAAATTAGAATGCTAGTGCTTAGGATGCACTGTATTATATTTTTGTGGCTTTCCATCAAGTGATTTTTTGAAGAACGACAAGTATTCAATCATTTGGATATATTGATAAAAGTGATTCGTACATTAACTGTGTCTTTGTGGGTCCTTCTTTGTGATTATACTACAATCTAGAATCACCTGAATTATTTCTGGCTTCCAGCTGCTTTACACGTCACTAGTTTGAGAAAAGAAATTTGGGACTAATTAGACACACTATACATTCTGCTATGACTTTTGAACCGTTGATAGACACACTGATCCCTTAGTGACGATGAAAACTTTAGATAGGTGCTACTCACCTCGAATACAATGGTGTGGGTGAGCATGATGCAGGCACCCAAACTAACTCGATATCATCATGGCGTCGCTAATCCCGCGAAAATAATACCCTCAGGAAATTAGTGGTACAGAAATAATTAAGACTACAAGATATAGTAATACCTAAGTATGAAAGGAGATAGATGACTTCACTAATTTTTTTTTAGTACTAAAGTAAAGAATCTCACAAATAGTAATTTAATTACTTGCCTCTTACATATGCCAAATACGAATTGTAATTTAGTTCCCACACAAGCAACGTTCCTGATTACCTTTGCATTATTTTTGGGAGGAATGCTCTTGTTGCCTACAGTATACGCAGAAGACGACGATGATGACGACTACAAGGGTAATCTTGATCAAGAAGTTAAGCAAAAACAAAAATGTAAGATTGGCGTATTCGGTGATCCCCAAGAGACAGTCTCATCCACGGTATCAGGACTCTGCAACCAACAAGCACAAAATAACGTGGACTCCGATAGCAACCTGGGTGGAATAGGAATTTCCATGGGACCGTAATGAATTCAACCAGGATTCTTCGATAGTAAGAAGTAATTATCCAATAAGATTTTTTTTGTTTCTATTTGAGCAGTATTGCTCCATAGAAACCTCCAGTGATTTTCATTCTGGTTTGATACTAAGTCACGGGCAGGACACAGATGCTGTGTATCATAGATGGAGATTTTACACAGATACATTTATTGGTATTAATGTTTGAATTTTATATACCTTAAATTGTTTAGAATAAACATGATTAGTTTAATTTATGATGCTACTTTACCTTTTTCCTATATTGAATAAGTTTGTTCGAAAGTCAGTTTTAGATCAACAAACAAGCAGTAGATTTGTAATATTCAATGCTGGCGAAGCAATTTTATGGGGTCGGCCGGATTCGAACCAGCGGCCTCCAGCGCCCGAGGCTGGCATCATACCAAGCTAGACAACGACCCCCCAAGATTCAGGTTATCATTTCAACATTATAAAACTTTGAATAATCATCGTCGATTTCAAAGTAAGCAAAATGTGGCGAGTTCCGCATTCGTTCCACCTTACAATGGCTTTGAATTAGACCATAGTAGATCCTAGTAGACTTCTCTATCACATATGTTCTCACCAAAACACAATTGCTTTGTTAGCATCGAGTTTATGGGAGTCCAAATAAATGAATATGAATCAGTATCTAATAATGAGACCCAAAAGTTTTGCAATAGTGGCAATGTTGGTAATCGCAGCCGCACTAATGTCTTCAATAATCCCGTCAGGTGACTTGGAACATGCGTATGCGGAAGAAAGTGACTATTCTCAAGACAATGATTCCGAAGAGAATGGAAACACCGAACATGAATCAGATCACGACGAGAATAATGACGACGACGCCAGATCTCAAGATGACGATGGTGAAGATAGTGACGACGAGAATAATGACGACGACGCCAGATCTCAAGATGACGAGAATAATGACGACGACGAGAACGGAGATGAGGGTGATAGCAGTGAGACTGGAACTGAACAAGAGAACGATCAAAAAAATGTGTGTAGCGGATGGGCAGTATGTATTAATGAGGCAGCAAACGCTGAAGACTCGGTAGGTATAGTAGGCGGAGCTGATGCAGCATCCATATCAAATGAAATACCCATGATACTCTCTTTGCCACTGTAAACTGTCACTTATTCAGTCCTTATTTTTTTGTTTGTTGAATCTCTGTCCGCTATGTATTGAACGTACATCACTAAATTAACATGATTTGACTCTTCTAATAACGCATTTGCACAAGGTTTTCTCTTAAGCACTTTACCTGTTTTATTCCATCCAGAGTTGGGAAAAACCCTCGAAACAGAGCCACGAAAATCATTTTCTATCTAATCAGCGTGTTATATTGGACATATGTTGTCAAGAAACTCACATTGTCAGCATTATGAACACACTTTGTCGTCGTCACTTGCCTAACAATGTTTTATGGTCCATATAAAGAAGATGCATAGGGGAAAATTTAGGAGAGGGAATAATGAGCTTCATAAATAGACAAAACCAATGGAGAGGCGGACATATTACTACATGAAGAATCGCTCCGACGTAGAAATAATGGCTTCTATGTTGCGCTCTGCATCAAAGAAGTGGGAATACAAAACCACAATAATGAATACAGCTGCATTATCACATTCCCAATTAGTAAGATACCTGGCTGTTGCTGTGGAGAAGGGATTGGTGGAATATTCAGATATCACTGGCCTATATAAGACCACTGAAGAAGGATTACGTTATCTGGATAAATACATGCAACTTCTTCGTCTCTTGCCTGCCATACCCGATCTGCCAGATATTATTGTTGATGAATCTAAAGATGGGGGCAACCAACACGATGAGCCATTAGAACATGAAAATGATCCTGTAAGAATAGCCAGCAATACCGTACGGTGACTTTTTTAATTTTTCAAACTTTTTATTCTTGTGTTCATCAGCGTTGGATTTCCTCGTTTTGTTGTAGACATCATTTCTACACTGACAACGAGGCCGGTGGATAGTTGTAATATACACAACTCATAAGCAAACTCATGGGCACAATAAATAAAGTAAACTTGCATCGTGTGAAATACGTTAGTGTCATATACGACCATAATCTTTACGAAGCATGTTAACGATAAACTCGTCGAAACTCTGAGACAAGCACACGACCTGGTTTACATATCACGAGTTTCCTTCCCCATTGTTATAGATAATAGGAAAGACATTCTAAGCTCCGAGATTAAGGTATATTTGTAGTGTCTTTAGTGCGCTTATTTATTTCCTGATTAGATCAAATAATTCTTTGTCTGACTTTTAGAAGTGATTGATTCTGTATCCAATTTTCTTTTTGTTTACTTATCTATCACATAGAAGTCATAAATTTTGATGTTCTTTTCTTTATCCTTTCGTTTTCCAAGGTAATATTCTATCATGGCATAGAAAGCGGGAAAAGTCTCTATCAAACCTATTAGAACAGAAAGAACTAGAGTTTGTAGATGCATGAAGGCTTTTTTCTTGAAAACTATTTCTGAATATCTCAAGTTTAAGAATAATCCCATCTGATATGAAAATAACCACATTATATATGGGAATATCAGCATCAATCCTACGATAATGTCAGCAGCACTTCCATTTGATAGTGTGTTGAATATTGATTCGGCAGATAAAGTATTAATGATGTCACTTACTCGCGGACCTATATCTACAAGATTAGTTTGAGAAAATATGTCCTGAAAGGAAAATAGCCCAAGCAATTTTGGAAATTGAAGATGGAAGTAAAGGAAAATTGAAACGATCCCAGAAATAAAGCCCAAAAAATATGTAGTTAACTTGAACATTACCTTAAATTTGTGGATTAGATTTGGAAATTTACTCATGTTTTGTAGGCTTCCAAGAACCCATCGACGCCTTTGCATAAAGTGATCCTTAATGTTGAGCGGAGGTTGCTCTAAGAGAATGCCCCCATGCCATCCGAGTGCCTTGGGGCCATATTTTTCATAGACTTTATAACCAAATAACTGGTCCTCCGCAAGCGTGGGGCCAAAGTCCCACCCTATTTTATCCTCTATGTCTGACCGCACCAGTAAATTGCTACCGTGCATATGCATCGGAGGCATTTGATTTGTCATTTGAGAAACACAATCATAACATGTGAATGGTCTAATGGACTCGGCAATTGCTGTAAGAGGGTTGGCGTGTTCAAATTTTAAGGGATAGAATATTGGACCTTCCGATACTACGGCTGGACCAGCTCTTCGAATAAACTTTAGAATTGAAAGAACGGTTTGGTTTGTAACACAACTTTCATCATCCATATGAAATATCCATTGTTTTGAGCTATTCCTCCTAGACTTGCGTCTGACTTCTATTGCATATTGCAGAGCTCTCCCCTTCTTTATTGCATTCGTAGAATATTGTTTCTCAACGACAACGACCTCGCACTTGTATTTGGAGAGAGTATCTTTGTCTTTCTCGTCATCTGTAACTACCGAAATGTCATAGCTGGTATAATTTACATTTTGACATGATTCTATTATGGACTCAACTCCTCTTAAAACTACAGGAGTCCTAGTGGCAGATCTGGTTGTAATCTGGAAGATTATTTCTGGATCGTTATGGATGCGCTTCAGGTCTGTCTCAACAAATACCCTTCTGTTACGTAGTAGGCGTGTCAACGTTAAAAAAGCAACCGGAATAGTAGAGAACCAGAAACTGGTAATTACCACCATAAGTATGGCTTCTAAGCCCAAACTTTAGTGAGGAGATTTTTCTTCAATATTATCATTACGGTGTATTTTACGCAATGTCGCTCGATTCAGGACTGAAAACAACAAAGGTTACAGAAAGATTCTTATAGAACAATAGTAATCGACCTCAATGAATCACTTACGGTCCTTGGCATTTAATAGTTGGGCCATTTTCATAGCATGATAGGTAATTATCATATCTGCTCCAGCCCTCTTTATTGATGTTAATAGCTCCGTTATTACTGCTGCTTCATCAATCCAGCCTTCCTGAGATGCCGCCTTAACTAAAGCATACTCTCCAGAGACACTGAAAGCGCAAATCGGTAGGCTAGTATTTTTTCTGGCCTGATATATGAGATCGAGATATGGTATTGCTGGCTTGATCATAACTATATCTACACCTTCATTAATGTCGGCTTCGATTTCGCGCCGAGCCTCTCTTGGGTTAGTAAAGGGCATCTGGTAAGTCTTCCTGTCACCAAATAGTGGATTCGAGTGTGCTGCGTCCCTGAAGGGGGCATACATCGGAGAGGCATGTTTCGCTGAATATCCCATAACGGCAACGTCCTTAAATCCGGTCTTGTCAAGAGCAGTTCTGATAGTAGCCACCTGACCATCCATCATAGCAGAGGGAGCTACAATATCTGAGCCGGACCGAGCATGGCTGACAGCAATTTTAGCTAGAACTTTAATACTTTCGTCATTTTCTATTTTTTTCTTTACAAGTATTCCACAGTGACCTTCAGTAGTATATTGACATAGACATACATCTGTGATGATGACTATTTTATCCGAAAAATGTTTTCGTATCAATTCAACTGATTGCTGTACAATACCATTGTCGTCATATGCTGAATGGCCCTTCTTGTCCTTCATAGACGGAATACCAAAGAGTATCACTGCTTTAATACCTGATTTAATTATCTCTTCTACGGTCTTGAGCAAAGAGGTTAATGGCATTCTCTGAACATCGGGCATCGACATAATTGGGTGCGGCTTTGAAATTCCTTCTTCTACGAATAATGGGCAAATTACATCTGTAACAGAAAGATGGGTTTCTTGCAAGAGATCCCTCATTGCTGGACTCTTTCTCAGACGCCTCAGCCTAACTATAGGAAAAGTGGGGATTCGATTTATGCGTTTATTGGTACTGCTAATATTATTAAGATTCCTTGTCTTCATACCTGAACAACTTGGCTATAATTTTCATGATCTCTTCTTGATCAGTTATACCCATTTCAATTTCTTTTCTAAGGTTATTCATCGGAGCAGATAACACCCCTTCTACGATAGCATATGAAAGCTGTTCAACTACCTTTGCTTCGCCAGGCCCTACTTTGTCTCTAAGTATGTAAAAGGCCTTTTTCAACTCATGTTCTCTAATCTCATCCACTTTTTTGAAAATGGATATTACCATGGGCTCGACTCTCTTTCTCTTCAACATGGTATCGACAGATTTCATTTCTGTGTCAATAATTTTTTCGGCTGATTGAATCTCATTCTTACGAGAACGTATATTTTTTTCAACAATCTCTGCAATCTGATCCATATTAATTAGTTTGACCTTCTTTATTGAGGCAACTTTTTCTTCTACAGTTCGAGGATTTGAAAGGTCAAATATCATAAGAGCTTTTTTCCTCCTAGTCATCGCCTTTCTGATTCTCTCATAAGTGACGAGATAATAGGGTGCAGTAGTGGAGACAAATATTAGATCAACGCGATGGAACTTTTTGAGGGCATTTTCAAACGGAATTGGCTTTCCTGACATGGCATCTGCGAATGATTTAGCCCTTTCGAACGTTCTGCTTGTGACCATAAAATCAATATTTCGCAATTTGAGAGACTTAGCTATAAGACTCGCACCCTCTCCTGATCCAATAAGCAGAATTTTTTTAGTTTTCAAATCATCGAAGTATTCGCTAGCCAGGTTTACTGCCATAGACCCTATTGAGACACTACCTTTGTTTAATGCGGTATCTGCTCTGACCCTGCTTCCAATCTTAATCGCTCTTTCAAATATGACCGAGAGATGAGAACCAACATACCGTTTAGTGCGTGAAAATTCAAATGCCCTCTTTACTTGACCAAGGATCTGATCTTCGCCTATAACTAGAGAGTCTAAACCTGACAGCGAGTTTCAAGAGATGCAGCACGACATCTCTGTCATTGTTAACCTCAACAACATCATGTAATTCACTCTTGTCCAGGCCAACCGCAGAGGCCCATCCATCAAGTAACTTTTCCTGATTTGGAGATGTAGATGCACCAAAGATTTCGACTCTGTTACATGTCTGTAAAATAATACATTCCTTTAACCCGACTTGCTCCATAAAAATTCCGTATGCATGGTTAAGATCGCTGAAAGCAAACTTTTCTAGAAGATGGATTTGAGCATTTCTGTAGGTTACTCTAGCATTAATTACGTGTAGGCCATCTGGCGTAGTTGAAGCAGCGTATAGTGTCATTTAGAATGCTCTCCCCATTTCTCTAGTAGCTCGATTGTTGAGCTTTTCGCATCTTCAATCCTATCTTCCTTTAGAAGGTCTTGGATATATTTATCATTGATTAACGAATATAGGAACTTTTTGCGATCTGCCACTGAGTTTATCCTTGATTTTGCAGCATTTCGTGCAAATTCCTGCAATTTCGTGTTTTCGATATCTGTTTTTTTTATTACTCTCTTCAACACTCTCTCGGCTTTTATCCTAACCTGGCGGGCCATAATGGGGCTCTTTCCCGAGGTAGATATAGCAACTTGCATTACTCCCTCTATATTAATTATAGAAGCATAGGAAAAGTCGCTATATGAAGGGTCATCAACAGAATATACGAATGCGCCTAGAGAACGACCTTTCTCAACGAGCTTCCGATTTAGCAGCTTGTCATCCGTGCATGCAAGCAACAAAAAGAGACTGTTGTCAAAATTATCTAGTAAACCGGTGTCATCTACCTTTGCTTTAGTAGTTTGGATTTTGCCTTTATTTGCAAGATCAGTCAAGTATACATCGAAATGGTCACTTATAACATTAATATAACAACCCTGTCCCAATAACCCACGCACTTTTCGGCCACCCTCGACTCCCCCACCTATGATTACTGCTTTCTTATGATAAAGATTCAAGTCAATTATCAATAATGACACCCAAAATGAGATACAATAAAAGACGTGATTTTCATTATTTATTTGTTACATAGTTAAGAGGAGAATACATTTATGATCTAATTTGACATATAGAAGATTTGAAGATTAGACAGGAAGTTTAATCACAAAGCGAAGAAGGCATCATACATAAAATATACGAGTAAACAATATCCGTTGTTGATCCTAATCTTCATTCTTAAGTCCTATCTATTGCGGCATAGCAGAATGCTGTTATAAACTAATTATTAGACATGATATCTGGGTAATTGTATTGGAAGAAGACGCTGATAGGGTGCATGAAAAAGGGAACAATTCTTCACATAGGAATGAATTGCTGCTGGATACTATCGAAGAAATTGGTCCCACCACAAAAAGTTATCTAGAACAAGCAGGATTTAAGTCAATCAAAGATCTGGTAGTGAGAGGACCTGTTGATGTCTCTGAAGCAACGGGCATGCAGATAGACAAATCTGTATATTTATGCAACAAGGCGAGATCGAAACTTGAAGAGATCGGAATTATCGAGCGGAGCTTCACTAAAGCAACCACGCTCTATGAAAAGAGAAAAAATGAGGATCGCATCTCTACCGGCTCTAAAAACCTTGATGATCTTTTTGGAGGAGGAATAGAAACAAAAGCAATTACTGAAATTTATGGCGAGTACGGTACAGGGAAGACTCAACTTTGCCACACTCTATGCATAATTGTCAACTTGGACAAACCCGATGGGGGCTTAAAGGCCGGGGCATTATACATTGATACAGAAAATACTTTTCGTCCCGAAAGAATAGTGTCGATAGCCCAGGCAAGAAATTTGGAACCGGATAAAATACTTGATAATATCCTTGTCGCTAAAGCGTACAATAGTGCACACCAAGAACTAATTATTGAACAAACAGGCCCAGTTATTGACGCAAATGGTATTAAGTTAATTGTAGTCGATTCTGCAGTTGCCCATTACCGAGCAGAATTCCTTGGACGCGCCACGCTGTCGGAAAGGCAACAAAAACTAAATAAGCTTATGCATATATTATTAAGAATAGCTGAGACGTACGAAGTTGCTGTTGTGGCAACGAACCAAATTCAGTCCTCTCCTGATGCCATTTTTGGAGATGCCTTGAGGCCAATCGGGGGGCATGTAGTAGCCCATACAAGCACCTACAGAGTTTTCCTCAAACGTTCGGGCAAAAATAGAATAGCGAGGATGGTTGATAGCCCATATCATCCCGAAAGAGAAGTGCTTTTTACATTGGCAGAAAGTGGAGTTGAGGATCCGGTATAGTTAGAATATTTTTTGTGTAGTTAGCGTATTATCGATGTAGATAATATTAAATTAAGGCTAAAGTAGTCATTTCTTATGCCTAGTTCCCATGGGACAAGAAGGAAATCGCGGTCTATTCTGACAAAGGGAAATGTTCTTAGAGGAGTATCATATTTGCTTGTCGACTATCATGTGGGCGATAAGGTCGTAATAAATATTGATTCGAGAGAACACACAACTACGCCACACAGAAGATTCCAAGGCAGAATGGGCATTGTGAGAGAAGTTGGCAGAAGAATCTTAAAGGTATCTGTGATGTTAGGAGAAAAACAAAAGATTTTACAAGTAAAACTTAACCACGTTAAACCACTAATGCAAGAAGAAAGGAAAGAGTACAATAAGACAGGAACAAAAGAGGAGCAAGAGGTCAAGAATTGACCGACATAATGAAAAAGGAAGTTATTACTCTTCCAGAAGTAAAGAAGATACTCGAGTCGGTCAAGCCCGAGGAGATGGACCAGATCCAGAGATGGACTTATGATTATGTTCGCAAATTTGCCAAGACAGACTCAGAGTCTGCTGAGAAGATGGTAAAACAGCTTGTGGCACAATGCGAATTAAAACAAGAAGAAGCAATAGAAATTGTGAACATATTGCCTACATCTATAGAAGAACTTAGAGCATTTACCTATGGCTGGAAGAAGCTCATTTTAACAGAGACTCTAGAAAAGATGTTGAATATCTTGAAATCTGCCCAATGAAAGTTAAATAAAAAGCTACTTAATATATCAATATAGGAAGTATCTGGTATTGTCAGCTCCTTGGGATTCTAATTACCGTAGCAGAGGCAGTGGTACCAACCCAGGTACGTCCAACTACCATTCGGATATACAACAACCACCCAGAAAATTCGAAGAATATGCATACGTTTTGGATTATACCCAAAGAGGCAAATCAAATACGGTAAGAGGAAGAGAAGGCTTAATCGTCCAAGGAATCGGAGAAGAACATTTGACCCTACTTGAATTGCTTGGCATACAGAATATGAATTTTGAGGTGGGCGAACGTGTATATATTGGACGAGAAGGACGCGACAAAATTATGAGTGTTTTAGGAAGACTTGAATACGACGATATATCACAATCTGCAAAAAATGACCTTCCAACCATTGTGGAAAAGATTGTACTTCAGAATGAAAAGCGCTTTGTAGAGCATATAAATAACGCCCAACCTATAACACCGAGAATTCACGCCTTGGAATTAATTCCCGGTATTGGTAAAACCTACATGTTGACAATAATAAAGGAACGGGAGAAAAAAAAGTTTGAATCTTTTGCGGATCTTCAAGCCAGAGTGGGACTCAGGGATCCGTCCAAGTTAATAGTAAAACGAATTGTTGATGAAATTGCTGGTCAAGCAAGGATGAACTTATTTGTTAGAAAATGAAACATGAACCCTAGAAATGAAATGGTCCAAAACACGGGCTTTTGGCCAGCACTATCTAGCAGATAAGAGGATACTCCGAGAAATTGTTAAAACATCTCAAATCAATAGTGAAGAAATAGTTTGCGAAGCTGGGACTGGGAAAGGGATATTAACACAAGAGCTTTGTAAACATGCCAAAAAGGTAATATCTTTTGAAATAGACAAGCCTCTTTACCTCGAAGCGTTGAAATCATTTTCACATTTACCTAATCTATTGTTAATCAATACAGATATTTTCAAAAATAGTGATCTTGAGTTTGACGTATTTGTGTCGAATTTGCCATATTCTAGGAGTAAGGATGCCATCGTGTGGTTAGCATCAAAGAAATTCAGTAGGGCGATAGTTATGCTTCAAAAAGAGTTTGTTAATAAATTACAAGCCAAACCAGGGGAAACAAATTATCGTCTTATATCCGTCATAAGTCAGTATTGCTTTACAATAGAGAATCTACTTGATGTAAATAGAACGTCATTTTGCCCTCAACCTCAAATTGACTCGCAATTGGTTAGATTGACACCCAATAAGCATAACGATATGGCCATTCAAACATTGAATAATTTGAATTATATTTTTTCTCGTAGGAATAAGAAGGCTTCTTCAGTGGCAAAGATCCTTGGGAGCGACTGGTCTTCTAATTGCGATTGGAATAACAAAAGAATTTCTCAGCTACCTCCAAGGGATTTAGTACACTTCGCTGAATCAATGATAGGCACAGTTATTAAAGGGAGAAATAAAAAAGTAAAAAAATATCAAAAGGTCATGACCTAAGAAGGCCAAAAAGACAAAACAATGGTAGTATAGCCATACGACATGGGTAACAACATAGTATTATTTTGAACCTAAAGTCATCGAGCGAAAATGGAATCCCGTCCCCACCATAACATAAAAATGATTATTTATCTATGGGCCAACGTATTATTGATAATTTATAATTGTACTTGCCTTCTGACGATTCTATTCTTTTAGCCAATTGCATGAAAGACTATCGGGGAAAAACGGCATTAGAGATTGGAGTTGGCTCTGGAATTATAACAGAATCATTGTCCGCAAACTTTGAATACGTTATAGGAACAGACTTAGTTCTTGAGCCGTTGAGGAGTTGTAAACAAAATGATTCGAGGTATCACATTGATACGTATAAACTATTGAAAGATGTAAATGGGTTGGAGTTGATCTGTGCAGATGCGGCTTCTCCATTCAGGAGATGCGTCTTCGATTTGATTGTTAGCAATCCTCCATACCTACCAGATGATTACGATAGTGGCGGTAAGAGAATCAATGACGGGGCGGTATATGGAGGCACAAATGGAATAGAGATGACATTACATATAATCCAGTCATCCGTTCTGTCTTTGAAGAGAGAAGGCAGCCTGTTGTTAATTGTTTCAAGTTTGTCTAATATCCCCCGACTCGATGAATTATTGCGGCAGCTCAATATGACTATGAAAACAATAATCGAAAAAAAACTGTTCTTCGAAACTCTTTCAGTAGTAGAGATCAATTTTAAATCTTTATGATTAATGCTAAGGATTTCGTTCTATTTCTTCAAAATACTTGCACTCATTTGGGCTATTTTGTCTGTCATGTCACTGAGAGTGGCATTACCTCCAAGGTCATAAGTGACGTATTTATTTTCGTTAATTACTCGCTCGGTGGCTGTAAATATGGCTTCCGAAATGTCTTTTTCGCCTAGATAGTCTGCCATCCAAGCACCCGACAGGATTGTAGCAACGGGATTTACCTTGTTCTTATTTGCATATTTTGGCGCACTTCCATGTGCGGGTTCGAACATGGCAAAATTATTCCCAAAGTTGCCCGAGTATACGTTCCCTATAGATCCGACATGTCCAGACGCGCATTCTGAAATTATATCCATAAACAAATTAGTACTAAGAATAACACTCTCATTAAATCTATCAGGATTTTTCACTAGCTGTTGAGTCATATTATCAATATAATACTCCTCAACTTCTATATTCCGAAATTGCTTATTCGTGTTAGTTACGGCTTGCCAAAAAATTCCATCCGTTTCTTTAAGAATATTTCTTTTTGTAACTGCAAATATTTTCCTGAAGCCTTTGCTACTTGCTATATCAAAGCCTTTAAGGGCTACTCTTTCACAGCCCTTTTTAGTAATCTTCCGTATCGCAATTGCTGATTCATCACTCGTTTTGAACTCTATTCCTGCATACAAGCCCTCCGTTGCTTCTCTCACACATATGAAATTTAGATGGCGTAGTGCGTTTTTGTAGGTCTTGATTGGCCTGACATTTGCATAGAGTTCAAACTTTTGCCGAATGCTTACTGCAACACTTCTTGGAGCATCTGGATTGGGGATTGTAGTGGTTGGTCCCTTAAAGCAGGCATCACTATTTTCAAGCAGTTTCCATACCTCTGGAGAGATATATGAACTTCCTTTGTTTTTCTCCCACCATTCAGATCCAGCATCACATGTAATTAGTTCAATATTGGAATTACATTCCTTTAACACCTTGATCATAGCCTGGACTAGCTCAGGCCCGGTTCCATCTCCTTTTATAACGGCTGCAGTTGGTTTTTTTCTTGCCAAGTAAAATCAGATAAAGGGCAAAAATCTGGGTCTATAATTTATCTATTTGGGTATCAATTCAAACCTAGCGACCATATTGTCTGTAAAAGGAGGTATCTCTGAAACGTTCGATACAGGAGTAAATTCCTTTTTCTCCGAATAATAAGAGTATTTAGGATTATACATTCCAAGATCAATTATCTGCTCAGCGGGGACTCCAGTCGTATTGTCAACTACTGAAATAGTCTTATTGTCAGTTGAGTATACTTTCAGAAAGTCTTCCATTGTTAGCCTGACTGGTCTAACGTACTGGATATGCAACTTGTTACCCATTTCATCCGTGTGTATAACCTTGAGGCATTCTTTACCATCCTTAGGCTGTTTTCCAATATCGTCTGGCAATAGCTTCGGTTGTCCATCTACAAGCACCTCAACTGTGGGATATACATTAAAGGTGTCAACATTATGCGCCTTGAGACATACACCTAAAACAGGAGGGGGAGGTACAAGTTGCATTATAAGCAGTCCAGCTAATGTCGCAGCACCTATCGCAATCGGCGGTATCAAGATCTGTTTCTTACTTATCCTTTTTTTAGGCTTTTCTTCCTTCATTTTTCGCTTGGGCATTCAACTGTCACGCAGGTTTGATGTTGTCTCTTATTGTCTGTTTATTGTCTATATAATTGCTTTTTAATAATTAATCACTCATCCAGATAAGGTTAGAGTAATGGGGAAACAGAATATAGCCATGCTCTGTCATTATGTACATAAATTTCTTCATCGTGTAGTCATAGTCAACATAGGTCGAGTCATGGTCGTTAAGGTAATTATGGTGCTGCGTTGTTTATCTATCGCTTAATTTGCCTGATAGAATATGCTCTGTTTTTGTCATTACTATAGCTCCCCGCTACAGGGTGCGGTTTTTTGGTCACAGCATTCATATTTTTTATAAGGTAAAATCCATAGTTTGCGATCAAGAATTTGTTAACAATTAATATCGATGGAGCCAGCAGAGGGAACCCAGGTCTGTCAGGCATAGGAGCGGTCTTCTCAAGAGAAGGCGAAAAAGTAGCAGAGTATAAAGAATTTGTAGGGAACACAACTAACAACCTTGCAGAATATATCGCTCTAAAAAAGGCTCTTACGATAGCATCGACTTTGAAAGACGAAGAGATAACCGTTCTCTCGGATAGTGAGCTAGTTGTCAAGCAGAGAAATTATTCCTATAAAGTGAGAGCAAAACAGTTAAAGATAATCTTTAGAGAAATCAATAACTTGGAAAAATATTTCAAATCAGTTCATTATAAGCATGTTCCTCGGGAAAGTAATAGAGACGCCGATTTTCTGGCAAATAAGGCGATAGACGAATATGTATTAAATATCGAAAAACCAAAGAGTAGTAGGCAGCTGTGAAGATTCAGAGTTAATCCCGATTTATTTCTATAAAAGTGAGGAAAAGGCATTTGACTGAGCTGCCACACAATTTTCTTACTGGATGTTCGCTACAAACATCTATCTACCTATTGGGTCATGATTTCTCACATCGTCAAATGCAATCAAGACATTTATAGAAATTCTTCTTGAACTAAAGAACGAATATTCGATTAGTTTTTAATTTTGTCTTGAAATTATGTACATCTAAAGGTCAACTTGACTAAACTAAAGGTTTATCTAACGAACTGATATAGATGAAAAGTTAAACTTGCTTATGAAGAAGGAGTCAAAGATACCAAGTATCGTCAAGGATATAGTGATAGTTGTAATAGGAGTCGCTATTATCTGGCTTGGACTACGATTTGTGTTTGATACGGGTAATCCATTCTATGTAGTCTCTAGTGGAAGTATGATTCCCAATTTGAATGTAAATGATATACTGGTAGTTAGAGACGGTGATTCCTTTAAAGATCTTAGAGTAGGAGATATCATAGTATTCAATAGGCCCGATGGAGCTGATAGGGTAATCGTTCATAGAGTCGCAGAAATTTTTGATGATTCTGAAGGAAACCACAAAATTATCAGGACAAAAGGTGATGCAAATGATGGCTCTATTCCTGGAACTGATTTCCCGATAAGAGAAGATGATTACATTGGAAAGGTAGCATATGTCATTCCTGGAGCAGGCGTCATTACTAAAATCTTGAGCCCTCCCGTAAATTATATTATTATCGCGGCAATTATTGCTCTGATGGTGGTTACGCAGTTGAGTAAGAGGAAAAATAATAGCAAGAATAATCAATCGCAGCAGACTCCATCAGAGGAGACAGACAATAAATGAAAAGAGCGATATCCTTTGATTAAAGCCTATTGTCTACTGTAAATAAAAGTGCAGAAATAGAACTACCTCAAGATTCTCTTACGATATCTTCCTCTTCTTATTGCACGCGGATAAGCATCAGCATATCAAAAGTTTTAACCAAGCTTTTCATGAAAGGACCAGATGGCAGTAATCCCCCTTCTATCACATATTAGATAGAACCTTGATCTTAATTCCTCTGTATATAGAAAGTCGTTTTCTATCTTTATTTCTTACTTTTCTTTAGATAAAGACTAGAAGGCACTAACTTTCTTTGTAATAGTTAGGACGTCTTCGTCGATTAACGTATGATCCAGCCCTACCTTTTGACCACCAAATTTAGCACTTCTCCCCCACACCTGAGCAAATTTAAAATCCCTAGTCATTTTTCGATGTATTTTGTTGCAAACTGATCCAACATTACTTCCATTACGAATAATTAATGGTTCTTCATAATCTGTTTCACCCGTCTTTCGACGTAAATATATTCTTATGAGATCCAGCTGTTGATAAATTGCTTGTTTTAAAGCATCTATATTGACATTTGCATCTGCAGATATTGGTACAAATTTAGTTCCTATCTTTGACTGAACTTCTTTGAGAAAGCCCTGATTTACTAAGTCTATTTTGTTAAGAACAGTCAAAGAAGGAATGTATATTCTATTTCCGGATAAGACATCTATTAGCTGATCGTCCGTTAGACCTGGTTCTCTTATTATTAGTCGACCATTATGTATTCCATACACATGGAGAATTTCCTTGATCAATCTTTCTGTCATAGCAATAGGAACTTGAATATTAACTGAAACTCCGCCAATAGATGCTTTTTCTAGAACCACATTTGGAGGTTTTTGATCTACTTTTATTCCAATTTCGGATAGCTCTTTTTTCAAAATAGACAAGTGATGAGGTTGAAACACGTCAAGAATCATCAGGACCAAATCTGCAGTTCTTGCTACTGATAGAACTCTCTTACCAAGTCCTTTTCCCGCAGCTGCGCCTTCTATGATTCCCGGCATATCAAGTATCTGAATCTTCGAACCAGAATAATCCATCATACCAGGTACAGCAGTTAACGTTGTAAATTGATAAGATGCTACACGAGATTTGGCATTTGTCAACGAGTTTAAAAGTGTAGATTTACCAACACTAGGTAATCCAATTAATACAACAGTAGCGTCTCCAGCCTTCCTAACATCGAAGCCAGCGCTTGCGCCTCCTGTAGATACGATTCTACCATGAGTGTTTTCGTCCAATTCCCGCTTGAGACGAGCAATTTTCGCTTTAAGCAATCCGATATGGAATTCAGTGGCTTTGTTGATCTGTGTTTTATGAATCTCATCTTCAATTGCTTTTATCTTCTCAGGAATACCCATTGGCAATACTCACGTGATATGTTTTATCTTATCTGAATATGGATATAGTTGTTTTTATCTGAACGTGCTAACCTTGCATTTTCGAAGATGTAATTATTGGGTAGCAATAGGCTAAAAATGTGTTGGAAATTAACGAGATACTGTTTATAGGCTAAGCCTGTTATTTATGACTGCAATTTTGGCAAAAATGGATGGTTGATTATTCAAGACTTTTAGTTTTAAATTTCTTCTGATGAAATATAATCTGTAAATAATATAGATAAAATGGACCTAATTCAGATATACTGCAAATGAGAAACTCGCTTGACCATGCTAGAAAGTAAAATTGATGTCAGTGTTCATGACCCTTTATCTGCCGTGCTAATACTTGGATTTGTATTTCATAGCACCGTTCCCGAAGCCAATTCGCAATCGGTAGAGAACGAATTCATCCGTGGCTAGCTCCACGGTATGCATGAATGATCAACCCTGTCAGACGCTTGTATGTAGCGAAAATCAACCATGTACCACTTCTAAAACCCCGAATATTCCAGATCCATCTGATATGACAGACCATTTAGGTGCTAGGGAAGACATTTTAGAGAGACTTTGAGTAGGTAGTCTCAATCTGAAACGATAACGCTCATTTAGGCTTGCCAGTTCGTTTCGTTACCTTGATTTGGCAATCTCGTAAGAGTTAATAGAATTTAGACCTTGGGAGAGCTGTCAAAAAGAAAAGAAGTGAGGTTAATTTCAAACTTTATATATTTGATTGAACAAATAAGATATGAATTGCGCTGCGCAGTGCTGCACAGTGACTATTAATAAACGAGAATAAAATGGAAAAGCCAAATTGGGTGTGCATATCTTGTGGGATGTGGTCGTCAAGAAAATATAGCGTCAAACGCCACATTTTGACTGTACATGGTGGAAATTCCCTCATGGTTTCTTTTATTGAATATATAGTCGGCAGACAAACTGGGATATATCGCCCTCCGTTTCCTGCTGCCCCGACTGGTTATCGAGACGTTCAATCTCGGGAGCCTAAAAAAATTGCGAGTCCCTTTGACACATTTCAGGAGGAATTTTGGAAGGAAAAGGCAAGAGAAGCCGCAAGGAAAGATTCCCAACGTGGCTGGTAAATTATTCGTTTGCTAATGCCTACCGCATATGGTCTAGTTTTATCTTATAAGTTCAGAAGGATCTTAATTGGCTACGATTAACTGCTGTTCAGTCACGTGTTTCAGCAGACTAGCTAGATAATCCCCGCAAATTTCAGTGCGTTAAATACTCCTATAGTTGCAGCAAAAATTAACATAGGTTTCCATCGCATTGCAGGCAATTTTGGTGCGTGAAGTTTAATCTGATGATTATCGATTATATTTGTAATATAGTCTCTTACCTTTGCGTTCCATATCTTGTATTCTATCTTGTGCTTTTTGAGAATTGTCTCTATTTCGTAAATCACCGGTGCCCTGACTGAGCGTATATGCTGAACATATTTTCTTGAAATTTCTACCTCGGCTTGAATAGCGATTAACCCCTGTTGATGTAGGTCTAAGAGCCTGACATGTATTTCCCAGGGTTTTATAAGCATTTTTGCAAAACCGCTTCCTATCTGGGTTGGTTTTTTATTTTCAAATTTAACGCGCTTGAATCCTTCTAAAATTAATGTCTTAATCAATTCATCTTTCTTAATTTTTACCATCAGACTAAGATGGTCAAACTGTATTTCTTCATTTAGAATAAAGTCATGAAACCCTTCCATGAAGCCGATATGCCTTGGATATCGTGTCAGAAATTCAGCCATGGATATGAATACAACAGGGTTCTTGGATGCGATATTAAAATGCTCCGCCGTTTATCAGAAATCAACTACGAGGACCTAGATATCCTGTTGCTCCCTAAGGCCCCTAATGTAAATGTCTTGACCCGGATCAATTGTCATGTCATGTTTGGATAATTTTCTGTCAGTCGGAGTTACTTTGAATCCTCTTACTACTACTGCAGGTATTGACTCGTTACCTTCACCCATGACGGCGACCCCGATGGCTGCCAAACTGTCTGCCACTGCTTTAAGCGTTACTCTCAATACATTTCCAAATAAGTCCTTGTTACCCCTTTCATCTTCAACAGGCTCAAAACCAGAGCTGGCTATTGCGACACCTACAGTGCCAATCCTTGTTGGCATTAGCCGACTATCTGCGATAACAATTCCTACTCTGACGTTACGGTTTATTAGAAATTTTAACCTCAGGTTTTCTGCAGTTTTGAAGGCATCGTTTGGATAAAGGACTATTAATCCGCGAGGAACAT
This sequence comes from uncultured Nitrososphaerales archaeon, assembly GCA_963737815.1. Taxonomy (GTDB): domain Archaea; phylum Thermoproteota; class Nitrososphaeria; order Nitrososphaerales; family Nitrososphaeraceae; genus TH5893. Next base: position 99,374 of record CAVTUB010000003.1, on the reverse strand, counting down.
TTGATTTGTCAATACCTGCATTTGGGGCAATCATGCCATCTCTGATTGAAAGGAGGAATCCCGGGAGGCCTCCGAAAATATAGTCTGATTCTCGTAGTGTTATTTCTGCAATTTTTGGGTCCATGTGAAACTTTGATGCTAGCATTCGTGCCTTTTTGCTGACCTTAACCTTGTTGAGTCTAAGAATTGCGCCCTCACTCATAGAAACATATTTGCTTGAAATTACAATTATGTCGCCATTTTTAAATTTCAAGCCCGATGCTGCAAGGCTATCAAAAAGGTTAAAGTTGCCTCTTTTTACGGAAGAAGGGATGGGCAAGACTTCCAAATGTCTTCAGACGACCAAAAGTAAGGTTGGCCTCCCTATAGTAATTTCTCTTTCTTTGCAAAAGTATTAACCTTGGTTTGGCGAATCTATCTCTAGCTTAGTGAAAATACTTTGGTAGCGATGACTGTTACTGAAAAGATACTTGCACGTGCTTCGGACAAAGACAGAGTTTCACCCGGAGATGTGGTGTTTGCAAAGGTGGACAAACTAATGATGCACGACGTCTCAGGACCAGGAGTAATTAAGGTGTTCAATGAATGGGAAAAGAAGGGAAAGAAATTCGAGCGTATTTGGGATCCTGAAAGAGTATGGATAACGGAGGATCATTTTGTACCTTCCGCAGATCGGATTTCTGCAGAGAATATAAATACACTTACTAACTGGGCAGAAAAATACGGTGTAAAAAAGCATTTCAAGTATGGGCTAGGACAATATGGAATATGTCATACCTTATCTCACGAAGAAGCATTGGTATTGCCTGGTGAAGTATACGTAGGCGGAGATTCACACACAAATACTACAGGAGCGATGGGTGCATTTGCCGCTGGCCTAGGCCATACAGACATTGCTTATGTTTTGATTAATGGTCTTATTTGGTTTAAAGTACCAGAAACAATTCTCTTTAGGTTACGGGGAAAAAAACCAGATTATATAATGGCAAAAGACATGATTTTGGCTATAATTGGCGAGGTTGGGACTGATGGGGCAAATTACAAAACTATGCAATTTTCGGGGGATATCGTAAAGGAGCTGTCTATGGAGGAGCGATTAACATTGACAAATATGACTACTGAAGCGGGTGCGAAAAATGGAATCATCGAAGCTGATGCAACTACTGATCAATATATACGGGAACGAACTGATGCACAATATTTTGCCCTATTAGGAGATGAGAACGCAGAATTTTCAGAAGTCTTTGACTATGAGATTAACGAGCTTGAACCAACGGTTGCCAAGCCTTTTTCGCCAGGAAATATAAGCGTAGCAAGAGATTTACAAGGTGTCGAAATAAATAAAGCCTACATAGGTTCGTGCACGGGAGCAAAACTTGAAGATTTGAGGTTGGCAGCCAAATTCATGAAAGGCAAGAAGGTAAAGATTCGCACCGAAGTTTTGCCAGCTACTCAGTCGATATATATCAAGGCTATGAACGAAGGTCTCATCACAACATTTATGGAAGCAGGAGCAGTTGTTGGGCCTCCTACCTGTGGCGCCTGCTGCGGTGCACATATGGGAGTCTTGGGCAAAGACGAAATCTGCATAAGCACTACAAATAGAAACTTTCCGGGAAGAATGGGACATCTGGAATCACAAACATATTTGGCTTCTCCTATGGTAGTTGCTGCATCATCTATAACTGGCAAGATCACAGATCCAAGAGATGCGGTGCAAAACTAATGAAAGGAAGAGCCCATAAATACGAGAGTGCTAATATCGATACTGATGTTATAATTCCTGGCCCGTATCTAAAAATTCATGATCATAAAGAACTAGCAAAGCATGCTATGGAAGGAATAGATCCCAAATTCCCAGAGAAAGTTTCGCAAGGTGACTTTCTTGTATGCGGAAGCAATTTTGGTTGTGGGTCAAGTAGGGAACATGCCCCTATCGCTCTTTCACAGGCCGGTATCAAAGCGATTTTGGCGCCCTCCTTTGCTAGAATATTTTATCGAAATGCAGTAGATGGCGGGTACTTGCTTCCTATAGAAATTGAGGAATCGACTATGAATAGAATCGCTGACAGAGACGAGCTTGAGATCGATGTTGCTCACAACAAGATTACGAACAGAACCAGGAATAACGAATCCTATAGTATGAAACCCTTTCCTGAAATTATTTCAAAGATAGTAAATGCTGGAGGATTAATAAATTTTAAATATGACGAGGAAAAAGGGGCGACTTGAGGAAATATTTAGCAAAGCGATATACGCGGACGATCCTCGTCGCTATTCTGTAAGTTATCGGGACTTTGAATCGGTTGTTCAATTACCTCTCTTGGAGTTTTTAAAATTATCAGAAAATTTTGAACTTATTCCAGCGAATAGGATTGTAGTTGTAAGCAAAGAAGGAAAGGTAATCTATAGGAAATTTTCGGAAATAAAATCCATTTAATTGCGCGGGTATATAGATTTCTTGATTATCCGCTATCTATTCATATGACATTCTTTCCCTAGCCATTTTGAGCGCCTAGGGATTTTAATGCTATCAGACGGTAAGAAAATTATCCATGGAGAGAATATCTAAAGATATTTCATCAAAGTTAATACACCTTTAATTCACAGGATTTAATTTGTGATTAAAAAAAGGAAAAAGAAGATTAAGTAATTTTTTCTATTTCTGTTCGCTATAGATACTTAGACTTCTGCGGTTTATTCGTCGCCTGCGTCGCCGCCTTCATCTGCTGTTGCCTCTGTCATCTGCTGCCTGCATCTGTCATCTGCTGCTGCATCTTCATCTGCTGCTGCATCTTCATCTGCTGCTGCATCTTCATCTGCTGCTGCATCTTCATCTGCTCCTGCGTCAACTTCGCCTTCTGCAGTAATGAATTCTAGCGGTGCATTAGCGTCTTCAGGTTGAGTTGCAAAAGCATTTACTGTATAGGTTGCAGTAAATGGACCTTCATCTAATGTATGAAGTGCAAGTCCATTGCCTGTAAATGGAACTGATGCTGCATTGACACCACCTGTGTAAGGAGGTTGAAATAATGTCATAGCAACGTTTCCACTACCGTCAGGTAATTCTGCGGTCAATTCTGTGCCATAATCTTCTGGAATGGCTGTGCTGTTTTGTGGATCGTAGTTATGTAATACCAATACTCCAACCGGTTTGCTTGCCGTATATGTCAGAACACCTGAATACACACTGCCATCATTCCTGGGTGGGAGGATAAAAGCAACATTTTCGTCGCCTTCCTCTGCCGATGGTAGCACACTAGTTCCTGAAGCAACTGTCCCTTGTCTCACGAAATTCTGATTCACAGGAGGTTCTTGTGTAGCAGCAGTTGGAGTCGATGTCGCACCTGCCTCGCTTGCATTGCCGCCAGCGGCAGATTGGCTCTGAGTACTAGTGTCTGTCGGAGTGGTGTTGCCATCAAAACCAGTCTGGTTTAGGGCGCTTGGACCAGTAGTCGTAGTGTTGCCACCAGTAAGTTGGTTTTGTGTAGTTGCAGCTGTTGAATTTCCTTCATGAATGGCTAGTGCCTGTTGAGTAAATTGGCTTCCAGATAGCATGAACGACGCTAGAAAGATTGTCGAGATAGCTATGGTATAGATTTTAGCGTGGCTAATCTCTTTATTTTTTTGCATTGACCCACGAAGTCTAGCCAATGAAATTTATATGTTTGCCCCCTTTGCGGCTATTTCCGACCAACATTCTCAGAGAAGCAGCACAATTTTTATAAGATATTCATTGGAAGTTATGAATAACTATTCATTTGTTATTCCCTGAAAACTACATTTCGATACTTTCTATAAAAAAGATGTGACTATTGCAATTTATAGATTATTTCAATTTATGTATCCTTTTGAAGAATCCACCCTCGCGGGTAGAACTGGCCTACATTTTCTCTTTCTCCCACTCCAGTCGCGTACCGCCATACATCCGTTAGTTCGTCAACATGAATAACTTTTTGAATTTTTCTCAAAGCTTGAACTTCTTTTTCTAAATCGTATTTGTATGCCTGCGAACTTCGCGCTAGGTCGTTATTGTCTTCCCTACAAAACTTACATTTACTATCAAGAGTTACAGTTTTCTTGTCTTCCGCGTTAACCGGATACGCACTACAAGCAAGTGGTTTTTTATCATATATTCTGCACTTAAATCCCCCATGTGGCGACCTTTCCAAACTTTCCTTTTCCAAAAAAGGACAAACATTCCCGTCAAAAGTCTTTCCCATTAACTGATATGCGATAATCGTTTCAGGTCCATTTCTGCTTCTATTTCTTCCGATACCCAATCTAGGCAGAATCATTATCTCCAAGCCCGACTCGTCTGCATACATCTCGATTTTTTCTTTTTCATCAGGAAGTATCAAGACGCCAATTTTTCCATATTCAATACTAGGATAGTATTCGCGATAAATACAACAATCAGAACATTCTGCTATACAGGAAAATTTTCTAAGCATCATTCATATCCTTTGTTTTTTTTCCGCCGCCACTGATGCAGTTCATTTCTATACTATCTGCGGATAGATTTGAAAAGTTCAAGAATTTGATATCATAAACTGTTTTGTGTTTTTTCAATAATTCAAGATCAAATTTCTTCTTCATGTCTTCTTTCTTCTTCTCCTTCTTTGGATTGTCCTTGTATATACCGAAACGCAGGATAACTTGTTTCTCATATCCTACCTTAAAACGCCGATAGTTGTCTGATAGCTTCAGGTTCTTGGCAAATCCTGTGCATTCGTCGATATGCTGAGCCGTATTGTAAAGAACAAACCAATAACTATCATCCTCTCCTTCTTCTACAAACCGTAATCGAATCTCGTCGTCTGGCCACCAACGTATGCTCTTGTCCCACAATTTAGAAGCATAACCCTTATTTTCGAATATTGGAAAGACATTCATGTATACGTCATGGTATCGATAGCCTATTCCGATGAAATCCTGGCGCCACAATATAGTTTTCAATGAAGTTATTGATCAATCTTATTGTTTTTAGGACATTTCTCTGTTTCGTATAGATTCAGTAACAAATATCCGTCTCCGACCAAAATGAAATTTCAACCAAATCCTTCCCTGATCTTAATTGTTTGAATGCATTATTGGCTAGCCTTGTTTGAAGCGCAAGCATAATTTGGCAGAGGCCGAATTATCCTTACCTGGATAGGGTTAGTTGGCCTTTCTTACCAGTCCCTATGTTCTGCAATGTCTACAACCAGCCTATCAAAAAAAGATCATATTCGCAAAGGGATATTATGACAAAATAAATGGAATGGTTGTAATTAATCAGCTACTACAACTTTTCAACCGCTTCTATATGACACTCGTGGCCTCTATGTTCCTTATCTATCATCTCAGCTTCCTCTTTAGAAATAGGGAACTGTCCACTATCCAAATGAGACTCTCCCTCTTTTTCCAGCACTACCTTCTTGCAAATGTCGCAAATCAACTGCTGTACTATCAACCTGCAATGTTACCCCTGTCTTATTGTCAGATGTTTGAATTGAAGTATTATTATATATTTTGTCCGATTAATAATTAATGAGGCAAAGATATCTTGGGATTAGTGTGGGAAATCTATGGAAATTAATGTTTGTGCTTATTGTGGCAAAGAATTTTCACATGAAGGTTGGCCTCATGTGGAGGGAGACTCGAATAGAGGTGTAATCAAGATTGAACAGTTTTGCTCAGAGGAACACAAATCTTATTTTTTGGGCTCTAAAGACGATGGCCCCTAAAACCAATTAGAATGACTAAAATAGCAATAGTTAAGGGTCCAATTACTCTATAAATCCAATGCATCTATGCTGTTATCTTATCTGATTCAGACTATAGAAATGCAATTCAGTATCGTCATCTTCATCATTTTTGAAACACTCCCCCGATTGTATTACGCACACTCCCTAAAAGCCCTCCCTTCTTCGTTTCCTTTTTCTCTACGGCTTTAAAGCAGTCCTTGCATAGTGGTCGTAGATTAGCTGGCCTATTGTCCTTTAAAGAACCGTTGATATGTTCAAACTGAGGATGATTGCTTGGACCAAACTTTTTTGAACAGTTATGACATCTATAGCGTGCTCTCTCCAATACAGTCTGCTTTATGCTCAATGTCAAATGTTGGTATTTGCTCTTGTCGACATTGCTATCTGAACCGCCTCCAAAAAATGACAACTTAGAAATATAAATCTCCTCAAAACATAATATATCTTACGGTTCTTATTAGATCTGGATTTTCCTTATGTTGCATATGCTATAGTTCCAAGACTTGATAAATTCCGAATATTTAACTTGAAAAATTCTGCCCTTTTGAAGCATTCTGACTGGTTTTTGAATGGCGCCCATAATTTAGTAGATTGTCTATCCTCTCTTTTGCAGATTGAATATATCCATAATCTATTTCAGTCCCTATGAAATTCACATTCAGTTGTATACAGGCCAAGGCAGTATTCCCAATCCCCATAAATGGATCATACACCAGCATTCCTTTCTTAATCCCATGCAGCTTTATACACAAATATGGCAGTCTTTCAGGAAAAATAGCAGGATGGGGTCTTTCTTTTCTAATGGTCTGATAGGGTATGAACCATACATTTCCTCTGTCCCTCTTGTCCTCTTTTGAGGACTTCCATCTTCCTATGTTAGATTTATCTTGATATGGAACTCCTATTGCGAGTTTGTCTAACTTGACATCCCCATCCTTTGTAAAGTGGAAAATATATTCGTGGAAATCGTTTAAGAACCGTTGACTGATAATTGGTTTGAAATGTCCTAACGATACGTTCTTCGATTGAGAAAAAGATCCTGTTTTTGCAAGGTCTTCTTTTTCTATAGAGATAGACTTTATCCAATGGATGGTATTTTGTAATTTATAACCGGAATCAAAGAATGCTTTTGCTACTTCCAGAGGCAACAGTGAATCAGAGGGCGCACCAGACACATTGAGAAAGAATGAGGCCTCATTCTTCAAGATAGTGTAACTTGTCCTTGCAATCTCCGAAAGCCAGGATAAGTATTCATTTCTTTCTTTTTTGTCGACATAGCTTCTATAGTTCTTGTTTATGTTATATGGTGGTGAAGTAACTATCACATCCACGGATACTCCATTACGGATAATTTTTTTCATAAAATGCAAACAATCTTCTTGGTAAATTTTGTTAAGTTCTATCACTTTACAAATTCAATGTCCTGTGGACTCGTATCATAACTTATAAACATGCTATTGACTAAATATTATTAAGTAAATGGACCGGGTGGGATTCGAACCCACGACCCCCTACGTCTCCTCTGTCTGCTCTATGTTTCATAAGGCAGGACATGCAAGGCAGGTATTCTACCGGACTAAACTACCGGCCCGCTATTTGTATTTCTTGGCTTGTCATAATTAAATCTTATATTGTGCGACTTTTTTAGTTGGAACCGACCGGCCGGGCCCATCTAACTTGACTGATTTACGCGAGTGAACACAAAATGGCTTAATCTTATATCTCAATCCCTTTTCAAAAAATAGAAAGCCTTTTAGGAGTTTGTGTATTGAGAATCAAGTAATGTCTACTTTATTGAAAGATAGAGTATGGGTAATGCTATCTGAGGTTGCTAAAAGAGGCATTTATCCTCTGCATGCATCTAGATTGGGCGTATACAGGATGCCTGTAGAACTTACCGAACGCTCTGCAATTACTAATGTATTAAATGAGCTTAAAAGCTCCGGTTTTAAAACTGAAACTTACGCCGACAGAATTTATGTAACTAACAAGTGGACTGAGCAATGGTACAGACTCTATCACCAGGAAAAATCTGTCTGCCGATCTATTAATCACAGTGGAAATAGTAACTGGAGAAGTAGTCGATATAATTTATCAAATAAAACCAATAGAATTCTTTGGTGATCATTACTGGGTGAAGGACTATAGGAAAAAAGCAGACGATAATGCCAAGATAATTATCGACACGATCATACGGAACACAACAATTGGCGATAAAATGATTTCTCATTATCAAAAATCACAAAAAATCTCCCTTGAAGATGCAATCAAAAAATTAGAAGATTTAACTCCCTTAGCGAAGAATCCCAAATCAAGGAGTGCAACTGCTCTTCAGCAACAACAAAAGCCAGCAGCAAGTTTGAGTGCTCCTGCAAGTCCCACGCAGCTAGAACAGCCAGTGCCGCCTAGTATTCCAGCAACAGTGGCTGGTGGCGGAGGCAGTACCTCCATATCCCTTACAGGAAGTGGAACTAGCTACTCAAAAATTGATGGTCCTATCGACCCTTCATTCAAGACAAAGAGACAGCCGGCTGGTACTTTCCAAGGAATTAAGGTATGGGGTCCTGTGGATCCACCAGGTCAATTAGGTATATGGGGAGAGGAAGTATGTGTAGATTTTGATATTTGTGTAGCTGATGGAGCATGTATCGAAGCCTGTCCGGTTAATGTGTATGAGTGGTTAGAAACACCTGGACATCCAGCATCTGAAAAGAAACCATTTATGATAAGGGAAAAAGATTGTATATTTTGTATGGCCTGTGAAAACGTATGTCCTCCTCAATGTGTAAAGATATTCCAGAAAGGCTAGTGCACTCGAAGTGATGTGAAGACAAATAGAAGAGAATTGGGGTAGCTTGACTTAAACCCGAAACATGCTACATTTAAGGAATATATATTACAGCTCAGCATGTCGTTATGAGGACTTAATTGTAATCGGACTGATGCACTTCCAGAAATGCTCACCTTATTGAATAAGCACGATGACCAGCGTTACCTGCGATAAGATGGGCGATCTCGTACGACTAAGCTCAAGTTTAATCTAGTTGCAACAGGTGGCACGTTTGACGAACTACATGTAGGACACTTAGCTTTACTTTCAAGGGCATTTGAACTAGGAGATAAAGTCATCATAGGTATTTCAAGCGATGAGTTTGCATTAACAGTTAAACGGAAAATCAAACTAAATCATAATTATGAACAGAGAGTCAAGAATCTGAAAGATATGATAAAAAAAGAATTCGGTTATGATGTCAATTACACTGTGGCAAAACTTGATAATGAGTTCGGTCCTACAATAACCCATGGTCCTGTTGAGGCGCTTATCGCCAGCTCTGAAACTTCACACAAGGGGAATGAAATTAACAACATAAGAAGAAAAAGTGGACTAAATCCACATATCAGTCGTTGCTGTCGATATCCTAAAAGCCGAAGATGGCAGCCCCATTTCATCAACGCGCATCAGAGCCGGTGAGATAGATGCTTCAGGAAAAATATTGAAAACAACGAATAGCAAATAATAGTAATAGCAATCAGCAATTATAGTTGATTAAAAGGATTTTATTTTGAAGTAAAGAATAGAGTTGCAGAAAGAAATGTATAAAGAAGATAGCGTCGATTTTCCTCTACATACAATTTCCAAAGGTATCAGAAATCTAAAGGACGGCTTACATCCGGAACTGCTTGCGTATTGGTATAAACGAATAGAAGATAAATCAATAGATAATGTACCATCTAACTTAAAGGACAAAATTCATTTCCGGCAAGACAGGGTTCTTTGGATGAAGTTTAAGATGGACGTTTCAAAGAGGGCGGTGCCATATGTTGTGAAAGTTATTGAAGAATATATTCCTTTGATGCCTTACTCAACTAGTTTGTACTTTAGAAAGGTACAGGAAATCCTCTCTGATGAAATAACTAAGGAACTAAGATAACAATGAACTAAATATATCGTGAGGCAAGAATTCAATCCAATTCAACCTGTGAAAAGAAGGAATTTTCATAATTAACTAAACAGATTTAACCAAAAAATAGCCTTATTGGGTCGCAATTGTTACTTCGCTACTATAGCCCTTACATGTACAGTCTGAAATTGTTTTTTTCCCTGCGATTACGTCCTCCACAAGTGATTTTAATCTCCACAAATTTATTCTCATCTTTTAGCGTGACACTATGCGATGATCTATCTTTCAACATAATAATTATCTCATTCTTTATTACCCCTGCAATTTTTGAAACATAAATTGAATTATCCTTTTGAACCGCTAATAGGCCTGCTAATTTTTCAGCTTCATAATTATCTTCACACTCGAATGTCTCAATCATCATAATGTATAATCATTATCCTCTACAATAGTTTCAAATTTCATAAGGTTCATTCTCATACATATATTTCTCGATCGAGTCTTTTGCACTTTCCCTTCGCTTTTTCAACGTGGAGATGAAGGACTTGGATTCCCTGGCCAAATCGCTCTTGCATTCTCCGCAAAGAAGGTTTCCGCTAATACATTTGACAAAGCGTTCGTCAGACTCTTTTTCATCGTCGAAGAAATACCTCAAATACCAGAAAACTGGACATCCTAATGCATTTCCACCGTACTGTCTCTGCAATGCAACAGTAGCTTGTCCTCCTGTAAATGCACTAGACACTTTCTTTTCGATGACTTCCGGCTCATCCGTTGTAAAAATTGCTGTTTCAGGTTTCGATGAAGACATCTTCCCTCCTCGAGAGTCTAAACTTGGAAGAAATTTGCTATGAATCTGAGCTGGTTTGTAAAATCCCATTTTTTCCGCAACATCTCGAGTCATCCTCCAGTAAGGGTCCTGATCTATTGCGAGCAGGTATCAATACTGGTGTAGGTTTTCCTTCTATTAGCGAGGGCAAAAAGCAAGGAGCTGCCTGTACTGGTGGAAAACCTATCATGCCTATATTCGTCGAGCTTGAAAAACCAAAGACTGCTTTTGCGGTCGAAAAAGTAATCCGTTTTGCGATTTCAAGGGCGATAGGATACAGGTGCTTGATATGTGTTGTATCTACAATTATTTTTGTATTGTTAGGATCAAATCCCACTGAGATAATGTCCAGTATATTTTCATAGGTATAGCGTCTAATCTCTTCCCTAGTTCGCTCCTGACTGTACAAAAACTTTTCGTCATCTGTTAACTGAAACAATAGTTTAGACCCGAATTTGTCTTGGAGATATTTTGTGAACATCCAAGGCATTAAATGCCCCATATGAACCATGCCAGAAGGACCTCTTCCTGTATAAAGATAGATTTTTTCGCCACTCTCTACCTTGCGTAAGATAGAGTCTAAATCACGGTGAGAGAAAAAATAATGGAGCTTTAGCATGGGATGGACTTCTCCAGTAATCTTTTGAAACTTTTCTATTATCTCTGAGTCTATCGGTTGAGTACCAAATTCCTTTATCAGTCTATCATAATCAACATGACCCACAACTTCCCAAGGAGTTATTCTAACAGAGTTATTTTCAGACTCGTTATTTTGGGGAATGTTTTCATTATTATCTCTATTATTATCATATCGATACCACTACTCTCACTACCGTTTTGATTGTTTGATGATGCCTTCTTCATTGTCCATTATCAGTATGATATATTCTAGAATGGTTAAAGGTTTAAAAAGTCTTATTCATTGAGACATTCTGCGATTAATGCAAGACAATAAGAGCCAGCTTCACCCTATTGAAAAGTCTTTGTTAAAAATGCTGGCTAACGATCAACCAATGACTACTGAAAATCTTTCGAAAGTGACTGGTCTAAATATAGATCAGGTAAGGAGGGGCATTGAGTGGCTAAAATATAAGAACCTGGTTTTAATAAAGGATAAATCAACTGTTAAAATTTTACTCGGGAAAAATGGATTGGATGCGATAAAAAATCAATTTCCTGAAAGAAGGTTAGTCGACTCGGTAAAACAAGGATTCAATACCATGCACAAACTTTGGAATACTGGGGTATTCAAGAATGGTGACGAACGCGGAGTTGCCTTTAGATATGCTGTACATGTCAACAAATGGCTAGATCAGCAATCATCTTCGACCGATGGAGAAGAGGCCAAACTTGTAATATTGCCTGCGTCTGAAGAATTATCTCCAGAGGAGATCCTATTAAGGAAAATACACACGGCATCAGTGATCTCTTTAGATCAAGTCTCTAATATGAGTCAAGAAGACTTAAGGGCATTAGACTCTTTGAAGAAACGTCATTTCGTTATTGAACAAAGAGAGAAGGGCTCGGAAATTATGTTATCCGATAAAGGCAGACAATTGTTGACACAACAACTTTTAGGTAATGAACACTCACGAACCAGAAACTGACGAAAAGCGGCAAAACCAGCTTACATCACAATTAATCACATCTGGAAGATGGAAGCATGTCAAGTTTAGCCCACTAGATGTGGAAGCTCCAGCTCCTTCAGTTCATGCGGGAAAAAAGCATCCACTTCAATATTTGGTCGATGAAATAAAAGAAGTTTTTGTTGGCATGGGATTTTCAGAAATTGAAGGGCCGATTATTCAGCCCAGCTTCTGGAATTTTGATGTCTTATTCACTCCCCAGGATCATCCTGCTAGAGAAATGCAAGACACTTTTTATGTCCATCAAATAAGACAAACCAAGATTACAGAGGATCAACAATATATCGATAATGTATCTAGCATTCACAGAAAGGGGTGGCAATATGAGTGGGACCCAGAAGAGGCAAAAAGAACAGTCTTACGTACACACACAACCCCTATAACAATAAGATACCTTTCCGAGAACAACCTGGAAGACGCCAGGGTATTTACGATTGGAAGGGTCTTCAGGAATGAAAAAACTTCCTATAAACATTTAGTAGAATTCAATCAGATAGAAGGTATCGTTACCGGGCGTAGCGTGAACCTTCGCGACTTGATGGGGTTACAAAAGGAGTTCTATTCCAAATTGGGAATAAAAAAAGTAAAGTTCTGGCCTACCTTCTTCCCCTATACAGAACCTTCTCTTCAATCTATGATTTACAATGAGACGCTTGATAAATGGGTTGAACTGTTTGGTATGGGTATTTTTAGGCCAGAAGTGACAGAGCCGCTTGGCATAATAAATCCTGTCCTGGCATGGGGAGGGGGGATAGAGAGAATCGCAATGCTACGTTTTGGTTTAAATGATGTCCGAGACCTCTATGCTAATAGTTTAGACTGGCTAAGGAGTGTTCCGAGATACCAGTCATAGCAGTCCCAATAAAAAACCTACAAGAATTCCTTCCAGAGGTCAAGCTTGACGAAAATATTAAATCTCATTCCTTATGTAGGTTTGGACATCGAAGGGCTCGATACTGAAAACGTTAGAATTGAGTACAATCCAAATAGGCCTGATTTTTCGTCAAAGTTTGGAATCATCCGAGCCCTTAAAGGATTACTTGAGATTGAAGTTGGAATGCCTAATTTCAGATTATCTGCAAGCAGCAATTATGTCATCAAAGTGGATAAGAGTGTAAAGCAGGTGAGGCCTTATATCGTATCTCTAGTTGCGAGAAGAAAAGAAAACCTAACCAACGAAGACATCAAAGATTTGATAGCTATGCAGGAGGACCTTCACAATGGAATAGGCAGACGCAGAAAGAAGGCTTCAATTGGGATACACAACCTCGACCAAGTTCAATTTCCTTTAACATATACCACTGCAGATGAGAATTTTTCTTTTACTCCTCTTGATAAACCCGTTGACTGCACAATAAAACAAATTTTAAATGAATTGGATACCGGAATAGAGTATGGATTTATAGTAAAGGGCGCAGAAAGGTATCCAATTATTCTCGATTCAAAGAATACTGTTCTTTCCTTTCCGCCAATTGTAAATAGTAATGCAACCAAAATAACTGCAGATATAAAAAATATTTTGGTAGAAGTCACCGCAACCAACAAGCGTACGGCAGAAGATACAATAGCCATCATCGCGATGAGCCTCTTCGACTCGGGGTATGAAATTCAACCCGTAACAATTGACGATATCGATACAGGCAAAAAGGAACTAACACCTAACATGGACCCTAAAAGGATGCAGATCGATTCAAGTTACATTAATCAAGTACTAGGACTGAACCTTGACATTCATGATATTTCGTTTTGCCTAAACAAAAGCAGGCTTGGAACTGAAATTGAAGAAAAGCAAAATGGAAAACTTGCCTGCACAATCCCTAGATATAGAACCGACATTTTTCATCAAATAGATATAGTTGAAGAAGTTGCAATAGGATACGGAGTTTTTAATTTTCAACCAACACTGCCCTGGTCAAAAACCTCTGGAGAAAAAAGCGATCACACATCATTTTTTAATGTAATTAGAGAAATCTTGATAGGCCTGGGCATGCTTGAGATCCTAAACTTCAGCCTGATTAGTAAAAAAGTGCAATATGAATTAATGGGGATAAGAGACGATATTACCAAAGTCATTAGTGTAAATGGTACAAAAACCAGTGAATACGAAGTTCTGAGAGATTCTCTTATTCCATCACTGCTACAAACGCTATCACACAATATACATCAAGAATATCCTCAGAAATTGTTCGAAATCGGTAAGGTTTTCCAGTTGTCCAACGCTTTAGATGAGCATTGGAATGTTGGAGTCGTAATTGCTCATAATACGGCAAGTTATACTGAAACTAAGTCAACGATGCAAGAGCTACTGAATGGCTGTTTTGGTCCAAAATACGCTAGCATGGTCTTCACACCTGCAGGTTACAATGGTATGTTCATAGAAGGGCGATGCGCAAATATTATTTTTAATGAAAAAAATATAGGCGTAATAGGTGAAATTACACCAGTGGCTTTAGAAAATTTCAAATTAAGAGTTCCAGTGGCTGCATTTGAACTGAACATGTCATCTTTGCTGAAAAAGTAATAGAAATGATAGAAGAAAACCGTAACGGCGACCAATTAGGGTAGTAAATTTTATTCTAATAATGATTATTGTTATTGAACTTTATATTCGTGAAATGCATTATTCAATCTGCCAATACTCCAAGCAAAATGATAGTGGTCAACACTAATTGATTCATGATGGTTGGTTATCTATCTATTCTTGAAGATATATGGCACCCCGTTATAGAGAGTACACGAGGAGGAGTACACTTAGGGTGTATGGCTAACTGTGATATCGTGTGGGTCAGAGGCGGGGGACAATCACCTTGCTGTAAACAAATTGGTAATGGAGATAAGAATGATGACAGAAAAATGATATATGTCTCTTTATATTTTATTTTAACCAGTATAATCTATGACAAGTTGGATTCTTCGTAATCTTAAGGTTTTGGATCCTATGTTTGATGAGACAAATAGTTCTTTTCCTAATGCCGCAACTAATACATTGATTGGCGGAAAAAACGGGCCATTAGATAATGCTTCTTCTAATTTTAGATCTCTGCGCTGCAATGCAAGGAAGTGGTATTGTTTGTTGTCTTTTCTAGGATTATTAGTGGTATTATCTTTTCCTGTGTACGCTCAAGATTCACCGGGCATAGAGAATGAAGAAAAACAATTAGAACCTCTCGGGAACGTCAGTGACTCAACCGATCAAGAAGATATAGGTCTTAACACTACGACATCAGATATTCCTGTACTTGAAAAGCTTACTGATAATGGAACCTACAAAGTGCAGCTTAGATGGGGCCAACCTCCGTCTCTTCTTGCTGAAAATGGATTTGACATGGAAATTGTATTTCTCAACGCTTCTTCCCCACCCGCGTCACCTCAAACATTCCCAGCAACAGAAACAAATGAGACTGGAGCTGCAACAACGATGGGAGCAACTGGGTATACCGATCCCTCGTTGATTGAACGAATGGTCCCCATACAAAGTTACGATATGTCAGTTTATTCGGACGATGGACGAGAACTCTGGAAGAAGGCAAATCAGGCGGTGCAAGGAGGAAGAGCGTATGAACGAGTAACATTAGAAAAACCGTATACTGGTAATATCTCAATTAGCATTTACAATATAAAGGGAGCGGGAGGGTTAACAGGAACAATAGCTGCACCTTTATCAGAAGCATCTAGCAACGTTACGAGTCTTTCTGTGGGCAGTGAAAAGGGTAATAACACACAGTCTTCTGACTCAGTTAAATTTAGTGCAAGGGTTAGCTCAAGGGCTAACCCTTGAGGAATTGAAATGAGAGGTGAGTAATTCAAGAAATTAAGCTCGTGAGCAAAGAATGCAAATGAAATGTGACAAAAAATAGTGTTATGACTAGATAACTTCCTTCCAATTCTGCTGGATTGTCATATCATTATTCTAAGGTATAAAACATCCATAAAATCATATAAGAATAGTCTGAAACTATTAAATTGCATGTGCAAAAATAGCTAATGGTAAGAGAATGGCTGATATTATTTCATGGGATAAGGCGATTGATAAGAAAGTAAAATCAAGTGACGACAATGACCTCGGCAAAATCAAGAGTATAACTAAAGATTATATTCAAACTAAAGAAGGTGTGGTTTCCAAGAATTACTACTATATTCCAAAATACTACATCCAAGGCTATGATGGTGACCATTTGTGGGTTTCTCTCACAAAAGACGAAGTCAAATCGAGATTCGAAAAAGAGAAAGAGCCACAACCTTCTGAATTTGAAACTCCAGAATACACACAAAGACGAACGGACATTACCAAGCAATACCCTGATTTTGATAGCAATATACCATCCTACGCAGGTGGAGGATCACCTTCCGCCACGACAACACAAGACACTGTAGGCATGCCATGGGAAAAGATTCTTGACAAGAAGGTAAAATCAAGTGACGACCAGGAATTGGGTAAAGTGGAAAGTGTATCTAGCGACTATGTTGAAGTAACGGAAGGGTTGGTAAGTAAGAAACGCTATTACATTCCAAAATACTATATCCAAGGCTATGATGGGGACAATCTTCATGTGTCTCTCACAAAAGACGAAATAAAAGACCGTTACCACCGCGATGCACCACCATCCGAGTCAGAGTTCCGTACTCAAGAATATGAAGAACGTAAGCGAAAAGTAGATTCTGATAATCCTCAGTTTGTCCATGGCGTTCCTTTTATGGCTCACGAACCTGGTGTTACACTTAAAGATGGCCAGTCCGGTGAAGCTCTTAATATTCCATGGGAGGAAATAGTTCACAAACACGTAAGAACAACCGATAATGTGGATATAGGGGATGTGGAAAGAGTAGGGAATGAGTTTATAGTTGTGAGAGAAGGGGTTGCGAAGGTGCATATCTACTATATTCCAAAGCCGTATATTTCCAATTATGATGGCAGTTATTTGTATATCAGTGCACCAAGCGGTTTAGTAAGTGCTAAATTTGAAAGAGACTCAGAACCAACACAAGAAGAGCTTCGGGCGTTAGCAAGAGAAGCCCCCGGGGCCGGTACCTCAGCGTAATCTGAGGATAAATGAAAGCTTTGGAAGAAGTCAAAAAGCCAACACATTTGTTTAAGTGACGCTCTGAAACTGAAACGGGAAGAAAAAGTTGATCCATTGGCAACATAGCGATCCCGTCGCTCCTTTTTTATTTTAGCCTTTCAATTTTGAATTAAAATAATTATAATTTGAAATAAAACTGTTAGAATTATTACCATTCTGTATTTTGTAAATAAATGCACAGACTCTCAATTAGATCTAATCGACCCCAAATGGCTAAACTGGTTAAAACAACATAATCTAAATACAGCTACAAGTCGTATTACCATGAATAATTATGACTAAATTTGATGGAATTAAAGGCCAGGAATTGTTAGACGTAGAAGAAGAACCTATGGAAATAACAATGATCTTCAAAGATAATCGATTCCTATTTGTTAAGATCGAAAATGGAAATCTCGTCACTGAATCTGTACCTGAATAATAGCATAACCTCCAATTAAGTCCACAGATGTATGTAAAATCTAGGTTTGAGGCTAAGATTTTTTGATATGACCATTTATCCAGGCTTATGACCCATCCATCCCGTTCATTCTGAATAGTTTCGATTATTCTTGCATAACAAAAGGCCGCATATGGGATCAGTTAATTTTATAGACTAACATATTCGAGATACAAAGCATATATTTATCCTTTTAAGAATGTCTAAAATGGTTAAATTTCAACGATATTAGGTGACCTTTTTCAGACCATCCTGACTGATATCTACATAGACTTCATTTTCCCTTTCTACCACAGGATACAAAGTCAGGTCACCAGATTGTCTCCATGCTGGCGTTTGCTCCATCCATTGTGATTCTTTCTTCCATGATTTCATATTTACTAGCTTCCCTGAAAAAATGTTGAATTCATATCCATGCATATAACAGACTACACTATCTCCTTTAATCTCCCCTTTCGATAACGATGCTCCTCTGTGTGGACAGGAATTATTGCATGCGAATAATATGCCCTTCCGTCTTCCCACCAAGACTTCTGTTTTGTCAACCGAATAGGCCCTCATTGAGTTCTCCTTGATATCAGTACTTTTGCAAATTCTAAAAAGCATTGCGCATAAACGAAAGAAAAAGAAGGGAAAGGTATTATAAATTGTATCAGGTTAGGAGAGAAGGTCTTACTAATACTTTGATCTTAAACTATTATGCTGTTATTATTGCTAACAAGGACCAATTTATATGTAGAAATAAAATAATAAATCTATAAAAATAATGCTGAGAGCTGCTGAACTAAAATCTGTTGATCAAATTGGAAAAAGCGTCACAATTAGAGGTTGGGTATATAGATTACGCAAACAGAAGGAAAATACTTTTGTGATTGTACGAGACGATCGAGGAGGTATAATCCAAAGTGTATTTCCAACTAACATCGTGCCGGCGGACTTGACGATAGAATCATCGGTTCAGGTGACAGGAGTTTTACATAAAGACGAAAGGGCCCCGGAAGGAGGCTATGAAATAAAAGGAAATAACTTGCATGTGTACAACATAGCAGACGCAGACTATCCTATAGGCGAGTTTCGAAGCGTAGAGCTGTTATTGGATAATCGACATTTATCTTTAAGAGCGAGAAAAATGATTGCAATTGCCAAAATTCGTTCTTCAGTTCTAAAGTTTGCACGTAACTGGTTAATCACAAATGATTGGATTGAGATCACCGCTCCCGTAATTGTTAAAGGGGCAGTAGAAGGGGGTTCCACTCTATTTAAGGTGAAATATTTTAACAATGACTACGCGTACCTGTCACAAAGCGCACAGCTTTACCTTGAAGCCATGGTTTTTAGTTTGGGTCCTGTGTGGAGTTTGACACCGTCATTCAGAGCAGAGAATTCAAGGACTGTCAGGCATCTATCCGAGTTCACACATTTAGAAGCCGAAGCACCGTGGGTGGAGCTGGAAGACATACTGAAAGTCCAAGAGCAATTAATTTCAAATATTGTCGAGCATGTTATAACGGAAAGACAGGAAGATTTTACCATCTCTAAAAAGAGACATCTCTGCCCTCAAAAATATTAGGCCACCATTTGAAAGAATTTCTTATGAAAAAGCCATAGATTCTCTTCGCTCTCAAGATTTTACTATTCTAGATGGGAATGGGAAAAGTCGGAGAATTGAGCTAGGAGATGACCTTAACATTGATTCAGAGCGTGAATTGACAAAAAACATTTCAAAACCAATATTTGTGGTGGGGTATCCTATTACAGTAAAGCCTTTTTATGTCAAAGAAGACCCGCAGAATAAGGGATATGGCCTTGCCGCAGACATGCTTGCCCCGGATGGTTTTGGAGAGATTACTAGCGGGGGAATCAGAGAAGACGATAGTTTTTCGATTACTAAAAGGATGGAACAGGAAGGATTAGATATCAACAGCTATCAGTGGTACTTGGACCTCAGGAGATACGGTTCAGTTCCGCATGGTGGATTTGGTCTTGGAATAGAGCGCTTAATTAGATGGATAACTAGAATCGATGACATTAAAGATACGATTTTGTTTCCCAGGACTATGTCAAGAGTCAGTCCTTAGCAATTGTTATCAACAATATTTACAATGTCCGTATTTGCAACCGACGACCTTGTGATTAAGCGCTTGAACAATAAAATAAAATGAAACAAATCTACCCGTATTAGTAAGAAACAAGTTTACAAGCATTATGAAGTGGAGATTAACTAAGATATATCGGTCTCGAGAATATCTTCTCCGATACTTGACACTTATGTGATTCTACGTTACTTTAGATGTCAAATGGCATACAGAGAATCTTAGCAGATTTAAATTAAGGGCATTGAAAATGTAAATTTAATGTCTGCACAGCCCAAGATTGGAGCTGAATCACTATTTTTTGAACTGGCAGGCGAATTGCGCCTCTCTATTCTGAACCGGCTAACCCATAATAGCTATCGTCTATCTAAACTAGCATCAGAAATAGATGCGACAATGCAAGAGGCACACAGAAATATCTTGCGGCTTGTCGATTCTGGGTTAGTCTCCAAATATGAGGAAGGCCAGTTTGCATTAACACCATACGGAAAGATCATCGTCTCTCTAATTCCAGGATATGCTTTCCTATCTTCACAACAGGAGTATTTCCTAGAACATAGCCTTGGAGACTTGCCTACAAAATTTATTCAACGATTAAGTTCATTTCAGGGATGCGAGGTTGTGCACGGGGTAATGGCCATTATACAGCGATGGAAAAATCTCTACTATGAATCAAATAGTTATATTAAGGAAATAATGGCCCAGGTACCTTTGGACCTTATAGAAACACTAGGGAGCAAGGTAGAAGCTGGCATTAAGTTCTCATATATCTTCCCTCGTAACCCGATAATACCTAGAGGGAGGAGAAAAATATTGCAAAAGATTGGCTGGCAAAAATTACTTTCAAGAGGTTTAGTGGAAAGGCGTATGGTTGAATCTGTGAATATAATGACTATATTTAATGAAAAACACTCTTGCGTTCTATTTCCAAATTTGAAAGGTGTGCCTGATTTGAATGTGATGTTTTATGGTGATAGTCACCAATTTCACGATTGGTGCGAAGACTTTTTTTCATACCAATGGGAAAAAGCCGGACCATTTGAGGAAAGCAAACTAAGTCACGAAGTATAATTTCTATTAAATTTATGACATACCTCATAAATTCAAAATTTATTAGCACTCGATTCAGAAATCCTCCGAAACACCTTCCTCTATTGATTGGATATTAAAATCAGGCCACACCTCATTAACTTTTTATAGTTCCACGCTGGATGGAGTATTAATGCCGCAGGCCTTCGTATTGATGAATGCCGAGCTAGGGAGTGAAGATTCAATTGTTCAGGACCTAAAAAAGCTGGAGGGTGTAAAGGAAGTCTTTCAAGTTTATGGGGTTTACGATATAGTTGCACAACTTGAAGCCGATACGATGGAGAAGGTTAAAGAGACAATTACTTGGAAGCTCAGAAAATTAAATGGAGTCAAATCGACTTTAACTATGATAGTAATGTCCTAGTACTCCCCAAGACCCTATTTCTTGTCGCGCTGTTGTTTTTTATTATATTCAAACCTGATAGCAACTTTAATGTGTATGGGAATGCTTGTTAAGTTATGTTTAAGTTAGATTTTTTCAAAAGGAAGAAAAAAGACGATAAAGGATTAATCAAATGCAAATATTGCGATATGAAATTTGAAGATAAAGACAGGGTGAAAAGACATATACGAAAAGCGCATAGCGAAAAGGGAAGTGATATGCCTAATGTCAATCCATTTGGGGGTTCATAAAGCGATAAAATCTATCTATTAAGCAGATACCTAAAAGGCAAGACTTATTTCCAGATAATAGTTCCATTTGTTACACAAAAAATAATGTTTCCTATTCATGATGATACCGAAAGGCTACATGGTAGGCCTTATCTAAACTATAGTCTTATCGCAGTTAACGCCATAGTGTTTATATGGGAAATAAGTGTAACTGGCTTTTTCTCAAATCCAGTTGCGACTGAAACACTATTTAGAAATTATGGTGCGGTTCCAGAATCAGTACTTGGTGGTAATATTGCTTCCGTTATAACTTCCATGTTTATGCATGGAAGTATAGCCCATATAATCGGTAATATGGTCTTTTTATTTGTATTCGGGGACAATCTTGAAGATAAATTTGGCCGTATCAAATACCTTCTAATGTATATCGGTTGGGGGATGGGTGCGGCTCTTATACATAGCTTTTATGCAGTAAGTGTAGGCGGTGGTGAAATTCCTGCAGTTGGAGCATCTGGTGCTATTTCCGGAGTTTTGGGAGCATACCTTGTGATGTTTCCACGTGCAAAAGTGTTCACGGTGATAATTGCGTTTTTTATAACTACGGTGAGGATCCCAGCCATAGCTTATATTCCATTTTGGTTTATTCTGCAGCTCATATTTGCTTTTATTGGAGATCCCGGGGGGGTTGCCTACTTTGCACATATAGGAGGATTTATTGTAGGTCTTGGTACTGGATATGTGTGGAAGCTTTTCGTTGGACCAGGTCCTGTTCAAATGCCTAATGTCCAAAGAAGCCAAATGATTCGAAGAGAAAGGCCAAGAGTAGAAGACGCTGCTCCTCAAACTCCGCCGGAGGTAATCGAGGGTCCTGATTTCTATGAAATAATAGCTGAGATTCGTGGAGTGTCAGACGCTTCTGACATTCGTGCCAGATACGAACCGGATAGTGGAAATGTTCGCCTAGGTGTGAGTGGATCAAAGAATTACGATATCATTGTAAAACTCCCTAAAGGCGCTGTTAATCCGATAGTGGAGCATGTGCATTATCTAAATGGTATTGCTAGAATACGTTTAAGAAAATGATTTTTAGGATGCCGGCATACTCAGTTCGGATACAATAACTTATCTATTCATATTTTCAGCTCGTTCGTGCTGCTCTAGATCCTTTGATAGGTATTACGATAACCTAGACCCATCATTTAAATCCAATATATCAGTTCAGGATCAAAAAGACAAAAGTTTATAGACGTCTTAAGACCCATTCCCTCATATCATGGCAGCGCAGCAACGGCCTTCGCGTGCAGGTAGAAGGATCTCGCGGCGTGACTTTTTGAAATTGATGGCTGCAGCCGGTACTGTAATGACATTTACTCCATTTATTGACTGGGGAAAATTTCTCCCCAATCCACAAGGCGCTATTTCAGAAAGAGCAAAGGTTCAGTTACCAGACGGCTCTCAGGCTAATGTAAAGACTTTTCAGGTTAATCACGCAGAAGCAGTTATTTATCCAAGAAGCGATGATCCTGCATTAAATCAAGAGGCTTTTAGAACTTGGCAATTTATCCGACTTCCTGAAGAACTTGGCGGAATCAAGACCGACCCAGCAGCATTCAGGATGTACAGTATGGTATGTTTACATCTATGGTGTCTGTGGAAATATTGGCCTGAACCAGGAAGGAAGAGAGGGGAGTGTCCTTGTCATGGTAGCATGTATGATCCTCTCACAGGAGAGGCATTTGCTGGACCAGCGTCATTGCAGTCCCCTCCTTCAAATGTTCTTCCTAGGTTAGATCTTGAAGTTGACAATAATGGAGATATATGGGTAAAGCCTCCAAATTGGAGTGTTGACGGGAACGGGATAGTGGGATTTGGTCGTTTCCTTAAAGCGTGAGAATAGTCTAGTACTATTCTTGAGGTGGATCTACGCAGGGGTAGATCGCACCATATTTATGGGTATGAAATTCACAATTCCTACCCGATTCGTCAACCCATTAGGTTTTTTGGGAATGCTTACTTTTGTTATATTTATTATCCTTGGAATAACAGGAGCGCTATTAATGCTCTGGTATGAGCCAATCCTCGATAGAGCATGGGATAGCGTCGAGAATATAAACGACGTAATTCCTTATGGATTTCATATACGGAACGTCCACTATCATGCCTCGAATGCGATGGTAATGGTTGCTCTACTTCACATGTACTACCAGTACTTTAGTGGAAGATACAAGATCAAAAATGAGATTCTCTGGGTGACAGGGATTCTTATCGGAGTCCTTACTATTTTAGAGGCATTCACAGGTTACGACATCATATTTAGTGAAAGGGCGGAACTTGCGATATCTATTGCTGCTTCTTTAACTAATTCAATACCAATTTTGGGGCCGCAGATGCGCGATGCGTTCTTTGGTGCTGGTTTCCATGACTTTGTCTTGCGTTTCTACGCCTTTCATGTTTTCTTCTTGCCCATAGCTATGTTAGGATTGATGGTAGTACATTTCCCAAGGTTTCTTGTATTCGATGTACCTATGGTTATGGCAATTACGGGAGCTATTATGCTTACCGGTGGAGTATTTCCTGTAGAAATGGGTCTGAAGTTTGATCCCAATGTACCTCCGGGCATCACAGTTCCCGAGTGGTATCTAACTGGACTTTACGCCTTCTTACGGACTCAATATGACAAGTTCGTCACGGGTGTTGCATGGCCTGGACTCTTTATATTCGCACTCTTGGTGGTTCCTTTCATTGACCGCTACAAAAAGTTCTCATGGAAAGATAGGCCTATTATCACAGCAATAGGTATAACCAGTCTCGCACAAATCATTGTTACGACTTATTGGGGATTTTATATTGACCCCGATAGAACAAAATCTCTTTTAGAAAGATTAGTCATAGATCCTATCTTCTTCTATTTAGTCATGATTTTGCTGGTCCCCCTTTCCTTCGGATTCACCTATATGATGATCAAACTTGCAAAAAATGCTGAAAAAAATGCTAAATTGCAACCTAAAAAGCCAGGAGGCAAGAGTTCAATCAGCCTGCCAGAAAAATGGATATACATAGTATTCATAGCACTCCTGGTGTTTCAGGTTTATCTGAACATTGCTGCATACTATGCGGTATTAGCTGGAATGAAGAATTATTCCTTATTTATTATTGGAGTGATAATGCTAGTATTTGCTGGAATGTTCCATCTTTTCAGATACGGTAGAGCTCTTGCTAAATCGCCTCAACCTAAGATCATAAGCGCGCCACCAAAAGAAACAAAGCCAGCTATTTCTCCTCCTAGCCCAGCACCTTCCCTTACCACACCCTCTAAAGAAGAAAAACCATTAGTGACTCCCCCTGCACAGAAATCATTAGGTAGTAATCCCACCTCTCAGAGCCAGGTATCTTCTCAAAGTAGTAAAAGTCAGCCAACTGTAGCGAGTGGTAGTCAGGGTGAATCTTCTTTACGGGCTAAGAGTAATACCATGTCGGAGCCTGCAGTATCTGAAAGCAATATTAGAAACACAATACAGGCGCCAACCCACTTTTCTAATTTACAAGACGAAATCCCCAGCAAGAATTCCTCTAACACTGACCGACGAAAAACATAAACATTATGAACAAAACAATTTTTTGCTAATTGGCACAAATAAGCTTTATATGTCAATCGTTTGACTCTTGATTCATATGCCTATGCAGGTTACAAATAATCATGCTGGTGGCATCAGTATTATTGCATTTGTTGTTGCAGTTACTGTAAGCATGGCGTACTACCAGTTTGTTTATCTGCCACAAGTTAATGCAAAACCTGTTGTTTCTGAAGAGGTTCTGAATCCGGCAGGAATAACCAGCGTCAGTATTTTAGAAGGCTCAGCCTTACCCTCTCAAACTCAAAACTTTGAGCCTAAGGAAATTACTGCTAACTTGGGCGAAACAAATAAAGTAGTTTGGACAAACGAAGACACTACTGCGCACACTGTAACTACTGACACAGGATACAATGACCCTACTAGCGGTGAATTCGATTCTATGGCAACGATTGGTTTACTTCTCCCGCAGCAGAAATATGAGTTCGTATTCACAGAGCCT
Organism: uncultured Nitrososphaerales archaeon; assembly: GCA_963737815.1. Taxonomy (GTDB): domain Archaea; phylum Thermoproteota; class Nitrososphaeria; order Nitrososphaerales; family Nitrososphaeraceae; genus TH5893. Next base: position 73,859 of record CAVTUB010000003.1, on the reverse strand, counting down.
GGAGAATATCCTTACCATTGCGAACCCCATCCGTGGATGACAGGCAAGGTAACTGTGGAAAGAGGAAGATTCTAGAAATACCTCGAAAATAAGACACTACCGATAACTGAGATTGATTCTAGATATAATGTCATCCTAATATTTTTACAAATGCCACTGCAGAAACAACTTCCTTATGTTCCTGGACAACAGCTACTCGAAATTTAGCATTAGTATGGCCGACACTGGGCTTATGTGCGGTAACGGCCGTAAATTCTAGTTTCTCCTTGTCGGAAAGGTCTTCTTTGAATACGGAAAGTCTAGCATATTGATAATTAATTTTTTTGCCATTTAGACTTGTGTAATTGAAAGTATCGCTTGAATTTTCGATTTGTGAGTTGATCACAATGCTATCAAACCTGCCGGTGTAGTTGATATTAACTGTCCCGTGTATCTCTTGTCCTGGCATAATTTCTTTTTGTGTTACCTCGATATCCACTTCTTTGCTAGTCTTATCAATCATGCGTATGTGAATTCTTACGTGTTAAATATGAATGTGTATGAACATATGTATTGTACCCATAAAAGTGCAATCTGTTCTGTTTTTTATGAGTCAGTATTTGGTAATTCCGAGATTTATGGAAAACGCCAGTTAGGGATATCATTATCAATATGATAAGATTTTACCCTGCATATTTGGTCGGTGGCGAGGTTATTTGACTTATGTTTTTTAGACCAATGTATCATAAACATGAACAGTCATGTTCAATCTCACAATTTGTTTTTCTGCGTCATCGAGATATCTTCCCTCAAGATATATGACAATAAACTATTAATCCTATTGGGTTAACTAACACTGGACATAGAGACATACTTGCCGGGACAAACTACCCCTATGATGCTACTAGATGTTAATGGTTACAATATACGGTATCTTCGCAATGCCAATATGAAAAATGGGGATTCGAGGAGGAAGGAAATACTTGTTTTATTACATGGATTAGGAGCTTCAGCAGACAGGTGGTCATGCGTCTCGCCTACCTTATCCAAATATTATCAACTAATCATACCCGACATCGTCGGATTTGGATATAGTGATAAACCAACAGTAGAATACACAATGGATTTCTTTGTTAGTTTCTTTGAAGATTTTCTGCGGGAATTAAAAGTTGAAAGATTAAGCATAATTGGATCATCATTTGGAGGATATTTAGCAACAGAATTCACAGCAAGAAATCCGAAGAATGTAGACAAATTGATTTTGGCCGCTCCAGCAGGGGCCATGCGAACATCGACTCGTACCCTTGACCAATACATTATGGCTCGCATTATATCCTACGTACGAAAACACAAAGAGAGGTTTTAAAGATATGGCCAATGATCCAAGTGTTGTATCGGAAGAAACTGTAAGAGATTTTATGAACAGAATGAGACTTCCTAACGCAAAGTATGCTTTTATGTCGACACTGTTAGCAATGAGAGACTCTCAGAGTCTTTCAAAAAGTCTATCAAAAATTGATGTGCCGACTTTGCTAATATGGGGAGAAAACGACAGAATGATACCCTTAGCTTATTCCAAGGAGTACACTGAGATTTCCAGGAGCAAACTTACAATTATTGACAATTGTGGACACACACCATTCGTTGAAAAGCCAGTAGAATTCAATGATATTGTGCTAAAATTCTTGAAAGGATAGGACGCAATAATATTGTGTCCGTATTCCTATCCTAATTTCATTCATAATTTGTCAGTCATTGTCCTCATCGTCTTCTTCGTCTTCATTTGATTGCTGTTCTCCCTCATCATTATCTTCACCTTCTTCTCCTTCCCGTCCATTAGGTGCTACTTGCCCTTCTATAGGAGTGGTTGCTGAACATTCCTCGTCTTCTAAATCTTTTTTACCATCAAGGTCATTATCCAAGGTGTCGTCACATACTTCTAGAGTTGCAGATGCAAGTTGTTGTTCCTGTGGAGGGGTAGGAGAAGATGTTATAGCAGGACAATCACCATCTTCGAAATCTATCAGAGTATCGCCATCATTGTCAAGACCATCATCGCATAATTCTATATTGGAGTTAGTCGTAGTTTCTGTTGACATTGTAGGAGCTCCCTGTAAGAAAGGTACCGTTGGGGCTAGTGGTTGTTCTTCTTGTAGCGGCTCTGTTTGTGGTGGGTGTTCTATTGCTTCTTCTGGTGGGATTGGAGGCGTCACTAGTGGTTGTTCTATTACTTCTTCTGGGGGGACTGGTGGTGGGATAGGAGGTGTCATCATTGGAGGTGTCACCATTGGAGGTGTCACCATTGGAGGCGTCACCATAGGTTGTTCTTCTTGGGGGGACTCTGTTTGTGGTGGTTGTTCTTCCTCTATCGACGTTGGCGCCATTCCTCTAATCAGATCGAGTTTCACAGGCAATTCATTAGAAACTATTTCGGTTCTTATGGGATTAGTAAATACTATTTTTGCTGTTACGCTATCTATCGTGTTATCTGTCAGAGTTGTTGAGAGTGATAGTTTACCAGAACTACTAGCAGCAAATGGAGTTGGAGATGAAGATGTCTTTAACAAAGTTCCATTAGCAGAATATACCTTCATCACGCCCTTAACTAAATCATTTACAACCATAGGCTCCTGCGTAGCATAATTTACAACTACCTTCACTTGGTTTTTTCCATCTGGAGCTATAGGTGCAAATGACGAATCATTTAATGAGAGGACAATTTCCTGTCCATGCTCCGCAAAGGCATTATTCATGAAAGAAAATGAGGGAACAGCAAGCAGGGATGAAGGCAAATCTAAACTTTGTAGCAGCAACCCGAGTGCTATCACCAAAGATAACGTGATTGCTAGCAACTGCGGTTTATAGATTAGTTCTACATTTGTTATTCTGAGTATAACCATATGTGGTTTTCAGTAGGATATTCCGTACAACTTATCTAAGCTTTAAGATTTATTTAATTTGACAGTTGTAATAACACCTTTTGCCGTGATTGCAGAATAGAAATCTGCAAGTTTTTTTATCTTCTATACAATATTAAAATAGAATAGTAAGAAAAGATTTACGGTCAACAAAAATAGGTTATGGTTATGGTCTGAAGAACTGTTGTTGAGGAACAGAGAAGAATGAAGTCCATGCTCTTGCTACGTTGCTATTGAATTGCAATATTGCGTCTGTTGTCTTGGTGTATATTCTAATGTTATCTCTTGCTGCATCCAAACTGTTAACAGCAACTTGGTTGTTCATCTGAACTGCTTTTACAATATTGTTTGCTATTTCATTTGATTGATTGCTCAGTTGCTCTGCATATTGACCTGCAAAGGGTAAGTTTAGGCTAAAACCTCTAGCTTCAGCTAGGTGTTTTTGAGCTGCCATCGTATTTTGAACTGTATTTTTCACAGCCTGGATATAATCAAGTTGAAGATTGGATACAGATTGTGAATACTGAGGTTGAGCTTTTGCTACTTCATCTACTACTTTAGTAACGCTTTGATTTATCGTTTCATAGAGGTTATCAGCACCATGGGATGGCGAGTTGCTTTCTTTAGACATGTCTTTGTATTGCATTCTATAATATATAAACTTTGGTGATAAAAGGTATTTATTACCATATTAAGCCAATATGATTCTAAGCAGTTAAATGGTAGACAAACGGGTTCGCTGTTCTAATTTTTACGCTCACTTGTTGTAAGATGGCGGTTTATTATGGTATTTAAAGGTAACATATACCATGGTTTATATACCATGTTGTCTAGTTATATTGTAATGTCAACATCAACCAGAAAAGATCGTAAAGAAGACGAGAACACATCATGTACCATCTCCATCACAAATACAAAGAGAACAACAGCAAGCTGTCAACAAGGCATTAGATGAAACAAAAGATGAAATTAAAGTCGCAACTAGAGAAGCCGCAAGAGATATTCCTCAATATACACAAAGACTTGGTGACATACAAGAACAAACCATTCAAACTACAAGAGAAATTGCAGATAACTACATAGAATCACAAAAAGAGATTATTAGCATTTATCAATCAGTATGGACTCCATTTATAGAAAACGCAAATAGTAGATTTTGGAATTATTGGTCGATATCTCCAAAAGGAATTGCTGAGACATATGGAACTGTAATTAGCAGTTTTGCAGACAATGTGATATCAGTTACCAGACTAACAAATAACGCAGTCTCTGCAAATATGGAATTATTCAGTACGGCGTTGCAGCAAACAAAAGACAATTCTAAGGAGTTTTCCAGATTGGGCATAAATGCGAGCCAAAGTCTTTAACGAAGCTTCAAATGAGATAGCTACAACAGGTTTTTCTGCAGTAGAAACATCAAGACAAAGAAGATAAAACTAGAATAGCGAAACTAAAGAGATAAACGACCGGCTACCTTACACATTTTTGTGTGGACTATTTTTAGCAGCCTATAAAGACTAGAGAGAAGTTAGCCTCTCTCTTTGGTGGACATGCGTGGATGTGATGAAGTGTGTTTTCAGACTATATCGAACAAAAGAAAGCTTTCAAATAATATTCATAATATTATTCTTGTAACCTAGTAGGATAAAAGTTCCAGATATAGTCTCTGTATACAAAAAATAAACATAAGTTAAATCCGACTAGAATATCAAAATCAAGTGGCCTTTTTCAGAGAATTCTTCAGCAGGTTCCAAAGAATCTTGACCTTTATAGTCATTCCTATCCTAGAGCGGAGCTCACTGCTATTCATTTTCAGCTGGCAGTTTGACCTGCTAGTCTAGAATGGGAAATATCACAACAACACGGAGATGTAAGCCCTTACCTACATTAATATTCCATAGCTGTGACATCATGTTTCTTTATTACTAGTCGGATATATTATATATCGCGAAACCACTATAATAACTTTTTAAAACTGATAATAACTTAGGAATAGATTGTCTGAAATAATCAGCCTTAAAATTGTGTAGAGACGATATAGCATCGAATAACATAACACAAATCTAACATAAAAGAATCATGAAACATGAGTTAAGTGCCAGATAAGGAAATATTCATCACTGGAATTTTTCATTTAGGCCAGAAGAAAAGGGTTTAATTCGAATTCACAATTGTAGTGTACATTTGATTTTTGATTTACACTCTTATTTGCATTTACCTTATATAAGAAAGAAGATAAGATATTTTGTAATGGCAATACTGAGAGTCTACAAAAGAAATTCAACCTTTATTGATGTGTCCGACCTCGTTGAAGAAATCAGTAGTTTGGGTTTAGTCGAGGCACTTCAAAAATATCACAATAAGCCTCTTCAAAAGGAAGCCAGAAGCATAGTTGCAGGGCCTAGTTTCCTACAGTTCTTAAACAAATTATTTCAAATTCAGATTTCAACAGGAGACATCATACAATTTGAATCTCAAGATAATAGCAAATATTATATGCTTTCAGCAACTGGGACGTGGGATGAGATCATTAAATTGCAGTGAACGAATCTATTGTGATGCCCATGGCTCATATATCCTTTATTTGTTATCGTTATCGTTATCGTTATCGTTATCGTTTTTTTTATGTTGACGTCTCCTCACTGATGATTTCTTTTGAGATTGGGAATATTTGTTCATTCAAAAAGACCAAAAGTTTCAGTAAAAGAAATAATAAAAGTCTTTGATTCTGTGAATTTATCTTATTCAGAAAAAGATCCAGACATTGCTGTAGTTGTAGGAGGAGATGGCACCTTTGGTTATTACGGCAGAATCCTCCGTATTCCCATGCTGTTCGTAGGTGTAAATGATCCCGATATATTAGGCAGTAAAGCGAAGCTTGCCGGAGTTTCCTTCGATGATCTATCTAAAGCTTTAATGTGTATTAAATTAGGCAGATATTTTGTTGATAAAAGAAGAATGTTTTCATTAACTTGTGGTACGAAAAAATTAGTAGATATTCTTACTGACGTTTATTTAGAACGGGGGACGTACTCCCATGGTATAAGGTACGCTCTGTCGGTTTTTTCAACAAATAAATTCAAACAATCTTCAAGACAGACATTCACAGAATATGCTATAGGAAATGGTGTAATTATTAGTACATCATTTGGATCAGGAGGTTACTATTCTTATCCCCAAAGAATAAAGCTAGACAGATACAACGACAACGACACTTCCATACAGAAGAGATTCAGCGATAATAAGATAGGCATTTGTCATATAATACCTACATTTCTACTTCGCTTAGGAAATGAAACAGAAGGTAAAAAGTACAATAATAATAATAATATAATAGAAGGGTTAGTGACCAGATTCAATATACTGTCCCGATTGAGTCAATTATTAAAATCAATCTCATACGGGATGCAGATGTACGTCTGTATGGTATATCTGACGATTCAAAAGGAACTGCAATTGGAATCAAAACCGAAATATCTATTAGTAGATCGAATCGTATTGCAAAAATCATTCAATTGCATAGGTAGCATATGTGTGAACAACGAATATTTTTGCATCTTTAATTAATACTGACTATTTGAAGCCTGCATCCTTCGAACTAGTTGATACATGCTGTTATGACATTGACATTCACACATTTTGGTCGTTTGTGAACCATTGATAGTTTCGATTATTGCGCCTTCACATGAGCCATGCTCATTTTGGATACATTTTTCTGATTTATCCACTATAACCCATGTCATTATTGAAATTTAATGGTTAGCAAGTCTGTAATATTCAGCCTATGCGGCCACTAACTTTATGCGTGTGTTATCAGGCAAACAATAGGGGTATTCGAAACCAAATGAACCAAACTTAAGTCCTATTCATTAACTATAGGAAAGACCCATCAGAACCTTGGAACTGGCGAACTATGGCTATGGGATTATTAAATATGTTAGAGACAGGTTAAGTTAGATTCTGTCTACCTGCTTCTCACTTCAATGATTATCACCCCCGGTTGTTCGCTATGGCCTCTTGCTCATAGTAGAATAGGTCTTATTCTAGTCTATCTATCATAGCGGTTCCCCTATATACAAAGCAAATCCAATATCGTGATTCCCAATTCAACTGCCATTTTATACTCTGACAAACATTTTGAATTGCTGCTGGAATCAATGTTAGCTCAGCTAATTAACCCTATTCATAGGTATGTTTGCACTTATTACATCGTCGCCTTGAACGCTCCGACCTCTTAGATCTAGTGTTTGTTTGCAGTAACTACAAGTCGGTGAGTACGTAGTGCTTGTCCCTTCTATATTGTATTGTTTATCACTGATAGTAAGGGTTCCATTTAACATCGAACGATTTATGTTCAACGTTCCCAAGACTGAAACCGGTATAATTGTTGATATACTATCTGCTACCACTTCTCCACGTATGCTGTATTGAGATTCGCTTAATTTCTCAATCATGCCTCTGAATTCGCATCCAAGACAGTTGATAGATGGTAGACTAAAAATTCCCCCTACAGCTTCAAACCTTGTCCCAAGTTTAGTAAGACCTGGTTGATTTGCCGCTTGATTACCGCTAGTTGCTCTAGAATCTTGCGCTGATAGGTATGAATGGCATACCAACAAACACGAGACAAATATGATAAGGAAGGCGATTTTGGATGACAATTTAGTAATCTGATTCTTGTTTTTATTAAAGATATTAATAAATATTTGATTTCGATAGACGCGAAGTCCGGTTTGCAGATTAATGCGAGTATGACACCCTCTAAAATGATAACAAATTATGATGTGGTGATGTGTTAGCCTAAAAATGCGTAGAATAGAGAAAGATATTCTTGGCAAATGCTCTTGTCTGTATATGGATTGATTTCGTTATCGGTAGTTTAGTAAGGTCCGAGTCTTCCTCTATATAATACTGGAAAAAATTAGATGCCTGACACCAGATTATGCTCAGATAACAAATTACCTAGATACTGCCACCTTTGTAATTTATGATCTCACTCTAAGGCGCGATGGTGGTGATCACATCCTCCGAGTAAGTAATTGCAAGAAACTTGGATTGGCTAGAAGACACGGAAGGACAACAATTTAAGGTACCACAGAAAATCTTACTTAATGGTTAAAATTTTATACCAAGATCCACATAGTAACTCCGACTCAGACTACTACAATATTCGCATACCAAAAGACTGGAGTGGCGGTAATGATAATGAAGTTACTGTAATCATAGATGATGTGTGCGTTGTAGTTCCTCAAACAATTGCAGGTGCAACAGGAGAATTAATAGTTTTAAGGACGCTGGAGGCAATGATGGCAGGGGACATAATCGACGCCGGAGATATACAAAAGGCAATAGAGCACATACTGTAATAGGTTGCAACACGAATTTCATAATGCTAACATTCGCCGGCTCAGTGACGAATGCATCTAATTCTTTACGCTATTGGTGGCATTACAAAGAAAAGTTAAAAGTTAGAAAATAGCATCTGTATGCTAAGCATTGAATCGACTAGAGACGGATTTAAGGTAGGTCTATATAAAGCCGTTCTATTTAGAGGCAGTTTTGGGGCATTAAACAATGTTAAAGTCTTTTCTTCTCAAGGATTTCAGGCTAATTTTCCCTTATATTAATATAAATAAATGGTGCTATACAATTCAATAATGAATAATAATACCGGATCGACAGATGACTCATCGCCATTCAAAAATGCATTAGAAAAAGGTCGTGATGCTCAGAGGGACTTTGTCAAACAATTTTCCTCAATTCAGCAGGATGCCATGCAGAACTTCTTCTCTATGCTTCAAGGGCTCACATATTATAATGCAATGTTTAAGACAACGGTTCAGAGTGGAGGGAGAATTTCTATTCCCGAGGCTGAGCGACAGGCCTTAAACATAGAAGATGGCGACTTGGTCCAAGTGATTATAGTCCCTATTGAGAGAAAACGAAAAAAATCATAATAGATAGAACGTAATCGCAGACATCAACATTTTAGACGTAGTCACCTTAGTGTTGTTAACTGTAACTGACTTATTGTGATCGAACCCTAAGCCACTGTCCAACTTTTGGAAGGACATTATTCTGGGAGTAGCTGCTGGCGATGAGACCTACATGACCTGTATGGAAATGCATTAATCTCTTATCGAGGCTTGAAACCGAATCGTTTAACGCCACACTGCATTGTGGAGATACAAGATGATCTTCCTCTGCAACTATATTGAGAAGAGGAACACGGATTTTAGATAGGTCTATGTTATTCTCACCTATTTTCATCTCATTTTTCACCAGCAGGTTTTTCTGATAAATATCTTCGATCCACTGCTTGAAAGTTTCTCCTGCTATTGTTGGCGTGTCATAAAGCCATTTTTCTATACGAAGAAAATTTTGGACAAAGTTTGCATTGTCAATATTCTCTACCAAGTTGATGTATTTGTTTACCCCTTGTTTGAATGGTTTTAGCATTGAAAAGCATGCATAAAGATATTCGCGAGGGAAATTCCCGCAAGTATCAATTACCTTGTCTACATTGAGGTGCCGAGCAAAATTCGCAAGCACAGTTCCATCATTTTCAGTGTCAATTATCGGGGCTATAGTCACTAGGTTTCGTACTTTTTCTTGATGCAGGGTTGTATACATCGCGGCCATGGTCGACCCAAGACAGTATCCATGTAGCGTTAATTTTTCAACAGAATTTTCTTTACTGACAAGATTCACACAGTCATCGATATAAAAATTTACATAATCGTCAAATGACGCATACTTGTCAATATTGGTTGGGGTTTTCCAATCGATGAGATATACATTAAATCCCTGACTTAACAAGTTGCGTAGCCAGCTCTTATCGGGTTGCAAATCAAGGATATATGATTTGTTCATTAAAGCATATACAAAAACAATAGGTGTTTTTGCTGTTCTGCTAACAAGAGGACGATAATGCAAAAGTTTGTACAGCCTCGTTTCATCTACGATTTCGTGTGACAAAATACCTACATCGATATTACCAGCCGTGTGTAGAACTTCTCTTGTCTTTTCGACTTTTCGTGAATGTTCTTCAAGGATCCTTAGTGCTTCCTCGACTGTTGGTTTTTTCTCATGTTTAATTTTCTCTTCCTTCTCAAGCATTTTTTTTCCCTTGTCTGGAACCACAGATTCTAGTTTCATCTATCCACCCGACCTTGCGTCCCCAGATAGAAGAGTGAACTTTTTTCATTATTATTCAAGAACGGATGTCTGGCTATTATTTCAATATTCAGACTCGATTCTGAATCCCTATCCACACTACACAGGTTTACAACAGACAACCATCTAAGTCTCCTAGGTCTTTATTTTTACACCATTCTTTCTATTATACTTTCTTGAACTGGAAAACATTTCTCAGAATATGGATGTGGATCTTTCTATTACTTCCTCAATTTTGACCGTGTCCGAGACGAATAATAACATTTTATAAAGGAAAGTTAACATTTCACTACGGCGGTCTGAGATTACTTTGACAAAGATAAGGGGCTCGTAGCTCAGTTTGGACAGAGCGCCTGCCTTCTAAATTCACTGGAGAAAGCCGGAAGTCGTGGGATCGAAGCCCACCGGGCCCGCCATTTTTAATAGTTTATAGTACAAACCAAAAGGGAAAAATCCTGTCACTAATTTCGCTAAACGATTTTAAGTGGCTTTGTGAGGAAAAGCTACAATTAGCATGGTCGTAGAAGCCCAATTGAAGGAATTGGTAAGACGGGCTCGAGAAGGAGCAAGTTCAGCGTAAATTTAGCCAGTCTGTTGATTTAACCGTCGTTCTTAAGGATATAGACGTTAGAAAGGGGTTTAATGTTAACGAAGTGGTTGCATTACCACATAAGCCAAACCGTGAAGCAACAATATGTGTAGTTGGGTCTGGAGACCTGGGTACAAGAGCGCGAAAAGCTCAAATCGATAAAGTGATCGAACAGGATCAGCTTGATAGACTAGGCACAAATAAAAGAGAGGCAAGAAAAATTGTAAGGGCATATGATTTCTTCCTTTCTGATACTTCTTTAATGGCCGCAGTGGGTCGATCTCTTGGACAGTTTTTGGGCCCTAAGGGAAAAATGCCGACTCCTCTGCCGTACGGTGCTCCAATCGAAACAATAGCTACCAGAATGAGAAGCTCTGTCCGCGCGAGATCAAAAAACCAGTTAAATGTGTCTACCAAAATTGGCGATGAAAAGATGGATGACTCTCAGTTGGCTACTAATGCTAACGCTGTTATTAGTGCAATTGAGAAAAAATTGCCTCAGGGTGAAAAGAACATTAGTAATGCATTGATAAAATTCACAATGGGTAAAGCAGCGAAATTGAAATCGTTGAAGGAAAAGAGAGGATAAGGACTATGCAAAGTATAGCAGAAAATCAATCAGCAACAAAAAGGCAGCGCACAAGTTATCCGAAGAAAAAACGCCTAATGTATCAACAGTTACAAGAGCTTCCCAAGGAATACAACATCATAGCACTTTCAAAGATGACCAAAGTTAGGGCCACCCAGCTTATGACAATCCGTAAAAAGTTCGGCGATGAGATAAAAATAAGAATAATTAAAAATAAAGTTGCAATGAGAGCATTTGAAAATGTGAAAGACGTCGCAGGGATAGATAGTTTAAGTGAACAGCTTGAAGGTCAAAATGCATTAATGTTTACAAATATCAATCCATTTAAGCTCAACTCTGTTCTTTCTCAAAACAAAGTGTTCTTGGCGGCTAAGGGAGGCGACATTGCCAGTAAAGAAATAATAATTCCTGCAGGAAATACGAGTATTACTCCGGGTCCTGTTCTTTCCGAATTCAAAGAGGCAAACGTCGCAACCAAAATAGATCAGGGAAGTATTTGGGTAAATAAGGACACAGTAGTTGCGAGACCAGGTCAGGTAATTTCCCAAAAGCTTGCCTCACTTATGAGCAAACTGAATATAAAGCCAATCGAGGCAGGAATATCAGTAGCCTTTGCCATTTCTGAAGGGCTAGTATTCAAGGAACGCGATCTTAGCATTAATCTCGCCGAATATAAAAATGAGATGGTAAGATCATTTCAAGAAGCAATTGCTTTGGCTACAGAATCCGCATATGTTACTAAAGAAACCATTAATCCCTTAATTGCAAAAGCCCGTAGACATGCAATTGCGCTTTCGAAGGAATCTCAATACTTGTCGCGTGAAACTCTCGAAGAGTTAGTTCTGCCCGAAGCGGAGCTACACGCCAAAATACTTGCATCTAGTTTAGCTAAAAAAGGGTACGGTGCTGTATAAACCCGTCGAAAAACATTTGTTTTACCTTATCACTGTTATAGACGGGCAAATACTAGTGTTTAATTGATTGAATTATCCGAATAAGGATGAAAGACCTTCTAATGCTTCTTCTTCCTTTTTCTCTTCCTTTTTCTCTTCTTCTTTTGGTGCGCCCGAAGCTTCTGTAGCTGGAGCTGAAGTGGCGGCTGCAGGAGCTGCGGAGAGTGCCATTGGGGCTGCTTTTAGTGCATCATCAATGTTAACATCGCTAAGAGCTGCTACCAATGCTTTGACTCTTACTTCGTCAGGAGAAGTGCCAGTTGCTTTTATAACATTCTTAACATTATCTTCTGTTACATCCTGTTTCAACTTGTGTAAAAGTAACGCAGCGTATACGTATTCCATAATTAAGTCGTTCTAGATGTAACCATAATATAAAACTTTCAAGCTTACAAGACCTTTGTACTTCTTGCTACTGCATAAAGGTGATCCTTCAAGTCCCTTTCATAAAGAGAATTCATTTTTTCAACCAAAATTCCTCGAGCCTGTAATCTTTGCTCTTCAGAGCTGGCACGTAATACGTCTGCAAACATGTCGGGCAGGTTTTCTCTGACCCAACCATCCAAGACGAAGTATCGTTTTTCATTTATCCATATGGTCTTGTCTACATCCTGGTCTATTTCTTGAGTAAACATTCCAGTTTCGACTCTATCAATCAACATGAATATGCAATTATTGGGATCTGGATTATAGAGAACCTCTGATGGCCTTCCTTTTCCATATCCTGATTCGATACGCTCGATCAAGCCTACTGGACGAATATAAAAACCATTGACATGAATTTTACTTCCTTTTACATCTTGAACTCTCCCAATAATTAGTCTAATGTGATTTCGATCTTTTTGAACTACAAAAACATATTCACCAGGTCGAATTTTACCTTTTCCAAACATATTGACAATTTTACCATGAATTATATAAAATATTTTCTTGTCGAAATATAGTTTGTTGTAGTATTAGGATATTACATCCAATGGGATGTCGTGCTGACTGCATTCACAGCATAAACCTGAATCGTTTCAATAGTTATCTTTTAGGCAAACCATAGTCGTCTAGAATTTTTCTGACTACATTTATTAATATGAATGGGAACCATAAAATGGGATAAAATTTGCAAAGATTCGACGAGTTGGATATGAGGATATTATCCGAACTGAGCAAAGATGCAAGTATTTCAGTTCCGCAGCTTAGTAAGAAGCTGAACATAAATGCATCGGTTCTCTATAGCAGAATAAAACGTCTCGTTAAACGTAACTTGATAGAAAAGTTTACCGTCATAGTCAACGAAGAAATGCTTGGAATTAGCGTAAAAGCAACAATAGGTATAAACAGAGATCCTAAGTTGAAAGAACCCATCCATTCTGAATTGGTAAAAATTCCCGAAGTTAGAACATTATCCGAGGTTACTGGGAGATTTGACATAATCGTTAACTTGAATGCACGCACATTGGAAGAATTGCACAACGTTGTTATTGAACGGATTGGAAAAATTGAGGGAGTCCAAAATACTGAAACATTTGTAGAGATGCAAAGGACTGAAAAAGAACCAATGTACGCAGTCCAGACGTCCCTAACAAGATAATAATTATTCAAACAGACGACATCATCAGATATTTAGGGGCGGTAGGTTCAAATAAGACAATGATTCGACCTTAATCTGCCTATTTGATAATTCTGCCTATTTGGACTACCGTACAACGCAAAGTAATTGAAATACTTCAGACATTAAAATTAGCCAAAAAAACTAGCAAAGACGACTACACTACTCATCTGCGTCTTGTGCTCCTTAGTATTGTCGCCGTAGGAGGTGTGGGTTTCATAATAAAGTTGATTGCAGAATTTGTAACTTTTGGCGGCGGTAGACAGTAAACAAATAATAAACATGCTGGTATTTTATCTTATAAAACGATAGTGCATACTGTTTAAATTTTTAAGAAGTAATGCCGATTTTTTTGCTCACAAAACTCTTCAGTTGATTACACATCCATTATGTTAGGGTAGTAATTGCAAAATACGAAGTATTTTAATCACCCTTGAACTTTAAAACATGCTACGTGCTTTGGTTGATAAGATTGTTCTCGATGAGTCTAAGACGATAGCTACACTGGGATCCCATAGTGCCCTTCAAATTCTCAAAGGAGCCAAGGACGAAGGCTTTAATACCTTACTCGTTTGTGAAGAAAAAAGGCTTAGCCTCTATAAACGATTTAAATTTATAGACAAAATTTTAACCATTAAAAACTATAATGAGTTTTTGGACAGCAAGTGCCAGCGGGATCTTCATGATGCCAATTCCATCATTGTCCCACATGGAACGATGATTGCTTATTTTACATATGACGACATTGAAACTATATCCGTACCAATCTTTCGGAAATAGAAAGATCCTTCAGTGGGAGTCTGATAGAAATCTTAAACAGAGATTGATGAACGAGTCACAATTGACTACACCAAAACTAGTTAAATGCAAAGATGATATAGACAAGTTGTGTATCGTTAAACTACACGGTGCAGCAGGCGGACGAGGATATTTTTTGGCAGCGAATAAAGAAAGCTTTGAAGACAATGCTAAATTATTGTTAAACCAGAAACGAATTGCCAGTGAAAATGACTTATTTATCCAAGAATATATAATCGGAGTTCCAACTTACCTGCAGTTTTTTTATTCCCCTTTAAGCAAACAAATTGAGTTTCTCGGTGCGGATATAAGATACGAGTCTGATATCGACAGCATAGGTAGAATCCCAGCCAAGCAACAACTCTCCGTACATCTTGAACCATCATACAACGTTGTTGGTAATATTCCACTTGTTTTGAGAGAATCCTTGCTTGAAGGAGTTTATGAAATGGGAGAAAGGTTCGTAAAGGCATCAGAACATCTTGTCCCTCCCGGGATGAACGGCCCTTTTTGTCTTGAAGGAGTATATGATAAAGAAGGGGTTTTTACAACCTTTGAATTTTCGGCGAGAATCGTTGCAGGAACGAATCTGTATATGAATGGCTCTCCTTATTCTGATTTACTATTTGACAAACCAATGAGTATGGGAAGGAGAATCGCACTTGAAATTAAGATAGCAAATGAAACAGGACTTCTCCACAAGATATTAAGTTAGAATATGAATTACGCGGTCGTTAAAAACCTCGCTAATTTGTTAACTGCAATTTTACCCAGATTTATCAAGGTTTGTCAACCAGTATGACAGTACCAATAGGATTGGAGAGTAGCCTGAGTTACTTCAAAGCAAATTCCTCGTTTGAGTGAATAACAAATTACAATGATAGTGGAAGAAAAAAAGAAGAACTAGTATTCAAGGCTAAAGTGCTAAAGACAGATATAATCTTATTTGTAATTCCCTCTAATAATAAAGCATAGTATGTTGATTTCCCATATTTCTGATATACATTTAGGATATTCACAATTTAACTTAATCGAGCGAGAACAAGATATTTATGATGCCTTTGAAGAAACAGTCGACAAGTCTATATCAGAACATGCTGACTTAGTCATTTTAGCTGGAGACATTTTTCATACTCCAAGACCAAGCGGGTCCTCAATCATTAAGCTGGCTCATGAGTTGAAGAAATTCAGAGAAGCTTCTATACCCGTCTATTTTATTCTAGGAGAACATGATATTAGTCGTATAAAAGATACACCAGTACCCTACCTTTTCCACAATATTAAGTTGGCCAAGTGGCTAGATGAAAACCAGCCGATGCGTGAGGGCAAATTAACACTCTTTGGATTCAATAAAGAAAGAAGAAGCGGGATACCAAGCCTTATTCAAAAGTTCCAGACAACCGAAAAACTGGCAATGCAATACAAAGAAGGTTATGGTTCAAAAAATATCCTAGTCTTACATCAGGGCCTTATTGAATTCAATAAGTTTGCGGGAGAATTGAGTTCTACTAATCTTCCGAAGGGCTTTGATTATTATGCTATGGGTCATTATCATGATCATATTGAAGAAAGACTAAGGCATTTTAATGGAGGAGGAGGAGGAAAGCAGGACTTATTGCTTATCCTGGTTCGCTTGATTTAACTCCAAGTGAGGGACTTAAAGACATTGAAAAGGGATTCTTTTTGACAGATATGTCTGGGCATGAACCGAAAACTAATTGGATAAGATTGGAAAATCGAAGACCATTATTAACGTTAGATATGAACTACAAATCTTTGCAGGATGAACTTCCTGGTCTTTTGAGGAGGGCTCAAGGTTACAAAAAAAAGCCAATAGCTGTATTGAAGATATTGGGAGAGAAAATTGATTCAAGAATATTAGCCTCAAATCTGATCAAGTTAAATGAATCTTGTCTACATTATATTTGGCAGGCGGAGGAAAGGCATGATTTATCGCTACAGGCTTATGATGGAAAACCTATAGATATTGACAATGAGCTATACAAACTAACAACGGAAACACTTAATTCTTCCGAGCTAGCCTCTTTTGCAATCGACGAGATTCTTCCTCCTGCGGCCAGTGGAGATGTCCGAACGGCGTTAGACATAATATGGAAAGTATACAACAATCATAAAAAGAAAATAGGGTTGTAGTCGGCATCAAAGTGAAAGATATACCAATAATGAAGAGGATAAGGAGGTAGAATAGCCAATGATAAAAGCTATCGAAATGGTGAACTTTATTTCCCACAATACCACACTGCTTACTTTCAACCGAGGAATTACCATTTTCGTAGGACATAACGGGTCTGGTAAATCTAGCGTTATTGATGCCATTACATTTGCATTGTTTGGACAGCATACAAGAAAGACGAACAAAAACCTTGTTCGCAGAGGTACGGAATCCTCGTCACTTAATGTGAGATTTTCTGTTGGTTCAAAAGAGTATAACGCTCATAGGCATCTTGGAAACAATGGACAATCACTCCTGGCAAAATTTGATGAAGTTTCGGATTCAGGAAATATTGTAGATAGAACTGTGGTTTCAGGAGAAAGAAAGCAGTTTGGAGACTCTATGAGCGGGGAAATTGCCAAGACATTGGGTATTGATTATAAGAAACTAAAGGTGGGAGCAATAGTTCAACAAGGTGAGCTGAAGTAGTATTATAGAGTCACAACCCAAGGAGTTCAAAGAGTTACTAAATAGCTTAATTGGCATTGATAGATTAGACTTTGCGTATCAAACCATGTATGAGGTGGTCGACAGTTTTAGAGAAAGATTGAGAGATAACAATGGAGGATTCGATGATAAGCAGATTGTATCTATAAGATTAGCAATTGAGCAGAAGAGAGCCGAATTAAAGGATTCGGAAAGCCGGTTAACAAGATTAGAAGACCACAGAGACGAATTGAACAATCTCATTACGTGATACTGAAAACGAAATTGAACGCATGGAGCCGCTCATATTACAGGGCAGAGAGTTACAGGCTACTGAAGATTCCCTTATCAGATATCTGAATGGTAGGAGGGCATGTATAGGACAAGAGGTTAGAAGGCTGGAATGGCTTATCAAGGAAGCCCATGAATCTTATCAAACAATATCAGAAAAAGAGGAGGTTATTATAAACCTGCTTATGATAAGGGCGGAAATTGAAGACCTAGAAAATGCAATTGTACAAGACGAAGGAGAAAATGGTAGGCTAAGGGGCCTTTTAGAGTGTGCAAAAAGAATGGAGATCAAAGATGGAGGAAAATGCCCCGTTTGTGGTTCTCTTGTTCCCATTAAAATCAATAAGTTATTTGATGCTGTCACTATCCAATTAGAAATAAAGCAGAAAATGATCAATCGAGAGAAGATGTTGGCTGAGAAGGTCTGCCTAAAGAGGGAAGAAAAAATTATGGAAGCAAGAGAAAAAAGAATTGAATCAGCCGAAGGATTTCTTGCCTCAAACTGCATCAATGGGCATCAGGATATAATAAATTTAGAATCACAATTTCAATGCACCAAAAATGACCTTGTTAAAATTCCGGAAATTCTTACTAGAATAAATAACCCTCGAGAGTTAGAAATTGACAACTTTTCAAAATCATTGATTGATAAAATTACCGTATTGAGAGAAAATATTGAGGGTTTGAAAATGCAAGAGTATACAGATTCAAAACTTAGGCGAACAAGATTCTCAAATCAGCTTGTTGATATAAATACGAAGATAGGAGGTATCCAGATTGTTATAGAAGAATGCAAAAAGACAATCAAGACCTCGAATAAAATTCTCTTAGAACTTGAATCAGCAGTTGGATTGCTAGATGATGTGGAAAATATCAGGCAACGTGTATTCAGTAGAGATGGCCCAGTGGCGTTGAGCCTTCGGTCTTGGGCGCTGAAGGTTCTATCAATTAAGGCATCTGAGTATCTTTCAATGTTTAGTATAGGAATTTCTAGAATAGATCTAGCCGAAAAAGCCCGAGATGTACAAATAGTCTGCTATGGGACATCCGGGGATATAGACATGGATTCACTAAGCGGAGGTGAAAAGGTTGCAGTTGCACTTGCTTTAAGATTGGCAATTGCACAGATGATGAGTTCAAACAAACTGGATTTCATTATATTGGACGAACCAACAATACATTTAGACGAAGAAAGACGAAAGTCATTGGTAAGAATAATATCTGACTCATTCAAAGAAGGGCTAGGACCATTATCCCAGATTATTATTATAACACACGACGCCGAAATATTCGAGGATTCTGAAGTCGACAGAATTTATCGATTTACCATGAGCGCAAATGGATCGGTGGTGATTTCAGAATAGCAATGCTACGCAACAATATGTCTTTGTCTTACCACATAGTTTATCTCATTCATGAATACTTACCACAATTAATTCCTAAAGAAGGTAGATAAGAAAAGATTTCTTTTGCAATTTTAGCCGCCTGTCATTCTCGTAAATTTGTTATTTCTCTTCATCGATGATATGTATTCAAGGTTTGCAAGCGCAATTAGAGCTGATTCTCTTACTTCTTCACTTTCATCACCTAATGCCATTACCAGCACCTCTCTTGCTTTTTCAGAGCCTATCACGCCTAAAGCAATCGCTGCCTCGTGCCGAACAAAAAAACTGGGATCAGATTTTACAGCACGAGATAACGCATTTATCGCGCTTGGAAATCCAATCTGCCCAAGAGAAAATGCCGCTTCATGTCTTACTAGAGCATCCGTGTCTTGCTCAAGGACGCGGCTTAGATGTTCTACAGAATCTTTTCCAGCCATATCTGCAAGGATACAAACGGCTCTGGTTCTAATGATATGATTTGGATGATTTAGCAAATTATTAAAATATTCTTTGTTTTTGTCATCATATTGTTTTTCCATTTCGCTCATGAATTTGACTATGGCATCAGATACAGAAACCATGCTACCATTTTCGATTTGCTTGTGCTGCACAACATAACGCAACACATTACTTCTTTTATCTTTTCGGGTTGGCATCGATGGAGGGCAACACATTATTATACGAGTCTCAAACTATATTGGCCAATTAACTATGCGGCTGAGATACTGGAGACTTGCAGCCGAAGATGTGTTAGAGGCCACGTATCCTCCTGAAAAAGCTAATCATTGGGAAATCAAATGTATGCAAGGAGAATACCAGCACTTTGGAGTCTTCTGGTATAGGTATGGCACACCTTTTGACAAAGAACCTGTTCACGGGATCTGTTTTTACTATAACGAAATTCCCGATGAAGCCACTCAAAAGCTCACAGATTTTTTGATGAACAAATTTGGAGGAACGCCTGTCCGCAGAAAGACTAGGGTATTTTTTCAAGGATCTCAAGAATTCGCCGATGCAAAATCAATCGGAAAACTTGCTAAAGAGTTGAGTATCGAATTTAGCACTTCTGCAGAAATTACTATCGAATTTGAAAAGGTAACTCAGGAAGAGCAGGAACAGAACAAATACAATATGCCTCCAAAAAAAGCTCTTCCTATTACTGGACAGGATTGATTGATCGACACCTATAATTTGGTCGTGCGTGCATGCATATTTTTTTCCCCTGAGAATGTTGAAAAATTGTCCGTATCGATTTAGCATTGCTAGCATAAGTAAATTGTAAATATGGCGTATATTCCTAAGAATTTGAATAATATGGGTGTCCATACTCCTAATGATCATAATAGAAAAAATACTCACAATGTATTAGCCGAAGGAATAAGGCTTTTACGTGAGATGAAAATTCAAGAATACAATCATTGGAGGATGGAAAATCTGACTGTAACCCCAGATATTAGTGGAGAGAACTTTTCTGGCAATGACCTTTCTGGGGCTTATCTTAACGGGGTACCGTGTGTCCGCACGAATTTATCACGTTGCAATTTGACCAAAGCAAATCTAGTTCAAGCTGATCTCAGTATGGCAAATCTTGAAGGAGCAAATTTGAGCGAGGCACTATTAATGTATTGTGAGATGAAAGAATGTAACCTTGTCAATGCAGATCTAACGAGAGCAAATTTCATGTGGGCAAATCTCCAAGGCTCTAACCTAACTAACAGTAAAATACTGAAAACAAACTTTGTTGAAGCAAATTTGAGAAATCTAAAGATATCAAATGTGGATAAGAGTGCGGCGTATCTAAAGTACGCTAAACTTGAAGGAACTGTTTGGAAATAAAATAATGATTCTTGTAAGCAGGAATATTATCATAAATCTAATCAACCTAACTACCAATTCGATCAATTGTGTATAAGTAATAACTGGATATTTCTTCTTTTTAATTGGACAAGTTGAATAAAAACTAACCATATACAAGAAACCTTCTTTTAGTGACATAACAACTTTCCGAAAATGATTATTCATGATGAATTCTCCGAGAACTCATTGCCCCTCCTTTACCTAAATAAGGATAAATCTTTAATATTTTGGGATTATGTAAATACAGCATTGGTTGTAGACAAAATCAGAACCATCAAAATGCTTGGAAAATGGTCAGGCAATAGAATAATGGGACGCAGGCTTCCACTAGTAGGTGTTTTTAGTTTAACACACTATTGCAATTTTTATTGTCCAATGTGTCCATTTGGAGATCCTGATAAGGTCAACCAGCTTAATGTAGCTAAGAAAAATGATTTATCAACAGATCAATGGAAACTAATTTTTGACAAAGTTTCAAAGCATTGTATATGGTGCATTATTGAGGGTGGCGAGCCTACTAGTCGTCCTGACTTTATGGAGCTGGTTCAATATCTTTACCGATTGAAGATGCCTATAACATTAATTTCTAATTGTTCTCTTCTTAATAATATAGACCTCGATGAATTGAAAATGTATATCCAGTTTATTACTTGTAGCATTGATTCTGTGTTTGAAGATTCCTATTGCAAAGTTCGTGGTGTCTCTTCGCAGGTATTTCAGAGAGTAATGGAAAACCTAAATCTTTTGACGAAGTACAAAGTTCCTCACTATTTCAACAGTGTTATAACCAAATACAATACTGAAGAATTTATTAACCAAACATATTTCGACAAAGCTAAAGAACTAGGATCGAATGCGGTTTCATTTTCATTTGTGGAAGATAGATCCGATGTTAACTATTCCCTTCTCCCAGATCGCAAAACAATGATCAAGGTGTGTGAAAGTATACTAGATTACCAAAAAAGGCACAGTTCTCCTTCAATAATGATCCCTCCTCAGTATTTTGAACAAATAGCAGAACACGGACATGGCATATTTGATGAGTGTGGAGTATGGAAAAGTGTATTTGTTAATGGTAATGGCACAATAATGGTTCCATGCTGGAAATTCAATGGTAAAGAGAATACCTATAGTCTATTAGATCACAGTATAGAAGAAATATGGAGCCTGCCCCAATGGGACATAGCCAAGACTTGCCATGACTGTCAAGTTCTTGGCTGCATATGGTATTCCTCACAACCAACTACTACGTTTGCCCGGAATTATATGAGAGGTTTATCTAAAATGATTAGTCAACATACATCTAATGAGGTGGGGGTAGAAGCATTATCTTGATATTCATCAGTATATTTAGCCCAAGGTCAAGGAGCAGTATAAGATCCTACAACAAAAACTATTTAATTGAATAACTAGGACAAGGTCAGAGTTGAAATGTCAACACGGAAACCGATACTCATAGTTGATGATAGTGACGATTCACGAGCTGCTAGAGAATTATTTATTAAAAAAGTATAGATTATGTAGAATATGGCATAGATAAATTTGCCGGAACTTGTTGCGGAGGAGGAAGTGATGATGACAGCAATACTTTTAAGATTAAGGCCCCCGCAGTCTTCGCTCCTGAGGGGGTGTTCAAAGGCCTAGACGAGGTAGAAAACTACTTCAACTCGGAAAGAAGATATTATGAAAGTGAAAGTGCCTACTGTTAACGATAATCGAGCAGCTCAGATTTGTTATATTTTAATCATTGCTTGAATGTTGCTCGCTCCTTATCAGTGTAAGTCCGACTGTCTGCTGACGCATTAGAACCGTGTTTAAATGAGACCACTTGTTCTGGTTCGACTTGAAGTGTAGTATGAGTTATCCCATAACCTTCTGATAAAATTTTGTTTACTGCCTGTACTACTCTATCTGCTTCGCTAACCATCTGATCAGCTACAACAATATGTCCGCTTAAAGCATTCATACCAGTAGATATTGTCCACACATGAAGATCATGCACGTCAATAACTTTTTCTGTTTTCATTATGGAATCCCGTATTTCTTCCATGTTGACGTGAGCAGGTGCTCCCTCAAGCAATATATGAGCGCTTTCTCTTGCAATATTATAGCCACTACGAACTATAAATGCGGCTATGAGAAATGCCACCAAAGGATCTAATACATAGAAACCAGTAAAGTAGGTAATTATGCCCACAGATATTACTGCCATTGAAGATATTGTATCATACAATACATGGGAGAAGGCACTTTTTACGTTCAGACTTTTGTCTTGGTCGTGCTTCAATACTTTCATTATTACCAGATTCCCTACTAGTCCAATTGAAGCGACAGCTAATACTATCTGGGCTTCAATAGGTCTTGGAGAAGAAATTTTTTGATATGCTTCAAAAAATATCCACACAGAGATAGCACACAATAAAATTCCATTCGCAAGTGAGACTAAAACTTCTGCTCTATGATATCCATAAGTCATTGATCCTATGTGTTGTCTAGTAGCAAGGGACACTGCAAAAAGGCTCAAAAAAATTGCGAGTACGTCACCCAAAACATGAGCTGCATCACTGACTAGAGATAAACTACTGCTTAGAATCCCACCTACGAACTCAATTAGTGCAATTGCTATAGCTATGAAAAGAGATATCTTGAGGTGTTGTCGGACCTGCCTTAGATGGGCTTGCATTTCTTCCTCTTTTTCTTGTTTTTACTTCCTCTTCTTACTGCTAAAGATGATAGTATTAGGAAAGAGTAAATATAATATCTTTGATATTCTTGGGCCACCCTTTTTCCATGTGTATACGGATATGTACAAATCGTGAATGAATCCTTAATGGGGTTATTCGATATGATCGTCAAAAATGCACTATAATCTCTTAGTTTTGTCCTCAATCAAATTATCTGCTAATCCTTTCCACAATGAGTTTTTTTCATCTCTTACATTACATCTAAAGAATAAGCAAACCAAGTACCGTGCATACCTACTTCCATTTATCAGAAAGTTGGAAACTAGCTTGGGTATTATTTGGACTATATGATGATAGGCTTCACCTTTTAACATGACAAAAAGCCTTGTATTGTCACTCTCCTGCCTCCTGCCGATACTTCTCAGCTATTATGATTCTCCAACTTACTTGGACTCCTTAAGCATCTAGCACCGGGAATAATCTTGAACGGGAGGAGAATTCTATTTTATTCTACCACTACTGTTCATAGCACAAAATATTAGGATTAGTTGATGAAGTAATATCTAGGCAAATAGATATGATATTAAAATGAGCTGAAGCTTCGGCTCCCTCAATTCAGGTTTGACTTGCATAAATTCTAAGAGTAGAGTTTATTGAGAGGACAGGGATAGTGGTAAGAACTGCTATGGTAAGTGTAGATAAGGGTGACATCGTCATTAAATATTTCAATCTGTCTGTATTTCATGCATCAATTGAAGAGCTGGCTTCAATTGGGTGGATTATAAAAGAACGTGTATTCCTTTTACAAGGATTATATTGCATAACTACTATAGTGCTCATAAATTTTGAGGATTGATAATAGATATAATAATAATAGTACTATTCTTGAACTCAACAATATAAAAAAGTATTTTCGTATCAAAAGAAGCTTTAAGAAAATTTTACGATTCGAACGACCTGCTTATCTGAAAGCAGTTGATGATGTTAGTCTTCGGCTTGAAAGAGCCCAAGTACTTGTTCTTGCCGGTGAATCTGGTTCAGGAAAGACGACTTTGGCTAAAATAATACTCCGGGCATTTGAGCCAGATAGTGGTTCTGTTATCCTCAATGGTGAGGATGTCACCCATAAAAATGATAAACAAACTATGAAGAAATTTCATGAAAGTATTCAAATGGTTCAACAAGATCCTTATTCATCACTGAACCCCCGCATGAAAGTAATGGATATTGTCATGGAACCTCTGAATATTCATAATAAACAAGGAAGCTCGAAACATGTTCGTAGAGAAAAGGTACTAAAATCCTTGGAAGAGGTCCGCTTGTATCCGGTGGACTATTTTGCTGATCAGTTTCCCCATATGCTTTCGGGTGGTCAACGCCAGAGGGTGGCATTAGCGCGGGCTCTTGTCCTCAGACCAAAATTAATAATTGCGGATGAACCTGTGTCAATGCTTGATGTATCTGTGCGAGCCGAAATTCTGCAGTTGATGAAAAGGTTAAAAGATCAGCTTCAGATTTCATATCTGTACATTACACACGACCTTTCCACATCTAAATATGTGGGTAATACTATAGCGATCATGTATGCTGGCAAAATTGTTGAGATAGGTCAAGTAGATGAGGTCTTGTTAAGGCCCTTGCATCCATACACGCAGGCCCTAATTGATGCAATTCCACAACCTAATCCAGACAATTTGCATAAGGAAAAGCAGATTCGGATAAGAGAAGGTAAAATCGCAGCAGACACGGGTTGTAAGCTATATCATAGATGCCCATATTCTATGAATATTTGCCGAGAAGATCCCCAATTCTATGAACCAGAAAAATCCCACGAAGTATCTTGCTTTCTTTACTCTCCCCAATACCAGCAACAACACCAACAGCAAAAATAAGAATCCTTAGACTGAAGTATTATTGACCTCAGCCAATGCATGCTGGTTGTCATGCCTGTACCTTATAATCTGTGATACTCCTTCTTTGGGGTATACTCCATAGATTAAACTAGCTTTGGATACCGTAGAATCTTTAAGCGTAACCATAATTATCTGGTTGCTATCTAATGATCTTGATAACAAGACTCTAGATAACCTATCTGTATTTTGCGAGTCAAGATGTGCATCAACCTCATCTAGCAGATAAAAAGGAGAGGGCTTAAGAGATTGTAAAGCTAACAAAAATATAGTCCCAGCCATAGTTTTTTCGCCTCCCGACAAAGCGGTTGATTCGCGTGCAGGTTTCCCTGGAAATTGTACCATTAGCATTATGCCCTCAGAAAATACATCCTCAATATTTTCTATTTCCAACCATGCTTGCCCTCCCTCACCAGCTACTTCTGAGAATGTTTTTCGAAGATTAGTGTCAACCTTTTTGAATGCCTCCATGAAGACGTTTTTCTTTTCTTTATCAATTTCTTCGACAAAAAGAACTATTGAATTTCGTTCTTGCTCTAAATGATTTTTCCGAGTTGACATGCCACGATATCCTTCAATGACTTGAACATAACTGTCATGAGCACGAAGATTTATCCGTGGCCTTAGACCCTCGTACTCGTTTGTTAATTGTTCAATGATTACTTCATAATCTAAGTCTTGAACTGAATTACTTTCCTCATAATCATAACCAATCTGATTAAGGCTACTAATTAAATTGGTTTCCTCAGTGCTAAGATCAACAACCTCCTTTTTTAGTATAGCAATATCTTTTTCGAAGTTGTGATATTCTCTTGATACCTTTCTCTCATTTTCTGTCAATGCCTTTGTTTTTTTTTCATATTCTTGTAAAATTGTAAAAGATGTGCCTGACGAATCTATTATCTGCTGTTCTTGATCTCTGAGTCTTTTTATCTCTTCCTCCTGTGAATCAAGTTCTTTATATAAATCGTCTGCCTCTTTACTTCTTTCTTTCAATTCTAACTGTAGATCTTCTTCTCTCTCTCTTTTCAAGCTATTAATTCGATTAGTGGAGATTTCGAGTTCACTCTCTAATGATCTCAAAGAATCCTTTAATTTCCGCAATTCGATACTCAATATCGTCCATAGATTTCAATATAGTATTTCTTGCCAAATTTGCCTGAGCCAGATCATATTCTAAAGACTTGTAATTCAACCTATCTAGCTTTTCTGTAATTCTATCAAGTGTCGACGATAGTATTGATAGGCGTCTACGATGGATTTCCAATTTTTGACTGCCAGATTTAATATCTAACTGAACACCTTCATTTTCAATTAATATTTCTCGGAGTTTAATCTTTTTTGATTCAATAGTATTAGAAAGGATGGATTTTTGAACGTCAATCTTGTTAATCTCTGCTTCTAAGGTATCTTTGCGATTTTTGGAGTTTTCGACAAGCGTCATTACATTCTTGATAACGGAGTCTTTTCCTTCGATCAATCTTCTCAATAAGAGGGTTGAATTCCTCAAGGAGTTCACGGAATCTCCAAGCAATATAGCCTCACTAAAATTAGCAACCCTTGATCCGAAGTCTGCAGATAGCAGTGATCCTGAAGGTTCAAACAATTCTCCGTCAATTGATACTGCACGATATCCCTGATTTGCTAAGAGATATGCAGAGCTGGCAGTTTTTACCAAATATGTTTGGCCAAAAAGAAAGACGGGCAATCTACCTAACTCAGAATAAACAAAATTATCAAGGGTGCCAATAATATTTATATTATTTTCACCAATTCCTTGAATGTTTCGCTTGCTCATTCTTCGAGTATGTCTTATTAGATCAAGAGAAATGATTTTTAGCCTTGGTAATTTCTTAGTTTTTGCAAATTCCAAAATCGAAAGCATGCATCTCACATCATCCACTACGAATGCCTTCATTAAGTCTGCACCAGCGGCCAAGATTGATTTTTCATATCGTTTTTCCCAGGAGATTAAATCGGATACCAATCCTCTAATCGCAAATCGTGAACCAAACTTGGTCATTTCCGCAACAGCAAAATCTTCATTCATTATATTTTTTGCAGCTAATGCTTGGGATTCGTACTCTGTTGTTAGACTACTTGCTCTATCAAATAACATTCGTAAATCTCCAATTTCACTCTCAATCTTATTCCTTCTTGCCTTAAGTTGTATGATTAGTGCCTCTGTAGTCTCTAACTCTACGATCTCTGATCTTCGTACTCTTTTAATATCCGACAGTTGATTCTCGTCATTAATAATGTCGGTATTTAATGTTGAGATCTTGTTATTGTTCTGAGTAGCTCGGTCAGATTTTGAGCTTAATTTTTCTTCTAGCCCAAATGTCACAACCTGAATGTCATTTTTTACTTTACACACTTTTTTAGAACGCTCCTCGAGCTTTGTTTTGAAGTTGGAAGTGTGCATACTTCTTTTGCTCAAAGCGTCAATTTTGGTGTTGGTGTTGTCTAACTCGAGTTTTAATTTTGATTGCTTCTCGGATAATTCTAAAATTGGATTTTGTTCTTTGTCCAATTGTAAGTGCGAATCTGACAATTTTTGAGAAAGACCATGTATTTCTGTATCTATGGCAGGTAAGATTTTTTCTCTTATTTGAGTACAACGTTGGCTGGATTCTTTGGCGATAGCTTTTTTCTCTCATACTCGTAGATGATACGCGAAATCCTGCTTTCAATTTGTGATTTAGCTTTGTTTGCAGTATCTACCTCTTGTAAAAATTTCATTTTATCTGCTTGAAGCTTTTCAATTTCTAAGCGTAATTGAGCAATTTGGCCAGATAATACAGCAGAATCTGCAATTTTAGAATCTAAAAGTTCTTTTTGGGTCTGAAGGCTAATTTTACTTCTAGCAATTCGATCGAAAAGTTTGATAGCTTTAAACCTTTTAATTTCTAACTCAAGATGCGAATATCTTAACTGCTCATTTCTTTCTATTTCGAGCTCATCAATTCTTTTCCTAATCTCCCCTATCCTTGCAAGAGCAATTTCAAGTCGTCGATCGGAGGCGTCTAGCTGCTTCATTGCTTCGCTTTTCTTCTCATCAAAATAGGATAACCCGATTATGTCTTCTATAATTTTTCGACGTTCCTCGGAATTCAGTTCAGAGATGCGCGTTATCATCCCTTGCTGGACAATATTGAGTTTATTAGGCGTAGCAACGACAATTTCTAGCAGTTCCGTTATGATATTCTTGGCCACTTTTTTACTATTGAGATAATACTGACTCTCACCGGTCTGTCCTTCTATCTCCCTAGTCAGTGTTACAGAATCTTTGTCAACGGGGATACCTCTGTCCTGATTATCAAATGTTAAACTTACACGGACAATTCTATTGGAACTGTTTTGACTGTCGTGAAACAAAGACTGAAACTTGTCCACGCGTAACGATTTTGGACTATTTTCTCCTATGGCAAACATTATTGCGTCTAAGATATTGCTTTTTCCGGACCCATTAGGACCCGTAATAGCAATCAGACCCCTCTCGAGGTTTAAAACCACATTCTTAAACCCAAATGATTTGAAACCGTAGATTTCCACTTTCTTGATATAAACCAAGTATATACCCCCATTATCGGGATGCAATATAACTATTTTTTCAAAGATTTGGTCATATTCTTGACAAAAAAAAGTTGCTCATGCTAAAATGGTCTTACCACTTGTTACTCATTTTTCGGATTGAGTACAGCACGTCCTATGACCTTTCCCGCCTTGAGTTCTTCGAGTGCTTCATTGGCTTGATCTAATTTGAACCTTTTAGATACTACTGATCGTATTTTTCCCATTTTTGCGAGCGCCACCAAGTCCACGAGATCAGCAAATTTACCAGTATATGCTCCTGTTAATGTATACGCCCTTAGCGGGATAAGTGCTAAATTCAGGTCTAATGAACCGCCAAATAACCCCACCATTACTAATTTTCCCCGCTTTCTAAGCATATTTACAGAAGTGGGTGCAGTTTTTGTATTGTTTACAAAATCAATTACCGCCTCGCTTCCAAGTCCTGCTGTTATGTCCTTTATGGTTTTACTGGCATCAGCGGAAGAGGAATTTATCGCTTCATCAGCACCAAGCTTTTTCGCCTCCTGTAATTTGTTATCATTGATGTCCGCGATGACTACACGAGCATTTGTTATCGCCTTTGCGATCTGCACCGCCATTAATCCAAGGCCACCGGCCCCTACTATTACCATCGTATTTCCTGCTTGAACATGAGCTATCTTTACCGCAGAGTACGCTGTAAGACCAGAACAAGCCAGCGATGCCGTAGACTCCAGATCTAAACCCTCAATTTTTATGAGATACTTGTAACTCGGTATTATGACATATTCGGAGTAACCTCCATCCTGATAGATACCAAGAGTACGAGGAGAATCGCAGAGATGCTCTTCTCCCACCCTACAGGCCGGACACAAACCTTCCCCTATCCACGGATACACAAGAACTTTATCGCCTTTCTGAAAGCCTATGACTGATTCTCCAACGTCCTCGACAGTACCCGCAACTTCGTGTCCTGGAGTCAATGGAAATTTTACTCCACGGTCTTCAACCTTCATAAATGACCCCCCTGGACCCTCATAACCACCTTCCCACAGGTGTAGATCGCTATGACATACCCCTGCAGATTTGACTCTTACTAGAACCTGGTCATATTTTGGCTTTGGAATCGCAAGATCCTCCAATATTAGAGGCTCATTTGTCTTTATGATTCGCGCACATTTCATACTCAACGACAGAGTAAAGGTCTGGGGGCTATAATAATTCATTGGAAAATATAGTAGCGTCCATATCCTAGATCATAAAACCGCCACATTCCTGTCGATTGTTACACTTAAACAGAATATCAGATTCGGAGCTGTGTTTCCACATAATAGGCTGGACAATATGTAGTTTTTCTCTTATATTATTATTAGAGTGGTGTTGATTTTATGACAGGATGCTGATGAAGTATTAGGAAGAGCCGGCTGAAATGTCTTTGTTACGTGCAAGAACTAGAATGATGAGTATAACTATTAGCAGATCTGAAGCATCCATTTTATCTTATCTTATCTTCTACAGATTTGTTAGATAAAGAAATTCCAGCTGAATTATTGGATTATATTTCTGCTTATAATACAGGATCATCGAATATGGTCAGCCAAACATCCTCAGATATCGAGACTCAAAAAAACAAGGAAAAATGTCGAAAACTCCTCAATTTATCTTCGAAAATCCGTTATGTTGGCATAATAAATGAATTCGGCAGGACATTAGCTGGGCAATTACGCAGAGGTGTAATCCCATTGTTTAAAGTAGAAGAAGCGAGAAACGAATTTTTTATCGAAGCAACAAGAAACCATTTGAGAGGAACATTTGAAGATTCTATTGGTAAAATAGAATTCACTCTTACTGCCAATGAGAAAGTTACTATACTCACAATACCAGGTGCTACAGCCAGCGGTCTATATTACTTTACGTTCGATAAAGGCTCTACTTTTAAGGAAGTATTGGGGATCGCGGAAGTTGTCAAGAGATCAATAATCGAGGAGAATTGAGCAGTAGTTTACTCAGTTGCCACTAAATCCAGAACGGGTAGACACAAGCATAAGGATATGCTAGTCAACCAACATGTTGAGCATTGTATTGATAGGTCCTCTTTTCTTTCCATTAGCTGACGATACCAATTTAAATTTTAGCGAAGGCCTTCATTTTGGCACGCATCTCCTTATCTTTATAAATACGCGGATGAGCGGGATCCGCTAGTATAACCTCGTACCATAAGTATTTTCCATCCTTATGCAAGTAATATGATCCTAATACCTCCAAGTTAGGAAATTTCTCATTTACTCTTCGTTCCGCAACTTTTCTCATATTTGTTCCTTGTTTGATATGGACCACGCCGATATGTTTTGGCCTTCTGCCTGACACCGGTCTCTGTTTTCTCATGCCACCCCGACCAACTCTTGCACGTACAACAAGAATTCCCTGTTTCGCCTTATATCCCAGCCTCCTAGCTCGATCAAGCCTGCTTGGCTTTGGAATCTTATGAAGCACTGGTTCTCTTCTCCAAGATATAGCCTTGGATTTTAGTTCATCAGTATTAGATCTCCACATCTTTGTCCAAGTGGCGGAAATATAATTTCGCATAATAAATCTGACTTATTTGGTAGCAATATATAGACCTTTAAGAAAAGGAAAATCTACTATTTTTCTAAGTTATATCGTGTCCAATTTTCTTTGTATTAAGGTCAACCGACTTCAAATCACAAGGATCTCAACTGAACCGACCTTGTCCTATTTTTCACCTATTTCGATTTCCTGTAAAGTCTGGATAATTTTTTCAGCAATCACCACTGCTCCCAATTCTTGGGCTTCCTTAGTCTGAGCGCCTATGTGTGGGGTGCAAATCACATTAGGTAACTGCATTAGCATTCCATTAGTTGGCGGCTCGGTTTCGTAAACATCTAAGGCGGCGCCGGCAATTTTCCCGTCCCTAAGTGCATCATTTAATGCATTTTCGTCAATAACCTCTCCACGAGAAGTATTGATAAGAAATGCAGTTGGTTTCATTTTTGAAAATTTTTCTTTATTGAACATCTTCTTTGTCTCTGTGGTTAACGGGACGTGACAGGTAATGAAATCGGCACTTTCTAATAAGGTATCGAAATCTGTAACAATCAAGCCGACTTCTTTTATGAAATCTTTGCTAATGGGAAAAATATCATATCCAATCAAATTCATTCTGAGAGCGTTCCCCAGTCTTCCAATATTTCTACCGATATTTCCCACACCCATGATTCCAAGATATTTGCCTCGAAGTTCTATTCCTGTCAAGTTCTTCTTAATCCAGTTTCCTTTCTTTGTCTCAATGTCTGCAAAAGGAATGTTCCGGGCAAGAGCGAGCATCAGGCCTAGAACAAGTTCAGAAACAGCATTGGTGGCTGCTTCAGGGGAATTGATTACGCGTATATTCCTTGCTTTGGCTTCGTCTACATCTATATTGTCAAGCCCTACTCCTACTCTAGCTATAATTTTTAGGGCAGGGGCAGAAGCGATAATCTGTTTAGTAATTTTTGTTCTGCTTCTCACTACCAAAATGTCATAGTTTTTTGCAATAGAACTTAATTGATCGGGTTTGATATCAGGTTGGTACTCGACAGCCATACCTGATTTTTTCAAACTTTCGATACCAACCTGATCTATAGAATCACAAATAAAAACTCTGTTGTTGAGCACAAAATCAGGAAAATGCAGTTGTTATATATATTTTCATAAGTAATAGTCGGAAATTACTTGATCTTAAAGAGAATCCAAGCAATTTTGATATTTCTTAAAGCTCATAGTGCGTGGTCTCTATTTTTTAGGCAAAATAATACCCTCCTGAGAGACAGGTCTAATACCGGACGAACCTTGGACATAATCTTGTTTACGTATATTTTCAACTCGTTCTTTAATTGTGGTCATACACCGCGTATCTGGAAATGATTGTATCAATAACTAGAACGACAAAACCCCTCTACATTTGTACAACTCCCTACTTACCTTCGGGTCATGTTTTCTCCGAATATGGCGCAGCTCTTGATTATCCTGCAAAATATCAATCTAGGACATTTTTGTGTCTGACTTATATTGAAGTTTTATTTAGTTTTATCGCCGTATCTTCGTTAGCGATGGCTTACTAGGAGTGAAAGAGGTAGAAAGTAAGCCTGGATTATCGAGCGCTAGATTTGGAGTTTCACATCGCATGGAGAAATTGTGTTGGAGAAATAGTCAGAAAAAACGCGGCGTATAGGCCCGGATACGCATTTGTATTCAGGGCCTCTAAGGGATTAAGTCGATGTGTTCTTAACTTCAAATGACTCTATCATTTCTAATATGACTGGCAAATACTTTGAATAGGCCGATGCCTCTGCTTGGTACACAAAGAAGTAAGACACTCCTCGATCTACACTAATAAGTTCCATCGTCTGAGATTTTCCGTAGACGACCCCATCCTCGTGCAGGCCACTAGTGTATAACATCTTTTGGGAAGTGATGTTACCGAGTCGACTTTGGCCTGAATCAATGAGTTTGAAATTTGCTAGTGAATCCTGAAGCGAAGCAACCTCCCGAGAAACATAGTCAGACAAAATAACATTGCCGGGTCTCTCAGTGGATAGGATTACCTGAACATTTTCATTTGGTACGTAGAAGGCCACCTCAGGCACAGATTGTATTCCAGTATATCGAACAAATGGGATAGCCTCTTTAGTCCAATTCGAGGGGTATGAAACTTGGAAATGAGTACCATCATAGAGATGGAATCCCTTTATTGATGATGGAGAGCCATATTCGGGAGCCGATCCGAAAAATGGCAAAAAGGAAGAAGGTTCTGCATTTCCATTTATTGACTGAGCGAATACAGAGAAAATACCTAATACTGGAATGGAGTGGAAGATTAGTACTAAAAATCCAACTAATATTAATGTGGCTCCAACTATGACCCCGCAGTGTTTACTCGACATATGTTTTAAAGGGGCTAAAAGATATAAAAACTGATATTGAATGTGCTAACTAATTCGTGCACGGTTTTACCTGCATGTAAAAATAATGAGCCGCAATAGCCAGCAGAATTTTAGGAATATAATAAATGCCATATACCAGCTGTCAGCGTTCCAGGAATTGCCCTACACCAACTAAACTGCCTTCTTTTGCGCAACTTTTCAAGACATGTATTCACTGATGCCAAGACTCTAACATAATCAATGAAAGAAACTGTAGGACACAAAGTTGAAAAAACAATTCAATTAGCCGAAACCCAGCATTATTGGACCCTGGAATCCCGTCATTATTTCAATATTTTCTGGTTCTTTAAATTACTTCTGCCCAGTAACTTTCCGAATATCTGTTTTCTAAAGCATTTTTGGGTGTGTCTTTTTCTTCTTGGTGATTTGACATTCTATTGCTAACGCTAACATTTGCCATTGTTACTTCGAATGTCATTGCTTCCTCACCTTTTTCCATTTTATTCAATCTCTTATTCATTTCATCAGAAATGACCTCTTTTGGCAGGCTGTTATGGCTCATTTTATTATGTGCCTCCATCATCAAATCCATGGCCTGTTTCGCAGATATTTTATCCTCTTCATAAGAGGAAGATATCCGTCTGCATATGGCATTCGCCTGAGTGTATATTTGTTTGTGTTCGCACCGTGTATTTTGTTTTATCAAATTGCGAAGAAAAGCACGTTTTTCAAGGTCAATTATTACAAGTTTGTTATATCTCTTACGAAGTTTAGTTTTCTCTTTTGATAATGCAACATTGACAGGATTGTTCACTCGTGAGGTCATAAGCTTCCTACTATACTTGTTGTGATTCCTTTGATATATTGGTTATAGTATTTTGAATAAGTTTAAGAAAAGGTATTCAACCAAATTACTAAGCTAATTCTGGTTCTGAAAGGTTCTTTTCAATTCTAACAGTAAATCGGAATTTTTTGTCTTACTCCAATTTTTCAGATAACCGCTAGCATGTCTCTTTTTCCTTCATAGTTCAGGGTTATTTCAAGCCATCTATTATGGACCAATGCTTAAAATTATGCTTTCGGATCAAACGTAAGTGTTCTCAACCTCTTCTATTTAGGAGAAACAAGTCTTTTATCAGAAATATTTTTCAACTGGATTATGGTAGTTGAAACGAGCTCGTAGAAGCACGCTCAGGGATACTATAATATTCTATTTCCCCTGACTTAATCCTCACCGAACTATTATATTATTTGTCATGGCTACTACTTCATTGAGTCGACCATATAGGTGTAAAAAGTGCAGACCTTTTTCCGTTGTCCTGTACAATTTTCCTTCTTCTTCATGGTACTTTATCAGTTCATTTTCCTGTAACAATGATAGATATTTTTTAAGATGTTCATACGACAAGTATGCTCTGTAGAGGATTTTTTTCTGTGTTACTCCCTCGTTTCTTGTAGCGATATCCAGAATAATAGATATTATCTCGAGTCTGCTTCTATGCTTCATATCGGATGATGTGGCTACACTGACTTCGAATAAAAGAAGCACCATTAACTATTATGGTATTAAATAGTAACTATTTGATCCGTTCTTCAATTCAAATAGTTTTTACAAGTTATCTTATCACTACCATATTCTTAAAGTCAAGTAGATGCGTTACTGACTCCCAGTAACTACGGTACATTCATAACTCTCCTACAGAGGATTCAAAATTTTACTTAATGTTCGGGAATATGGGTTGGGCTATAAGAGCGTTGATACACATAAGCTCTGAGTTGGAAAAGATTCAGTCCCCTCGTCAGTTTTCTTATACTAAATCATAGTGTGTGAACTAAAGAATCGGATCATGTCACAGAAAACAATTTAGTTAGAATTACTAGAAAAAATATCGCAAATGAAAGCCCTTCGTCGAGGAAATTCAGAATGAAAATTTTTTTCATTGCAAGTGAGGTCAGCAAAAGAAGTATTCCATTCAATTTTCACAATTAAGGCATCTCAGGAATATAACCAATATTAATCTTACATGTCGTTTATGCGACATATTTGTACAGATCTACTATAAAACCTAAGTTGCACCTACCATATTTTCTTTGGAAAGGATTCTGTCGATTTCATCTTTCTTCATAAGTTTGCTCCTTAAAATTAATTCCCTGATGCTAACTTTGGTTTTGACTGATTCTTTATAAATTTCAGCCGCTCGCAGGTATCCTATGTATGGATTCAACAGAGTAACAATCGTGGGGCTCTTCTCAACATATGACTCAATCTGTTCTCGATTCGCTTTCAGACCGTCAATCATGTTTTTGGCAAACACAGGAAGAAAGTTCTTTAGCATGTCCATAGATTCTAAAACACACTTTAGCATTCCTGGCAACATTACATTAAGCTCTAATTGACCTGCTTGGGCAGCCAAGGCCACGGAAACATCATTTCCTATGATGTTAAAGCATATCATATTAAGGCACTCGGCCAGAGATGGGTTAACCTTTCCGGGCATAATGGATGAACCGGCATGCACAGGCGGAATAAAGATTTCGGCAAAACCAGCCACCGGACCAGAGGCCATCAACCGAATATCATTGGCCATTTTGATTAGCTCTAAAGCAAGATTTCGGAGTGAAGAACTATAATTGGCTACATCGAGCTTGCTCTGTAGGGAATAAAACATATTCTCAGAGGGTTTTAAATCTAGCCTAGTAATTTCTGATAAATACCTAATTGCAGCTTCTCTAAATCCCTTAGGGGTATTGACTCCTGTCCCTACAGCGGTTCCACCCAGACCAAC
Source organism: uncultured Nitrososphaerales archaeon (assembly GCA_963737815.1). Taxonomy (GTDB): domain Archaea; phylum Thermoproteota; class Nitrososphaeria; order Nitrososphaerales; family Nitrososphaeraceae; genus TH5893. The sequence goes on along the minus strand of CAVTUB010000003.1, from coordinate 37,187 downwards.
TTCTTGTAAATATTTTCCTGCAATATCTACCATTTGCTTTGCACGCCTTATCGAATATGCATATTCTTCGAATTCATTTCCCAGAGTCACAGGAAGAGCATCCATTAAATGTGTCCTTCCAATTTTTATTATATCTTTGAACTCTTCCGCCTTCTGGCTGATAGTTGTTATGACAAGCTCAATAGACGATAACAGCTCAATTGAATTAAGGAGTATTGCAACGTGCATCGCAGTTGGGAAAGTATCATTGCTTGATTGTGACATATTTACATGATCGTTAGGATTGACGATATCATATTGTCCTTTCTTGTTGCCTAAAATTTCTAGTGACCTATTTGCAATGATCTCATTACAGTTCATATTAAATGCAGTGCCTGCTCCAGAGTTTATTGAGTCTAATACAAATTGATCTACAAGCCTCCCATCCAAAATTTCATCGCATGATTTTATTATGGCGTCAGCCTTCTCCACCTCAAGGGCATGAAGATTTTTATTTGCTAGAGCAGCTGAGCGTTTTATCATTACATATGCTTTGATAAGATATATGTGTGCAGTTTGGCTCTGTAACATTATACTGCTGTTTAGCCCTAGTTGTAAATGGACCATAGTATACATTTGAGGGTACTGTGACATCACCAAGCGAATCCTTGTCAACTCTGAAGGATGTTGAATTGGACATATGGTAGGGCAAGTACTTAGGTTTTAGTTAATAAATCAATCGACCTTACTAATTTATGAGATTATAGACACTATAGCATTATTTTCTATCTTTACTATATCTGATGCACTTAAGCCCGTCCCGTGCAATAAGGCTATGCTCTTCCAGGACCCTTTAATTGTGTGTTTCACATTTATACCGGGAAAAAATTTTGACAGTTGCCCGAATACAATTTTTCTGTAACAATTATTATTGACACACAACAATTTCTCAAGATTATTTAATTTTTCAGGGTGAATAATCTGGTCAATAATTCCTGATCCAATAAAGCTGTAGTCTGTATTTGACGTTTTCTCCATGAAAATTAATTTTAATCCCTTTGACCATTCTCTGCGAAGTTCTACAAAGTAAATTCGTTCTCCATAAATTCTATTAAGCACGTCAGCTCTTGTGACCCTGATTACAAATCCTGGACAGTATTGCAAATGGTATATGCCTCTACCAGAACTTGATTCCTTTTATGACCTTATGTAATCCTATTAACAAATGAAATTCAGCAAGTAGAAGGTAATATCTTTTGAAACCAGTAGGGAAAGTGATTCAATCTTCACCATCAGAAGAAATCTTCTTAGAACTTGAGTCAGTGGTACGAATACCTTCATGTGCATGACTAACATGGTCGTCAAGTTCGTATTGGTTACGTGCTGTCAGTCCACAGGTTTTACATGTCGCAGATCTTTCTCTCAGTATTTCCCCATCTCTCTTTCCCATTGGGAAGATAAAATTTGATATTATATTTATGACTTTAGGTGTCTTATTCATTCTTCTGGGCTCTTATGCGTAAATTGATAGCGATGATAAGACAAGGAATAAGTAATTATCAAATTATTTTTTTCTTTGCTAACAGGCATGTGTAACACAGAGTTTTTGTAGGTGCCTAGCACATCTTGTCCTTTTCTCAACATTATTGACCGTTTCCACAAATTAATGATGTGGAGATTTACGCTTATCAATTTTATAATCGACCGGCATTGCCTTAATAGGGCATTAGGAATATTCAGAGTCTATCAAATGAACTACAGCTTATGCAACCTACATAAGGAGGCTGAATGTATATCTTAACGAGCTGAGGCATAGAAGTGACATCTGATACAGACGAGCACGGACAGCATCCACCAAATAGCAAGCAACCATCACAGGTTGTGGACGCATGGACCAATCTGTTAGTAGGTTACAATCGAGCCGTCCTTGCTGCATGGGATGTCGTTATCGATGTAGGATCCAATTGGTTAAAAGCACAAGCTAGTATGTGGTCACCAGATTATTTCAGGGAGCTGTACAGACAGAATAGAGAAAAACGCAGTAGCTAGGGATTATTTTTTGTTCTCAAATCCGACCCGGGCTAACAAAAGCAAGCCTCATAGGTAGATTCGAGAATAGCTAGTTTGAGATCCAGAACATCAGAGCGATATCCACTATTTGTTATTTGAGGCGCATTCATTCACATTTTTGATAATGACTCGTGCCATCATTCCTAGAAAAGGAAAAATGAAAATATCTAATCATATGTTTTGCTTTTCTCAGTAAGAAGTTCGATTAACATTTATTATTCTAAGGTCGTTTTTAGGGGATACGATCCATGAGAACAACCGGCATTAGGTTTCTGTCTTGTCGAGTGATGTTCTAGCGATCCTTTAATTCTATTCTGCTTTAATTATGGTAGCTCTGGGTGATTCGACCATGATAAAGGTGGAGAGGGGATTTGAACCCTCAGTTCGAGATCCATGTATTAGGATCATGCTAGTACAATGATACCATTAGGAAATAACTTTATCATCATTTATTGCTCAGGAATAGGAGTATCGTTATCGATAATAACATGGTTAGTTGGTTATGGATTTCTTATTTCGGCTAGAAAAAGAGTTAGAACGATCAATTAAAGATATGTTATTTCGATATCCAGCAATGGCATTTATCTTTGGATCTACTTTCAGTTTTATCTTTGGATAGGTATCGATGATTCATTGTTATCAACAACAAGATGGTTTGGAGAATGTCATTTACAATGCTTATCCTATTCTGGACGCTAAAGCGTAGAAAACATCCACCCATTTTCGTAATTCGTCTTTTTGTTTTTTTGGTATCTTAAAGCCTAAAGTATATTTTTCTTCATTATTTGAATTTTTCTGAAAGTGTCAATGGTGTTGGTTTATAGGGGTTTGGCGATAAAAAAAGGCTAAAAAATGCAAAAATGAGAATGACCCACCCCTAAATTATGGGTAGTTTGCTATCGTCTGTGCAAAAAAATTCCGCAAAAATACAGGGTTGACGTGAAGAATAAAGTTGCAAAGTTTAAAAGGTTTTCAAAATATTGGTAACTAGAGAATGTTTATAGATCATTGAACCATAAGTTAGTACTAGTTCCCTCTCCCCCTGCCTACTCTTCTGTGTTGCGAAAAAATGACTTGGAATCTTCTGCCTCAATAAGACGATAGAGTAATGTACAATTCGATAAGTTGATAAACTCAATGACCAAATGGGTGTTTTATTGCTTTAGCGTTAATGTAGCTAATTGTTTCTTGTCCAGGTAGGAATCTGAGTTACATTAAAAGCTAATCAGATTACGCTCTTCTAATTCTTTTTTTCTTTGCTGTTTTTGTTGTGGTTCCACCGAAATGTTTCTTTCTTGTGCTACTAGGGCTTTTGTAATGACTTCTTTCACTTGGTGATTATCAATCAATGCATCAACTAACTTTAAGATCTCTTGCTTTGGCAAACCATTACTTGATGCTTCAATTGACTCTATCGCATTTAGTTTCCAATGATAATTGAGTGCCTTGCCTATTATCAAATGAGCATCATATACTATTTTTCCCAAGAGTGTAAGAGAATACTTACCCTTATGTCTTTTGATCAAGCCAGCCTTTAACAAACCAGAAATTCTGGAGTAATATTGTTTGGTAGTAAGGTTCATCTCCTTTAAAGACATGTATCGCTCTCCATTAGATAGAGCAATCTCATTAAAAAGAATCAATGCCCTGTCATCTGATATTTTCTTCAGAATATGAGATACATCTTTGAATTTCGAATCGTTAATACGTTCCGTTGCATACATGATACTCATATACAACACTGATAGTTATATATAGTTTTGGGCTGTCTTCGCAAAACCGACAATGCCAGCCGAAGTGCTAGGCAAGAAATTGCGATAGAACTCAAGGCAGTAACTATTAATACTGTCTAAATGTTTCGTGTGATACTCGGTTGAATGGCTCTTTTATTGATATGCACAAATATGTGACCTTATCGTTATTCGGATTATTCGCAGCATTTACTCTTTTCATCATATTCTATCATACTTTTAATAGAGATTTATTGACAAGTGCGGGGGTGATGATATCAGCTGGATTTGCGTCCATTTTATCCATACTTGTGTTATACCGTGGCACTAAATTTCACGGGGTTAAGGTAGATAAAACGCAGATTTTTCTTGTAATAGGGATTTGGCTGTGGTTTGGAGCTGATATAATTTTCGGTTATTATCAAATATGGCTGAAAATAGAGGCTCCATTTCCTTCTCTTGCAGATTCTATTTATCTCGCTGGTTATGCGTTATTTACATACTATTTATTCCGTACATTGAAAATTCTCAGTCAAGAGATAGAGCGGGAAGTTCTAATCCTAGTTTCGCTTGCTGTGGCAGTGTCGTTTGGGTACATCATGAATCTGTCCTTTGGTGTGGCACAACTGATCTCTGTTGAAAACGAGATCATGGCAATGGTTGTTAGTATTTCTTATCCCATTTTAGACGGATTATTGCTCGTACCTGCAATCGTAATTCTCTGGAGCGCTAAAAAAGGTGACTCGTCTCAAAACCATTGGGTGATGATATCTTTATTTATTGTATTAAATGCTGTTGGAGATCTAGGATTTGGGTATAGTGCTTACATAGGGACTCTTAATGACGAGATGTGGCTTTGGGACATCATTTTTATCGCGGGATACCTTACTCTAATCGCGGGGTTATTATGGCAAAACCAGTATTATTCTCTGAACATCTATACTTACCACAATCGCACTAATTATATTGGCGCTTCAAAAGAAAATACGAGCAATGAAAATAGTATGAACTAGAAGTTCAAAGGGCGAGAGGTTTACGATTCAAGTCAAACTATGTTTAAGTAATCTTTAAAGAGTTATTTTTATCCCTTTAGATAATGAAAATAAAACCTAAACTCTTTGTAATCATCTTAACGCTTGTGCTATTATCTCTTCTGATAACATCTGCTTTCTCAATTAATGCATTCTCACAGGCGATGATATCAGATATTAAGAAACGATTAGAAGACAATGCCATTATTTCCATGCAACAAATTTCATTTATTACTTCTCAAAAAGTTTCTGATGCTCAAATGTTCAGTTCATTAATTGGAAGATTGCTTGAAGCTAATCAATCTGCCATTCTTGACGAAAACACAATAGAACAGATTTTGGGAGATGTTCTAGCCAGAGAAGCAAATTCTACATCCCCAACATTTAATTCAATAGCCATTTATAACGAAAGTGGAGCTAAAATCGCTCATAAGATAATTAGGGCCAATGACAACTCGAATAATCTAAAATCTACTCTCCCTAATAACTCAATTAATGAAGAATTTTTTGAGACTGCCATTCAAGGCCAGAGCTTTCATGACAATATTCCATGGCATTCATCTTTTCTAAATGAAAGTATAATCCGTGTCTCTGCTCCGATTCCTGACAGAGAAAATAGTAATGATAACGTTTACAGCGTATTGGCTTTAACTTACCCGCTAAATGAGATTTTTGAACAAATTACAAGCATCACTCCAGATGCTAGTAGCCGTAATGACAGGGATGATAACGTTGAAAAGAATATCGGAATATATTTGCTATCTCAAAACGGAACACGAATTTATTATTCTAATTTTTTTGACACTAGCGGAGAACCCAATGGAACTAGAAATTCATACACTCCCTCAATATTTAAACAAATAAAAGACTCTGACAATGGAATAGTGACCGGTATTTATCCTGCTAATATCGTAGATAATCCTATTGGAGATGAAAGGGATGCAATATTCGTTGCTACAAAGGGCAAGATAGGGAATAATAATAATGATAATAATACAGTGGCAAGTGCCAATAATATCGCTAATAGTAATAATAACGTTGAATATGATAACATGAAAGAAAACAATTGGTTTTTGATTACATCCTTAGGCACAGAATCAGCATTTGCAGAAATCTCTAACTTGAGAAATATATTTATTTTAGTTACCTTAGTCGTACTTGCTGGCACCGCAATTGCTGTTTTCTATATTTCCAGAATTATCTCAAAACCGATAATGAAGCTTAAAGATGCAGCAATATCAATAGCACGTGGAAATTTGAATATCCCGTTCAAACCTGTTCCTTCCAAAGACGAGATTGGAGAGTTAGCTACGAACTTTGAAAAGATGAGACATAGCATCAAAAAATATACAGATGCACTGACTGGGAAAGAAAAAGAGCTTCAACAAATTAATAATGAACTTATTGCCAATAATAGAGCCAAAGAGGAGTTTATTTCAATGGTGAGCCATGAATTAAGAACACCGTTAGTTCCCATAAAACTATATTCGGAGATGCTATTAAGACCAGGAATAATAGGCGTATTGAATAAAAAGCAAAAGAATGCAGTTGAAACGATTAATAAGAACATGTTGAAGCAGGAGCAATTAGTTGAAGATATTTTGGATGTATTCAAACTAGACATGGGAACATTGCATCTAGCAAAACAAGAAGTAGAAATTTTCAACTTAGTAAATGATATAGTCACTGATCTGAAAACCTTTACGATTGAAAAACAGATAGAGATTACTTATGAGATTAGTACCCAATCCATGAAGACTATCTTTTGCGATAGAAGAAGAATAGAACAGGTATTTGTCAATTTGATAAAAAACTCTATTGATTTTGTTCCAGATAAGACAGGGAAAATAAAAGTAAAGGCTCAAGAGGTTCTACAGGACATTCCGAGTAATAACACTGCTGATCACGAGACTAAATCAACCCTGAATTCAAGGACTGTTGTGTTCTCAGTAGAGGACAATGGCATAGGTATCCCTAACCAGAATGCCAACAACCTATTCAAAAAATTCTATCAAATAGATACAAGTGTGACAAGAAAACATGGAGGAACTGGCCTAGGCCTTGCAATTTGCAAGGGAATTGTGGAAGCTCACGACGGAAGGATATGGATTGATAAAAATTACACAGCTGGCACGGCTATCAGGTTCACAATTCCAAGCAAGCAATAGCTAGCATTAATAGTATTAAATTCGATATTGGAATCAACAGGATTTACATTAAGTGTATTAAAAGCAGAGACAATAAAAAATGCCTAGTTATTTCTGGAATCAGCTCTTAATTTATATATCATCATTTATTGCTTGGGCATTTGATAGTAAGAGCTTTTTCTACCAAATTAACCACATGTATTCCAAGACAAGTTATGTATAAGAAATGTATAAAGATAACTTCCTTTATGGGGCTATCGGTGATAATATACATGAAGGTCCAAGACTATCCCTAGTACCTCGCTCATTTTGGATTGTGAGATATACCTCAATGAAAGTGTTAATAATAGATGACAATAGAGATGTTACTAATGCTATTGGCGACTTTTTTGATAGCATGGAGATAAATTATAAGATAATCGACGAAGGGAGGGAGGCACTAAATGAAATTGTAAATCAAACAGAAAAATATAATTTAATCCTACTTGATATAGCAATGCCACAACTTAGCGGGCATGATATTCTTGAGAGACTAAAAGATAATGGGGATCTAATAAGATCGGAAAATATTGTGTTATTTACGGCATCTACATTGACTAATAATGATATTCAGAAGTATTCAAATTTAGGCATCAAGGAAGTATTGCGAAAACCAATGTCATTGGACGATTTGACAGATTTGATACGGAAATACAGCTAAAGCTTGACCCCTATATAATCCAGTGTAAGCGGTCGGCTGTGGGATGTTATCGCAAAATCGACGATTATAATCCAATGACGATCATTATCAATATATACTAGTTTATCACATAAGCCATAGGAATCGAATGCCGTCAGCACCCTTCATTACAATTACCCGAATAAACTCCACAATAAAGGATCTATTTACGAATATCTTCGACTTATCTCCTTTAGAGGTTGATCTATTATTATTTTTAATTGCAAATAATGATGCATATATGACCTTAGAACAGCTAGCCAAAGAGACTAATAGGGACAAAAGTACTGTTTTCAGATCACTGCAAAAATTAGTAACTCTAGGAATATGTATAAAGGAAACGAAGACAATGAAAGGAGGCGGATATTATCATACGTATGGTGCGATAGACGTAAAGTCTTTCAAGATAATTACGGAAAGAAAGGTAAAAGAAATTCAACAAAGCTTTGATCGATTATTAAAACGATTTGAACATGATTTAGATCAGCAACTCATGTCATTTTACAAGAAACAGAAGTAATATAGTCAACTCATATTATACGCAGTATCATTAGTAATTGACACACGAACACGTAATCAGCTGTATTATCCTCAGCAGTACAACATCACCATTACTAGACAGGAAGATAGTTGAAACTGCTGCCGGCCTAGTGGCATAATTTAACTACTTCATTCTATCATTGAGAATAATGCTATAACCATAGTAGAATACATTGCTACTTTGAAATGCGAAGCTGAGTTGCCGAGTAAGTGCTATAGTGAGTAGGATAATTTATTGGATTGTTTATGAGGAGTGTGTATCATGTGATTGTAACAAGGTCTAGATTGAGACTGTAATATTTGAAATAGACAATGCACCTGTTCAAATGTTGAGCAGTTTATATACTCTGTATCGCGTATAAATTCTATAAGCCGCTTTTTTGGAAACGCTGTTTCCTACAGTTGCGGGATAGGTGGAGATCATCAAAGTTAGTGGTCTCCCATCTTCTTTAATCCCAAGAATAATGGAAGGTAGCAAAATCAGAAGCAATAAACGCTTAATTTAAGCAACAACCCGTATGTTAAGCTGAGTTACAAGTATCAATTTTTCAGTATCAATGTCAACTAATCTTCGATAGAAATAAGATACACTTTCAAAATCAAACCTAAGACTACGAGAGGATTAATCCTCATCGCTTTAATCAAATAATATCATTTTCCAGACTGAATATAAATGAAAAGAAAAGAAGTTACATTTTTGTCGATGCTTGGTATGGCAGTATTAATAACTATCATGACGACGTCAATGAGTTTTGCGGCACCTGCATTGGCTCTGGGACACTTCAACAAGCCTAGTGGATTGGCCGACTTCGGTGGACTTCCAACGAACGATAAAACCAATGACTTTGGAGGTTTAGATAAAGATCACAGGCAGCGGTTACGATACATTTCTTGATGGTACCAATAGTGCAATAAGCGGATTTCCAGCAGATGAAGAAAAAATAAACGGACCAGCCAATAATGAAGTTGGTAATACAGATGGAGCCAAATCGGAAGATGAAGGAGGTATTGAGGACAGCAAAGAAAGCGCGAACTCAGATAGCTATAAAGATTTTCAAGGATGTCTTTCTGACGCTGAAGGAGGAGAAGGATCTCCCACTGAACGAGAAGTGCAAGACTGTATGGAGTTAAGTTACAGTGGAATAGACAGCAATGAAAACTCCCCTACTGGGAGCACGGACGAAGACGAGAATGGCGTGACCGAAGATGTCTTCACTGACGAAGTCCAAAATAGAGAAGAGTAATCAAATGCCAGTTCTAACTCAAGGCATTACCACTTATTATTGTAATCGTTGATATGGAGAGGGGAGAAAGAATAAATAAAAGATGAAAAAGGGTTGAGCTCATGCTTAAGTTTGTATGAAACTGTGTTGAGCAATTCTATGACGGAAAGAAAGGATTTATTATATCTAACTCAGAAGTTTGTAACTGATGCTGATGATCGGGATACGATAAAGATAACGATTAGAAGAGACGATAAATGTGGGTTGTGGTAGCAATCAACTGGGTGTGATAGAACTTCCTCAACAGTTGGAAATAAAGTGTTAGACCATTTCAGTCTCTTAGCCTTCCGATATAACTAATACTAGAATATGCTCCATCAAAAAATCCCACTGCGATTAGATAACTTCCTTTCTGATTGTTCTGCTTTATCTTTCCATGTTTCTCTTTCGTTGGGTATATCTTAGAATATCTTACTCATATTCCGCATCTTCTATCATATCTTGCTTTTCTTCAAGATATTCCTGGCGATCTTTCCAATAATCTTCGTCATAATAAGCACCCGGACTTGGCGCTAGCCCCATACTTCCAGTTCCTTGTAAAGGTTGCGAGACAGTATTTTCAGCTGCATCAAAATCGGTATTAGGTGATTGTGAGATTCTGCATGGCTGAGTTTCACTACATACCACAGTTTGGCATGGTTGGTTATCTATACAGGATGTTTGGGTAGATAGTGAATCCCCTAAGGCCTGAATTTGAGGAGCATCAGGAAGCGTGATAAGAATAGAAAATATTCCTGCCATAGTAACCAAAAACAACCATCGACAAATCCGTCAGTTGTTTTCGGTTGTATTGTCTTTTTGAAGTCATATACTACCATTAGCATTTACAGTATATGTAAAGTGACGTGATTTTGATTACCTTATTTTAGCATACATAACTCCACTTAAAAGAAGTTAAACTTCTCTACATGTTGCGTATGTATTGATCATTATTATGGAAGAAAATAACGGTTTAGGTATATACAGTCTGCAAGAAAATCGAAAAACCTGGTTTGTTTTTCACTTCTTGTTTTTCTTCTAGATGATGTTCATCCATATCATAGTCTGGTTCCTTAGATTCTGCCCTATCGCTGAAATATAGTTACGCCAAACATAACCATAATCTTAGCAATAACCGCTCATTTCAGAAAATCTGAATCAGAAGACATTCTTAACAGCCAACATGGAATATCACTATCGTGAAAGAGACTCGTCATCATTGGTACTTGTTGGATTGGATTGATTCATCTATCTTTGGTGCAACATTTTCTTAGTGTCAGCGATCTAGACCGTTTATAAATACTGTGGCAGTGGCCTGTCTTATAAGTGGTAGTAAGTATTCTTAGTCAGGCTTATAATCAACCACATATCATACTAAATATTCCCATTAATGAAAATACTTATAGCTGAAGACGATACGAGCATAGCAGAAGCCTACAAGGATGCGTTGGAGACTAGAAATCATGAAATTATAATGACAGAAAACGGAGAGGAATGCCTGAAAAAATATCAAACCGGAGCTCTATTTATGCAGCAGTCAACCCCCTTGGCAGAGGAACAGAATCGAAAAAACTGTGGGAGTGATCGTCGTCATAAAAGTAATGCCACGGTTCCTTTTGATGTTGTTATTTTAGACTATAAAATGCCAAAAAAAGATGGATTGCAGGTTGCAAAGGAAATCTTTGAACTTAACCCAAAGCAAAGAGTAATTTTTGCTTCTGCATATGTTCAGGATACGCTTGTAGATTCAGTAAAGCATCTAAAGCGGGTAGTCGAACTGATGCAAAAGCCATTTGGATTACAGCAGTTAATAGATACCGTAGAAGACAAAGAATCCTACGAAGCATTAAATAACTTAATCGTAAGTATTCGAAATATAAAAGATCTCAATCCAACAAATGAAGAGATGCAAAAGCTCTTCCAGAATGTAAGAAGAATTCAAAAATATAGAACATACTAATAGTAGAAAAAAACTAGTCTATAATTGAAAGGGATATTCGAAAATTCGTATCGGGATGTTAGATGTTCTTAATTCATGTCTTTGCTTGTGTTTTAACATAAGACTGATGATAAAGGCTAGTCCACTTTTCTTGAATTGTCAAGATATCACTTTACGAATTCGATTTAAAAACTGCGTGCTTGCAACGGGTTTGTCCATACAGCAATCTATTTTCCCACATTCTATTTCTTTGATTATATCAGGATAGTGTATCTTGTATTCACTTAAGTCATTGACGGCTGTTAGGAAACAAACCTTGGCCCATCCATCTATTGCTTTGATATTCTTATATAATTCAAACCCATTCATTACAGGGATTCTAATATCTAATAGCACTAGATCCTACGAGTTTGCATTAAAATTAGACAGCGCTTTAGAGTCATTGTATGGATCCACTTCAAATAATCCACTTTCTTCTAGAGCAAGACTAAAAGAATTAGCAATATCAGGCTCATCGTCCACTATTAACAGTCGTCATTTTTTTACTTCCATTTTTGTTGGTGATGGTATCAGCGGAAGGAATGAAATATTGCATAAAATCTTTACAATTACACAGACATCGCTAAAATGTTAAGTGGTTAATCTTCAGAGTTTTTTCTAATTCAGGTCCCTTATGTCGAAGATATCTGAAACTTGACAACCTACTCGTTGGGCAAGTATTATGCGCGATGAGATCTTGGAATTTAAACTACAATAGATAATGAAATTCAATTCACGATTATTGTTTATTAGTTGTTTAAACTGAATTATGTAATTTCTTATCTGAGCACATTTTGCAAAATCGACCTTGAGAATATTGAAGCCCAATCGGTTTCCGTCCCACATCTAGAATGCAAGTTTCGATTATTTATTATCGAACCTAGAGTTCAGAGGTGGGGAGGGGATTCGAACCCCTATATATTCGCTAACTGCTCGTAAACGGTTTTCTGCAGGCGAACGCATGGCCGCTCTGCCACCCCACCATATATGATTAGGCTTGATACGCTTAATTTAAGTATTAAGTGTATATGTTTGTCAGGAGGAGGACCAGTAATTCCGAATTGATAATCATATTGTTTTTTTCTCACCTTTAACTTTGTCAACACTATACCCAAACTTCACATTTTCTTCAACGCATCGATACCAAGTAAATTCAACACTTTTTTGAGAACTATGCCGAATGCACTGACCAATATGAGTCTCGATAACATCGTATCGCTATTCCTCTCCTTCAAAATAGGGATTGTTTCGTAGTAAAAATTGAATATTGTTGCAAGTTCGTAAGCATATCTAGCCAGAGTTTTCGGATTAAGTGTCACGACAGCTTCTTCCATAACAAGATCTAATTTTGACATTACTTTTATCAGATCTATTTCAGAATATCGCATTCAACAGTTCAAAATTGGCTTCTACAAGAGAGTCATGACTTTTTCCTGACTTTTCTATAATTCGTTGGGATCGTGCATAAGAGTACTGCAAATACGGACCAGTGTCCCCCTCAAGGCTCAGAGATTCAATAATATCAAAAGTGATTATCTTGTTCAAGTCATGTTTAATCATATAGTATCTTATAGACGAAATCGCAATTTTTTCAGCAATCCCATTTAACAAGTCATCGGTCAATGTCGGGTTTCGTCTCCTTGCTTCATCAAGTGCCTTCTCCTGTAGTTTATCTAAGATATAGTCAGCATTTACGTAGATGCCCTTTCTTCCTGACATGTGCATAAATTCCCTATCCCCAATGTCGAGGCCAAGTACTTTTGCTGTCTGCGAACTTATGGTAACAGCCTCGTACCCCAAATGAATATAATTTTGACTAACATGTGCTTCATGTGATCTTGTATCAATAGATGCCGTTAAATTTAGACAGGATAAGATATAAGATATTATGTTCTGGAGCCTGGTTTGTCTAGAGTCAATAATAGTTATTGTCATGTCCCGAGATTGAAAGTCAGGATAAGTATTCTCGTTTCGATCTGAATCATATAAACTACTAGCCCAAAGTATAGAACCGTCCCACTGCTCTGCAAATTTGTGATATGAAAATGGATCAGCAACCAAACTGGTTTTCCAAGCTGCGTAGGGAATATCTTTTGCTATGTAAGTCGAGGTGCCATCGCTTCTTATTATTACCTTATCTGCCTCTTCCACCTGCCTTTCAAGGTCGACATTCCCATTTTTCATTTTTATTATCCAGCAACCTCTATTTTTCCCTTTGTTCTCTTTAGTAATAAGCCCCTTATCCTTCAACAATTCCAACGTTTTTGACCACAAGCCAGAAGAGACTATATGCGATTCAAAGTTCAACAGGTCATAACGTGCCCTTACTCTCCAACATGTATTTAGTTGTTCCTTTAACACCCTTAGAGTAATCTCTGAAGCAAATTTTGCTACATCCGATCTCCCTTCCTCTATTTCTTTAAGCACATATTTCCTTTTCTCCTGTAACGAAGGGTATGTATCGTACATTCTATTTATCTTCGTATATATTTCATCACCACAGTATTGATCGAATTTCATAACTGTCTCATTCTTATCTTTTAGTGGTTCTAAGGGAAATCCGGCAAACTTGAAGCCAACAACAATGTCTGCTACTTGTAGCCCGGAGTCATCCACGTAGTTTAAGACCGTAGTTTTATGGTGGGTTGCCTTCAGCATTCGATAGATGGTGTCGCCAAGTATTACATTTCTTAAATGACCCACATGCAATGCTTTATTAGGGTTGACACTTGTGTGTTCAATTATTACGTGTTTGTCGTTTCCTATGTCACAAAATCCGTAACTCGGATTCTTAATTATTTCATCCAGTGTCGTGACGGAAAAAGCCGCAAAATTTACTCGAAAATTGATATAACCTGCAGGATGAGCTTCTGCTGAGACTAGCATGTCTAGTTGGGGTAACATTGACTGCCCTGCTGGTTTTTTTTTGTACCCTTGTATGTATGGATTTAGTTGTTTTTCAACCAGATCTCTGGCGATATCATATGGGTGCCTATTAAGTCTCTTACTCAGTCTAAAAGCAATATTGCATGTGATGTCTCCAAGTTCTTTTCTCGGCGCTTCTGAGATATCAAATCCAATATCCCTCTCTCCCAGTCCTTCCGGAAAATAACCCATTTTTTTTGCTGATAAAAAAATTAACTCCCGAACGTTTTTTATCAACTTGCTAAATGTCAATTCTATTCACGGAGCCCGAAAAAAAAGTAAGCATAATATATTCAATCGCTTCGACAGCACCTTCTCCTTGACGTCCATTAACCACATATTTTGCTCTCGCTTTAACATTCTCCTTTGCATGGTTTAAAGCGATACTATAACCACACATATTAAACATAGGAATATCAGTTTCGCTATCTCCTATCGCAACTGTGTATTCCGGGTCGATATCTAGTATACTTAATGCCTTCTTTAGTCCCACCGCCTTGTCAATACCTTTTTCGTTAATATGAATGGCATATTGGCTGTCAGTAAGGTATAAGTCTAAATTGTTTTCTTCTAAAACCCTTTGACCCTGTGTGATGTCGAATGTTCGGCATAAAACAACTTCAGTGATCCTCTTAAATACAGGTTTTAATTTTACGCCGCCAATGTTCTTTTTCAATACTTCATAGCCTTTGATGCATTTTTCTTTATTCGCAAAAGTTATGTGTTGTTGCGGTCCTATCGTTATTGCACCACCGTTTTCCCCAACTGCCACTTTTGTTGTTCCGCCGAACACAGATAGAATATATGCCTCTATTGAGGACCGGCCTGTCACAAAAATAACTTTACAGCCGATATTTTCAAGGTATCTCAAACTCTCTAGGGCATGTAAGTGAATTATTCCTTCTCCATTTTCAGTTAATGTTCCGTCAATGTCTATTGCGAACGCCTTGACAAAATCCAAGTCTGTATGTCCTTCAAAATATTCCTGCTGTATATAAAGTGGTCATTAAGCTCCGACATAACTCGCTGGAGACATAATTGTCAAACCCCCAAAACCTGTGAATCTCCCGATCGTCTGGATAGAAATTGCTTGACAAACGCAAAATCGGCAAAAAGTCTGTCGGAGATTCACGCATAAAGTCTACCGTTATATATGGCAATCACTTAGATGACTGTGCTCACTGTGGGTCCGTCGCCCAGCTAGGACAGGGTGCTGATTTGTCTAAAATAGGAAGCAAGCATAAGCCTCCGAAGCCAGTTGTCGTGGGATCGAAGCCCACCGGACCCGCCTAAAATTTAATCTATTGCACAAGGATAAATTTGCTTTGCTTGTAAAAATTTATAAGAGCTCCGACTAAATGCTCTACTAGTTGAGTTCACAAGAAGTTGTTACATTACAAGATCGTAAGAACCCCCTTTTAAACAGAAGAGAACTTAAAGTAATCATAAAGAATACACAGGGTCAATTGAACAAACTCAGTGCTGCATCGATTGATTGCAAGTCATTTTCACCTAAATCAGCAAGAGCAAGTTTTACCCATATTGATGAAAAATGAAACAGGAAGGACTGACATACATGCATTATTTTATATTTACAATTCTTTAGAGGATGCGCGGCAACAACTGCCAAGATATTTGATGTTAAGGAACATGTCAAAAGAAGCGAGGAAAAAAATCATTGATGAGGAAAAAGCAACAAAGTTGAAGGCTAAACAGGCAGCTCGCTGCTGAATCTAAGAGTAGCAGGGGTAAGAAGTAATGGCAGACAAAAAAACAGGTAGCGCTAACAAAGGAGAAGTCTCAGTATACAAGTTCTACAAGACTGAGGGTGAAAACAAAATTGTTAGAACCAAACGAGATTGTCCTCGATGTGGCAGAGGTGTTTTCATGGCTGAGCACAAAGACCGTTTCACTTGCGGGAAGTGCGGTTTTACAGAATTCCAAAGGACAGAAAGGAAATCTGGAAATAAATCCGAAAGTAAAGTTCAACCATAGCAACCTCACCATAAATGGTAGTGAAATCATTATTGTGACCGAGATCTAACTACCATGTGTAAAGTATGCTCGCATACATAAATGCACGCTCAGCCGAGATCTCACACAATTATGATTAGTCTACAAATTCGTTTATTACTTCACTAATCGATTGCGCAATAGCTGTCGAAATTAATGGATAGAATTGTTTAATGTAATCTGTAGATTTCGAAGACAATTGTTGTCTGATATATTCTTTCATCGTAGTTGACCTTATATTGGCAGTTGATAGATGGCCGCAAGAAAAATATCCCGTAAAGAATTCTCTTACAATTTCCTTAGCAGTTGGAATATTCTTAGTTCTCTTTAAGCTCCAACAGAGAATTTGGATAATATCCCAAATCGGGTCGCTACCATGCTGGTCATCACTAAAAACGAATTGCTCCAAATCTGTAAAAAATATCCCACTATTAGAATCATTACTATTGCTAATGATAACGTTGTTGGGTTTTATATTGCCTAGGGCAGATTGAGTTGAGTGAATCATGGCAATCTGATTCCCAATTGTCCTAATCCAAAAATTATTTTCGCCACCTGCTATTGACTCCTTCTCCAATGAATTCTGAATAATATGACTCATGTTTTTCCCTTCCACTTGGCTTGTTACCAATATTCGGCGTTCTAAGTCAACAACTAATATTGTAGGGGTATTAAGTCCTAGCTCATACCGTAGATACATGAGCGCCTTGTACTCTGTACCAAGTCTAAATAGAGGGTCCACTTTAAAAGAGTGCTTGAAATTTGACGCAGTGGACGCGGACCAGGCATTTAACGCAGCCCATTTTACCCCTTTTAATTTTCCGAATTTTTTCGCTACGATAGATATACTACGACTAGAATTATGAGCATTTTCTAATGTATAAGATATAGTTCTACTATTCATATCTCCCAAACGACATTTATTTGATATAGTGTAAGCAGTGAGGTCGAATGATTTGGCGACCTGATCCAACCATTTTTTATTGCTCCTACTAGTAATGAGGCCCTCACGTAATTTCCAATAATGCTCTCTTGGATTGGCCATGAATTCTGGAAAACATAATTGTTGAGTCCTATGCCGTTTTATTTTTGAGTCTGCCTCTTTCATCGCATAGTGAAATATTCTTCTACCGGCGTAGACATGAATAAAATAAGAACTAAGGATTTGCAATTTTTTCCCCAACTCCAAACTTATAGTATTTTTCCCCCCCTGCTTGCTGATGACTAGACGTTTTTTGCCTATTTGCAGTAATGGACCCTCCATATTTGTTGTTGGATGCTTCAATATGATTAATTCCTTATCATTTGTAACTATTTCCCCAAGAGCTTTCTTGTATCCCTGCAGTGCAAAAGCTAAATTATGCGAAGCCGAAGCACCCGTATATATTTTGTAGTAACTATACATCGCAGCAGGATATACAGAACTTCGACGTTTTATTTTTGAAAAGAGAATGAACTCTAGAGGAAATGATATTTCCGAACACAAGAAATTTGTAGTTTTTACAATATCGAATAGCTCTTCTAGTATTACACGCTTTTTATAAAAGACTTCAATCGAGTTAAAAAGGTCATGGTTAATCATAGTCTCGTATGTATGCAATAATCTTCCTACTACAAATTCTCCTAGTAGACCGGATTGTGCATCTTTTTGCAGCGCAGTATAATCAACTATAAGAGCTGATATCTTAGATCCTTCAGCCCTGACGTACGAATATTTTACAATATGCGGATAGTCCTTTACTACAATGATAACATCTACGTCGCTGTCGGGATTTCCATATCCCGCAACTTTAGAACCGTATAGACAAGCCCCAATTATTTCATGATGATTAGCTAGCCTCCCGATGTAATTATCTATGGCTTTTGATTCTTCCTTTGATAGATTGTTAGTATTGATTTCCATACATGCCGCTATACCCTATTTTTCAAATTCTGGATTGCTGCTCTTTCGTATTCAAGGATCTTTTCTCTTACATCTTGATCAACATTTACCTTAGCCATTGCTTCAATTGGTATCTTTATTATGTTAGAATCGAGTGGCACTCTAGTTGAAGGAAGACCTTTGTTCATCCAATATTTTATTGTCTTTTCTTCCAATCTTACGTCTTTAAAACCTTCTGGAAACTTTCTAGTAATGTGATCTCTTAACACATGGTCAGATCTAAACACACATTTTGCTTCCAATAAACGACCGGAATCAAGATATGTGTTTTCAAACAGGCTTGCAGTAATCTCATCTGAAATTACATTCATCTTGATTATTCTGCTCAACAGATCTAAATAATGCATGAATTCATGTGCTAAAATTGCATGGATAGTTCCAAGTAAACCGTACATGACTAATGGAGCTGTAACTTGAATAACTATGTCGATCTCATTGTTTTTTTTCACTACAGGAATAGTCTGTGCAAACATGAATCCAAATTGGGCAAATTGAAAGTCCGCTAAAGAGGAAGGGGTAGCAATAATAAGGGTTGGGTCAATGTAATAATAAGGATACTTTAATCCAGACGCCCTTTCGATTCTTTGGATTCCCATTTCCACAATATGGAACCGCTTTGCTATAATATTATAGACCTTCGGGGGAATTAATCCTAGTTCGCTTGCATCGCGTACTTTTATCAAGGGATCGAGGGCCATACTTACTTATGAAAGAATGTGTTGGTGTAAGAAAAATGTTACTAGTATTCCTTAATCCAAACATCAAGAATATCAAAAAATAAGCATTCACACTGGAGATTGGCAGCGGTTGAAACGTTCGGACTTATGTATTCTCGTCCTTCTACAAATTGCTTGATAGCTAGCCCACCTTCTGCGACCAAATGAAGCTCAAAAACCCTATTATCTATTTTCGCGAAATCTACAGAATAAGATTCTTTTTGTAGAAGATCTAGATTTATTCTTTTGATTCGGAAAGACTACTATAGAATCGGCTAATGATTTTATTTTTAGAACTTCTTCTTTTCCGAGTTGTCTTGAAGACTGAATGACAATTCTTGTCTTTGCAATAAATTGAACTGGCTGCTCCGGTAGTTTTTTGAAATATCTCTCAATGTTTACAAATAGACCATACCGAGGAAAATTTAGTCTTCTTTTATTCAGACGAATAGTCTTAGGATTTCGGACTTGGACAAAAAAAGGTCTACCTGATCCTGAAACCAGACTTTCCTCATCTTCGCTACCTATCCAAGAGAATTTTAATCTTTCACCTTTTGTGATTTTCAAAATCTCTCTGGATAATATTGATTGAATGCTTATATCCTCTGGGGTACCGCACTGCCAACGCTGTTGAGGCTAGTAGTGGTATCACATTGGTAGAAGGAGAGGTTTCATTTTGCATGTTCATGTCATCACATCCAATGTAGTCTCCACCTTTTCTTTGCGGTATTCCTCGATTTTTTTTTACATATCTACCTAAAATAATTATAGGCCTCATTTTGATATTTATGTCGAGGGTGGTTTCCTTTTCGAACTGTAAATTTATCACAATGTCTGGATAAAGGAAGTCGATTTGCTTCTTTGTGCATTCTCTGAACTTCTTCCTTAAATCTCTCATAAACTGACTTTTTATATTTTCTCTACCACGTATTTTGAACCTGGCTCTGATTCGGTCTTCTTTTTCATAAAGATGTGCTGGTAACGCTGCTCCTATCAAAAAAGTGTCAAATTGGTAGTCATCATCCAGAATCTCCGCTAATCCTTTTGACGATAGATTCTGACTCATCCATAAGCCCACTACAAATATGGCATTCACTAGTATTGTATGATTGAGATGTATTGTGCCCATCAAAATTAGCGTCGATATCCACTGACAGTTGTCTGTAGAGACAATATTTACACAATACATAATTCTCTTCTAGTCGGCGAAGAAGTATTCCCTGTCTCTTAACAATAGTACTATCCGATGCCAAATTTCCTGAGCATTCCTTGCATTTGTCTTCCTTTGGCCTGTTTCATCATTGTTTTGGAGTTGCTATACTGCTTTACCAAGTCCTTAACTTCGTGCTCAGTAATGCCGGCACCTCTTGCTATACGCTTTCTTCTAGATTCGTTAATGATATCGGGGTTCTTCTTTTCATCTCTTGTCATAGATTGAATAATAAATCTCCATTTCTCCATTTTTCCCTCTAGAGCGTCTAACTGGTCTTCCTTCACCATTCCTGATAACCCAGGCAAATTGTCTATGACATTTCTGAACCCCATCTTTCCAACATTTTCCATCTGTGCATAAAAATCTTCTATTGTCATCTTTCCGCTCAATAGTCTTTTTGCTTGATTCTCATCAGCCTGTAGTTCTAAACCTCTAGCCATTTCTAGAATTGCTTTTATGTCTCCCATACCAAGGATCCTCCCTACGAAACCTGTGGGCGAAAATACCTCAAGATCATCTATTCTTTCGCCTGTTCCGATGAACATTACTTTTGCTCCCGTTACCGCGGAAGCCGCGAGTACACCTCCACCTTTGGCAGTTCCATCAAGTTTTGTCACAATTATACCTCCTACAGCGACAGCTTCATGGAATGCTTTGGCTTGGTTAAATGCCTGTTGCCCTATCGTCCCGTCGATTACTAGTAATACAAGGTCGGGATTAATCACATCCCGCATAGTTCGCATCTCGTCCAGAAGACTTAATTCCTCTTTGTGTCGTCCCGCTGTATCAACAATAGTTATGTCTACCTTTTGGATTTTGAAATGCTCTAGACCTTTCCTAACGATATCAATAGCACTGCTATTTGGCTCCTCTCCATAGACTTCTACATTAATTCTGCTGCAATTCATTCTCAATTGGGTCAGTGCTCCAGGCCTCCACGTATCGGCTCCGATAACACCTACACTATAGCCGTGTTTTAATAACCACCGTGCGATTTTTGCAGTTACAGTTGTCTTCCCACTGCCTTGGATGCCAAGCATCAGTATTACACTTTGCTTATTGGGCTCAAAGGATATTATCTTCTCATCTATCTGTTGTGATTTATCGATGTTTTTGATCGTCTGGCCCGTATATCCTAATAGTCTTGCAAGTTCGCCGTATAAAATAGTAATTATGTGGTCTTTTCTGGTGAGACCTCTTACTGGTTCTTCGTTTATTGCTCTTTCCTTTATCCTCTTTGTAATTTCTAAAACTAGTTTTACGTTAACGTCAGATTGCAGTAATGCCCTTTGTATATCCTTGCAGAGAGAATCGATTAGTTCCTCGTTTATATCTGAAGATCCTACGATTTTCTTAATAGCCCCTCTTAAGCCAGTGCGTAAGTTATCAAGCATATCGCTATTCTTTTGGTATTAACACATGTTCTAATATTTCAAATATTCCCCTTTGACCATCCCACTTTATGTTGGATTTTTCAATAGATAATCTCTTCTTGAATATCGGACAATCAAGTGTGATTGTTTCTGCCTCTCCACCTTCAAACGATAAGTTTATTCCATACCTTTTACTCAGCAAGTTGAGTTTTGCTATTGACTTTCGGTCAAGATCCGTTCCAAGCCATGAACGGTCAAGACCCATTGCAGACACTGAAACTATCTTGATATGAAAATGATTGTCTATTAAAGTGTGAAGATAGTTATATGGATGTACACTCCATAACGGTGTCACATTTTTGAGGCCTTGCCTGGCACAAACTTTACTAAATATTTCATTTTGAAATCTGCTTGAGATAGTTCCGTGTACAATGCCCTCAACATTGTAGGATGATTTTACCTGAACTATTGCTCGCTCTAAAGCTTCACTTTCTGCCTCCTTGGATGAACCCGTCGTAGAATCGACACCCATAAATGGTATGTGCATAGCTTCTGCAACCGATTTCGCTATATTGTTATTCGGAAAATGAAATAACATACTATCATCGGCACTAGGATGAATAGTAACCAGACACTCGACTGTGTGACCGCTTTCAAGGACTTTATAAACAGAAAAGGTGCTATCTTTTCCTCCCGAACAAAGAGCAGCTAGTTTCATAATCTATAGAATCAAAATACGCATCTTCACCGTATATCTCGAGGAAGACGGGCAGCCGCATTCATGATCAGATGGATGACACCATATGTACAAGGAATAAAGGATTTACATGAACCATAATAATCCCTTTCCGTATTCATTATATCCAGCCGTTGCTTGATTCAACGTTTATTCATCCACTAATATCCAAATCCATTCGTTCTCAGCCTTGGCTTTATATACTTTCAATGGTTCTTCTGCCGGTAAATTTTGTGGTATACCATTCTCTAGATTGAAATTAGACATATGCAACGGACAAGTCACAGTCCTTTCAGTTTCATTGAGAAACCCTGTTGACAAGTCAGCATAAGCATGAGTGCATATTCTGTCGGTCGCGTAGATTCTATTATTCACTTTCGTTATCAATATCTTCTTATTCTCATAGTCAAAGTCTAAAAGATCGGAATTGTTCAGATCTTGTACTCTGCAAACCTTTATCCACCTGCTCGGTTTGTCACTATCAGTTTGAATTTCGTTATTCAACCTCCCTACCTGTATTTATAGTGTTTTTCGAAAATATCTTCTGTCTCCCTGTATCTTGACTTTTCTACCTCAAGAATTTGTTCCATAGCTTCGTCAGTCTTGAGCATAAGTGGTTTTCCAGACCATTTATTTTCAATTAGGTAGTTAACCCAAGCCCTAATGGTGGGACCCATTTTTCTTGACAATGGCTCGAGAAATCCGCTGACAATTTCGCGTTTTGCTAATTCTCTGCTCAATCCTCTAGACATCAAATAAAAGATCTGTGCCTCATCAAGTTGTGCAACTGATGCTGAATGAGTAGCCTTTACTTCATTGGTCTCAATTTCCAATCCCGGAATAGCATCGGATTTTGCACCCTTATCGAGCAATATTGCATGACCAGCCAAATAAGACTCCGATGCCTTAGCGTTTTTGCCAATCTTTATCATCCCTTTGAATAATGATTTTGATCTGTCTTTCATTACTGACTTAACAAGTACTCGTCCTCTAGAGTTTGGACCGTAATGTATCAAATTTGATGTTACATCAAATGATTGTTCCTCTATTCCAAAGATTATCTCAAAATCCTCGGCAGTAGACCCTGGTTCCTTCATTATGCTATCAATTTTATATCTCGATAACTGCGCTCCAAAAAGCCCTAGATACCAAGACATTTTTGCGTCTCTACCAACAAAGGCCTTCCTATTGGAAAAATCGACTGTATTTCCTGGCATTGCTTGCAAGGTTACCATATCAAGATGGGCATTTTGACCTAGATGACATTGTACTAGCTCAAAGTATGCTTGTTGCATATCCTGTCTAGCTATCCCTTCTTCTCTTTTCTCCAGCCTATCGTTATATAATGGGGAGTAAATCTCTTGGACTACAGTTGCTTTAGAGCCACCGTCAGCAATGATTATGTTCTGAGATATTAAAGAGGTTCCATCGTCTGCTAGCGAGCTAATGATTCGAATGGGATCAGTGAGTAATGCATTTTTTGGAATGTAAATAAATACTCCGGATCTAAAGGCAGCGGCCTCTAATGCAATGAACTTATCCTCACTATATTGTAGCTCATTGGCGAGTAACCAATTTTTTATAAGGTCATTGTATTTCAATAGTGATTCTCTTAGATCAGAAATGATTACTCCCTGATTCAAAATTTTTTCGGGAACGATAATTTGATTAACCGACGAGCCAATTTGGACTATGCTAGTATCCTCACGCCCTAATTCATTTAACCTGTGTTGAAGCTCTTCGTGGGGTTTGGCATGTGAGACAGTCTTTTCGACAGGATTGGGAAGATAAATCTGCTCGGGTCGAATACGATTTACATCAGAGTATTTTGCGTATAGTGGAGACACTTCTGAAGGAAGAGATAAATATTTGGACAATGCCTTTTTTCGTAATGCTGCAAGCCACTTAGGATCCTTATTCTCTTTGATTATAGATTCAATATAGTTATCTGAAATAGAGGATAAACTTATCAAAGTCTAAACACTTCTCTTCTTAAAAAAATTTAAAGGAATATAAAATGATCCCTTTTTTGTAGATGGATGATTTCTCTAGCGTCTATCCTACTGATCCTTCCATTTCCATTTTTACAAGTTTGTTCAATTCTACTGCGTATTCCATCGGTAATTCCTTTGCAAACGGCTCCATGAACCCTCCAACTATCAAAGATAGTGCATCAGATTCGGAAAATCCTCTACTCATCAGGTAAAAGATTTGGTCCTCTCCTATTTTCCCTACAGTTGCTTCGTGAGAGATAGTGGCGTCTTCTTCATTTACCTCTACGTATGGATATGTGTCAGTCCTTGAGTTTTCATCTAATAGTAGCGCATCACATCTAACATTCGACTTTACACCTGTAGCCCCCTTTGCAACATGAAGCAATCCTCTATATGTTGTTCTACCTGAATCCTTACTAACCGATTTGCTTGTAATCCGCGAAGTTGTATTTGGTGCAAGATGTACTGCCTTGGCCCCTGCATCTTGATGTTGACCAGAGCCAGAAAATGCAACTGATACAACCTCTGCGTGAGCATTCCTTCCCAGCATATAAACACCAGGGTATTTCATAGTTAGTTTGCTTCCAAAATTTCCATCAATCCATTCAACTGAAGCATTCTCATACGCATATGCTCTCTTCGTTACTAAATTATACACATCCTTGCTCCAATTTTGGATCGTGGTATATCTGATCTTGGCACCTTTCTTTGCGATTAATTCAACAACTGCAGAATGTAGTGATTCAGTTGTATAGACTGGTGCAGTACATCCTTCGATATAGTGAACTTCAGAACCCTCATCCGCAATTATTAATGTTCTTTCAAATTGGCCGATATTTTCAGCGTTAATTCTAAAATATGCTTGCAGAGGAAGATCAACCTTTACATTTGGTGGAACATATATGAATGAGCCACCAGACCAAACAGCACTATTCAAGGCTGCAAATTTGTTGTCTTCTGGTGGAATAACCTTTCCGAAATGCTTTCTCAGAAGTTCTGGATGTTTTTTTACTGCACTATCTGTGTCAGTAAATATTACACCTTTTTGTTCTAAATCTTCTCTTAAATTGTGATAGACAACTTCCGATTCGTATTGGGCGCCAACGCCTGCAAGGAATTTTCTTTCTGCTTCTGGAATTCCTAGTTTTTCAAATGTATTTCTTACAGAGTCCGGAACATCATCCCAGCTCTTGCCTTGCTTCTCAGCAGCCTTGGCGTAGTAATATATATTCTGAAAGTCAATTTTTGACAAATCGCCGCCCCAATCAGGCATAGGCTTGCTCATAAAAACATCATAGGATCTCAGTCTAAAGTCCCTCATCCAGTCGGGCTCACCTTTTAGCTTGCTAATCTCTTCAACGGTGCCTCTAGACAGGCCTTTTTTACTTAAATAAACATATAACTCTGTAGAGTCCTTAAAATCGTACTTGCTATAATCCATATTCAGCTCTTCAGTTGTCATGTTATACATAACGCCGTTATGTATTATATATATTTTGATTCTTATGCTCTTGTGGACGAGATAATTACCTGCATTTTGGTCCTAAAAACGCCTACAAGCGTAGAATCTCAAGAAAGTATATAGACTTGTGGGTAATCCAACCTCATATTTCTTGTATTTATTCTAGGACAATTTTGTTCTTGCAAGTTCGAAAGCTCCTCTAATTGTGTGATTTTCTGCTATAAATGCTCTAATCCCTCTTCTCTCTAATTCCTGCCAAGTTCGAGGCCCAATTGCTATGATCATCTTGATCTCATTTAATTCAGTTTCTATCTTTACTAGATTATTATTGTTCATAACAATCTTAAAAAATGCCTTAACAGCAGATGGGCTTGTAAATACAATACAGTCTACACTCTTCATAGTAAGGAGCGAGATAAATTCACCCCAAATGGCGCTATCTGTTTCTGAAGATTTAACATTGTAGAGAAATATCTCATCTACGTTTGACATTCCCAGATTTAGAAGAGACGTCTTGATTAAAGCATCTGATTCTCCACTTCTTGGTATGATGATGCTTTTTCCTTGTACCAAGCGGATATTCGAAGAAAACATTTCAATTAATCCTTCCGTTGAATACTTTTCAGGAACAATGTGGACTTTTATTTGATGTTCTTCGAGCCTCTTTTTTGTATTGGGACCTATAGCTATTATTGTCCTACGATTTAGTAATGACAGTAGGTGTTTTACCTTACTTGTCTTGCGTGCTAAATCGAATAATACCTCTACTGCATTAGCGCTTAGAAATGCACAGATATCATGATTTCTTCTAGTTATGAGATGTATAATTTCTTCAACAACTTTTGGATCAGTAGGTATTATATCGATTGTAGGCAAGGCGAATACTCTGCCGCCTTCTAAAATTACAAGGTCCGAAAATTCTTTGGCTGATTGACCGCTTCTGGTAATTGCCATTATTCTGTTACGTAACTTAGTAGTCAAAATTGTGTTCTAAGGTATACTATGTAACCAAGAAAGCTTTTCATGTAAAGAAACTACCTTGCCAATTACTAATTATTGCGGGGGGTTTTATTTGCGCTTCGTTTGATATGTCGACAATGAGTTCCAACAGTCCCCTTGACAACTCTCTGTCCCGCAGTAGTAGCATTCTCAATAATTGCAGCATCAATATTTTTGTTCATACCTGCTTTAATCAAATCCGAAGATATTTGCCTTAGCTGTCCTACCCCCATCATTATTACTATTGTATCCACAGCATCGGCTAATTTTTTCCATTGTACAATAGGTTCTCCCTTATGATCCGATTCATGTCCAGTTACAATAGCTATAGAGGATGAAAACCGTCTATGTGTCAAAGGAATCCCTGCATATATTGCTGATGCGATAGGTGATGTAATTCCTGGAACTATTTCAAATTGAATATTATGATCGCGCAAATATTCTGCCTCCTCCCCACCCCTACCAAAGATAAAAGGATCGCCACCTTTTAGACGCAGAACTTTTTCACCTTTTTTCGCATACTTTACCATAAGTTCGTTTGTTTTATCCTGATTGATAGCAGAGTCACCTTTCTCTCGACCTACGTAGATTTTTTTACAAGTATTTGGAATCTGTTTGATTATTTCCTTCGTTACTAGTCTATCGTAAAGTACAACATCACACGCCTTGAGTAGTTTGCTTGCTTTCAGGGTGAGCAAATCTGGATCCCCTGGTCCTGCTCCGCAGATAAAGACTTTGCCTACCAATTTTTTTCATATAAATTACTTTCTGTTCCATTGTTGGACAGCATCACGCCAACCTTTGGCCAAATCCAAGGCCCCCCTTTTTAGTAATAATTTCCCCATATTCACTCCTAGTTTTTTTGCATCTTTAGTTTTCCCCCTTTCTCTTAATTTGATACACTTCGACCCATCAGCGGAAAATATACTAGCGTATAAGTAAATATTGCGCGGCTCTTGTGTTTTTGGATTGGTCTTCGTGTTATTACTGGTCCTAATCTTGTTTCTCTTGTATGTGGTGCTGCCCCTGGTAACGGCTAAAGCTCCTACCGGAAAGCGACACCCTCCTTCAATTTGCTTTATCAATGCACGCTCGGCATCGATCTCAGTCCTTGATTGAGGATCTTCAATTTTCTTTAATAATTCTATTAATTCCGGATTATCTGTCCTGCATACCACCGCTATCGAACCCTGCCCTGGGGCGGGTATGAAATCTTTAATAGCGAACCTTTCAACTATTTGGTCCTTTAGCCCAAGTCTAAGGAGACCTGCTTCCGCGAGAATAATTGCATCATAGTCTCCTGATACTGTTTTACCTATTCGTGTCTCCACGTTCCCTCTTATTGGTCTAACATCCAAATCTGGACGCAGTCTCGTCAACTGGATTGCTCGTCTTAGACTACTTGTCCCAACAACTGCACCAGGTCGAAGTTGTTTCAATTTGATTTTTTTATGCGATACTAATACATCATTTGGCTTGGATCGTTTTGGAATACTTGCCACGGTAATAATATCTGAAAGGTCTGATGGAATATCTTTTAGACTATGTACGGCAAAATCTATAGTATTTTTGATAACCGCTTCGTTTATCTCTTTTTCAAAGACTCCTTTTCTGTCAATGGTAAATATGGGTCTATTGTCTACGTCTCCTTTTGTCTTAATTGTCATAACATTGAAATCAATAAACGGAAATTTTTTTCTGAGTGCTGTTACCACAATTTCTGTCTGAATAATCGCTAATTTGCTACCTCTAGTTCCCACTGTTAATTTGTTGATCATAATTTTTCCTTCACTTTTTGTAATGCATTCGAATATGACTCAATTGTCTGATCTATATCTTCCTCACAATGTGAATACGATACAAAACACGTTTCAAATTGCGAAGGCGGAATGAACACACCCGATTTTAACAATTCATCATACAATGTCTTGAATAAATTAAGGTTAATTTTTTTCATGATGCTTGCATCTTTTATTCCGCCCTCAGTAAAGAGCAATTGGAACATCGATCCGATGGATGTGAGTGAAAAATCTAGATTATGTTCTTCCAACGCATCGTGTATTCCCCTGACTATGCTATCGCATGTTTTTGCAGTTTTGGGATAGATTGAGTTCTTTTGTTCGATCAAGGTTTTGATTGTTGATATGCTTGCCGCAACAGAAGCTGGATTTCCGGCAAATGTGCTTGCCTGATATACTTTGCCCATAGGAGCAAATTGTTCCATCAGTTCTTTCTTGCCTGTAATAGCCGAAATAGGAAACCCATTCCCCATAGCTTTTGCATACGTTGCAAGATCGGGTTGTATACCAAAAAACTCACTAGCCCCTCCGAGAGAAAGTCTAAACCCAGTTATTACTTCATCAAATATTAGCACAATATTTTCTTTCCTTGTTATTTTTCTGATATTACTAAGATATTCCTTTTCGGGCAATATAAGACCCGTGTTGGCGATAACTGGTTCCATTATTATACAGGCTACATTGTCATTTGTCTCTACGACTTGCTCCAGTTTTCTATAGTCATTGTAAGGAAGCACCAGCGTGTGCGATGCCGCTTCGTCTAGGCTTCCATCTGATGAAGGAACTCCTCTACCCTTTGGACCGGGATTGACAAGCACGTAATCATATGCTCCGTGATAACATCCATCAAATTTGACAACGTTCTTCTTTTTAGTAAAGGCACGGGCCAGCCTTATAGCATTCATAGTAGCCTCAGCACCAGTATTAGTAACTCTTGTCATTTCAGCAAAGGGAATTATTCTAGAAAACAATTCTGCCAGGATAACTTCATTTTCAGTCGGTACACAAAATAGGCTTCCCTTATCGAGTTGAGCTTTGACATAGTCAGTTACTGTACCGTATGCATGACCAAGCAAAAGGGCCCCATATCCCATACAATAGTCTATATATGTATTATGGTCAGCAGTTACAATCTTACTGCCTTTGCCAGAGGAGGCAAAGAATGGAAACGGCTCATAGAAGCGAACAGGACTATTGACACCATATGGAATCACGACTTTCGCTCTATTAAACAAGATTTCAGATTCCTTGTGTTGACCAGCATCATTTAACATTAAATACGTAATATTATCTAACAAAAATGTTATAATTGTATCGCAAACCCACAGTCGTCGCTTGTTCAGGAAAGCTTTCTTGTTTTTGTTAAAGATAATATATTGACAGAATAACCAATATCTATCTAAAACTGAAGATAATGGCGTTATATAGGGGCATGAGTGCTATTAAATCCATCTTTGTAACGGTTGCCCTGCTAGTTGGTTCTTTTTTTCTCTTTGTACAATCAATATCATATGCAGCAATGCAAAACCATAATCCTTTGTATGTAACTATTATCTTGAACTATAGCTCTTTACAAGCAAAGGCTAGAGAGACCAAATGAAAGAGAATGAAGGAGTGAGAAAGTGAAGAATTCGTGTATGAAGGGGCCTCAAGACAAGGATTCTAGTTGAAGATATGTAATTTCCGATAGATATTATTTGAATAAATGGGACGGAGTCAATATTTCATATTGAAGAGAACT
Source organism: uncultured Nitrososphaerales archaeon (assembly GCA_963737815.1). Taxonomy (GTDB): domain Archaea; phylum Thermoproteota; class Nitrososphaeria; order Nitrososphaerales; family Nitrososphaeraceae; genus TH5893. The sequence goes on along the minus strand of CAVTUB010000003.1, from coordinate 6,819 downwards.
TGCATCTCCTCTCTAATTTGTCCTTCTTATAGTCCGGATAAAGAGGCACAATACGTATTGGAGACAGTAGCTGGATTTTCTCGAAGGCACCAATTGGAGATTGGAACAGACGTCTATATTGAACTAGCTTCACCAGATAACCCGACAATCACACTCTAATAAATAACATGTCTATAATCACTAAGTAAGAACTGTTAACAAGTCGTATTAATTACGATTAGCGCCGATTATGATAAAGTCCTTGTTGCACAGATTACAACGATTGGTGTCACCGACAAACACATGAAGTGTTGCAACCATTATATTCCCACAATGGCTACATTTTTGAAAGATAACGATATCTCCCTCCGACTTTAACACCATGGTTTTAATCATGTTAACACCGCGTTATGGTAGTCAAGGAAATCATGGTCTTTTTACTACTCCTAAAGATTATTTATAGGTTAAATAATCTCCACCCTCAGTTTCATGATATGCTATTTTATGAGGATAAGTTGACTGTATGTTATACCACAATAACTACACTTTTCTTTCATTTTTTAGTTATATCCCTCATCAATTCTACACCTCACATGTTCTAGGGTTATTTCGTATTTCTGATTATCTAAAAGCCTTCACATTCTCCTCGTATAACAGCAAGTTTCTATCCCAATTTCTGCAATACTCTTAGCGTCTATTTCAGCTTGAGCTTTGAAACTCTACCTTCTCAACAGTTCTGGTATTGATTCTCTGCTATTTAATCGCCTCCTTCCTATTTTTTGGCGGTTTTACCCTCTATAACTATTACCTAATTGGCTCACAGGATTTCCTTTGTTTTGTACATCATCAGTAGAATGTTATAACTAATTTATGTTAGCATTTCTATCTCTATTCTCTTCCTAAGATTATTTAGTCGGATTAGTTTACGAATGAATTCCTTTGGAAAAGACAATATATCTGGAATAATGGAAATTGTTTTCTCTCATTGCATTATAAACTACATCGTATGCGCGCTAATAAAACAAACCTTGACCAGAATATCTATTTTTTATTTAATCATATAATCAGAGCCATTTATTTTAGGGATTCTAATATCTAAAAACATTAAATCAAAGGTGTCAAAATAATCGAATAATGAGTAAGAAACGGGATGATGCAAAAAAGTATGCTCAACTTCATGGTATTGTAAGTGAAATGCATCAACTAGAAGATAGATTGTACGAAATGCTTGAAGCATGGGACTTTAAGAACTCAGATGATTATTGGAGACTTGCTGACCAATTCCATAACCTTAACACGCAATTGAATAAATCCGTTTGGCAGGAACATAAGGATAGATAGATTCAGAAACTTACATCATGAAGTCTTGAACTCAGTGGGATCAGGTTCCTACAGTGAGATAATAGACAGGTTGAGATTGAAAGGTATCCTTCCGTTATTTTTGACTGGTATGTGGGAGACTATAACTGAACGTAGCTCTCTTTCCGTCAGTACTATTGGACATATACTTTCAAGCACTGATACGGAAATGGATCAATTATCTGTTTTTGCCGAATATTGAATATCTCTTGGAACTACAGTCAGGGGCCAGTGCTTCCATGTTTACGAGTTAAATTATGTCAAGCTCAAATGTATTACTTGTTCTCTAGAAAGATTCTACGGGGAGCCACCCTTATCTCAGATCTGTTCTCCCCGACATTCGAGGGTCAGATAGATTGATTTCGTTTTCTCTTATTCGTAATGATAATCTCCAAACATATTCTGTCCTTTGTTTTGTTCAACTGATCGTTCGGCTAATAATCCAGCAGAATTAATATCTTCTTCCATTGGCTCATCATTAGAAGTTGATTGAGGTTTTTTAACACCTTTGGCGGACTGGCCTCTTCTCTTTGCTATGCTCTTAATAACTAAGGCAGTACACTTTCGTCTTATTAGTTGTCCTGTTTCCATAATTTTGGGTCCTGCTTCCATTTTTAACTTTCTGCCAGAAATGATAAGAAGAGCCTTCAAAATTTTCCCAACTCCCTTAACCTGAGGTTTAACTTCCTTACAAGATTTCTTTAAGACAACCGCGGTTTGTGATATTAACCATTGTGCCAATTCCATTGTCCTAGGTCCTCCTTCAAGTACAGCTTTTCTTCCAACAAGTACCACTAGTCCTAACAACAAACGTCCTAGAAAAGCGACGACTGCTCGTGATAGTGTTCCTGACTCACGAAATATACCAAATGCCAGCCCGTTCTTATCGAAAGTCATTCCTCGCTCAGGATTATACAACTTCATGTTTTTAACTTGGCGTGGTTCAAAATGTCTATCAAGTCATAAAGATAAATAGATCCAATATTAGCATATAAGCATGGACACCATAGGGGCTTAGAGAGAGAAGTATGTCCGATGAGCAAGTCCCAGGCACAAGATAATGTTTCGTTAATAAAGAATGCATTATAGGGTAAGTAGTTGGTTCTCCTATCGGTTCCAGCAGGCTTTGAATTAGTGACTGATTTATGTGGACAGATGCGTTCTTAGTATCTTCCGGCGGGGGAATTTGCATTACACTATTCCAAGGATTGTCTTACAACTTTTGCATAAACCTAAATCAATGGAAGAGATCAATGAGGCGTGGGACTCTCATGCAGAATCGCGGATTTATTGACCTGCCCCCAATATATAAAAAAGAAGGGTCTGCTTTGTGATACTGTCGGTGGTTGATCTTCTACACTGCTATCTAAACTGAGAAAAACAATACAAAAAGGTTTTCTAAGACAACACCAGTGTAAGATAGTCCGGTCTTGTCTATATGTCATGATCCACTTGTGTAATTTACCGCTGGACTATTTACAATGATGTCCGTTTCAGTGACAGTTAGCTCTCCACTATTCTGAGCAGATAGCACTTCTTCTACTGACTTCAGTTCCTTGGCTGTAGCGTTATCATTCCATTTTACGAAGTTTGACTCCCATATAGGGCTATAATCCTCGTCACCTGGTACCGCATTTGCAACCGGTAGCTGGAACCCATTAGGCGCTTCACCTTTTATTCCATTTAGGAATAGATATCCTTGACCACGTTGAGATTCTGGTATCTGTGCTAAAATCGGAGCATAATTTATTGTAAAGCCTGTGTTGTTCATAATGGACTTCACAGCTTGTTCATCTGATGCATCAGTTGCAATGAAATAAGCGATTTTCCCATCTACATACCCTTTTGACAATGGTATTTCTATTGAAGCAGTTTTCAGGGTTTCTTGCTGAGCCATAGCGTTCTGTTGTGAAACAAACAAAGAGAAAGTTGTCGGACTTAGCAAGGCGGACATCATACAGAAGGCCATTGCTACAAAATGAACTATTAGCATTGATTGTTTTTCATTTATCCTCGAAATCATTACCACATGTACCGCTTACTAATTATTAAGCGTGTTATTAATAACCTGTTTAACTAGGATTTTGGCCTCACTTTTGGGATGAACATTCTTACAAATGGAATCTCATTTATAGGACAATATCTAAGATTAATGAAATGGGGAACGATGAGGATTCAAATAGAAAAGAAAATTCTTCAAATGATGAGTATGAGGACCTATCTTCGATTGAAGAGCATGAATTAGAATATAAGAGACGCCTCCAACGGATGGAATTCACGGATGGGTCAAGCCAAGAAGAGTTGTTAGAAAAGGCAAATTCTTTGCAGCCATCATCATCTCCGGATAGAGCCAGATCGAGCCAACAAACTAATAAATCCCAAAGAGGTCAAGTTTGCAATGAAAGACGGGATGGTCAACTCGAAGCAATTCTTCAAGAGAGTAGAAGATCAGCTTGCTTTCTACACTCATAGAGGGGGTTTGCTAATTCTTCAGAGTGTAGATTAATGATACATTGAGAGGAGTAATGCTGGAAGTGTTGAATAACTCGCTACCTACTATTCTCAACCTGACGTTTCCTTTTGAGCTTACAAAAGATCAACTCGCTGCAATTGATGCGTGGATTTTCAACGCTTACCGAGGATCAATAATATACAGCACTGGAACAGGAAAGACAGAAATTGCGTTTGAATGTGCAAAAAGAAGAGCTATTGAAAATCTTAATTATAACAAAGCGCAAAACAACCTTGTTGACGGAACTGTTCATACGTCAAATAATGCTGTCCCATCGATACTTTTTTTGGTTCCGAGGATCATTCTTATCGAGCAGAACTTTAAGCGGCTTTTGTATTATCACATACCTGAAGAATCAATAGGGGTATATTTTGGAGAACGCAAAGAGGTAAGAGAAATAACAGTAAGCACCTACCAGAGCATAGTTAACAATCTAGAAATAATTCGTAATTCTGATACGATAGTATTTGATGAAATGCATCTGCTAACCGATTCTGCAATGACGTTGAGAAAGATGTTCGATGTGCTAAGGGAAGAAGAAAGTAATTCCACTCGTAAAAAGGCCTTATTGGGATTGACTGCCACCATCGACGAAGAACATCCGAACTACAATACAATAGTGTCCTTACTCCCGCCGGTGAAAAAATACATGATTAGAGACGCAGTTCAAGATGGAAGGCTTGCAAAACCAATAGTAATACCAATAAAGGCTAAATTGACCTTTGAGGAAAAAATGCTCTATAATAGCTATTCGAACAAGATAAGGAAGATTTCTAATGAGTTGAATGTGTCTGATCCAGGATCAATGACCATGATACTTAAAAAAGGTGGCATATCGGCAAAATCGGCAAGGTCTTGGTTTGAAAATGTAAGAAATAGAAAAAATCTCATTAATTCAGCTCAAAATAAAATCTCGGCTACAGTAGAACTGATTGCAACAAAGCATTCATTAGAACGAATAATGGTGTTTAGTGAAACAATAGAATCTATCAAGAAGCTGAAGGATGTGTTGGAACGGGAGAAAGGAATAAAATCAATGATAATTGAAAGCAAACTAAAATCCAAAGAAAGACAAGAAATCCTATCAAAATGGGGCACAGATTTTTATCCTCTGCTTTCTGTCCATACACTAGAAATCGGATACGATGTTCCTCAAGTGAGAATCGCCATTATATTGGCAAGCACATCTAACATGAATCAAGCTGCTCAAAGAATAGGCAGGACCCTAAGAAAAACTGAAGGAAAAAATAGCGCTCTGATATATACGGTGTATCTTTCAGACACACATGACTATACACATCTGAGCTTAGTAAGACAAGCAACTCAGATGGATGGTAAAAAAAGAGGAATAAGCAATATTAATAATGCCAAAAACAAAGACAATGCAATCACAACAACCACGATGAATGCCAATCTAGATGCATTTATGAGCTAACGGGCACATCTTATTAATAACCATGAAATTTTGAAATTCTATACTAGAAGAAACGGCGCATTAGATAAGCTTTTGAAAAATGCGCAGGATGATCTTCAATTTTGTTTGGTTTTCATCCAGCTTTCAGACGCATTGGCTAGTAAGGGTGGATAAAATACTGATCCCGATTTTTCAAAATCAATTCCAGCGAGAAGCAGTAGTGGTTTTCGTATCTAGTTCTTAGAAGCCCAATTCGAGCACAGAGTTTTGACTCACACAAGGATTTTCTTCCATAGTCCGATGTTTCTCAGTTTAAATGTTCCTTAGTATGTTATTTTATGATGCGAAATGGATTTAAGTGGCTTTCATTTGGTTCTGTGTCTTTAGTTTATTCGACGATGATAATAGGAGTCTACCTAAGTTCTATTCACCAATCTTTATCATGCCCTGGATGGCCACTGTGTCCGAATGGGTTCTTGAAGGCACCAGAACCAAGCTACATAATTGAATATTTTCATCGTATATTTGTAGTTATTACTGCCGGTACGATCTATGCCACTGCAACTTTTGCATATGTAAAAATCAAAACGTTGCAGCGCTTAACCATATTGGCCGCTATTGTTGTTACGATACAAATCGTGATAGGTGCATTGGTTGTTAACAGTAGACTTGACATAAGATTAGTTTCACTACATCTGCCCATAGGGGTTGCCTTGTTTGGCATAACTTTATTAACATTTTTGCTTTTCATTAGAAGCCCACCTATAGACGCCCTGGAGAGCTATGAATTAAAGTAGGAAGGGTTTTCGAATGGTATTGATTTCTATATTTTTTGAAACGCTAATTTTTTTGCCGCTATGGATATCATCTATATGAATACCCTCATAATCTGAACGAATATGACCAGGAGGGCTAGGGACACATCACCATTTTTTATATTAGTTGTCAGGACTAGCCATTTACTTATCTCCTTAAGTACTATGTGGGGAGAAGGGCAATACTCATTTGTTACAAAATGAGGCTCAGCAGGTGTTGGTACCGTAGACATGTATTGAACATGTTGAGGAACTATTGAATGTCTGGATGACTTCTTGTAGTAAAATTATATGTGCGTAAAGTGTTGTATTATTGCTTTTTTGTCACAAAATAATAGTTTTCCTATGAGAGAATGGCATGTCGAACATATGCAGAAAACGATTGTAAAGTTTGTAACAGAATTGTCAGAGAACGCTTCTTCGTGGCAGAGAAAGCAATACAAAAAATATAATAACATAGCTAATGTTTGCAGAAATATTGATTATGACATTAAGCACGGCGTTACAAATGAAGAGGTGCTTGCATTCCTAGAGAAAGTTCGAAATGATTCGTCTTATTCTGATCTTCAAAATAATCATGGTTCCATGGAGAAGTTAGATGAGGTACAAAGGTATATTCTGGCTGCTAAAAATAAGAGAGTCTAATAGGATTTAACACAAGGTATTAAAAAGAGCATAGGATATTTTCCTAGAGGGATTAGCGAACCCTGGTTAATGCCTGGTTATAATTAAAAATATTA
>CAVTUB010000002.1:0-269735 GCA_963737815.1 uncultured Nitrososphaerales archaeon | reverse complement strand
AACCAATTCATCTATTGTTATAGTGCGAGCACAATACTTGCATCGTAGAGTGATTTTCTCTTTGTCAACGATATCTATAGTTGGCCGGATATATTCTTCGCTGTTTGTTATACATTTTAGGTTAGGGCAATTAAAAATTCCCACGATCGAGTCTGGTAAATTTATTATGCGTTTTTCTACCAATTTATAATCTCTGATAATATTGATGGTGGCATGTGGAGTGATTAGTGCTAGCTTGTCCGTTTCGTCCTTTTCCAAATACTTATTTTCTACTTTGATTATGTCCTTTTTGCTGTGTTTGTTGCTAGGCACATTCAGCGCTACAGTCACCACATTTCCCTCTTTACCAGTTATATCTAGAACTCGAAGTACGATTAGAGCCTTGCCATTTTCTATATGATCCACTACTGTCCCGTCCTTAATTCTTCTAACAAGAAGCTGGCTCGTATCTGACATACATTATCTAACTCAGGTGTTATGATTAGCTTTTAATTATGTCTTGCTAGAGGAATGGAAAAGTTACCCTGAAATTCGTTCTTGTTAAAGTCCTATCTTGAATTCTGAAAAATAAAATTAGATTTTATTGCTATTCGCTGGCCATATACTTAGTCTTCTTCGTTAGTTCTGTTTTGGTTCTTGGTAATCACTACAAACGCCTTAAATTCTCGACCTTTTTCTTTTTTTTAGGTACAAATCTCTCATTTCATTCATCCACATATTCTTCTTTCTAAAAATTTCCTTTTTCTTCCTTGATTTGCACTTTGATAATGCATATGCGCAAAGAATAGGGAAATAAATTGAACTATCTCCATAAACAATGACATTTCCTGCATGCGATGTTCTTATTTTCCCCCAACTTTTTCCCTCTTGCAAGGTTGCCCCGGAAAGGCCTCCTGTGTCAGGTCTTGCATCAGTTAATTGAACTAAATAGTCTTGTCCTCCTTCCTTTAATTTTAGGATTTGATACAGGGCAGGTCCTGTTTGCTGAAAGAAATTTTTGGGCACTCCTCCGCCGAGCTCTACCCCTCCAGAAACTTTGCTCTTCCACAGAATTGCTGCTGATTCCGCTACATCCAAAATTACGTTCGGAATAGCTGCCTTATTATCAAATAATAAAGGAACCATATTAAGCCCTATCGAAGAATCACTAATTGCTGGTATGTAAATTGGTACTTTGTTTTCATATGCTGCGACTACAAACGATTTCTCTGGATATTTTGAGGTCTTTTTTACCGCTTTTCCTAGTTCGTAAGTTAATTCTGCTGTAGAGGGATTAAGAGAGTTAATAGTCGTTGACCTTATCTTTGTCTTCATGTTCCTTTGAATTATAATGTCTTGAGCCTGTAACGTTCCAACCTCCTTTATGTACGTGTCATATATCCTTACAATCTGATTTTTGTATAATATATCGTCGTCCACATTATAGTAGCCTTGTCGGACCGGTAAATCATAAGCAAAATGAAGATCATGATATACGTTTGCTCCTGTTGAAACAATCCAATCAATGAAGCCATGTTCTATCATAGTTGCGATTGCCTTTCCTAGTCCTATCGGAGTCATGGCGCCAGCCAATGTCAGGCAAATAGTCGCATCTGAATCAATCATTTCTCTTATAGTTTCTGCAGCCTCAGCCAAGCGCCGCGCATTATAACCAGTTTGGCTAAAAAAATCGATTAGCTCAGAACAGTTCATATCGGGAAAAACGTTAGGAGGATCGATTTTTTTCCCTCTAAACGCGTGTCTCGCATCCACGGACCCTACTATGACTTTCATACTTTTAATAAATTGCTTCTAAGCGGCTGTCCATTTTTTGAGACAACATTAATCCAGCAACCGAGCGTTACAACCATTCGTCATGTTTTCCTCTTTATTGCAACAAACTGTTGTCCGAACTTTATTATTCAATTCAAAATTAAAGTCATGGATTCGGAACGAGACGGAGAATAGGAACCAAGAAAGGAGGCGTCAGTGGCGAAAAAATGATGAGGAACTAATGAAAGATGTCATGCGAAGATCGAGGAACAATAATGCATCCGACTTGTCACATGTTGAGACTCGTGTACCCCATGTTACATTAACTGGTCGTGTGAAACGTATGAACTGAAAAGGGAAATGAGAAAGGAGGCTTGGGACAAGAAAGGCGTAGTCAAGGTCCTCAAAGAATTAGATGCAAAGACCATAACAGCGGCAGGACCAAAAGTAACGAATTGCACTAGTGTACCTCATCTAATGCCATCTGCAAACAGAAGCATAGATAGATAAATTGAAACTCTAGTGCCGATAGATTTAAGATAGACCCCTGACATCATTGGCAGCAACTAATGGAAATCGTTCTTTCTAAATTACACTTCGCATTTTGTTAGTTCTCAGGTTACATTTTATATATCTAATTGTATTAATACCGACTATGGAACCAGGAATATTAATACGCCCATCAACAATTGGTATGATTTTGATTTCGATAATAGGGGTACCTGTGTTTGCACAAACAAATGGTAATATAACTACCCCCGTCATTCCGCAGGGCACCTCGCTGAATATAACAAACGATAGTTCAGCAGAGAATTTACCCGAGACCAGCTCTGGTAATATAACTACCCCCGTCGTTCCGCAGGGTACCTCGCTGAATGTTAGCGAAGATATTGCCTTTCCAGAAAACGAAAGTACTACGACCTCTGGAAATATAACTACCCCCGTCATTCCGCAGGGTACCTCGCTGGATATAACAAACGATAGTTCAGCAGAGAATATACCCGAGACAGAGGCTGGTAATATTCAAGAACCAATTGTACCAGGTTAGAGCGTCGCCGCGAGATGACAAAATGCTTTTTGTCTTCACTTGGGAATCAGAGAATTTGCCCTCATGCGATAAACAATAATTTTGTTTGTAGTATAAGTCTAACCAGCAACGCCAAACCTAATTACAATAAAATCAACGAAAATGAAGTGACTTTGCTGAACTACCACTTTTTGCAATTATCTCAGAATCTAGGTTAATTTGTCATACTCATAATAGGTGTAGAATTAATAAGAAATGTTAAATGGTATGTATGAGAAGAAAAATTCTTTCAATCCAAAATATTGCTTGTGAAACCCTAGGCGCACTTGAGGAGCCATTACGATCAGAAGGATATGAACTTTATGAGATTCAAGCGCACTCAGACCAGATTCCAAAATGTGCTGACGAATTTAACGCGATTATTATTCTCGGCGGACCCATGTCCGTATATGAAGGGATAGAATATCTGAAAAAAGAACAAGCCCTGATATGGGACGCCAATCAAAAACAGGTACCCACTCTAGGAATCTGTCTTGGGTCACAACTGATCGCCGGAGCACTAGGAGGCACCGTTCATAGAGGAATAAAAAAAGAAATAGGTTGGCATGATATTCATATTACTAGCGCAGGATTGAACGGACTTTTCAAAGGTTTTGGACAGAAGGATCTACGAGTCTTTCAATGGCATGGGGATACCTATACACTCCCGCCAAACACCAAAATTCTTGCGTACTCTGATCTCTATCCTCAAGCATTCCAAATAGGATACGCTTATGGTCTGCAGTTCCATCTTGAGGTAACGATGGGAATGATTAGAACATGGTTAGAGAAATACAAGGAAGAAACAACTAAGGAGGGATTAAATGCGAACAGCATATTACCTAGAAAAGAAGATGAAATCCAAGAATTGAACACTAAGTGTAAGAAAGTATGGTCCAATTTTTCAGAGATAATTTCAAGCAGAAATTAAGATTTGAATTACCTTTTTTACCATTATTTTCGAATATTGTTTTGGTATTAGACTATGAAGTCGTTTATAGTCTCGGCCATTACATCGAAGATTAGACACTCGTGTAGAGAGATATTCAATTTGAGTTTGTTGGGACAAGACCCGCAACTTTTAATCAAGGAATGCACAGATGATATCTACCCGTAGATATATGGGAGATATCAGTTACAAGCTGCATTTCAGGGAAAGTAGGCTACCTTGACTGCTGGCTTGTCTTGTCAATTTTTCTTATACTTAGCTAGAATTAAATTAAAATTTTATATCTTATATTTGGCAAAAAAGTCATTTCAGGAGAAGGCATAAGTACATGCGTGAAATATAATCTTGCCGTGGACTTTATAGACACCAGTATTGTTGAGCAAATCGAGATGAAAATGATTCGGCCCTCAGAATTTGCAGTAAGAGACGAGTTCTTAAAAGATGGTGCTCAAGATGAAACTCTACTAAACAGTGTTCGAGAACATGGTTTGCTCCAACCTATTCTGGTGCGCCCTCTAAGTCACGGCTTCGAAATTGTAGCGGGACATAGAAGATTCCATACATGTCGATCTCTTAGATGGAGATTCATTCCTTGCAAGATCCGTGAAATGTCAGATAAACAGGCCTTTGAAATACAATTGACTGAAAACATTCAACGCAAATCAATGGACCCGATTGAAGAAGCGGAGGCTTTTCGGAGATATGTAGTTGATTTTGGATGGGGTGGCGTATCTGAGTTAGCTAAAAAAATTGGAAAGAGTGAAGAATATGTGTCCCACAGAATTCAGCTTCTAAAGCTTTCGACAGATATAAAGGAACAAATTATTAGAAGCAAGATCAATGTAAGTCAGGCCCTCGAACTTACGACCATACCCTCTGACAGGCAATCCGAAATAGTTAGCTATGTAATGAATAGCAATCCAACTGTCAAACAAATAAGAGAAGTCAAGTCACTCATCAAAGAGGACTTTTCAACACAGGTATCTTCGTGCAAAAATTTATCGAAAACACTAGGTGTCTTGAGAACGACAAAGAAAACGTCTTTAACATTGAAGCTCACCTTGGCTCGAATAGACAATTTAATAGAAGAAGTTCATAAAACGATTGAAGCTGAGCAGAGGGCAGAAATTGTTAATTTTTTAATGGGACTTAGGTTACGAGTTCACAACATGATCGATGATTGTATTCGGTTTAAACACACTTCCGCGAAATCTCAAAGGAATACTTAGATTAAGGGAGATCCACTTGGGCTACCTTCCTAAGAATGGTGGAATCCACTCATCCAAAAATCTTTTATATTCGGTATTTGTGTGAGTAAGGGCATGAAATGATGCCTCTCGGGCAGGAACAAAATCGTAGACTTCATAGGTCTGTATAATATCTCCGAATAAATTTCTGAAAATGTCGCTTTCTTCATCGGCCATTTCTTCAGACAAGAAGGCCTGACAAGTTATCCAGTCAAACCCGCCTCGTGTTCGACCAGAGAACATTACGAACGGAGCATCAGACAAATATTTCTTGAGTCCTTCCAGTCGGCTCGCCAAATGTTGAGATACCTTGAACCTTACGAGAGCAACGCGCATGACTCTGCGTCTAAGCTTTTTTGTATTGACAGATATGGTATATTTTTTTATTACCCCTTCGTCATGTAGCTTAGATATCTTTGATTCTATCTCCTCTTCCGTTAGTGAATATCCCTGGTCTCTCAATAATTCCCATATTTCAATAGTGTCTTGCCTTGAATTTTGAGTCAGCGCAGATAGTATCAGTTCGTCAACAGCGTCGACCATCGCTATAGTTTTTCTCTGTCATGCTTAAAAAATGTTATAGGGATGTTACAAGACAAATAGAGATTATGGTTAAATAAAATTGTGTATGTTCTAATATAACATCAATTGAATTCCTAAAAAAATTATGACAATGTCAAAGTAAGACTACGATGATCATTTTTAGTTATATGAGGCAACTTGTGAGTCCTATCCCGAACACCACAAAGCTATCCAAACAATTTAAAGAACAACTATTCTCAATTTGGGAACATCGTAGCAATGCAAATTTAAATACACTAGGGCAGGGGGTGTTATTGTGCAATCCATTCTCTCACAAGGGATAGGATACCTAATCTTACTCGGATTAGGGCTGGTTATGGCTTTGGGAGTTACATTGTTAATCAAAGCTGAGACAAAATGGTTAGGCACCAAAAAGACATTCGAGTGGTTTTCAACCGCAGGCAGAAATGTTAAGACGGGGCTCATTGCTTCTTCGGTTGTTTCGGCATGGACTTGGGCTGCCACACTCCTTCAATCTTCAACAGTCACTTATCAGTTTGGAATTAGTGGGCCTTTTTGGTATGCAGCTGGCGCAAGCATTCAGCTAATCATTTTTTCAATAGTGGCGATAGAATTGAAGAGGAAGGCTCCGTCTTCCCATACCTTTCCTGAAATTATTTATGCTCGCTTTGGAAACCATGCACATAAAATTTTTCTTTTCTTTGCGATTATGACCAATACAATTGTAACAGCTATGTTAGTATTAGGTGGTGCGAGCAGTATTAAATTCGTTAACGGGCGTCGATATTTATGTCGCAGCATTTTTGATACCTGTCGGGGTAATAATTTACACATTTTTTGGGGGATTAAAGGCTACATTTTTTGCAGACTATATGAATACGGCAATAATGTTGAGTGTCGTAATATTTTTTGTTGTCGTCATATACTTCCTTAGCCCCGATATAGGAGGGATTTTTGGTATGTATGAAAAATTATCCTCAGCTGCGTTTTTAAAACCAGTTGAGGGAAACGCATCCGGCTCATATCTTACTATGGCATCAACAGGAGCACTAATTTTTGGAATCATTAACATAGTGGGCAATTTCGGTACTGTATTTGTAGATCAGTCGTATTGGCAAAGAGCAATAGCAGCTAGACCTCAATCTGCGATGAGGGGATTTTTACTGGGAGGCCTAGCTTGGTTTGCGATACCATTTACTATAGCCACCACATTAGGTTTGTCAGCTATAGCGTTCGGAGTATCATTAAGTCCTAGCGAGATTAATAATGGACTTGTTGCGCCTACGGCAGCTTCAACTGTGTTAGGTGAAACTGGTGCCATATTATTGTTGGCCATAGTATTTATTGCAGTTACCGCTGCGGGCTCGGCTCAACTCATTGCTGTTTCTTCGCTTGTAACATATGATATATATCGCACGTATATACGCCCATCGTCGACAGGCCGGCAACTTATGCGAGTTTCTCGTAAAGCTATCGTAGGTTTTGGGATAGGGATGGGGATACTGGCTTCTATTTTGCTCCAAGTCGGGGCGAGTCTCCAATATGTTTATCTTACAATGGGAATTTGGATTGGGTCTGCCGTCATACCAATTTTGCTTTCTGTGATATGGAAAAAGACCAATAAAGTCGGTGCAATCGCTGGATGTATGGTCGGATTAGTTTCTGGGATTTCAGTTTGGATAATGTCCGCGTACATTTTGTATGGCGAGGTGTCTATTTCATCCACTGGCGAAGACATTCCATTATTGTTCGGAAATATCACGTCTATCTCAGTGGGTGCGGCATTGGCCATTGTTATCAGCGTTATTAGACCAAATTACTTTAATTTTGAAGTTATGAAGCAGAAAATATTAGTAGTTGATGAAAAAATAAGGCGAATTATAGAACAGGACAACGACGAGCAATTTCTAAAGAAATCGGCTACCTTCAGCTATCGAATAGTCTTTGCATTAACATCAATTTTAGTCATATTTTGGCCATTGCCGTTATACTTCTCAGGCTATATTTTTTCTGCAACTGCTTTTTCCATCTGGGTATGGATAGCCGTAATGTGGGTTATTGGTTCAGCCATTGTTATAGTGATAAAACCTCTCATTGAAGGGAAAATTGGCATTATTCAAGTGGTGAAAATGATTTGTCTTAGTTTAGTTCTACGCATAAGAAGCCATTCGATGCAAGAGGCGACTCAAGAAAATTCCATCTTGAGAGAAAAGCAAGGCAAAAATTATTTTGAAAATAGTAAGAGGATATTAGTACCAGTCGATGGGTCGATACATTCATTGAAAGCGCTGAAAGGCGCAGCTGGTCTATTTGATAATGTATTTCAAACTAAGATATTTGCTTTGAATGTGATCGAGTGGACGGATGAAGAAGAAGAGTCATTAGATGGTGAAATGACCTCCAGGATCGAAGAGGAAGGTAGAAGAATGTTGAGAAGTGTCGTCATCCCTACAGAAAGGGATATAATCGAAAGGATCGTAAAAGTGGGCGATCCCTCTTCTAAGATAGTGGAGTTGGCCGAGAAACTTGGTGTAGATTTGATTATGATGGGAAGAACTGGGATAGGGAATTCAAACGACGATATTGGACACGTCACGAGAAGAGTATTGAAAATAACATCCAAGCCCGTTATCTTGTTCAAATGAGAGGTTTTAAGATCTAATTATTAATCGACTGAGTTAAGCATCCCCCTTTCATTCTCATTCTCATTCTCATTCTCATTTTTTATTCGTTATGCATGACGCTCTTTTAGAGGAATGGTCTCAGAAGTATGCGGCAAGTTGGATATAGTTAGTCGACGTCGACTAATATAGAATATATTTCCTTAAAGTAGTAACGATACTAAATACATACCTTGCCATCTTTAATTTTCAATTCATATCTGTTAAGTTTGTTAATAAACTATTATAAGTTACAAATCGTTAAGAAAGACTTCCTTAAGAAAAAGTCTTAATGGCAGTCCCAAATTATTCGACTGGAGACCCTTTACTAGATTTCTTTTTCACACTGTTTAATGGAATTGCTGAGGTACCTCTCTTCAGCTCGCCAATAACAGGAATTCTAATCTTGGCAGGTGTAATCCTTGCCTCAAGGAAGGCGGGAGCGATGATGGTCTTGTCAGGATTGGTAGGCGCAGGAATGGCTATAGCTTTAGGTGCACCGTATGGTTTAGTAACTTTTGGACTTTTTGGATATAACTCTATTCTCACTGGGATGGCCTTTTGGTCCGGACCTTTCGTAAAGGCTAACAAGGCCACCTTTTTCATTTCCGTATTCGGAGCAGCTATAACTGCCGTGACCTGGATGGCACTCTCGCATCTCATGGGAGATATGTTTATTCTGGACGGAGTGGCCAAGTCCTGGGCAATCCCAGGATTTACGTCGTCCTTCATCTTTACTACATGGGCAATGATGTACGCCTCAAAGCGTTACGGACATGATATTTGGCCAGAGGCTCCTGCTCCTGCAAAGGAGGAACTCATTGCCGCAAGCGGCAATCCAGTGCAGGCGAAGATGGAGAATTTCAAGTGGACTGTGAAAGAATTCATGATTGCAACTCTAAAGGGTGTTTCACAGGTAACATTTGTCGAGAATTGGAAAACCGGGGTATTCTGGGTAGTTGGACTTACGCTGGCATTCGAACTTGCTCCAGTTCTTGCAGGACAAAATAGACCATGGTTCACGAATGGTTATACATCTCAATGGGACCCATTCTCACCCTTGTATTTAGCGGGATTGATGGCATTGCTAGGATCAGGGATAGGTGTAACTCTTGCCATACTAACAAAGTTGCCTACTGCAGAAATAAGATTGGGTTTACACGGATTTAACCAGGTCTTAGTAATGATCGCCCTTACCAGTTTCGTTCCTCTAACAGTAAGCTCCTTCTTCATGGCCGTATTAGGCACAATTGCATGCTCTATAATCGTGATGCCGGCACTTCAAAGGTTCTTTGGAATGTGGGGACTGCCTGCGCTTACCGGTCCATTCGTATTCACTGCATGGATCTTCTTGTTAGGAATAGCCGGCTTTGAGAATATTCCAGCTGGAATAGGGTGGGCTAGG
Organism: uncultured Nitrososphaerales archaeon; assembly: GCA_963737815.1. GTDB lineage: Archaea > Thermoproteota > Nitrososphaeria > Nitrososphaerales > Nitrososphaeraceae > TH5893. Next base: position 260,113 of record CAVTUB010000002.1, on the reverse strand, counting down.
CCACCTTAGGCCAGAATATTGATAAGGACAAGGATATTGGATGGATAATACAATAAATATAGTGCACAGTGGCTAGGGAAATTTTTAAGAGACTAGCCGACAATACTGCCTTATCGCCTTGAATCCATCAGAATTTGAAGAGTTTCTGGACTATAGTCAGAAACGCTCCTCTTCTGCATCCGATTCCGAAAAGATATCTTCCTTCATAGAATGGTGCAAGAATAAAGGAATAGAGGAAGTAATTATCAGGCTAAGCACTGAAGATAAAAATTGGCTACGCAACAACTACTTTCTGGACTTTACTACGTCGCGTGTAATCGTAAGCAAGAAGAAATTTACAAGAAAGTTTTTCGATACGGGATTTATTGCGGGAATGGCGCCATTTCCGTACAGAGTGTTGGCTAATGGGCAAAAAAGCCCAGACTTCAAAAAACGGACGCTTCTCAACCCATCAGAGATAATAAGTAAAGACAATTCGAATTTCTATATCCTGTATTCCGAATTTAGAGAAGTGAGTATGCGCAGGGGCATTGAAACAACTATCACTAACATGTTGGGGACAGCTATCAGTGCAAATTTCTTGACAATCAAGCCAGCAAATGGTAAAGAATATGCCTACAGACTGCCAGTAGGCAAGAATGGATCCTTTGAGAAGATGTATTACTGGTTGAACAAAATATTACCCATAGAAATTTCTACGATTTAACCACCAAGTCCTGTCGACGTCGACTAATTGAACAATATGGCGTATCAGTAAATACACATAGTCATATATATACCAATTATTTTTGAACTTTAAAATAAGTCAGACTAGAACAATACCCGAGGTAAAATTTGAATTGATGTTAGCACCAAGAGAAATAGATAAAATGATGATATGGACAGCGGCACAGATAGCTGAGGGGCGGAAGAAAAAAGGTGTAAAGCTCAACTATCCGGAGACTGTCGCGTATATCGCAAACTTTGTGGTTGAAGGGGCCAGGGAAGGAACAAGTGTTGCCGATCTTATGAAGTCGGCAAGAGAAGTATTAAAGAGAAATGACGTAATGTCCGGCGTCCCTGAAATGATACATACGGTTCAAGTGGAAGCGACGTTCCCCGATGGAACTAAACTTGTCACGGTCCACGATCCCGTTCAATAATGGTGATAATAAAATGGTAGCTAGAAAAACTCAATTAAAAAAAAATCTAAATCAACTCGAAAGGAGGTTAATAAGAAAATGATACCAGGAGAATATATTTTATCAAAAGAGCCTGTGAACTGCAACGAAAACAGAAAAACTGTTACTGTTACTGTGAAAAACACCGGTGACAGGCCTTGTCAAATAGGTTCGCATACTCACTTCTTTGAGGTCAATAAGGCCATGGAATTTCCCAGGGAAAAAGCATATGGATTCAGACTAAATATCCCTGCCGGGACATCCATAAGATTTGAACCAGGTGATTCTAAGGAAGTAGAACTTTGTGAACTATCCGGATCTCGTATCGTATACGGATTTAATGGATTGACTATGGGCGGTCTGCGATCTCCACACGTCAGAAATGCCTCACTACAAAGGGCAAGAGAGGAAGGATTTAAGGGAGCATAGAGGAGGAGAGAAGAATGGTTCTTAAACTAACACGCAAGCAATATACCGACCTGTTCGGCGCTACAACAGGGGACAAAATTAGACTAGGGGATTCGGACCTAACAATTGAAGTTGAAAAAGATCTTCTTGCGCACGGTGATGAATGTGTTTTTGGCGGAGGAAAAACATTAAGGGATGGGCTGGCCCAAACATCCGGAGTAACTAACGCAAATGGAGCTCTAGATTACCTAATCACAAATGCTGTAGTACTTGATCCGGTTTTAGGTATTATCAAAGGCGATATTGGTATAAAGGATGGCAAAATTGCTGGGATTGGCAATGCTGGAAACCCCTACATAATGGATAGAATTAGTAATAACATGGTTGTATCTGCTTGTACTGAAGCAACTGCCGGAGAGCATACAATATGTACTCCAGGACACTTTGATACTCATATTCATATGATATCTCCCCAGCAGTACCTTGATGGTATAAGCAACGGAATATGTAATATGATCGGAGGAGGTACAGGTCCAGCCGACGGCACTAATGCTACGACGTGCACCCCTGGAGTTTTTAATATGAGTAGAATGCTCGAAGCTGTAGAGGACATACCAGTGAATTGGGGATTCCTAGGCAAAGGAAATGACTCACACCCTTCTTTAGCCACTCAAATGGAACAAATAGAAGCGGGAGCCTGCGGCCTTAAAGATCATGAAGATTGGGGTACTACCAACGCTGTAATAGATGCGTCCCTGAAAGCAGTAGACGCTACTGACACCCAGCTGGCTATTCATACAGACTCTATCAATGAGTGTGGATATGTAGACGACACAATAGATGCGATTGACGGAAGAACATTGCACACGTATCATACAGAAGGGGCTGGCGGAGGGCATGCTCCTGACATTATGAAGATTGCTGGAGAGCATTTTGCTTTACCTTCTTCGACCAATCCAACCAGACCATATACAGTGAATACGGTTGACGAACATCTAGATATGCTAATGTTCTGTCATCATCTTAATCCTGCAGTACCCGAAGACGTTGCATTCGCAGAATCTAGAATCAGAGCCGAGACAATCGCAGCAGAAGATGTCTTGCATGATGAGGGTGTCCTGAGCATGTATTCTTCAGACAGTCAGGCAATGGGAAGAATAGGCGAAGTTGTAATCCGTGCATGGCAAACAGCAGACAAAATGAAGAAAATGAAAAGGAAACTAGAGGAAGAGACAGGTGACAATGACAATTTCAGAGCGAAGAGGTATATTGCAAAAACTACCATCAATCCTGCCATAACGCATGGTGTAGCAGACTATTTAGGTTCATTAGAAGTTGGCAAATATGCGGATATAGTGATGTATCCAACTGCATTTTTCCCAGCCAAACCTAAAATGGTTTTCAAAGGTGGATTTATTTCATGGTCTATTATGGGAGATCCAAATGCATCTCTTCCAACACCAGAACCTGTATACTATAGACCTATGTTTGGTGCAATGGGAAAAGCGGTAAAGAAAACATCCTTCACATTTACATCTAAAGCGGCAGTAGCACTGGGTGTGCCTCAGAAACTAGGATTGGAGAAAATAATGTTGCCAGTGAAGAATTGTAGACACATTAGCAAGAAAGATATGATGTGGAATGACAAGACACCTGAAATAACGATAGACCCAGAGACCTATGAGGTCAAATTAGATGGCAAAATAGCTACTGTGGATCCGGCGAAAGAACTGTCCTCGGCCCAAAGGTATTTCATGGCATAGACTTCTAGAAGTGGACTGATAGAGGAACAATTCTCTTTTTTATTTTGTATGTAGTAAGTTTATTACATAGCTTTATTGCGATTAAATTATAGGTTTTTCATTCAATGTCAAATCCAAATTATGGAGTCTGGAGACCTATGGCAGAAAACGTAGAGTTCAATGCCATGGAGTCTAATTCTAATGCAGTTATGGCAGTGGCAGACACTGTAAGAACTACGCTAGGTCCAAAAGGGCTAGATAAGCTTCTCATAGATCAGGCCATGAATAGGCATATTTCAAATGATGGTGTTACAATTTTGCTCTCTCTCAGAGCCATACACCCAGTTGCAAGAATGATTGTAGAGATAGCTGAGAGACAAGAACAACTAGTTGGGGACGGGACAACAACTGCTGTGGTAATGGCCGCGGAGATGATAAAGGAAGGTAAGAGATTGGTTCGAGAATTGGGTGTGCATCCCACCAAGGTTGTTGAAGGTATAGAAAGCGGGGTCAGACATGCTTGTAACTTTTTAGAAAAAGAGACGAAGAGTATTTCATTAGATAATGTGATGTTAGAGCAAATAGTAAGAACATCGCTTTCCTCGAAACTAGATGGAAAACAGCTTGCAACACTTGTTATATCAGCTCTCCGGATGGTAGGAAAGAAGGCAGTCTACAACGGCTCATACAATTTTGACAAGTCAATTATGGTTATTAGAAAAACCAACATAGAAGATAAAGTTGTTAACGGAATGATTCTCGAGAGAAAGAGACTCGATCCAGAGATGCCATTAGAGGTAAAAGAACCCAAGATAATGATCGTAAAAATGGATTTGAAGCCAGTCAAAGAATCTTGGCTTAAGGAAAATACCCAATACCAAGACATACTGTCAATGGAGAATGATAAGTTAGCCAAAGCTAAACAAATTGTAGACTCCATTATAGCGACAGGCGCAAATGCTCTTCTAATAGCATCACCTGAAGTCGATCAAGTGGTTGAAGATTTGCTTGTTGCTAAAAGAGTGTTTGCTGTTCGCATTTCTACGGAAGAGATAGACTATTTGTCAAGATACACTGGAGCAAAGCCTGTTAGGTTGTTAGAGGACCTAAAGAAACCCCACATCTTAGGTAGATCCCAGCGCATATTTGAGGATGAAGAAGATGAATTAATCTATGTAGAAAATGGTTCTAACCAAAATATGGTTACGATTATAGTTTCTGGCAGTACGAAGGAAACATCACAAGAACGATGGAGAGCGGTAATAGACGGTACAAACGCTGGCTGAGGCAGCATTGAATAATGGTGTAGTTGCAGGCGGAGGGGCTGCTGAGTTGCACGTTATAGAGAAGGTTAAGAAGCTGAGGTTAAAGGGCCTAGAACAAGTTGGACTCGATGTTGTCATGTCGGCACTGGAAAGTATTATGCGACAAATTTTGACCAATGCTGGTTTCAACGGGCTTGAAAAAGTAATGGCCGCAAGATCATCCCCAGAAGGATTTGGAATCGATATTAATAGCGGTGATCCTGTAGATATGTGGGAATTGGGTGTAATAGATCCTTTGCTTGTAAAGACGATGGCTCTTAAGGGAGCAGGAGAAATAGCAAAATCTGTTTTGAGAATAGACAGAAACTTGGCAGCTGAGGATTTAAGTCCTCAGGCAGTTTCAGAGACAAAGAGATGATTTGATAAATTGTTAATTCGTCATTGTGTAGAAGAATCTAATGTAGATGAAGGACAGGTTTTGGATCCTACAAAGGTAAGACATGTAACGATAAAGGGTGGGAAAGTAGGATCGCTATCAGGATTTATTGATCCTGCTTCCCATTTAAATTTAGATTATCCTGATCATAAGGTGACAGTCTGTGTCATAGCAGAAAAGTTTTCCGTAGGTGCAGCGATGCGATTCTCAGATCAAGGGCTCAGTTTTGCAACTGTCAGGCGATCTTCATACACCCATCATGGATTTGTTGATTATACACAGAGACTATCTGATATGATTGCTTCTGTAAAGAGCCGAAAAAAGAAGAGCACAAAGAAACCTGCATTACGTGCGTCAGCAAAAGCAAGTCAGCGAGGTAAACGTCAATGATCAGCATAAACTCAGTTGTCGGAAATATACACAATGATTATGATCTAGCGCAAAAGTATAACCAGATGACTGTTAAACAGCTTTCAGAGATTATTCGAATCAGTAGGAGTGAAGCTCAGCGAAGTCGTATGAGGAAGACTTCTAACAAAGGCTCCGACGTCGCTATCATGCTCCCACAAAATGTCCATATTAAACATGGAGATGTATTATTATTAAATAACGACAAGATTATCATAGTAGAAATTCAACCTGAAAAAGTTGCAGTTATTGCCGTAAAAAATAATATTGCCAGTGAACACCTTTTTGAAATGGCTGTCAAAGTCGGTCATACGATAGGCAATCTGCATCGACCGATAAAGCTAGAAGATAATAAAATTATCTTGCCTATACAAGCAGAAAGTGAATTAGATCTTTTAAAAAAGGTTCTTGGTTCAATAAAAGAACTTATCGATATTACAAGCACTACTATGGTCTTCGAACCTGAAGAAGGAGCTGACGTACATGAGCATTGACAAATTAAGTATTGAGCAGATAAGTGCGCTACAGCTTTCTGATTCGTTTTTCCCTACCGGTATGTATACAACTTCAAATGGGCTGGAGGCGTTATTCTATAAGAAACAAAGGAAGCTATATAGTCCAAATGAATTGTTAGAAATGATTAAGGCCTATCTCGAGTGCCAAATTGGTCCTGCAGACTGCACTGCCTTAGGAAATTCATACGATTGTGCAAAGAGAAAAGATGTCGGTGCACTTGTCGAAATAGACCGAATGATTTTTTCTATGAAACTTATTCGAGACATTCGTGAAGCCTCTGCTCGGTCAGGAAGCCAACTAATAAGATGTTTGGTTTCATTCATAACTAATAATGAAGTATTGAATAACTTCAATGAAATGATAAAGACTAGAGGAGCGACTGGTGTGTATCCTGTAGCTTTTGCTATTGCATGCAATGCTCTTGAGATTTCAAAAAAAAACGCCGGGCTTTCAATGCTTTACAGTTTTACTGTCAGTATGGTAGGGGCAGCGCTCAGGTTAGGAATGCTACAACATTACGACGGCCAAAGGATTATCCATGAATTAAAACCAGACATTTCGGAGATTGTGGAAAAATGTATTGAAAGACCTCTATCAAGCATGTGGCAGTTTGCTCCTGGGATAGATATCATACAAGTAAAGCATGAAAGAATGAATTCGAAAATGTTTATTACCTGAAAACTTGGTACATGTTTTTTATGGTTTCAAATAGCAGAATTCCTCGAGTAGGAATCGGAGGCCCGGTCGGATCGGGCAAGACCATGCTGATAGAACAAATTGTTCCGATATTGTCATCTAGAGGTTATCTTGTAGGTATTATTTCAAATGATGTAGTTTCACGCGAAGATGCTGAGCGGATGAGACGAAATTTGGCAACTGAAAAAGGTTTAATGTCTGAGGATTTAGTCATTGGACTTGCTACAGGTGGTTGTCCTCATACTGCCGTTCGTGAGGATCCCTCAATGAATATATCTGTAGTAGAAGAAATGGAATCAAAGCATAACGAGCTTGATTTGATCATAATTGAAAGTGGTGGTGATAATATAACAACCACCTTCAGCCCTGCTCTGGCGGACTATTTTATCTACATTATTGATGTTACTGGTGGTGACAAATATCCGAGGAAACGGGGGCTTGGAATAGAAAATTGTGATCTTCTCGTCATTAACAAAATAGATATTGCTCAATATGTAGGTGCAGACCTTACCATAATGGAAAGGGATGCTAAAATAGTGCGAGGAGCGAAACCGTATGTCTTTGTAAACTGCAAGACGGGCCAAGGTGTCAAGGACGTAACGGAACATATTATTAGAGATGTACTTTTCGAATCTGCACCAAAAGCGGTAGTTAAATAACAGGTAACTAATTTTGGTGGAGAACCTCGCATTCTATACTCCAGAGGACATTCCTCCTGAGATCCTCGCTTACGGCTCTGTTCTCAGCCAGCTAGGTGTGGGAAAAGCCGGAAAGATTGGGGCATTGGTTTTGAGACTAGAACACGACCCCGATAGACAGAAGACAGTCGCGAAGGAACAGTATTCGAAGGTTCCTCTTTATACACAACGAGTACGATATTTAGAAGAATCTTTACCTTCTATGGCCTACATGTATATCATGTCGCCATCTGGGGGCATATTGCAAGGTGATAGATATAGAATGGATATAACGCTTAAAAATGATGCATTTTTTCACTTAACCACCCAAGGCGCCACTAGATTATACCGAATGGATAAGAATTATGCAACACAAATAGTGAATATTACTGTTGGCGAAGGTTGTTATTTTGAATACATACCTGATCAAATAATCCCTTATAGAAATTCGCGTTTCTACCAGAAAGTAACACTCAATACACATGATAACTCTACAATGGTATATTCAGAAATGCTAGTTCCAGGACGTGTAGGTAGTGGAGAATCGTTTGAATATGACATCTGTTATTTGAAAACTAACGCAAAAAATCAGAATGGAGAGTTAAGGTTCATTGATATAGCAATGTTGGAGCCAAAGAAGAAGAGTATCAGGAATTTTGGAGTACTGGAAGGTTTTGATGTGGTGGGAACTGTTTATATTCTTACTGAATCAAAATATATTCGAGAGCTAAATGACCAGATTAATTCTATGATAGAGTCACTTCCGAAAATCTATGGAGGAGCAACAATATTGCCTAATAATTCGGGAGTTATGATTAGGTTGCTTGGTGCTTTTGCAACTGATGTGAGAAATGTAATATATGAAGTCGTTAGAATATGCAGAAAAGTAATCCTTAACGTTTCCTTTAGTGCAATAAGAAAGGGCTAGTTTAATTTAAAGTCGTTTGATATGGTTCAGTAAATATTACTCAGAAGTACCACGACTGCGTATTTTCTTGTAGATTTCGACGTGGCAATGAAAGCTGACTAGACGCTCATAAATGATGATTGCTGAGATATAACTGTAATTTTTGTAAGAGTCATTACTCCACCTTCCCGACATAGAACTGATATTGTGACTTAATGTGTTAGTCGTGAACTATCCAAGCCTGATTATTTTTAGCCTCTTCCAGTTATCCAAAATTCAGTAACTTTAAGTTTGTGACCTTTATTACTGCCATGCATTTTGGCCATTGCCAAGATATCAAATACTTCATCACAGTCTTCACACTGCACTGTGAAATTCCTGCTGTGTTTATCAAATGCATTCATCATTATATGTAAGTTGAAAACTCGGTTATAAACCTTGTAGATAGTTAACGATTTTGCGCTGATATTGTTACTTAATGAAGATGGTAGCCTCTACTGCTGAATTTGGTGCAAATGCTTCCCTAATAAAACGAAGTAATTGTAAATAGCAATCATGACCATGAAAGCTCTTCGCGATCAATACCCCCTCCAAAATCTTAGCTTTAATGGTAATAGATTTCTCCTCCAATTCCAGCTGTACAGGGTTTGGTTCCATACAGCATATCGTCTTTTCTTTATGGTATATATCTCTGTCCTAAGTGCATCCGTAAAAAACAACAAGATCTACTTCATTTTTTTAAAATTTCGCAGATTTTCCACCTCCTGCGTCAAATAGAACTTTAGTACAAGAGATTATCAATTAGCAATTAACCATTCAATTTAATAGGTATTAGAGACACAATAATAGGAGAAACAAAGGCGCATCCATTGAGTATCGGATTATCGCAGAGGGATATTACATTTCTAAGCGAGCTATCTAGTAGCGAATTTCAGAAGGTATTCGTATTTATTGATACTGCAAATAATTTATTATATGAATACTTTGGGACTAGAACATCCTTTGATATAATAATATGCCGAGGAAGCTGGGAAATGGAAGTCCAGATTATATCCAGAATTCACAATTTACCCTCAGGGCAATATTACAATACTAGAAGCGTTGCGATTACAGATTATTATCTAAAGGAAATAGTTGTTAGGTTCGACGTTGCAAAATTTGGTCATTATTTGCATGAGTTCATTCATGGCATATTGAGCAGCAGGCACTCCCATCAACTGAGAGAAGGTTTAGCGTGGTATTTTACCCTTATATTAACAGATTCAAAGAGGTATCTCAGGCCCAATTATCCCGAATTCCTAAATGAACTTTATATATACCCAGTGAAAAAAATGGCAAACATTTTGGGTGAAGAATTCCTGAAGGATTTCGCATTAGGAAATGCCACAATCCATGAGGAGGCCTTTGGTCAAGATGTACGAGAGTTATTTCTTCCGGAGCAAGTGTTCTATACAAAAAAAAGATTTTTTCGATAATAGAGTGAAGCTCACTTGTTGAAGGATTTCGATTGGAACAAAATATAGGCGAATGAAGGGAAAGTGCGTCTCAAATCCCTTTATTAACTATTTGTGAACTGGCTTTTGGCTAGAGAAGACAAATCATGAAATTGCAAGGTATGAGCAAGAACTCTTCTCAATCAATAGTAATTCCTCGCATTATAACATTATTGCCTAAAAGTCAACGAATATGCTGACACTTTTATAACAATAACTTTATTCAAAGTGAAAATATGCATGTAAAGATGAATGTGGTACTCCTGACCAGAAAGAATGCAGGGGGGGACGTAGGATTCTGAAGTTCATTTACGAAATCTATATCTTTGGCGAAATTTTAGGAGTTCCTCACGACAATAACAAATATAATTACTACAATTGATCCACGTCTAGATCGTGGGATATTTCTCATACTTCCCAGGAAAATAATCGTGCCTGATTTAAAAGAACCCAATAGATTGACGGGTCTTCAGGTTATTGCAAATTGAATATGTAAACATTGTAAATCCTAGAATCTGTTATAGGAACTCAATAAGAGAAGATTATCTTTTTCATGGTTATGTTTTAGTAAAAAAAAGAATTCAGAAATTGAATATATTTATGTATTCGATACTTCTGATTTCAGGTGACCGCAATTCTCCAGATACATTGCATAGGTGGTGTAACTTTTTACGAAATAAATGGGAATGTTAATGACAGGATATTGATTATTCCAGAACTTCTAAAAAGAACTAAAGTTGAGGCAGTTGTCCTTGATTGCATGGCGAAATAGATTGATGACGAAATATTAAATAATCTCAGTCCTGGGAAGGAAAGCACGAGATGATTTTTCTGAGATACCTCTGATGCGAATGAAATAGGAACGAAGTCAAGTGAAGAAGTTGTACTAGATCCCAAGTAATATACTAAGGCTAAAATAGTCGTACAGCTCGCTACGAAATTCAAATTTGCATGTGATCAAATTTTGGGTTCATATCGTTTTGGCAATTGTAACAACTAATTAAGCGTATATGAGTTAGATTGTTTCTAAGCAATATCGATTTCTATTTTTGGTGTCCAACAACAAATAGTCGATGTCGACTAAGTAATTCAGAATTCAGATTTACAATTGACAGGATAACCATAACGGTGTATTATTAGAGCATTATTAGAACAATATTTGAAATGATGAACATGTAATACGAGCCTAAATAGAATCGGAAGCAAGGATCTTAAGAAGCATCAATTATCTTCAGTATCCCGAACTGCATGACCATTTTAGTTGGCTGCTTGAATAAACTTGTAGTAGGTTCAGGATTCAAACCTCATGGATTAAATCCCTCAAATTTCTTTTTGGTTTGGGCTGAAGTATCTTTTGTGGATATCCTAAACATAGAATAGACGAAGGTACGTATTTTGTATTTAATGTAGCCATGATTTTTTCTTCATCAATCATACCTATCCATATAGAACTCAAGCCTAATGCATGTGCCGCCAGTTGTGCATATGCTGCAGCTAGAGTAGCATCTTGCAGAGAGAATTTCTTCAGAATGTAGGGGGGGAAATTTAATTTTATCCTTTCAGGATTCATACAGAAGACAAGGACCACGGGGGCGTTTACATATGGCTCGCTTATTAGCAGCATCAACCAACTTTAGCTTGATATCTTGGCGTTTAATGTGATAGATCTCAAAACCCTGAAAGCCACCGGCTGTGGGCGCAGTGTCAGCCGCGGCGTATAACATTTCTATTTTTGAATCCTCAACTGGCTTATTTTCGAATCTTCTCTGAGATCGCCTGCTTAGCATTACATTAAAAATATTAGATGACAAAGCATCGTCTATCTCCTGGACATTCGTCTCTTCTTCCTCCTTGGGATAAAGTAAATTATTTTCAATTTTTCCTACTTCTCCAAACATTCTGGAGAAGACGTCTTTTGGGTAAGACATCACTTTACGATTATCTACCTCCTTCTAAAAGATTTTCCTTAACGATGGTTTGTTAGTCATACCAAAAAACAGAAACACTTTATCTGCGAAGGTTTAATGCATAGTAGAAACTATTTGATAATTTGCCTCGACTTTGATATATTATATTGTGAATCATTCACCCACTGCATCGGAAGCAAGCGAGATTTGTGATGACGCAAAAGACGGCTCATAACGATTGACGAGATTGCTCAATAGGTAGAACCCTCAGTAACAGTCCTTTTTACATTTCTCCAAACCTTTTAGAGTTAATTTAACATCTTGTGGTGTATCTCGTTCAACAAGTCTCTCCTGTATAAGATATAGGACAATCTCATTTGCTGCTTGTAGTCCAAGTGAGGGTCTTTCATATGCTTCTGCACTTACATTCTTAAAGAATACATCAATGCTTCTTACGCTATTGTTTAAATTGCCATGAGTCATAATGTATAGGCCACAGAGAAACTTTTTAGAGTATCTTTGTAATTCTGCGTTAGTAAATGTTCCTTGCATCTAAAAGTACATAGATAGTGGGAGTAAAAGCTTATTGATCTGTCTTTTTTTGTCTAACAACTGATTCGATGGAAATTGTTTTTGAGGGGACTTCACAAACACTGCGGTAAGCATCACAACGCCATCATTTGCCATTGTATGGCGTCATATACCGATATTATTGGACCGAATGCAAAAATAACCTGTCCCATCCATTGCAATAAAGGTCTAGTACAAGATTCCCTTTTCTTCTTCACTCAACGACATTTCCTATTTTACCAACACCTGCAAAAAATCATTTTTTAAGCTGTTATCTATTGTTATCAGTTTGATATTCTGTGCTACAGTCATGTTATCCTTGCTAACGACTGTTACAGGTAGTACATACAAAATCTGCAATTGAGCACAAAGAGAAGAAAAATAGAATAGGCTTAGCATTATATTAGTATTATACAAATTTCATCTTGATTCTCTGTATCCTATTATAGCGCCCGGAGGTATAGCCCAGCAGTATTTTTGGTATGCCATTCTCTACTTTTTGGTTGATTAAGTTTCGATTCGATACATTGATGTGTTGAGTATATTCGTTATTGGTATACAGTTACCTGGTCTTACTTTAAGCTGATAATGTTCAGTAGTTGCCACTTGATAGCAAATATTAGACGACTGTTTTCAAATAATCAATATAGGAAAAAAGGAAAGTCAGTCTCAAAGAAATGACGGATTCGAATATCGTCAATAGTTTACATTCAAATATACAAACTGTTAGTTATTAGATAATAGCCAGATTGACGCTTGTACACCCAAATAAGTAGGTCAATCGAAATTGCATGGGATCAGCAACAACCCCTCTCATCAGAAAAATAGGTAGTTTAGAAGTTAATCTGAATCAGAAAAGTCCGTTGTCATCTCACTACGAGTACCGGGGTCTTGGCATTATTAACCACTGCATTTGCGACTCCTCCCGTAAGCAAGCGTTTTAGTTTTGATCTCCCCTTAGACCCAATTACGATAAGATCAAAATTATTTTTTTCAGCATATTCGGTTATAACTCCTGACTCAGAAGAATTATCCTCATCATCTAGGATTTCACCACGAAGAGCTACTCCTTGATTTTTTGCGTCTTGCTCTATTTTGCTTATCCATTGCTCTGCTGATTCTTTTCGCACTTTACGGAATGCATCCACAATCGATACATTCCCATATTTTGCCTGCAAACCTATTGAACCCCCTTGTTTGATATCTTCCACAACATTTAGTGCTGTTAGCTCAGCATTCTCCATTTTGGCTAAATGTAACGCATAACTAGCAGCTTTAAAGGATAGATCAGAACCATCAATAGGAACAAGAATTTTTTTGATCACGATGGAAGTTGACATTTGAATCCTTAGTAACTGTTCATAATAAATACGTGACTACAAATGGAAGGGAAGTCCTTATGTCCTTGACTTTTTGAGATATGCTGAATTTAAAGCGAAACTATTTTCGATTTAATGGGACTATATAGTTAGAATTCTCTTTGCCTCATTTACCTTTTCCAAAATCTCTTTTAAAAAAACATCTGCAAATTCCTCAAAGGTCTGGGTACCATATTGATGATGGTAATGCTCCTTCTTTTCATTATAAATATCAATTAGCCACAAAAAATCTGACTCTCTGAGTTTGAGAACATAATTTTGTATTTTAGCCTTGGATTGTAGTATGTTTAGCATAAATACACATGCAAATTGAGTAAAACTGTTTATGCCATATTTTCTGCCATATTCTTCCCGTAGTGTGGCGTAATTTTCCTGCAACCAACTTTTTACGTCTGATCTTATTGTTACCGATGTGTAACGACCAGTGAAATCTGGCTTTACGTTATGCATATTAACAGAATAATGACCGCGCTTTATCTCATTCATGATTATTATGAGTGTACTTGGAATAAACATGCCTGGATAATAGTCGTCAGTAGCCTTTTGTAACTTGGTTAACATGGCAGGCTTTAATCCAATAGTAGAGTATCCGTTGCTTGGCACAACTTTGTTGGGAATATTTGATTATTTAATATTATATAGCGTTGTTGAAAAGCTATTGATATTTCCTTCCGCTTGGATCGACATAACCTTTTAAATCCTCTCCCCTAATAACATCTTCCTCAGGTGGTACATAGTTTACTATGCCCGGTCTTCCTGGATATTTCTTCTGCGTGGCAAGGGCTACTACAATGAAAAGGACGAAAGACACTACAGGAGGAATCATAGTGTCAATCCCTGCATATTCTACGGGGGTTATGTAGAACATCACGAGCCGAAGTGCGGAGCCAAAAATAAGGGATACAAGCGCAGCGGGAGTGTTGGCTTTTTTCCAGAATAACCCTAACGTTAATGGTGCCCATGCTCCAGCAAATACGATATCAAATGCCAAAATTAGATAAACACCAGGCTGAGGAATTAAATATGCTAAAACGAAGGCGGCAATCATCATAGGAATTGTAAATATACGTGTGGTTAGCAATAGCTGTTTATTGTCTAAGCCGGGTCTTTTGAGGACTCGTTTAAGGATATCCCTTTGTATTATGTTACGTGACATAACACTAGAAATGGCTAGTAGTCCACCATTGGCAGTTGACATGGAGGCTCCTAGCACACCCATAAGCATTGCAACACCAATTGCAAATGGCACGTGGTTAATAGCTAACTCTGGAAATACTGTGAATGGATCGGCAATATTTGGCAGGAAGTAAAGTGCGATAATCCCTATCATGCTAGTGGGAATAACAGTGGATAATGTCAAGGCTCCGCCCATCAGTGCTCCCCTTTGTGCTGTCTTTCCATCCTTTGCTGCGAACACTCTTTCCATAAAATCGAGGGCGACCAGGTCACCCAATGCCAGTGCCAATATTCCGGCCCAGTTTATCAATGCACCATTGCCAATATCAAACAAACCTGAAAGATCTAAATACTCCGGCGGAGCGTTTCCAAGAATGGTGCTGAAATCAACACCTGAAAATCCCGCTAGCAAAAAAGATAAAAGCTGCCCAAAAGGCTCCGATAGCAAGATAAATCTGAAAGATGTCGGTGTAGGCTGAGGAGAAAAGGCCCCCCGCATACGTGTAAATCAAGACAATTATTGCTGCGATTAGCATAGCCCAAATGAAATCTATCCCTAATACTGTCGAAAGGATAAATCCGGAGGCAGCGAAATTCCCAGCTACAAGGACGATAAAGCTAATCATCATTAGAATTCCAGATATTCCTTCAGCTGCGTTTCCAAATCGTCTATAGTAGAAGTCAGGCAGAGTTAACATCGACATTCTGTTTAATCTTTTTCCATAGACTGTACCTGTCAATATGAGACAAATTCCAAGGCCAATTGGAATTGCTGCGCCTGCCCAAAAGCCAAATTGATAAACAAGCGATGCATTACCTAGAGATGAGTTTCCGTCAATAGCTTGTGCCGCAAGCATGGTTCCAACGAAGAAGAGTGGCAAACTTTTTCCCGCCACCATAAATCTCTTACTGCTTTTCTTCACTAGTCTAGAGGTTAATGTTCCGACCGTCAAGCTCACCGCCAAAAAAGCTAAAACGGCTATCCCGTAACCGTCTAAACCTGCCATCCCCAAAGATAATTGTCAGTAAATATTTAAGGTTTAGGCTAGATGATGTAAATTACGTATTAATGCTCGAAGCAAAATAGGTAATTTACATTAATAATTTTCCTACCTGAGAAAACAATAGAGCGAACGGATGGCCATTGCTACTACCTGGTGCCTTCAACATGAGGATTTTCTCGCCTGCAATTGGTTAGCAATGCATTAAAAATTTTTTATAATAGCCGAGGTATCAATTTCTGGCGGCCATTGGAAGCCACGTCGAAAACAATACAGACAAGAAAAAACCTGGCAGCTCTTTCAATTATTTCTACCATTGCAATTATCATTTTTACAGTTCCCCCTTTGCTTGGAAAAGAGATTTCTCCGTCATTATTAATTTCGGCACTGATTCTTGTGTCTGTATATGTGATTTTATCTTTCGAAATAATTCATCGGACCTCTGTTTCTCTCCTTGGAGCAATAATCATAGTTTCATTTCTGCTAGTAATAGGTTCTATTGAACCATCTACAAGTTTCGAATTCATTATAGATGTCATCGATTTCAATACCATTGGGCTTTTACTTGGAATGATGATAATCGTTGCCATTCTGGCTAACTCGGGAGTGTTTCAATGGGTCGGTATCAAAGCAACTAAAATGAGCAAAGGAAACCTGTGGAGATTGCTATTGATATTGTGTAGCTTTACTGCAGTCGTTTCCATGTTCATTGATAACGTCACCACTATTCTGCTGATGATACCTGTAACTGTTTCCGTTTTTAGGACCTTCAAAATCTCACCGATTCCTTTCATTATCGCTCAGGCCTTGGCCTCAAATATAGGCGGAACTGCCACACTCATAGGTGATCCCCCAAATATTATGATCGGATCAGCTGCTAATATTGACTTTAACTCTTTCTTGGTCCACTTAGGACCTACAGTAGCTATCTCCTTCTGTGTCTCTTTACTGCTTTTCAAATTTTTCTTTCGAAAAGACCTGAAGGCAGTGGTTAGCAATTTAGAGCAGATCATGGCCCAAGACGAAAGAGAAATTCTTGAAGGACAAGAAACTTCTCAAAAAGTCTTTAATTGTCTTACTTGGGGTAATTGCTTTTTTCGGATTTCATGGGTCCCTTCATATCGAGGTGTCAGTCATCGCATTAGGCGGTGCTGCAGTCCTACTTGTTATTACGAAAGCTAATCCGGAAAAAGTGATGCAGGAAGTTGATTGGACCACACTCATATTTTTTACAGGGTTGTTTATTATTGTGGGCGCTGCAGAACATGCTGGATTAATTGGATTGTTATCTTCTGCAGCAATAAACGTAACTGGTGGCAGTCCCTGGCTTACATTTGTGATGATAATCTGGCTGGCTGCAATAGCCAGCGCTTTTGTTGACAACATCCCATTTACTGCTACAATGATTCCTTTGGTCCATACTCTCAATTCTGACCCAAACATTGTAGCTGCGTTTGGAGATTTTCATGTCAGTCCTTTATGGTGGGCATTAGCATTAGGGGCTGATTTCGGAGGTAACGGGACACTAATTGGATCGAGTGCTGGAGTGGTTTCCGCAGGCATGAGTGAAAAACAAGGCTATTCCATCGCTTTTAATCGCTGGTTTAAAGTTGGTTTTCCTTTCATGTTAGTGACTGTTGCTGTGGGGATGGTGGTTCTGGCAGTTCAAATTATATTACACTTTTAGGAAAAGACGACGTTTTTATATTAAATGAAGAAACCCTCCACTGTGTCAGTTAGTAGGAAGAAACCGACTCGAAAAAAAATCTGGCGTATGGATAAAGATGTAAAGGTGCAGAGAGGAAATTATCTCTCCAAAAGAGTCGTTGATTATTCTATTGATTCTAAAGATACTGATTTGCTATTTTCTGCTATGAGTAATTCAGGTGGCTTTGAGTCAAGAAATCTCTATGAAGGCGTAGATATCATGCGAACAATGATCAAAGATGAAAATTGTACAAAGTTTCTATCATTTGTAGGGGCTGTAATATCGACGGGGGTGAGAGGAATTATTCGCGATATGCTAAAGAAAAAAATGTTTGACTGCGTAATTACAACCTGCGGAGCATTAGATCATGATATTGCAAGGACATACAAAAATTACTATTCAGGAGATTTCAGGATGGATGATTACGCACTCTTAAATAAAAAAATCCATCGCTTGGGAAATGTACTCGTCCCGATGGAAAATTATGGACCGTTGATAGAAAAAAAAGTACAGGCTTGTTTAGGCAAAATTCAATCTGAAAGCGATTCCAAACACTTTGGGACTTATGATATCACAAATTATCTGGGAAAAGACCTAGATGAATCTTCTTTCCTTTATTGGGCTCATAAGAACGATATCCCTGTCATAGTACCAGGTATAGTAGATGGGGCAGTAGGAAGCCAAATATGGTTTTTTCAGCAACAACATAAGGAATTCAAGTTAGATATCCTCTCGGATGAGACCAAATTATCAGATCTGACATTCGATGCAAAAAAAACAGGAGGCCTTATGTTGGGAGGTGGCATTTCGAAGCATCACATGCTATGGTGGAACCAATTCAGAGGGGGATTAGATTATGCTGTGTATATGACTACGGCATCAGAGTGGGACGGTAGTCTGAGCGGTGCCCCGGTAAGAGAAGCTATTTCCTGGGGTAAAGTAACCGCTAAAGCAAGGCAAACGACAATACATGGAGAAATTACGACCCTTCTGCCATTTGTATATGCAGGTTTATTAGATTAAAAATAGCGTGCTATTACAGGAAATTGATTTGTAAATTACGAATGGAAATCTGGATAACTATAGGTGCTTTCAGACGTAATATACTTAGCAATATTTAAGAAATTGGTGTTTCTACTTTAGATTGAAATATCGATGGGAATGGAATTTTACGGCGACTCATATAAGGGAAACGATGAACCCATTTTTGTAGGGATACCTACTTTTCTGAAACTACCGTGGATTAGAACCTTAGAAGAATTAAAGAAAGTAAAACCTGACATCGCTATCATTGGCGAACCTTTTGATTTTGGAACCACAATTAGACCCGGTGCACGATACGGCCCCAGAGCCATTAGAGCGGCTTCAACAGTACCTTCACCTCCCTACGAGCATTTTAACATAGAAACCGGAGTTGATCCCTTCGGAGTGTTTCGGACAGTCGACTATGGTGATGTAGTAGTCTCACCGGGAGATGTAATTGAATCTCACACTAGAATGACTAACAAGGTGAAAGAAGTACTGGATCTTGACGGTATCCCTGTGATGTTGGGGGGTGATCACTCAGTAACATTTGCAAATGTTAGGGCATTTGCCAAGAAATATAAAAACATTGGTATGATACATATTGATACGCATGCCGACTGCGCTCCCCAAGGCCTGTGTGGTTTCAAGTACGATCACGGCGCACATATTCGAAGAATTATGGAACTGGGGTGCCTTAAAGGTAAAAACTATACTTTGATTGGTCCTCGAGGTTACTGGCCGGGTCCCGATCTCTACAAATGGATGGCTGACCAAGACTTTCAGTGGTTTACCATGTTAGATGTTGAGGAGCAAGGCATTGACCAAATAGCAAAAGAAGCTGCGGACAGGGCCAATGATAACGTTGATGCTGTGTATATCAGCTGGGACATTGACACTTTTGATCCAGCATTCGCACCGGGGACAGGAGAACCAGAACCCAACGGTCTTACTTCTCGCGAAGGTATGAGGCTTATGCGATTGCTCTCCACTTCGTTTGATCCAGATAAGTTCGCGTTCGATCTGGTAGAGGTTGCTCCTAACTACGATGTCAGCGATCAGAACTCCTATAATGGAGGAATTACTTCGGGTCTGGCCAATAGGTTAATTGTTGAACTCCTAGCAGGTCTATCGCTCACTAAAAAAGGGCGAAGTCGAAGGACATCCTGTTAGACCCAAATTCTATAAGGGTACAGGACATACATATGACTTTGGCAAGGTCGCCAAAAGCCAGACCTCCAAAAAGAAAAAGTTGATCCGGGTCAAGGCCATAGTTAACGGAGAAAATGACCTTTCTCCTTTTTTACGGGTATTTGAATATTCGAATGAATCCTATGATACGATATTTACTGCCTCTGTGAATTTAATAAAAGAGAAGATTGCAAGGGGTCTAAAAATCAATACAAACGAATGCCTCGCGTTGTACTGCAATTATATTGTCTTACGCATACGCGCACAAAATCAAATCTCACACATTGAAAGAGACGCAAAGAATCTTCTGTCAGCTGACTGTGTAATGACAGGAGTCCCTGAGACTCTTAGGGATATCGTTTTTCAAACAGAACTAGATGAAATGACGCAGAAAGTCATAAGACTCCAGGAGCCAATTAAGATCCCGCGCTATGTTTTAGACTCTGGAAATTAGAAGTTTTATCCTGATCATTACACATAAAAAGTGATTAAGGGCCTCTTGAATGGTTTATCTTTAATTATTCGGAAGTCGGAGAATAAAAGTTAAAAGATAAAAATGATAAAAATCCTATAGTGTTTCGTTGGGTGGCGTTCTGAATCATTTCCGTAGGCAAACTCTTGAAATTACGATAATAGACAAATTAAAACCGGGTCGGGGACTGTTAATAGACGTTCCTTGAATCTCAACTACAAAGGGAGGGGTGATGTCTCAGTCAGACGTCCGCTAATAATAGTGATGCATTGGACGCTGTTGCTTTCCTAGCTTGTCAAAGTAATGGTCATGTTTCTTATCCCCTCCAGAATGGGAATGTTGAGTGCCATCTGCGTGAGTGTGGGTATTCAGGACTGGCTTAGCCATTAAAACATCGTCAACCCGAATCAGAAGATTTGTAACTTCCACGGCTGTTTTCAAAACTTGCTCTTTTACAAGTACAGGTTCCAAGACTCTCCTTAGACACATATCATCCACCTTTCTTTCAATTGCGTTTATCCCATACCATCTTACTTTGCCGTCAACTCGTTGTGATGTTTTTGATCTGAGTTCGGTGATTGTATCCAATTCATCCATACCTGCGTTCCTCGCAATAGTTAAAGGAATTTCTTCGAGTGCCCCTGCGAATTTCTCCATAACAATTTGTTTTCTTCCGCTCGTTTTATTTGATAGTTTCTTCACATTATTTGCAATAATGGTTTCAAAGGAACCTCCTCCACAAATGATAGAAGGTTTGACTACAAAGTCTCTTAGCACGTAAATGGCATCTAACACGGAACGATGATATTCGTCCAAAGTTGCTTTTGAGTTAGATCTTAACAGAATTGTTACTGATTTTGCATCGTTACAGTCTTCCACAAATACCATTTTGTCCTGTCCTACAAGTGATTCATGTACGTTTCTTGCATATCCGAGGTACGAGCTCAAGGAGTTATTATCCAAATTATTTGTTATTTTCGCTCCTGTAGCTCTTTCAAGCCAATGCATATCGTTTTCTTTGACTCTCTTCATAGAAATGATATTCGATTCTGCTAAGAGATGTTGTGCATGCAGGTTAATACCCTTACGCGAGATAACAACGTTTGCTCCAGAATCGATTATCCTTTGAACTCTATATCTGAGCAGGTCTGATATTCCTCGGGAAAAAGATTGGAACTCTTCAGGAGAATTGACGCGGACTTCAGCATCAATCCTTGTGCCTTTATTTTCTAGTTCTATGTCAATTAGAAGTATTTTTGCATCATTCATAGCCCTTGGCATAGCCGAATTATCAATAGTCTTATCAATTACTATACCTCGGACTAGTTGGGTTTCAGAAGGGTCCCCAATCTTTTCCTCTATCTTAATATTATCTGTTTGTATACTCTTGCTTTGAAAATCCGATATCGCAATAATAGCATCTACGATTATGCTGGTGATTAATGTGTCTGTGACCCCAGAGATGGATAAAAGCTTTGAGTTCAGACAAGTCTGAGCGAGATATAACATTATTTGGCGATCGGAGTTCATTGTTTTCTCGGAGAGAGTGTTAAGAAGATTGAGAGATAAATCAAGAGCATCAGAATAGCCGTCGGCGATTATCGACTGGAGCAATTCCAAGGTCCAGCAATTCATCTGCCCTCTCAAGCAATGCGCCAGCAAAAACTACTACAGATGTCGTACCATCACCTACTTCGTTGTCGACGGCATTAGACGCCTCAATCACTACCTTTGCAGCTGGATGTTCAACGTCTATTTTTCGCAGAAACGTAGCACCGTCCTTCGTTATCGTAATTTCGCCGAAGATATCAATGAACATTTTATCCCTTCCTCGAGGACCTAAGAAGCTTTTTACAATATCGGCAATCAGTCGCGCAGCAAGGAGGTTATATCTGCGTGCTTGGTTTCCTTGAGTACGCCGGACTCCCTCTCCAAATAACTGCCGAAATTGCTTCATTAATGCCCCGTCATATGGCAGTACATAGCAGGTTAATATTTGAATCGCATTTACTTTGAGACCCTTGTAGAATCTAGATGTTCCGTCACAACTATTGTTCTCCAACAAGCATATTCTGTTTTCTTGCACCAAAGTTGTGGTAATTTCATTTTCAAAATGTAGACCACTATTCCCTAGTGGGAAACGATACACTCTGGGTACCAAGATACAAAGGACATTGTTTTTTTCTTGATGGGCTCTAAGTTCGCGGTGTATGTAAAAATTTAATTTTATTCCCTCATCAAAATGCGAGTTCTAAGCAATCAAATATTAAAGTCGATGGCCATTGAAACTATTGCCATGATTTAGGTTGTATACCTATTTAACGAGCATTAACAATGAAAATATCGACACTTTTATAGATAAGTTGGGAGTAAAATCACAATCATGAAACCGGTCAAGACAAAAAGCGATGTCGAGGCAGCTGCCAGGAAAACAATAGAAAGTCTTTACGGTCCAGATTTTAAAGATTTGAGAATTAGAGAAATGTTGCCGTTCATATCTGATCAACAGGTTGTAAAGGGAGGACTTCCCACAGAAGACAGGAAAGATTCCTGGGACGTTCAGGTAACCTTTCTTTTAGACGGAACACAATATACAGTCGATCTCGTTGTGATGGAGAAAGATGGACAAATTATAAATGCTCGATTAATCGATAAGATGATTCCTCTCTAAACATATTCTGGAACTGGATTTGGCTGGGTGTCTTCTTGTTTATTCCTGTCCAAATTATTGTGAAAAATGCCATTCAGAACTTTTCCATAAACTCTCTATCACTACCTATGATCCATAGACACGACAGAACGAAATAATGTTCAATGAAGTTGAGCCAAAAAGGCGATTACATATCCCTACGCAATTATTTATTTCGATATCCCTAGACCCTCGGCTTTTTATATTAGCCAGCAATAAGATATTTAATTGAAAGGGAAAAATGTAAAATCAGCAAACAAGAAAAAAAACTCCGGCAGCATTACTTCCAGTCGTAGAAAAACAATTGGTATGAGCTGGCTGCCTTGTTCAATACACGGTATAGAATTTGATACGTCTAAAGGTTGCCCAGCCTGTAAAAGAAGCAAAGAGTAAGTATTTTTCACAATGTAAAGATATTTCAATAATTGCCTTCGCTCCCCAGACGTGCGTCTACTTAAATCAACTTGGATAAATCACTGCAGTCTCTAATTATATAAGGATTAGTGTGAATGAAATTGCTACAGATCATCCGACCTAAATCATGCCTGAAAAAGACCTAACAATCGAGAGAAGAGCGGGAATCTGGTTCATGTTCTGAGCCTAGGGCTAGGTTTTTTTATGAAATCATCGTTTTCTTAAGATAAGATTTCTAGGGTCTTTCTCCCACAGTCACCGATTTTATCCGGGCCTGTTCGGGATCGATTGGCTGGTCTGCCTCATTAGTTGGAATTGAAGCAATTTTATCGACTGTTTCCAAACCCTCAATTACTCTTCCAAATACTGAATACTGCTTATCCAGGAACTGAGAGTCGTTTAATACGATAAAAAATTGGGAACCTGCGCTATTAGGATCAGAAGCCCTAGCCATTGAAACTATCCCACGTTTGTGAGGGATATCACTAAATTCCGCATCAACTAAGCGACCAGGATTTCCTGTGCCCCAGCTGTCTCGACCGGTGCCGTTAGATTTCGTATTGTTGTCGCCGGTTTGTATCACAAAACCCTTGTCTATCCGGTGAAAAAGAGTGTCATCGTAAAATCCCTCTTTTGCAAGTGAAATAAAGTTACTTACATGTTTAGGCGCCGCTCCAGGAAAGAATTCTATTTTTATGGGACCCTGAGAAGTATCGATAGTCGCAACTTCCTTGGATGCCGTAGTATTCACTGTGGGATTCGCACCTGCTGCTGTAGTCATATTGTCCAATTCAGTATTCAACAAGTTAGAGGAGTTGGCAGACAACTGACTTGGATTATTTCCCGTCTGTGAAAGGCTCGATTCATTGTACGGATCCACGGACGGACGGGGCACATAATCATGATTGACTTTGTAGAGTAGAACACCAAAAACCAATCCAGTGTTATTGCTTCTAAAGCTAGGTGAAGCATATGCCAAGCTTAAGGGTTGGCTCGTTGTACCATTGGCTGGAAACTTGATTTCTTTTGAGTATAGGCCTAGTGTTCCTGGTGCATACTCTTCTTGAATGTTAGTTAGCATCCCATTTTGAAAAGATGCATAAGTGACTGGTGAAAACGGTATCAATTTTCCAAGCAGAGTTGAATTCCAGAACCTAGGAGTAGGAGTGACCCCGTCCTGTTCCAAATAGTTTCGCTCATCAAAGCCACCTATTCTCATAAACCATTGCTTTTTACTTTCATCTCCTCCGTTTCCAAGAGTATAGAAGGATGTCGTGTTTGTTCCAGGAAAGCGTTGCGCAACGAGGTAAACCATAATATAATCTGCCTTCAGATCTTGTGCAATCTTTATTCCCCCTTCTTGTTCATCAATAAACATTTTAGCTATAGTTGCTATACGTGTCTGATTAATTGTAGCGTTGTCAGCCAGACTTGTGCGATTCCCCAAAGTCGTAATCCAATATCCATAATCCCACCAAGAGGCAATTACCGAATCTTCTGGTGTATTTCTTTCGATCCACTCAAGGGCATCAAGCCAATCCGTTGTAGTTTGCCGATAACCGGTACCGCCATTAGCTATGGACGGGGGGATATCTGCCAGGCTAAGCCAGTTTGAGTTCGGAGGGTATATCATGGGGACAGCAAGCATGAAAGTAATGATTGCAACGTACCCAATTTTTACAAATACGCTCTTGCTACTTTTTGCCTTCATGCTCTCAAATTTCTTTTTTGCCTTGGAGCCTTTGGGTATTGTTGCCGGCTTCTCTAGAATACTTGATTCTCTATATTGGAGAACACTTCTTGTGGTATGATATAGTCCTATCCCTGCAAGGATAATAATTCCAATTGAAGCATATACGAGGAGTCTTGCAAATGTCGCACTTACATAAAGCCCAGTGAGGCCTATGATTAGCGCAAATATTGACATTTTGTCTTTTGTCCTGAAAGCCATCCAAGCCCCAAATCCTGCAAACATCAATAGTATTGAATATTGGGTGAAATAATCAACTAAGGTCGGGGTAAAGTGCTCAGCCACTGATTCGGTTAATGGATTCACTGCGGAAAGAAATGGGTTAATTGCATTAAGATATCTAAAGGATGAGGAATAATAGCTACCAGATGCTAGAACTGTAGCTGCGATGGCGACAAAAGCGATTAAAAGAAACAACAAATTCCGCAAACGCTTTCCTTGTTGACTGAATCTATTCATGAATGTTGCAATGGCCAAGAATATGGTTCCACCAATTAATGCAATTCCTGGCAACCCAAACACAAAAGATAGACCTGGCCTTGGAAAAGCCCCCGCACTAAGCAACGCAGCAATTGTAAAAGCAATCGCGACGAGAACGGGAATTTTCGTGTCCCTTTGGAAGAATGGGAGACATATAAAAAACAATGATATGGGTATACTGAAATATTGTATTCCCCCCCAAGAAGCGTTAGCTAGGCCAAGCAAAAGACCCGCTCCTACCGCCTTGACTATCGTAATTCTAATATGGTGGCCCTTCATAGCGGACAGGAAAAGATAGATAGATAGCAAACCAAGGAACAATCCTAAAGGTTCTGATTTGAACCATCCCAAGTTCCCCCTTGAGATGATAGCAGGTGTGAAAGCAAACAACAAAGCTGAAAACAACCCTGCAGTCGTACCGCCGATAGTTCTTACCAAAGCAAACATTACTATTGTTGTAAGGGAACCGAGGATGGCAGGAAGTAGGATTGTGAAATCCAATAAGGTCATGCCTCCTCCAAAGATTTGATAGAGAAATGCTGAAATTATGTGAAGGCCTGATTGTGATGTCGCGGGGATATTCCTTCCTTCAGGATACCACGACATAGTGTCATGCCATTTTAAATAAGCTTCAAGACCATTATCTACAATATATTTCGTAGCGCGATAATCAAAATACGGGTCAAATTCATTAAGGTAAAAGCCATATTTTGCGGGATAGGCACGCATAATAAATGCGGTGGTAAAACATATCGCGAGAACCGCGACAATCAAAAGATGTCTAAGCTCAAACTCATATTTGCCTCTGCGCAACAAAACTTTACCTCCACTCAGCATTGCTGTCAAATCTGATTCACCGCTTTTTTAAGGTACTGTCATGGTTGTCACAAAACATAAACGCCAAAATTTAACTGGAGAATAAAATTCGGGATTATTTTCCAGCTTTAGCGCTGTGACTAACTAGAGAAATAGCAGTTTCAAGTTTAGCCTCACCATGTAGTGGATTAAGATGCGTCAACTGAACGAGGACGAAAAAGATTAATAGCAAGCAACAAAAGAATGGGAGAATTAGCGATTATCGTAGTCAATCGCTTTCCGTATTACTTCTTGGACTTTAGATGTTCCCTTCTTTGCAGACTTTGCTGCTTTTTTCTTTGCCGCCATTTTCAACTATATAAAAAAATAGATCATATTTAAATTTTTTAAAAGAGTGTAGGTAGATATTCTTTTTAAAGCGTCTGATCTCTTACTCTTTATCCAATATTTTTACGGGACAAACTTTTACCAGCCCTTTGAATTTCTCTGCATCTTCTTTTGAGCCAACTATTGCACCATAATGCATCGGTATTGCAAATTTCCTTGGTTTGATAATTTCGTTTGTTGCCTTCGCGGCCTCATCTGCAGTCATAACGTAGGTTCCAGAAACAGGTACTAAGGCAATATCGGGGTCTACTCTTTCCATTTCTGGAATTATATCTGTATCTCCAGCATGATATATGCGCGTAGTATTAACACCGATAATATAACCAATTTTGTTATCCTCCTTGGGATGAAATTTCTTGTTGGTATTATAAGCCCGAACAGCCTCGATAGATACACCTTTGATAGTAGTTTTTTCACCCGGCATTAATGGAATTATTTTACTTACAACTAGGTCTTGAAAATTTTCTAAACACTCCTTGGCAGCGACAATCTCTGTATTCTCATTTACAAGTTCTCTCAGATCTCCCAAGCTTAGATGGTCGAAATGGTTATGACTTACAAGCATAATGTCGGCATCCCTTCTACCTTTCTGTTTAGACGTTAATTGAAATGGGTCAATGTAGATTATATTCTTGTTATTATTGTTAACTATCCGGAACCCATCATGGCCTATCCAATGAATTTCAAAGCCATTATATTCTAACATAGCCTAAATCATTATTTCAGCAATATTTAAAAGATTGTTCTCGGGGGATACACGATTACCAGTCTATTGTTGCTAAGTGTGATAACTAATGTGTTAAATGTCTGCAATTTATTCTTCAAATTCTTATCTAAAGTTGCTACGGCGCATTTGGTGGCTTTTGCATATTCGATTATGGCGTCATCCACCTGTCTGTATGTCGGAAGTTCAATTATTCTAAATTTGGAATTAGAAATTTCAATTGCAGTCTTAGCGACCAAAGATCTTTTTGGACCTGTTCGCATTTCAAGTTTCTTAAGCTCTTCAATTACAACGTCTGGTATTAGAAAATTAAGTTTCCCTAATTGCATTTCTACCTTTTCAAATTGGCTGATAGGCCTTGAAACCAATACCATCAGAAAGCTTGTATCACATAACACGTTCATTCTAGATCCTAGCCACCTCCGTATCTCTTATGGTAAAAATTGCAGAGAGGAAATTTTTTTTGGGCGTTGTTACTAGCAGCCATAATGATATAGGATCCTCAATTGCCACGTATTAAGCACGTGATTTCAGGAATACAAGAGAAAGGCTTTGGGCATCAATTCTGGCTAATAATCCGCTAAGACGTAATTCCAGCACCGATTAGTCTCCATCTATCTGCGATCCTTCTACTTATCGCCACTCGGCTTTTGGGAAGAAGACACAGTGGCTTCCTTAGTTTTACCTCTACTTGGTTATCTTTAGAGCCCGTGACAGCACCTAGAGTCGCTGCTGTCCCCACATTCAATCTAAGTGATTCTTTTGTTTTAATGGGTTCTACTTTTACCATTTCTTGCGTCCCAACAGCCGTATCAAAAAGCTTGACATCAATACTGATATCCTCGACATCATCGGGCAAAGTATCGGGCTTACCAACCACTGATCCTATCAACGAGTCACTTTTTATGTATGTAGGATCTAATTTTGTGCCTATAGCAACTAGCCCTCCTGGCCTGACTTTTTCCACTAGTCCTGCCCCTGTACCTAAAGTAGAAATGATTGAATGAATAGGTTCGTACTTGCTTCTCTTCTCGTCTACAAAACCCGGTCTAATTTCGATTTCGTCTCCTACTGACAGCTCGCCTTGTATTAGAGCCCCGCCGATTACACCGCCCTTGACTTGCTCCAAAGGCAGGCCAGGCTTGTTTATATCAAAGGATCTTAACACATGCATGATTGCTTCCTTGTTCATAGCTCTTGGAGGAGTTTTTATTGAGTTTTCTATTGCCTCTATTAGGGCATCGATGTTCAGCTTATGCTGTGCGGAGATGGGAATAACCGGAGCATCTGATGCAACAGTCCCGCTTACGAAATCATTAATCTGGTTGTAATTTTCTACAGCCTTTTCAGAGTCAGTCAAATCGACTTTATTTTGGACAATTACAATCTGCCTTATTCCAAGCACCTGAAGGGCCAGCAGATGTTCTCTGGTTTGAGGTTGTGGAACTTTTTCATTTGCCGCAACCACAAGAATAGCTCCGTCCATCAATGCCCCTCCTGAAAGCATATTTGCCATCAGACTTTCATGTCCTGGAGAATCGACGAAACTCACTACACGCTGAAGCTCGCTTTCTCCTCCACAATTTGCACAAACCGGAGTGGTTGAGAAGCAAACCGGACTTGGACATTGAGGGCATTTATAAAACGCCGCATCAGCGTAACCTACTTTAATCGTAATACCTCGTCTCAATTCTTCGCTGTGACCACTTGTCCATACGCCTGTAATAGCTTCTACTAACGTCGTCTTGCCATGATCAACATGACCGGCCGTGCCGATATTTATGTTGGGTTGGTATCCATATTCCTTTACATACCAGTCGGGAAGAGTTTCTTTCCAATGCAATGATGAATGATAAAATTCTTGGGAGATATTAACCTAATTAATTTTCAAGTTTTATTGCAAAGAAT
Organism: uncultured Nitrososphaerales archaeon; assembly: GCA_963737815.1. Taxonomy (GTDB): domain Archaea; phylum Thermoproteota; class Nitrososphaeria; order Nitrososphaerales; family Nitrososphaeraceae; genus TH5893. The sequence goes on along the minus strand of CAVTUB010000002.1, from coordinate 230,810 downwards.
CTCGAGTTATAATGCGGATAACTGTGCTGGCTACATAACAACTATTTCTTGGATTCCTTTGGAGACGCCTCAGTTGAAGGTTCTTCTGCTTTCTTTACCTGGTCTGTGGGTAAAAGGCCTTCCACTAATGAGCAGTTTAGTTGATATATCTCTTCGGTGACTAAGTTTCCTCTTACTAGCTTCCTTATTCTTGCTCCCTCTAGAGAGTTTTTCATTCCTACTCCTCTAGAAAGCAACACGTATTTCTTTACGCCACCATGTACGTCGCCGCGCATCGGGGTTCCTGACTTGTCGCTGCCACCGGTTATTTTCATTTTTCCCGCTCCGATACCTATAATAGAAGAATCTAATACATCTCCAATCCTGGAACCAAGCAATGGCTGGGCTGAGATATCCTTAATTTCTCTAGAAGTGCTTCTCCCATTTGGGTCAGATACAACTAACTTGAAATGTACCAATATCCTATAATACCCTTCTTTACACCCTTTTCAACTCGTAATTAAATCTTCCTGCACCCAAGACTAAAATACGGTAATCTGAAATACAAATTTAAATGGATAGCCAGTCTTCGGATAGCTCTATCCAAAAAAAGTGTGCAATGTCCTCGCTGCGGTTTTGCAATGGTCAACATACAGACCTGCCATCTTAGGTGCCCAAATTGTGGAGCAGAACTAACGTGTTCTGACAAAGGTGGATTCTGGTAAGCATAGGTCAAACGCTGTTCACCACGTCTTCCCATACAAGTTCACGACCATCCAATCTGCATCCTTCAATAACCCTTACATAGAGATTTTAGAAAAATAATTAATAGCAAATAATGAAGACTTGGCAATCAGTTCTGAATGCAAGATCGTTATCGTTTCTAATCGAGATGAGTTTCTTAATATTTTATCGAGAAAGTTGTTATGATCGAAATATGATCGTCAGATATGAGATTTCTGTCTCGGTATTATTTCGAATTCCGATGGAAGGTAGCCATTTGGGTAGAGTGACCATTCTTGGGATGGGGCTTTGTGTTAACTAATTTTTGGTCCAATTCATTTGGATGTCGTCTGACATCTGAAGAGCCTTCGACTTCATTATCTCTATGTATTCTTCATACGAGGAACTGAAGGAGCAAGATCTGCAGTTCACTTCCATCATATTCTCATCAACTACTGCTTTGTGGGCACAATTCGGACATTTTGCCTCAATTTCTGTCATTTTTGTAGCGTATATGTCAAGTATATCCCTCAATGCTATTTATTGTTAATGTTTTGGCTATGTATGTCGTTGTCTCATTATGTGGCAACATGGTACAAATAACGCTACCGTGGTCTATGATGAAGCCAGCCAAATTCAGAGTACAGGTAAGGTCATGATAAACCGTATGCTGCTGCGACGTCGTCCTTTGATGTTAATTTTGAGACTGCACATACGTAAGATAGTTCGGATAATGCTATAAATTTGGTTGATTAAAATGTTATAACAGATGAAGCTAAGAGACTACGACGTGAATCCTGCTCTGTTGGTTATTGATGTTCAAAATGGATTTGTGAGCAAAGGGGGTTCATATGATTTGCTTGGGATGGATACAAGTAGATTTTGCCAAGTGATTCCCAAGATAAAAGAACTCTTAGATTTATGCAGAGAGAACACAATTCCAGTATTCTATACTCAGGCTGTCAGAGAGTCATCCGGAATTGATTTGCTCACAAGAACACATCAGATTCTGCCGAAGTCTAGAGAAGAAAGAATAATGAAAAAACCAATATGCGTTCGAGGAACTTGGGACGCAGATATTGTGGCAGAAGTTGCTCCCATACCCGGAGATCATGTTGTGATTAAGAGAAGGGACTCTGCATTCCACGACACGGAGATAAAGGTTTGGCTTTCAAGTCTAGGAATAGATACATTAATCTTCTCGGGCATAGACACCTCAATTTGTGTAGAAAGTTCATTGCGAGATGCCTTTAATATCGGCTATGATGTAGTCCTAATTTCTGACGCGACTATATCAAGTAATAAGAAGCATTACGAGTCCACAATAGATAACATTAAAGATTATTATGGTCTTGTTATGGACCTAAGTGAATTCAGCCAGTATCTCCCTCAGTCTCAAACAACTACGCTCAATAAATCTAAATAAAATTTGAAAAATTAATGAAGAAGGGAAAAAATATCACATGGCATTTCGCCATTAACATTCGAAGGAGATAAAATTAGACGAGTCCTATCTCACGTAACTTCTTAGGAATATAGGTCTCGGCCAAATACTTGAAACCGTGTTTAAAAAACGCGTCTAGTTCGCATTTCTCTTTTCTCTGTAGGAATAAGGACAACTCCTTTTGCCATTGTTTGTCACTCAACCATGGTTTCTTTTTCATATCGTTTGCTCGGGATAGGTCTTCGTCGGATGCAGACAACCGGGCAACCTCAGGAATATTATACTCGTAAATATCAGAAAACATCATTCCCAAAACTTTTGCGTCTGGAGTAACTAATCTGTCGCTATCGTAACTGAGTGACTCGCTGCCTATTTTGTAACGTAGAGCGATACCCAATCCCCAAGGATCTGCATCAGCAAAAATCACTACTGGCTTTTTCCATACTTCGTTTAGAGTTTTTACCATCATTCTAGTCGCCCTGTCTGGTTCGCCCGAGCCAGTCAGCAATATTGCGTCATATTTTTGAATGAATCCGGATTTGCGAATATTATTGAGGACAGTATCTTTCTCTACAACCATGATAAAATTCGCCTTTACGTCAATTATTTCTACATCTCTGATATTGGTTGGAATCAACTGGGATGTTGCTCTGCTTCCTAGATTACAATCTATAATGTCGCCACCAACGCGCAATGTTATGGGGCCTGAAATCATTCCTTTGGGTTTGGATGTCACAGAGAACTCCTCTCGTGGAACTCCTGTCAGGAGTTCGACAGCCTTGATTGCATCATCAGAATTTTCCTGACTGTTCCAGAATTTTTGTTTAATCTTATCATCTCCTACAGTACTTAGGGTAGCATAGTACATGCCTCTTATTGTACTCTCCATCTCTTCATCAAGCAGCTTTCTTACCGCGTTAGCCATGACGAGATATTGCGAGAAAGTCGGGATTTTTTTAATGCTATCGGGACTTATCTGTACTTTTTTACTACCTATGGTTAACATCCTTTTCTGGTCAGACCAGATTGTGTTATCGTAGCCTATCTTTGGTACATCTAAAACTGGCATCCTTTCAACAACTATGTTTTTGCTGATATCTTTCATAACCAGTTTAATTTTCTTAATAACTTCTTGATGACGCGCGTCTTTAGCTGGCATAACCTATTTTCTCCTTGATGTTTTTGGTTGCTTTGTTTTGTCAAACTTATCTAACGTTATCTGTGTATGTGTTCCAATTTCCTTTTTACTTTTAATCTTATTTTTGATATTATTCTTCACCTTTTCTGTATGTCTAATTTCATTACGGCGTGGAATAATTTCTTTTTCCTTTGTATGGGCAACGGAGAGACTGGACCGCAGGTATTTATCTTCATCGCTTAGAGTCTTCATTCCTGAGATATTCGTGGAGTGTTTTGATGACATTTTAATATCTTTTCCAATCTCTTGTTGTATTCTATCTTTGGTGATTCTGTCCTCTGTGTATGTTTCGTCAAGCAGCGAGCCATGTCCTCTCACATGTTTTTCTGCCAGTTTGTTAAATAAATCATAGAGTCTTTTTGCATCGATATCGATAGATTCAGAAATCGCTTCAATAATAAATGGTATGTAATGACGATAAAGTCGAAGTCGACTTTCAGCTTCCTTAACCCGAAGCTCTTTGCGTATTTGAGCACTAACTTTCCTATACAAGTCTGCCAAGCATGACTTCATGTATTTTTTTAAATCGCCTTCGGCTGCAATGCTTTCTTTACCTGCTGTCTTATATGGAATTCTCGTAGAGCAGATGTGGAAAAAAATATGAATAGGTAGCATTTCGACGGCACGATCCGACTTTGAATCAGCACCCGCAAACTGCTCTTTTACCTCTTTTTTTGTTATTCCCATCTTATTTATCCCCACTTCAGAAACTACTTCCCTTGCGACATCCGAACCTTCGTCGTAGAGCAAGGGGATCTTATTTGCAAATCTGTACAGCTTGAATGACCCTATATCTCCTCCGTAAGCAATTCCGCACTCTACGACGGTGGGTCTATTATTGATAACACACGTTCTTGAAGAATACGCAGTTAGTGAAGGCTTAAGCACTTTCACAGCCAACTGCGGTTGGTTCTGTGGAATGGAACCATGTCCCTCTTTATTCGTTGTGATCGTATACTCTGAGGTCATTCCTGCTGTCAAAATTTGTTCTCCTATCGGACTTAAATGGTCTGTGTTTGGGCTCTGAAATTTTGTATGTTTGCAGACATTCACGATTTTAATTAGTTCATGCTCACTGTATCGGTCTGCTGCTTTGAGATCAACTTCTGCTTTCCCTATGATTTCCTTAGCCTTTTCTCCAGAAATTTTCTGAAACCCTGTACACAGGAGACCATGAATGGTAGTTTTTTGGTTCATGAAATTCATGATAGCTTTCTTGAGGGTTTTTAAATCCATATCAGCAGGATGAGGCAAGACCTCCTTAGCAGGTTCTGGGATTGCGTTTGTCCTCCTATCGAAAACCACTTTGCCATCATCAGTTTCGAAGGTTAAAACGGCGTACGGATTAACCACGCTGGTCTGGCTGATATATTCATAAATTCTGTTTTTAGTTATTGGAGACAATCTAGCACGCAATATAGCGTCAATTCTAAACCCGGAGGGATACTTTATCTGACCTTCAGGAGATCTCAATATTTTTTTGGCCATGACTATTGGTTTGTTTGTATTAATGTCAGTACGAAGGTCGAAATAGTATTCAGTTCTCTCTTCATGCGATTTGCTCCAAACTTTGAGAGGATGATCGGTATCCTTTGTTGAAAACGCCGCGATCATCTTGAGACCAACACCGAATAGTCCTCTCTGCTGTTTTTCAACATACTTACCCGAGGTAAGGAACGAACATACGGCAACCGGTACTTTATCAGACGGGATTCCTATGCCGTTATCTTCGCAGGAGATGAACCAGAGATCATTTCCAGGATCAATTAGCTTCAAAGACAAAACTATGTATGGCAAAATGTGGTTACTTTCACACGAATCAAGAGAATTTTCAATTAATTCTCTAACGGCCATGTACAAGATACGTTCTCCTGTAAATCCTGCAAGGGCGGAGTTGTCAACGAAGAACTCCGATTCCGCCTTTTTGTCATACCTTATCTTGGTCAAATTGTTATTCAACGAACTAGTCCTTGATGGTATTACGTTCTGTATCTGAGCGGACGCAACTTCAATGCTGTGCTTTGGCTTCAAATGATCCTAAATTTCTACTAGTCTCCATTTAACTTTTTACAACCTTTGGATTTAACTTTTCGAGAGAACCTAGTAGTATTGCGCTTTGCCACAATGTTTTTTAAATAACAACAACTATTTTCTTGAATAAAATATTTAGGTACCTTCATTAAGAGCAGTTTTGATTCGCTAATGGCAAACCTAATATGGGTTACTTGTAAGCCCATCTGCTGCGAATGGACGTACAACGGAGGATGGATCTAATTAGCAGAGATCCCACCGAAGAGATTGTAGTAAGAGATGAGCTTGTCGCACTCTTAAAAGAAACGCGGATCCCTAAACATTACCTAGGTTTAGAGATCTCAGGCCTCCTACATTTGGGTAGCTTGGTTCTTACTGGGTTTAAGATTAATGACTTTATAGAAGCACAAATTGATGCCACTGTTTTTTTGGCTGACTGGCATACATACATTAATGATAAGCTCGGAGGCGACTGGCTCAAGATTCGCGAGCTTTCTGATTATTACTCTGAAGCATTTAGGTTCTTTTGTCCAGGAGTAAGCATACGAACCGGTAGTGAGTTGTACAGGGATCACACTGATTATTGGAAAAACGTGGTGCAATTTACTAAGCACCTAACGCTGTCAAGAATACTTCGTTCAGTTACCATAATGGGTAGGTCTGAAAAAGATAATCTTGATTTTTCAAAGTTAATGTATCCACCTATGCAGTGTGTCGATATCAAGGAAATGGATCTTGACATAGTACAGGCAGGTATGGATCAACGTAAAGTTCACATGCTTACTCGAGAAATATTTCCGAAGTTGGGGTGGAAAGTGCCAGTATCAGTACATCACCACTTACTACCTAGTTTAGCAGAACCAGAACCAACGGGTTTAATAAATCAGTCAATAGAAGATGCGAAAATTATGACCAAAATGAGCAAAAGTAAACCGAGTAGCGGAATTTTAATCCACGACGATGAGAATATAATCTCGGAAAAGGTAATGAAGGCATATTGCCCACCTGGGATAATTAACGGAAACCCAGTGCTTGAATTAATTCGATATATTGTATTTCACCAATATTCTGAGTTTGTCGTAGAACGTCCAACAAAATGGGGAGGAAATATGACGTTCTATGACTATTACGACTTAGAAAAAACTTTTGTACAAAAAAAGGTTCATCCTGCAGATTTGAAAAATGCGACCGCTCACTCTATTAATAAGATAATCGACCCTATACGAAAACACTTCAAAGGAAAAGTACCCGAGATAAATTAGTTGAATGCATCGAAAGGGACACAGAACAGACCTATGGTTAGACCTCCATGTTAATTCCACTTTGGTTTATCCTTATAAACACAGGATATCACTAGTAGGATTTTTTTAGGTTACTAGACTTCGCTCTAGTGAAAATGTTCCTGGTTTCTAAATAGTACGAGATAATGCGCCAACTGACTGTCGTAGCCCTTCAGGTCATTCCTTCTGTAACCCATTCCCTTTTGATTACGTTCTACTAAAAACGTTACTATAATTAGGACTATGACTAAGATTCGCTAAAATGGCACAGCGGATGTCTCCTTTACAAGTTCATATTTCGACCTGTATCCTCTAGGATTTATCATCATTCCCTTAAAGTTAAAAGTAGAAGAATTTCCTACTATTACAGTAGTGATCATCCCAAGCATGTCAGGATATCCAAGCATATTGTCCAGGGTTGTTATCAGAATAGATTGGCTTTCCCTATAGGCTCCTTTCACTATCGCAACCGGCGTTTCGGGTTTTCGGTATTTGAGGAAAATATCTCGTGTATCTCTTAATTGGTGTATACGTTTCTTGCTCGCAGGATTATAGATTACAGTGACATAGTCGCCTAACGCTGCAGCTTCAACGCGTTTTATTATTATGTCCCAAGGTACAAGTAAATCGCTCATGCTAACAACTGCAAAATCCGTCATTAAGGGCGAACCAATTAAAGCAGCACAGGAATTAAGAGAAGATACTCCAGGGATACATTCAACATCTATGCCATTATGTTGGTCCCAATCTTTTTGTGCTAGGATTTCATAAACTAGACCTATCATGCCGTATATACCGGGGTCTCCGGAAGATACCAAAGATACAACCTTACCATTTTCTGCGAACTCTATAGCTTGATTGGCTCTGTCTACTTCTTGAGTCATAGGGTATCGATATACTTCTTTGCCATTAATAATGTCTTCAATCAACGAAACATAAGTATCATATCCTATGATTACTTCGCTGTCTTGTATGGCTTGCTTAGCTCTGAAAGTCATGTGGTCATGATGGCCAGGGCCTATTCCGACCACATTTAACTTACCCTTCTCTTTTCCCATCTAAATCTCAAAGCACGACAAGATGCAATTTATCTTTTTGCTTCCGTCTTTTCTTTTACAAGAATGCCTTTGTCAGCGCACGTTTGCAATAACCTGCGAATTTGTAGGGGGAGTAAGAAATAAGTCCTGTTCTTGTCTTTTCTTTTCTTTCTTTTCTTGACTGAGTCCATCTCTGTTATCATTGCCGGCGGGTCATTATGATTTGGACTAATGAGAAGCACGTTTTAATTTTCGGTAAGTAGACATTGCTAGTTCAACATTGATACTTTCCTCAAGATAATGGAGTAGTCATTAGCTAGAATCTATGCCTTTAGAATTCGGGTCGTGTTTTCCAAGTCCGAATTCTTTATGGAGGGCCCTTATTGCCGTCTCGCAATCATTATCACTTACCACAAAAGCAAGGTTGAGCTGGGACGAACCTTGTGCAATCATTATTACATTCACATTCTCTCGTGCTACAGCGCTAAAAATTCTAGCAGCCACTCCTTGAATTCCTCGCATCCCTGAACCAACGACGGCTATTACGGACACATTGTTGTTAACTTCAACTTTTTTTATGACCTTGCCTAATAGACTCAGTTCAAGAATACTTATCGCCTTTTCAATATCGTCATTTCTCAATACCATTGAAATACTAGATTCAGATGGACTCTGCGAAATCATAATGATGTTTATGTTTTTCTTTGCCAAAGCATCAAAGATCTTGGCTGCTGTTCCGGGAGCGCCCGCCATGGCGGTACCTCCCACGTCTATCAAACCAGTCCGTCTGATGGCACTTACTGACTTTACAATCCTTTTTGATGTATCACTAGGACTTTGCAAAATCATTGTCCCAATTTGAGAAGGATTCATCACATTTCGTATCCTGACTGGAATACCATTTTCAATAACAGGTTCAAGAGCCCGAGGATGCATATATTTTGCACCAAACAAAGCCATTTCCATTGCTTCGCTGAAAGATACCTCACTTAGCACCTCAGCATCCGCGGCGATTCTGGGGTCGGCGGTCATTAACCCATCTACATCTGTCCAGAGCCATGTTTCGTCAGCATTAATGCTCGCTGCGATAATGGTTGCGGTATAATCAGAACCTCCCCTTCCTAACGTGGTGACATTGCCGTTTTGGTCGGCGCCAATGAAACCCGTTACTATTGGGACGCTTTTCTGTTGCAGGAGCGGTTCGATCAGACGACGCACTCTTAACTTTGTGGTATCCATTAAAGGCTTCGCGGCTCCAAAATTTGAATCAGTCATGATCCCCGCTTCTTTACCGGTCAAACATTCAGTTACTACTCCTTTATCCCGCAGGGCAAAATAGACCATAGAAGCGGACAGTCTTTCTCCAAATGACAACAGGTAGTCAAGCGATTTTGGAGTAACTTCCTGTAGAATAACCATTCCACCGAGAACATCCTTCAGTTCATTGAGGAGTTTGATGATTGTGTCTCTTGCTAGACCTCTCAGTTCTGTATCGTGAATGCAGCCTTCAATTATTTCAAGGTGTGTTTTACTCAATTTCCCTAAGATGTCTTGTACAGAAACCTTCTCGTGTCTATTTATTGAATCCGTCAGTTTCAATATAGAGTCCGTTACTCCTCGAACAGCAGAGACAACAACTACAATCTCATACCCACTATCATTCTTGTAATTGGTAACGAGGTCAGATACTTTAATTAAATTTCGGCAAGAGTCTACCCCTGTTCCGCCAAACTTCATAACGATTCTCATATCAATTCATTGGCCTTTCTTTGATTTTTTGTGATGTTGTTTCTATGAAAATGGTATCTAGTCCTGGACTCGGGGTGCCAGATAAAAATGGATCCTTCCAATATTTGCAACTCTAAACTCAAGCCGGAGAGGCATCTTGCTAGAATATTCAGCTGCTATTGATGACCCTAAAGCTCCTACAGCCTTGGTTATTTTGGAAAGGTAATCCAGGCTGTAGGTAGCAGTGCTCACTTCTTTAACATTTAGATCCTCTAGACCTTCACTGCCAGACTCTAAGATTATTTCAGCTTCACCTGAGTCGCCTTTGCCGGAAAATTGCACTTTGTTGGACTCTGCATGAAGGGATATGTATTCTGAAACGACCTGAATGTCTGAAAGAATTTTGTCAAAGGCGCCACCTGTCATTACAATCTTCGAATTGAAATTTAACTTTGGTAATGGAGTTGATGAGGCAGAACTTTCAATAAGCCTCATTTTGTATTCCCTCTTGTATCCATTAGACAATTTTATATTCAACTTGCTGTCGTCAGTTACGGTGATTTCTACAGCATCCTTTTTGTCTCCTCTCTTTATTAATTTCGAGAACTCATCAACCCTAACGCCAAATTTTACTGAAGAATCGCACTCATATGAATCAAATGTGGAATTCGGCCATTGAATATCTATGAGCGCAACATGAGATGGGTCCATCCCCCTAAACGATATACCTTCTACCGTTGCTTCAAATGTTGCCTCATCCACTAAAGTAGATATAGCGGATGTGACTGCTTTCCATTCTTCAGGCGACTTTGTTCTAGCAACAAATACCAAAGCTGATCCAGGGATACGCTAACATCATGAGACTTTAAACATTACGATTCATTGATGTGTATGGTTCAATACCAAATGCAGGCGTATACAATCAGAATGCCAGAACTGGCAGGCACATTGAAAAAATGACATATTAATTTAAAGTCCCGTTCGATTGACCAAGTGCCGACTCTCTCAAATAGCCTTGGTGTTAGGGATATAACAGGTAAGCTCTATATCCTCCGTTGTTGACAATGCCAAGTATTTTTTTATCATGAATAGTTCCTCCATGTGTGTCCACATTTTGTACATCGATAAAACTGTGTCGTAGCTTCGTCAGCAGACCTTGTTTGCAACATCCACCAAAATGCATTATTATTTCCACATTTTGGACAATCTATAGCAGTTGTAGGGAGTGTGTCAGGACCTTTATCGGAGTCCATAACTTTGAGCGAACTACCCACATTCCTGTCTGAGTACAATGAACTTGAGCCCCTAACTATGTCAGTCTCCCTATCACCATTATCCTTCGTAGCAGAAAATCCGCACCGAGGACATGTGAAAATATTTTCTTCTATTTTTGACTTCATACGTGTTTCACACTTAGGGCAAAACTTCATAGAAATACATCACCTTATTTTTTTAGTGCTGGCTTTAGGACATTGGATATTTCCTTCATTACTTCTGAAGCTTTAGTGCTAGCGTCTTGGATAAGTTCAAACGGATCCTTTTTTTTAGTTGTCACTCGGACAAAATATTCTCGGGTGAGGGGATGTTTGAGTATCACTCCTGCAAACTCTACGCTCTTTTCCTTCAGAAGTTCGTGTTGAATAATATACATCACTGAAATGTCTTCATCTTCAAGCTTTAGTTCAAGCTCATTATCCTTGATGCTAAGCACTTCTGCATGCATTGTAATGACAACAACTACTTATTGAGGATATAAATGATACCTTACTGCAATCCCTTTGACAGATAGTAGCAACAAGATCGAAAATCCCCAGCTTAGCACTTCTCTAAAAGAAGTCAAACCAAACGAACAGGTCGCTTTTCGGATTGACTTTAAAATAGAAGGAAAGATCAGGCAGGTTTTCGACCAAAAAAACTGGGAGAGAGCATATAACTTACATGATAATATTTTTAGAATAAAGATAGATGTTGACCTGAACTCCGGGAGCAAGAAACTGCTCCATAGCGGCAGCTTGCGCAAGGCTTCACTTTTCTGGACCAGAAATCCAAAGCTTCCTTATAGGATATGGAGCCTAATCGTAAAAGACGACACCACATTTTATCCTTCAAGTATCGAAGAGGTAAAATCATTATTATTCGATGTAGAAAAGGAAATTATAGTGAATGCTAGTCAATTTGATCTCGGGAAGCACGAAATACATGCTCAGATCAGAGTTTGGTGGGGAAAGCACCAATATACCGTCCCTTGCGAATTGAAGGCAAAAACAAACAAAGTTTCACTGCTAAAGGTTCTTTAGATTTGATATATTTACTTGGAGATGCTAAAGTTGGCTTATACTAGGACATGAATATAACTGAGGTCGGTCGATTTGTTTTTTTTGATTAAACGTGTATTGACTCTCAAGCATCTGCCGCAACTTTGGAGAATTCTATTGAGTCAAATCAATTATACTCTTCTTAATTATTACCTTGGCCTCTTCAGAAATATTATATTCTTGTAAGACCCTTGAGGGCTCTTTTATTAGTGAATTTCTGAACTCCGGCTCACTGGCAGCCTTAAGTAAGATCTCGCTGATAACCTCAGCATCTCTTTGTCTTGAATTCAAGTATCCACACAAACAAAAACCTTGTATATATTCCTAATGAAGCAAGTGTTAGTAATATTGATATGAACTTGTAAATTTCCCTTAAGGTGGTTAGCGTTGCTAGGATTAGGCCTCAAGAGTCAAAAAAAATGGTCGAAGGATGGAACGTCCAGGACAATTCCAGCGGAAACCACGCTCAATCAAGCAATTCACATCTGCCAACGCATCGGAGTGACTCGCCTGGCGGATATAACTCACATGGATCGACTTGGGATACCAAACTATTCAGCCGTCCTTCCTGGAACAGAAGACTATATTTGGGTATACAGTGGAAAAGGCAACACTCGTCAACATGCAAAAGCAAGTGCTTTAATGGAGTCGATTGAACGCTATTGTTCCCTGCCAAGCGCCAATCATGGAAGACCCTATATCAGAGGTACGTTTGAAGAATTAGCGAAAACATACACTTTGGTTCACCCTGATGATGTTACAGAGCCGCTCAACTTCCAATATCAGGAAAATATGGTAATGGATTTTCTCAAAGGATTTGACTTGATGACTGAAGAAGAAATACTAGTACCTGCACCACTAGTTCTCTTCAGATATTCCCCTTCCCCTCCATCTGTAAATCCGTTTGCATTTCATCATACTAATGGTCTTGCATCAGGAAATGTCTTAGAAGAAGCTGTGTGTCATGCCTTATGCGAAGTAATCGAGAGAGATGCAATAAGTTTAGCCGAAATCCGTGCTCGAGCCATCCCGTTCCATCTCTTGAAAACAATCGAAAATAATTTGAGGCAAAGCGGATACATTTTCTCATCAGTTCCTCAGGATAGGTTCATGGACGATTACACAATATATCGTGACGTTGAAGTTTCCGAAGTTAAATTGGAGAAGATCCAAAAGTTGACCAGAAAGTTTCAGCAATCGGATCTACCACTGATAATTAAGGATATTACATCAGACATAGGAATTCCCACCTTTGCAGCCAGCTCGATAGAATGGATTAGTCATGATTACGGATATCTGGCAGAAGGACATGGAACACACCCTGATACACGGATTGCTCTATCGAGGGCAATAACAGAAGTTTCACAAACCCGAGCCGCAAACATCCAAGGTGCAAGAGATGATTTAAGAAAAATTAATTACGGCGAAAACAACACCGATGATAAGAGGGCATGGCAGTTCATGCCATCAAAAGAAAAGATAAGCTTTAACGAAATTAGTACCTTTAATAATGAGGATATACTTGATGACGTAAATTTAATACTTAATAATTTGAAAGGGTAGGGATAAGAAGGGCAGTAATCGTGGATTTGACAGACCCAGATCTTGGTGTCCCCGTTGTGAGGGCAGTAGTTCCTGGACTCGAGACCTTTAAAATTACAAAGAGTATAATCGGATGGCGAGCAAGAAAATATTTCAATGCATTAAAAGGGATGACTGCGAATCTTGAGTAAGCCTATAATTTTCGTAGGAACCAGTCTAACACATCAAAAAGCACGGAAGATATTTGATGCAGAATACAGGACCCCCGCAAAGAAAGGAGATTTGTTAATGTTATCAAGTTCAGCATTTAGCGACAGAGATGGAGAAGATAGTGCAATAAATTTTGTTGGACTTATCGATGGTTTGTTCTTGCAGGACTATCCTCCAACTCCGATCGAAGTCTACCAATTGCTATCCAACAAAAACATCCGAGTGGTTGGGGGAGCAAGTATAGGAGCCCTCCGAGCAGTTGAGTTAGAAAAGTTCGGTATGGTGGGGGTAGGCAAAATTTTTGAGTTATATAAAAATGGAACAACGGACGCGGACGACGAAGTAGCAGTTACGTTTCAACTTGGGGGTGAGGGAGGAATTCAATCAGAAGCAATGATTGACATACGATATAATCTCTTTCTTGCGTACAAGAGGAATATTATCAGTGAAAGCACAAAGCGTATATTATCCAAAATTGCAAAATCGACTTATTTTCCATATAGGAGCTATTCAAATATTATCCAGCAGACAATAATCAATTTCCCAGACTTATCATACGAGCTCAGCTCCCTATCTTCTTATATCGAACATCGTAGAGCCAGCTTGAAAGAGCACGATGCAATAAAGGTGGTTGAGTATATTAAGGCAGCCTACGAGGAAGAGCAACGTAAGTTAATGCAATAAGAGAAGTGGCAGGATTGCTACCTTCTCAATATCTAGATGTCGTAAATTAAAAGCCAAAGAAAGTGACAAGACCTATGGCTACGCAGTAGAAAGAAAAAAGGTAGAAAGATTGATTATTGATTACCCTAATCAGGAATTTTATAGACGCGAACCCTACAACAGCCGAAAAGAAAACTCCTGCTACGTACGAAGAGGCAGGGATATCGTACATTTGAGCCAGGGTTTCGCTATCGGCAGATGCCAGGTCGAAAATGGAGGCGCCTATTATTGCAGGAATAGACAATAGAAAGGAATACTTTACCAAACTGCCTTTCTCCAAACCGCGAAACATCCCGATAGACAAAGTGATGCCACTCCTAGAAATGCTAGAAAATATGGATAAGCCTTGCCCCATCCCGATCCAAAAAGCATCTGAATTTCCAAGTTTCTTGTCTGCGCTCTTTAGAAATCTTGTCATAAATACAAGAATCCCAGTTGCAATAAAACCTATAGCTATAGCCTGGGTGTTGTGAAAAGAATATTCAAAAAACGACTTGAATGCTATTCCAATTGCTGCAGTAGGAATCATGCCAATGATGATCAGGCGGGTATATGTGATGTCAGTTCTGTTAAATGAGGATTTAGAAACACGGCGATTCCTGGAAGATAGGTAAAGGCCAAAAAATGCATATATCGAAGACAATATAGAAAAGATGTCTTTTTTATAAATTGCAAAGACTCCAGTCAATGTACCAATATGTAAAACAAGATCAAAAAAAACAGGCACTTCAAGGCCCATGGCTAGTTGCAGGAGAGCTAGATGCCCTGAACTAGATACTGGCAACCATTCAGTTAATCCCTGCACAATGCCTAGGATTATGGCCTGCAAAAGGTCGATCATAATTAGGCAAACAGTTGATATCTTCGGTTTTATGTGTATCTCCTTATAAGTTACAAAATAGTTTAACTAGCAATTTCCTATTTATCAAACTTGGTAATCAAAAGGACTTTAATCATTTATGGATTTCAGTTGGTTACATTATCAAGTATTTTGAAAAAAGGTAAGATTTGATTTGTAGTTAAAAGAAGACAGAACTGCTATTTAACCGAATAAATATCGCTTACTATTGTTAGATTTGAGATAGTTTTTTGAACGATTAACCAGATTTTTTTTATATTGTATATCTTGGTAGGATAGGTGCCTTTGCGAATCACTTTATCGTCAAGGCCTTTTTTTTGGTTTCCCTGACTAGGCCCTTGTCGTCCCCAAATTCATGAACTTGATAAAATTGAAATTTACTTGTCGAAAGGTAACACATATCACAATAGATGTTTTGTATTTCTTCTATTTGCATACTATACAATCAAGTCTAAGCTATAGATAACCCCGAAATTATATTTGAAATGAGAAGTTGTGAAATTACATTTCTGCTGATTTTCATAGAACTAATATGGATTTGGTCATGTCCTTAGATGTCTCATTGCCTTACCAAATTCTGTGACTCACGTTCTATGATTTTTTTGAATAGGCTTCGCAGAATGCAATATCATTTTATTTCTTCAAATAATATTAAGTCGTCCTGATCGAGATAATTCTTGCAAAGGCATTCTTGGAACGAACAAACCAAATTCTCTTTATCGGGGTTATGATAATCTATTGAATGACTACAGTTGCGACAGAAGACAGGGCTATATTTGAATTCCCTTGGCATATAATCTCGTTTTTTACAGCAGTATTTGCTTTATAATAAGATAGGTAGAAACTCTTTGACATCTTCTAGCAGTTGACTTAGACCTTCACTCAGCACAAGACACTCATTTATACACCGCCTTTCGCAAAAAAAGCTACTCAGTTTTTTTGAACAATCATGACGTGCACCGAACGAACCACAAGCTTTAACATTGTTAACCTTACATTGTATATCATTGGGAGGCAACCCGGAGACACGCAGGAAAGACCAAGACAATACTACTACTTCTATTCTAACGCTATCTAATATCCACTTTCTAGTTGAAGGCCTCGATACCCTTTTAGTTACTAACCTTGACGGAGAGAAAAGATTGAAAGTTATTGAATTGAGAAATGAATTGACAAACTATATCAATAATGTGTTCGACGATTATTCCTGAAGCGTAGTGCCCTACCCATCGTTTAGGAAGAGGTGGAGCCCTGGATTAGAAGGTTGGGCTTCCTTCACCGAGAAAAACTCACGGCTTACTCAGCTTGATTTAATAACAAACTATTGAGGGATTAAATATACAAGAAAACTCGCTCCCACGATCGCTGTGACAAGTAAGGCCGTAATCAAAATCCCTTTCTTTGTTACCTTCTTTTTGTTTTTAACTCCCTCTCTTTGCTCTCTTTTATCCAAAAACACCTATCAAATCTCCTAAACGAATGCTGAGTTATATATTTATTAATATTGATGTTGACATTTGAGTCTATCATTACACAAGCACTCTATATTAAAGGGTCCTCGAGTTAGTTAAAACAATAGAAAATCAAGCATAATTTGCATCGTGTGTTTTTGCGATGTGAGAAGAATCTATATATTAACAATATACGACAAATCGTAACTTAGTGACCAAGAAAATTGTGCCACAAAAAGGAAAATGCCAACGAGGATATCGCTTTTAGAGAAGATGACATTTTGCCATACGAAAAGTGGCTGGTTGCATTCAAGAACAATCTCAATACGAGGTTTTTGGGTGGACCCGTGTTTCTTAGGCAATTTTATGCTCCGGGTTTCTACGAGGCATATGATATTGTAGCAACTTACTCAGAGAAATTACAAGTCGAAATTCTGTGGTTTCAAGAAAAGCGAAATTGCGGCTTGCCATATACTGGTGGAAATTATCCCGATCTGGAGTCACTGTGCACATACTGCAACTATTTTTTTAATTACCAAGACCCTATTCCCTGCCCTCATGCACATTGTACCGCGGATCTCTGTTCAAGACAATGTTTGCAAGACCACACCAGCCTTAAGCACAAATGAAAAGTACTGGTAGTGTATTTCTTAAGTTAGGCAGAATCTAATTTCCCGAGAAACGAAATCCAATGGTCACTGAGATTTTACGAAGTCGAACGTTGCAATACGTATCCTTTCCGGATCGGCCTTAAACCTCTCCAAACATTCGCTTTCATATCCTAGTGGCGATCCTTCAACTGTTTGCAGGTGAAAAAATCCTAGGTCTTGAAAAGTCTTCACAAGCCATCGCACCCAGACTTTATATGCCTCTTCGGGGACCGGCTGCAATAGATCATCAATCAGTTCAGTCACGAGACGGAGCCTGCCTTGCCTTGACAATTTTCGTTGGACCACCCTGTAAAATTTTTCCCATTGTTGTTGCTTTTCTCTATCTATAAAATCAGGGTCAGGCAAGACAGAAATTATCTCATCTATGGAGCGGTCAGAAAAATCATGAATAATCGTTTCGAAAGATCCTTGGAGCAACGTCACATTCGCATAGCTTTGAAGGGCTGATCTAGCTGTGTCACATTTTAGACTGTCAAGCTCAATTCCTATATACAGAGATCCACTTTTAGTAGTAGCATTGCCATTATTTTCCTTCTCCATCTCCACCAGTTTCTTTAGAAGGCTACCGTTTCCTATTCCTAATTCCACTACGACCTTAGGAGAATTGGAGGGACCTGGAGGAATGTTCTGAGTCATTAAACTTCCACCAGCATTGTTTTATAATGTTAAATTATTGCTTTAGCAAATGCAAACACCCAGAAATAATATTTTCGCTAAGGTTTGAGAAGCTCAGCCTCAAGCAATTGCTGAACAAGCTGAACTACTTCTTGTTCAACTTGTTGTCTTGGCATTCCAAGCTTCGATGAAAAATGGTCAGCGAGCTGGTCAATAGTTCTACTCCCGTCACAACTGTTCCAAAAGTCTACTATGGCCTGATTTACCATGAAGCTCTGCTGCTTTTCGTTACTAAGCACCAAAGACCCGTCTTCTTGTTTTAACAATTGACCACTCATATGCGGCTGATAATTGTCATAATCGATTTGGAACCGCAGTTTCGGCTTGCCAAAACCCATCTTCTCCCTGATAACCGGATCCATTTTTTCTATATTCCAGGGAGGGTCCCAAACTATCTCGATATCAATGCCGCGTACACCGTTTATTTTGCCCACATATCTCTTGACATCGCCGACCAGGGTATCATGAAGAGGACATCCTCTCGTTGTCATGGTCATTTTTATATTGACATCGTTCTCAGGTCTAACTTTGACATCATATATTAGCCCTAAGTCAACTACGTTAACAGGAATTTCAGGGTCCATACACTTTTTAAGGGCAGAATAGACCTCCTCCTCAGTTACTATTTGCGAAGACATCTGACTTTATTTCATTAGCCCTAAGACGATAAATACTTTATCACATCTTTATTAACGGTCTCTATCAAGATACTTGTCTTGTCTGATAAATGCAATTTAGGGGTGCCAATTTAGTGCTACTAGTCAATCATTACTGGTGATAAGAGGTTTTGATAGTTTATCACGGTAGTGTGTGATTGTTAGAAACGATTTCAGTAAATGGGAGAAATACATATGAGAAATTACGACTAAGAGGTGTTTATCATATAATAATTTTGAAGTGAATTTGAAAGGTGGAGTTAATACTCCCTTCTCTGTGACTATGCCTGTAATTAGTTCTGGGGGAGTCATATCAAAGGCGGGATTGAAAGTTCGCACCCCTTTTGCCAAGCCTCTTTCTTCCTATCTTTAATACCTCGTCAGCATGTCGTTCCTCAATAGATACATCCTCCAGATTGCTCTTGAAGTCGAAAGTAGATAGAGGAGCCGCAACATAAAATGGCACTTTATGGATCTTGGCCATTAACGCTACCTGATACGTGCCAATTTTATTAAAAACATGCCCTGTCCTAAGAACCCTGTCCGCTCCTACAATAACACATTTAATATTTCCTTTAGACATTATGTGCCCAACGGCGGTGTCTGGAATCAAAGTTACATCTATGTTGTCATGGCGAAGTTCAAAGGTCGTAAGTCTTGACCCTTGCATAACTGGTCTGGTTTCTGTAGCGACAACTTTGACCGTTTTTCCGGCTTCTTTTGCCGCACGTATTATCCCTAGAGCAGTACCATATGCTGTTGTCGCCAACGCACCAGCATTACAATGAGTCATTACAAGATCTCCATCGAACAGTAGTTTTGCACCATAAAGTCCCATTGCCATATTGGATTGAATGTCTTCTTCAGCTATTTTCTTGGCTTCTCTAAGAATATTGTTCTTGATTTCCCTTGGGGTAGTTCCAACTTTAGCTTTGCCCATTACTCGGTCCAAACCCCAGAAAAGATTGATTGCTGTTGGCCTAGTGGAACGTAATTCCCAGTAAGCTGTATTTAGCTCTTTGATCAGATTATTTCTAGACTTGGCGTTGCTATTCAATGCAGCTAGCGCCATTCCAAATGCAGCACTTACTCCTATGGCGGGAGCCCCTCGTACCACCATATTCTTAATTGCTTTTACAACATCCTGATAATTTTCACATTTAGTATACACTAATTTGGTGGGCAATCTAGTTTGGTCGATCATAATAACAGCTCCTTCTTTCCAAGTAACTGTTAGCAGATTGTTTTTCCTTCGGGGAGACTTGGCCATCACTAGAAAAAATCTAAAGAAGCGTATATTAAGTATGTCCAGACATCTACAGATTTTGTTTGTTGAGGAATTATTTTTCCTAATTATGACCGCTAGTTTATAAAAGAAAATGTTCAAAGACAATCAAACTAACCGCCCCATACCACCCCTCAGTGTCTAAACTTGCGTTATAACTTTATTTTTAGACCTATGATAATAAGATCAAACGCAATAGCACCCCACTACAAGCACATCGCCTTCATTTATTCCTATGATACCTTGCCCAAGGATATTAGATACTCTCCAAAAAAATATAGAAAAAAATACCTTATCAAATATTATCAAATCCTAGATTGGTTTTGTAAACATATAAATTCGTTGTAAACAGTTGCAAACATTTGTATACAGATTTGTAGACTTGTTGACATGTTTACAAATCTGTAAACTCTTGTTGTAAACATTCCAACATTTCCTGGATTCCCAAAACAGTTGAGCGTGGGCTTTTCTGGACAGATTGTGATAATGTCTTGGATCTGACATTCTACCCCTACGAGGTAACACTTTTTCAAAACGACATATTCGTCCAAAAAAGGGGGGCCGTTCCAAGAAATTTGGGCCTGGTTTCCAGGACTCTACTGTCTTTGTAAACAATTTGTAAACATTTTTATAGAACAAATTGCCAGAAGAATCTATGAGTATTCAACAGCCTTCAGATGAAATGAAAAAAAAGGACATTGTTTCTTTCAGGCTCAACCCGGAAGGATTTTGCAACAATCGAAAAGTTCGTGTTTCCCGCTTTTCACCAAAATGGGAATATAAAGTCGGATCTCTCGCTAAACACTTTTTGATTGCAAATTCTACCAAATATATCCAATTCCTGGAAGAAAGTTACAAAGCAACTACAAGCACAGGCAGTAGTTTCACAACCGACGCTCTAGATGTCAGCACAAACATCACGGAAACAAAGTGAGAGTCGCAATAAACACGATTTCCCAGTTTAAAGACCATATGGAAAATAGAAAAACTTCACCTAGAGCTATACTTCAAAACTGACTCTTTGAAAAGACTATATGCTTGGCAAAAGCCTTGTTGCACATAGTGGCAATCTTGCCGAAGAATACATAGTCTGGTTTGTATATTATTATACAACAATAAAGATATTAGCCGCATTCAAAAGCCAATTTGAGACTTTACGGAGATCAAATACTTGAAGAGTTATTAAAAGACGGTTTGATACTGGTAAAATGATTGTTGCTGACCTATTATAACCCGTGTCAACATCGAAATGACTGAATGCTTTTATTGTTATTGTTAAATATATTAGGCTGCAACACTACCAGGCACATGGATTTTCATTTTATTTGTAGCCTTATCGTAAACGCCATACACTGATCCCTGGGATTGACAATCATTGCCATTGTCGTTGCTGTCATTGTCATTATCATTTTCGTCATTATTATTGTCTTCATTGCTGTTACTTGACTCATTATTTTCAGCACAATCCGCTGATGTTCTTTTGAATTGAAATCTGTTCCACTTTAACTCGTCATAGGGATAGCCACTTACCTTAGCTTTAACGATATAAACATGAACAACATCACTGATTTGCCCCTTTCTAACTAGGCGTCCAAGAAGCTTTTGATACTGAGCATTATTCCATGGAAGCCATCCCAATTGTTTTCAGCCTAGAATCAAAAGATTTGGTCTTGTGTAAAATCCCTCTGCCATCATATATCGGGACTCCGTCGAACATTTCCTGAGTCAATGAGGAGTATTCAGGATGATCGGCTACAAGAAAAACCAGATCTGTGTCCTGTACCGCCTTGTTCAAGTCTGATGTTAAAAACACTTGGGGGTATTGGTTTGACAGTCTCGGGTTTGATTTTACCAGGGGATCATGGATCCTAATCTCCTTCACCTTCAACTTTGAAAATTCGTCTATTACGTCATAAGCGGGTGAAAGCCGTGTGTCAGAAACCCCGCCTCTGAAAGCTAGACCTAATAGAGTAATTATCGATTCTGTAAGGGGTTTCTTACCCCATTTATTTAATAGCTTTACAGCTTCTCGTACACAGTGCATTGGCATAGAATTATTAGTAATTCGACTCTGCTCTGTGATACTGCAAGTAACATTCATACTCTTAGCCGTGTCTAGTACAAATTGAGGATAGACTGGAATACAAGCGCCACCAACCCCTACACCCGGTTTGTGAAGATTGCAAAAGGGCTGAGAATTGGCAGCTTCTCTAACCTCCCAAAAATCAACCCCAATTTTTTCACAAAATTTTGCAAGCTCATTGGAAAGGGCAATATTCACGTCACGGTATACACCTTCAAACAACTTTTCTGTTTCAGCAGCTCTGATATTTGTCATCGTCATTACCCCTTTCTTGAAAATCAGTGAATACAACTCTTTTCCTAGCTGAGTACTTTTGGGACCAGCACCTGCAATTACAGCTGGATATCTCATTTCAATATCTTCTATTGCCCGTCCTTCATAGATTCTTTCTGGATTGTATAATAAAAGAAAATCGTCCTCTACATGTAATCCTGAGCTTTTCTGCTCTAGTATTTTGCAAATAATATTTTCTGTAGTTCCAGGGGGAACCGATGGATTAATTGCGACAACGTCACCTTTTTTAATTCCTTTACCTACTCCAGAAGCTACTTCTCTGAGAGTCGATAAATCTGCAGACCCCTCTTTAGACAACACAGGGACACAAATCATTTTCAGAAACGATTCACGGGAAGCACGTTCTAGGTCATCATAAATGGTGAACCTGCCTGAGCTCATTCCTTCTCTGTATGCATCATTTACCCCGGGTTCGGGCAAATGAGTTTTACCTTTCCTCGCATTGTCCAAAACGGTCGGTGATTTGTCTACGCCTATAACATGTGCTCCTGTTCTTAACCAGACTGAAGCCATAGCAGAGCCAACATGTCCTAAACCGAAAACTGCAATCTTGTATTCTCCACGGTAAATTTTCTGTGCCATTTGTGAATTATGCTTATGACTATCCCCAGCACTTATTTCCGAATATTCATGAGAAGACGAAATTGATCCACTCGTTTTCGGCCCGCTGTTTGTCATGATAATATTTCCTACTTGCGAGAAATATCATTATATTTGTTTATTTCCTTCATTTAGATCCTTCATATTTAGTCACATCTAACATGTATACCTCATTCTATCTTGTTTGAGGTTATATCTGATCCAATGGAAAAATTATCTCATTTTACGAAATGTAGATAGGTTGTCGGTTGTAGTATTTGGCTATCGTATGACTGTAAGACTTACTCTGTCATGTCTTTTGTCGGCGAGACAATGATAGTCGAAAGGAGGCTTCAAATGTAATGGGAAATTTAGGTGAGAAGCATGGCCCTGTCACGAATGAGCTGAGCAATTTGAAAAGAAATTTCCTGAAGATTAGATGATCTAGTATTTCACTTCGTTAGATATTTTTCAATATTCATTTGCGGAATAACGATACGATATACATCATATGGGCAAAACGAGTGGATGCACTAAAGCATCAAGGAATGTTGTTGCCTAGGGATGACTGCGACTTTCTTTCTAACTCTAGCAATAGCTTCTTTATATGACCTGCTATTCTATCCACTGCTTCAAAAGTTTTGAGGTTGAATCTAAGTCTATCCTCGTTTCTCCATTTACCATAGATTCTTATGTGATCATCCAGAGGATCGATTTTTATTTCACCTTCCTCAAATAAAACTTGCTTTAGGATTTCCTTTAGCTCTAAATCGCGTTCTAGAATATTTGCAAGATGCTCTCCTCGCCATTTTACATCTACTATCTTTTTATTTCCGAAATGACCCTTTGTGACAGGATGGCACTTGGCGAGAAACATAGCGGC
This sequence comes from uncultured Nitrososphaerales archaeon, assembly GCA_963737815.1. Classification (GTDB taxonomy): domain Archaea; phylum Thermoproteota; class Nitrososphaeria; order Nitrososphaerales; family Nitrososphaeraceae; genus TH5893. The sequence goes on along the minus strand of CAVTUB010000002.1, from coordinate 207,164 downwards.
ATCATATGGATGCTTTTTTGCCTCAACTATGTAATGAACCTGATAATAGTCTAATGCACCATAAGGGACTTGACTTGCCTCAACATGATCCATGGCTGATGTCAATTGTCTTTAAGTTTAAAAGCCTTTATAACTTTTATATCTCAGGGCCTGGTAGAAGGTGTTGGGATTAGCGCAGAACTTCTTTTTTACTTTCAAAGAATAACTTTTGCAATATGGCTGCATAGTTAAAAATGAGCTTGCTTATTTCTAATTCTTCTCCGTACTTTTCAATGTCGTTACCTAAAGCAATAGCCAATGGCTTTGGAACCCTCAGATTTTCGTTCATAAAAATTAAAAGGGAGTGGTACATCAACGTAGTAATAACTTTGGGTTCGGGTTCGGGAGAAACAACTCTATCTGCCATCAAATTCGATACAATGCCTGAGAAACTGGCAGAGAAAACTGCCTTATCAATATTCTCATTGTTAGACTTTATTAGTCTCAATACGCCCATTTGCAACATATCTTCTATTGCAGAAGCGATTTTGTCTATTGCTTCTTGGTCTTTATTTTCAAGCCCAGACATGCTTGTGGTTAAGCAAAAGGGACATATCTTATTTTGTGTTTCCTAAATGACTAATATATGATGCTACTAAATCGGGGTCGACTATGCCTTGTACAACTATCTGTTTTCCTTGGAACAATTTGATATCCATAGCTACAGCACTATATGGTATATCGAAGAGCTCGATTGCCTCTGTATCTTCTGTCTCAAAACACTTGATGCACATCCCATTACTGCATGAATATCTCATCACTTTGTTTATTTTCCTAACTCCTGAGCCAGCGGCCCTTCCGCCTGCAGAGCCTCTTGACTCCTCTACTAGCAAGATGAAAATGTCATTTTTATTGTCGGTTGTCAAATCGATCTCAGCCTCAGCGACCACGAGTTTTCGTGCGGGATGCTGCAAAATCTCATCAATCGACTCGTCGGGCATTAGACAATTCCTTATTCGATAGCTTTGAGTAGCATACCACATATAGTTCTTGTTGGCAAAAAGGAAAGCGGCATAAAAGTGGGAACTATTCTGGTTTTCCGGACAGAGCAGGGAGTGCCTAATATCATTACAAAATAATGCGGTACGGCAAGGATTGCCAACCTATAACAATACAATTTTTTTATATGTGTTGTTCTAATAGATACCAATGGCCAAAACAAAATCAACACAGGTGCTCCAAAAAAACCAAATTGCACCCAATTTCACTTTGACTGGGATAGATGAAAAAAGGTACAGCCTCACTAGTTTCTCTTCAAGTAAGTTAATACTTGTTGTCTTTATGTGTAACCACTGTCCGTATGTTAAGGCACGTATTCGTGACATCGTAGATCTTCAGTCCAAGTTTGACAAATCTGAGTTCCAGATAGTTGCCATAAACAGTAACGATCCTGATTATCAAGATGAAGGTTTCGAAAATATGAAGAAGTTTGGTAGTGAACATAGTATGAACTTTCCATATCTTTTTGACGAAACCCAAGAGACCGCTCGGGCATATGGTGCCGTTTGCACCCCAGACCCATTCCTTTTTGATTCAGAACGTAAACTGGTGTTCCACGGAAAAATAAACGATGCTTTGGAACCAGATATGACTCCCAAAGTTCAAACCATGGAAGAGAACGTCCGCAAAGTTATTGGCGGGTCAAGAATTAGAAAAAGAATTTGACCCTTCGATCGGATGCTCAATAAAATGGAAGAGCTAAGAAATTATTTGTGACTATCCATATTGGAAGGAAACACCTTTTTCTCCTCGTGGATGTTTCCATTGGGTTTCTTTTGCACATGTTCCGCATTCAATGCATCCTTCATGTTGCAGCATCACTTCCTCTTGTTCTAAATTATAACATTTTGTAGGGCACAGCACGACCATTTTCCTCATAAATTCAGACCTAGAATTAAGTATTTTGATATGCGAAACGCTATCATCATCATACTTCAAGTTCGCTACGCGTTGTGCTATCGATAATAGCCTTGGTGTGTATGATGTTGATATCTTTTTGCCCAGTTTTTCTGCTAGGTCGATGGGAACCTGAACATATGTCTCTTCGGATTCAACGAGTGGCAATAGTCTATCATATCCTAGTATATTTGCAAAGCCAACTGCCAATCCCCGCAGCGTGCCACTTGACATCAGTCTTATTATTGTTCCATACCTGGATCCTATGATATCCTTTGGTACGCCCTTCGCGGCATCAAGAAATATCTTAAGGTAGTCTTTGTCAATTTCCCTCATATCCTTTGTATAAGGGCTCTCCTCTATTGACTTTGTATAAAATTCCCCCATATAGTCGGAGGAATAATTGTTTCTTTCAATCGATCTGGAGACAGCATTAGCAGCCCTAGCGGCATCATCTATTCCAACGTTGAGCCCTTCTATTTTAGGACCGATGAATATTCCCCTGCCGGCTGCATCACCGACGAATAACACGTTCTTGAAAAAGGGTCTTTTCATTCTACAGCGTTTTCCATCTGGAACCAATTTTGCACTGTATTCTAGTTCTACATAATCAGATACGAATTTGGTTCCATATTTGGCTGTCAAATCTTGGTAAATAGCATCAAGTCTTGCCTTGATTTCTTGATCATTTTTATATTTTCCGCTTTCGATGAGCCTTTTTCTTCCTTTAATGGAATAGTACTGACTACGAAGCTCATCCCAGGACTTTAACAATTTACTCACTGCAAATCGTTTCCGCAGCTGTTCTTCTTTGGAAAGGTTTTTACCTATTTCTTCTTTGATCGCGACTTCGTCTTTGATGAATTCCTTCACTAGGGGATTCATTAAGAGAGTGTTTACAAGCTCATATGGCTCTGCGGGTCTAGTCATTAACGAATCGTAATGGTAAACTGCACCTACAGAAAGTGTTTCCCTGTTTGTGTAAAGGAAGCCCCCTCCGATATGGTTTAAGGTTATATCACCAGCAAAGAGATGAGCTGCCCCTTCATCTGAAGTGATCCCAAACCTCTCGTTGATTATTTCTTCTGGGAGTTTCAGGACAACCTTGACTCCTTGATATAACTCTTCAGGTGAAAATTTTTGCCTTGCACCAGTAATATCGGCTAACTCTGAATTCACACCATCCGCAGCGATGATTGCTTTTACTTCAAACTCCTTTAACTCGTCAGTTTCTATGATCGTTTTTCCCTGATGCCAGGTAATATTTTTAACGTGAACACCAGAAACTATACCTCCACCTTGCTTCTCTGCAGTTTCATTAGCTACATGTGCGAACCACGAATTCAATGAATTTAATAAAACAGAATAACCGAAATTAGCCTGGTACTTGTGAGCTCCAGTAAGATCAATGGAAAATACTTTATCTCTGGAAGTATTGTGAAGAATATATTTAGTAATTAGTCTTTCAATAGGCGCATTGTAAAGGAACTGTTCTCCGTATACATCTTCGACATTGTAGACCTTGCCATTCTTAGGTTTCTTTGAGTATAGTATTCCGCCTGAAACGTTTTTACAACCTACGGTTTTGCCAGCTTCAATCAGAACAGCTTGTTTACCCAGGCTCGACAGTTGCTGCAGTGCTGCTAGTCCTGCAGATCCTCCACCTATCACCGCTACATCAAATTTTTCCAAGTAATTTACTCCTTAACCTTCATTACCATTTTCGTCCTCTGTTCACGTATCTCTTCGATAAGAAGCGGGATAACGTCTTCTATGCTACCTTTAACCAAAATATCTGATTCGTCCTTGATTTGTGAGTTTTCATCTAAGTTGAGTGAAATAACAACTTCTGATTCCTTCATTCCTGCCAGATGTTGAACTGCTCCGCTAATTCCGACGGCTACATAAAGCAAGGGATTAACTTTTCTGCCGCTGGTTCCTATCACCCTTTCTGGAACAAAGTACTTCGAGCTTAAATTTTCACTTAATGTGTAAGGTTTTTTTGATATAGGTAGAGAGATCCCTATCTCGGCATCCAGTTCCTGGGCCAATTTCTCAACTAACTTGGTATTAGCTTCTGGCGAATTCTTGATGCCACGACCAAAGCTTACTATACATTTATGCTTGTCGAAGTCAACAGAACTCTTAATTACGGTTCTACCCAAAACCTTTACTTTGTTTAGATCTTCTTGTGCTATATTTGGAACATAGTTGACTATGATTCCCTTTCTGCTTGCGTCCCGGCTTATCGGACTAAATACCCCTGGGATTATACTGCAAGCTTGAGGATGGTATTCCCTTTGTATTGTGGGATTCTTATTGTCTAAGCACAGGATTGTAGTCCAAAGAAAACCTGAAAAGTCGGGTCTATACATCTCCAAAGTTTTATCATAAACGATTGGTTTGCCTTTGGTTTTATGTTCATGTTTTATTTCAAGGTCTTCTATTGCTAACTTATTGATGTCCGACGCAAGACCTGACTCTAGCTCCGCCATCACTGTCGAAGAAAGCTCGCCTTCCAATATTGTCTGCAGCAAAGAACATGTATCGTGGTCTCTTAAAATCGTCTAAATATTCTGGGCTAATTTGTTTTATTGGGGTTTTATCATTTGCAATAGAGGAAATTACCTTTGTGTCAATTAAATTCCTTGAATTCTTTAGTTCTGGACTCTCTGCGTAGATTACAGCATCGGCTCCAAAAAATATAAGTTCTTCACATAACGGCCCTACTCCATTTCCTAAAACGACTGCAACAACTCGTTCATTTGATAAGTATTTCTTGTTAAAATTATCCATCAATCTCCTTGCTTCTCCTAGCATTTCTAAGCTGACAGGTATTGGCTTACCTTCCTCATGTTCGATTACAACATATGTGTGGCGATAATTGTTTTGACAGCCATTGATAGTATCAAGATTTGTCTTCATATTTTGTTCCGCTGTTGAGTGTTGGCTCGATACGCCTTTCGTGCTCATTTAATTACCATCCGACTTAAGGCCTGATTCATTTTCATCACCACCTCTTTTATTTGAAGAGGGTCGGAACCATCCACAACCAATGCCTTCCTGGTTGGCTTTGCTTTTGGAATCTTTTCTACTTTGTAGACAATAGTGGGGGAGCCTGGAAGCCCAACAAATTTGGGATCAACGCCAAGTTGTTGAGCGTTCAAAGTCTGCAGATATTTCTTATATTCCTGCGACTTATTAGAGGCATTCTTCTTGTACCTCATAAACGCCAATCTTTGTGTTATTGTATCATAATTTGCTTTGTATGAAGGGTCCACTGTCATAAAAACTGGCAACGATGCTTCGACTTCCTCGATTACATCATAGAATCCCTGCAAAGTTATGAGCCTTCGGGCTCTAACTTTACGATTCTCGATATCAACATCATAGGATATAACGTTGCCTAGAAACGTGTAGCCAAGCTTCCAAGCCGTTTGAGGGCCGGTCTGGCCGGTTTCACCATCTGACGCACGGTGGCCTGAGAAAACTATGTCAATTTTTGTGCCTTGATTTTCGATTAATTTTATTCCAGTCCTCAGCACTTCGGCTGTCGCCAAAGTATCAGCTCCAGCAAATATCCTATCGCTATAAAGGTAGAGCCTGTCTGCATCAGAAATTAATTGTGCCTGTTGTAACGCGTAATCTGCCATGGGGGGCCCCATTGTTGTTATAGAAACCTCGGCATCGTAATTGACCCTAGCATAAAAGGCCGCAGCGGATGCAACCGCACTATGAGGCCCTAAGATATTCTTAGTTTCAGCCCTGTTCAATGTCCCGTCGGAATTATAACTCACATTCCCTTCGGAAAAGTCAGGTTCTAGTTTTACAATCACGGCAACTCCCAAAGAAACCATACTTAGCCTCTAACTCTCAGAGCTTTAGACTTAAATGATTTGCGCATAATTCTTATCTGTCCTTCTGTTAATACTGACGGATGTATAGCAAATGCCCGCTAGCGCCTGCCAAAGACCACGAATGCAAGTGTGGACTGTAAAACTTGAAACAATTTGGATTATAGCAACATATCATCATTAGTATCTGACAGTAAAAGAGACTCTATTAATAACTTGCTGTATGGCAGACCTGTTTTTCTATTCTTGGCACAAAAAGACTGGAAAAAATTATTCTGTTAGCTATTGTTCGCAACTTCTGCAGTAGGACTTAATTGAGACTGTGGCATCGTTAATGTCTGCTCAAAATACACTGAACGCATCTGTTCATAGGCTGACCGCAACTTTTGATAGAAGTCAGGCATGGTGGGTTCTAAAATAGTATAGGCAAGATAAAAGTCCTCGGCCTCCCTAAGATATCTTTTTATCTTGTCGTAAATGTTAGTTTTGTTCAGTTTTGCCCTGTCCTTTATGAAGACCATGTTGTTAATTCTATCGGCAAGTTTTATCGTCTTGACATCATATTCTGAAGCAATGAGCATATTACAATATTGACGGAACCTAGTCAACTGTCTTTCATCAAAGGTGCCTCCAGAATAATTGTCAAGGGGTGGAATCTTGAGCTCTGTTGCGATGCTGTAAATTCTGTTCCCAAATCTGTAGTTCAAGTACGCCTCAAAGCCATAGGCCTTGGTTTGGTAGAGATCTAGTATTCTGTCATTGTCTTCGAGTATATCGTGTAATATGGCCGAAGCCACTTCAACGCTTGTAATGTTGCGGTTAACAAACCTGTAATGCTTTACTACTTCAGCAGCCACAGGCCACGTGTGGGTATCCAGGAAGGAAGAAATGCCATCCTCCCGCTTAACACCGACATGTACTTCTTGTGCCACTTCCACAGCTCCTCTGATAAAATCATCCACTCTGAGTCGAGCCTCGTTTTCTAGGTAAGATAGAAAATCCTCAGTACTTAGCGAGTACGTAGGTTCTCCCATATACTATTAGACAATTCTCTCAAAGAAAAAGCTTGCCCCTCCATTTCGCCAATATAATGGAGAAGTTGACATAATTTTTACCCCCTGTAGTACTAGTCAGCGATATGACCTAAACATTGATGATCACTTCATCTCATGATCAAAGATATTAACTCGAGATGCACAAATTGCGTATAACAATATATGTTCGTTTTGATAATCCAATGCTCCCTTGTTAGATAGCCGAAGACGTTTCATATTGACAGATAACTCGTACGCGCCAAGCGGCGATCAACCGGAGGCTATTGAGAAATTGTCGAAAAGCATACTAGACCGAGACCAACGGAATATTTGCCAGACTCTACTGGGAGTTACAGGGAGTGGTAAAACATATACAATAGCAAACGTCATATCTCGAATAAACAAAAACACGCTAATTATATCCCATAATAAGACTCTCGCAGCTCAGTTGTATACTGAATTCAAGGACTTTTTTCCAAAAAATAACGTTGGTTATTTTGTAAGTTTTTACGATTATTATCAGCCCGAGAGTTATTTACCTCAGACTGATACGTATATCGAAAAAGACACTGAGGTTAATGAAAAGATAGAGAAAATGAGATTAGAGGCAACTGCTATGTTAATGTCAGGAGACCCCACCATAATTATATCAACTGTTTCTTGTATTTACTCGCTTGGGTCTCCTGGGGAGTGGGAACAGAGTGCTATTAGCCTATCCTCGGGTATGAAAATTGATAGAAAGGTATTGATTCATAGCTTGATAGAATCACGTTACGAAAGAAATGATTTTTCTCTGAGAAGCGGTGCTTTTAGAGTAAAAGGTGACACGGTAGATATCATGCCCGGATACTCGGATGAAATCATCCGGATTTCCTTATTTGGAGATGAGGTAGAAAAGATAAGCATACATGATGCAGTCGAAATGAATAAAATTAGGGAAGCTAGTTCCGCTAAGATATTTCCAGCTAAACATTATGTCATAGCTGATGCATCAAGAACGTCTGCTGTTCAGTCAATCAAGAATGAATTAGAAGTGTGGTTGCCACAGCTACCAAGTGATCTTGAGAGACAGAGGCTTGCTTCCCGCACCAAATACGATTTAGAAATGATAGAGGAACTTGGTTACTGCTCCGGAATTGAGAATTACTCGAGACATCTGGATGGCAGAGCGCCTGGACAGCCCCCCTATTGCTTGCTCGATTTTTTTGGAGACGACTTTCTTTTAGTAATAGACGAGTCTCACGTGACTTTGCCACAGCTTCATGGGATGTATAATGGTGACTTTACTCGAAAAAAAATGCTCGTTGACTATGGTTTCAGGTTGCCAAGTGCATTTGACAACCGTCCTCTTCGCTTCGACGAATTCAAGAAATATTTGCGAAATACTATCTTTGTTTCTGCCACACCAGGTAATTTTGAGTTGCAAAATAGCTTACAAATTGTTGAACAGTTGGTGAGGCCTACGGGTCTGATAGACCCTAAAGTTACTATAAGACCAACGCCTGACCAGATGCAAGAGCTGATCCGGGAAATATCTATCCGGGCACAGCGAAACCAAAGAACTCTCGTCACAACCTTGACCAAGAGAATGGCCGAAGACCTTGCAGAATACTTGGCAAAGCATCAGATCAGAGTCAGATACTTACATTCAGAAATCGAAGGATTGGAACGCACCGAACTAATCAGGCAACTAAGGGTCGGTGAGTTTGATGTATTGGTTGGGATAAACCTACTCAGGGAAGGGCTGGATATTCCTGAGGTGTCTTTGGTAGCTATTCTTGACGCCGACAAAGAAGGGTTCTTGCGTAATAGCACTAGTCTAATCCAGACTTTTGGGCGGGCGAGCACGCAACATTGACGGAGTCGTCATTTTGTTTGGAGATCATGTGACTGATTCAATGAGAATTGCAATTGACGAGTCAGAAAGGCGTCGCGAAAAACAAATTAGATACAACAAAGAATTCAACATAACTCCTCGATCAGTTATAAAGCCTGTTCCTGAAAGCGTACAGGATATCTACGGAAATGGGAGGCCTAGTAATATCGAGACAATCAAGAGTATGACAAAATCTGACTTACTTCGGTTAGCTGTAGAAACAGAATCTATTATGAAAAAGTATGCCGACGATCTAGATTTTGAGAATGCGATAAAATTTAGACAAAAACTGACAAGGGTGCGAAAGGCTCTGGGTGAAGAGCAAGTTATACAGGTTTCTTGAAGACATGCATGACAAGATAATTATCAAGGGCGCCCGGCAGCATAATCTCAAGAATCTTAACCTTGAGATCCCGAAGAATAAGTTTGTTGTAATAACAGGAATCTCAGGATCTGGGAAGTCTACTCTCGCGTTTGATACCATATATGCTGAAGGACAAAGACGGTATGTTGAATCGCTTTCGGCATATGCGAGGCAGTTTCTTGAATTGATGGAGAAACCCGATGTTGATTCTATAGATGGCTTATCACCGGCCATATCTATTCAACAGAGGACAACCAGCAAAAACCCACGGTCAACGGTTGGAACTGTTACAGAAGTCTATGATTATCTTAGATTACTTTTCGCAAGGATAGGTGTCCCATATTGTTTCCGGTGTGGTAGGAAAATCACAAGCCAATCTGCAGATTCGATTACGGATTCCATACTGAGATCATGCGAAGGAAGTAAGACTTTGATATTGGCCCCAGTTATTCAAGCAAAAAAAGGAACGTATGAGAAACTGTTTCAACAATTAAAGCAAGACGGCTTTGCTCGTATCAGACTAAACGGCCAGATAATCGACTTAGAGGAAGACAGCGAAGACGAATTAGAAGCACGAACACAGCATGGAAAAAATTGTAGTAACAAGAAAAATTCTTATCCTCTGTTAGATAAGCAAAAAAAACATACAATAGAGGTAATTATTGACAGACTAAGGGCCACGTCTGAAGAAAGAAGTAGGTTATTTGAGTCAGTGCAGACGGCGCTCAAAGTAGGGGATGGAACAATAGTAGCCTCACCTATGGACGGAAAGGAAGAAAAGATGTATTCTCAGCGAAATGCTTGTCCCAAATGTGAAGTAAGTTTGGGAGAGATGGAACCTCGGACATTTTCTTTTAATTCGCCTTTTGGTGCCTGCAAAGAATGCAATGGTCTGGGGTCTAAAATTGAATTTGACCCCGACTTAATAATCCCCGACAGATCCAAGAGTATTTTAGAAGGAGCAATCAAGCCATGGTCGGGATATTTTGCTTCATTTCGTTCCTCTATGCTAAAGGATGTAGGGAAGCGGTTAGGTTTTACACTTAATTCGCCAGTCTCCGAAATGACAGAAAAACAAAAGAGAACTATTCTATACGGGACCGACGAAAATATTCATTACAAATATCAGTCCAAGCATTCAGATTCTACGTGGGAATATAGCGGATCCTTTGAAGGCGTTATTCCAAATTTAGAGAGAACTTACAGGGAAACTGAATCGGAGGCCAAGCGAGAAGGTCTGCAGCAATTCATGCGTGAAACCAAATGTGATAGATGCAACGGAAAAAGACTGAAAGACGAAGCTCTATCAGTAAAGATCCAAGAAAAATCGATTATGGATGTTTGCGACCTCTCAATCCAAGATTGCGGAAATTTCTTTTCCACTTTAGAACTGACTGACACCGAAAACTATGTTGCAAGAACCATACTCAAGGAAATAAAATCTAGGTTAGAGTTTTTGAATAATGTAGGCCTAAATTATCTGACCTTAAATCGAAATACATCTAGCCTGTCAGGCGGAGAATCGCAGCGAATACGACTTGCTACGCAGATAGGTTCAAACCTTACCGGGGTGCTATATGTCCTCGACGAACCTACTATAGGATTGCATCAAAGGGACAATGCCAAATTAATTGAAACCCTGAGAAAACTACGAGATTTGGATAATACATTGATTGTGGTAGAGCATGACGAGGAGGTTATACGCAGCTCGGACTGGGTAGTGGATATTGGTCCAGGGGCAGGAATCCATGGCGGAAAAGTTGTTGCAAGTGGGACTATAAATGAAGTTTCAGAAAATGGATATTCTATCACAGGAGCATATCTAAGAGGGGAGAAAACTGCCTCGCGTCAAAAAGAACAACGACGTGAATTTTATAAGTGGATTACAGTTCAGGGTGCCAAACAAAATAATTTGAAATCAATTAACGTCCAATTTCCTATTGGATGTATGACAGTAGTTACAGGTGTCTCCGGGTCAGGAAAATCAACCCTCGTCAATGATATATTATTTAGCGCACTTTCGAAGTACTTTTATGATTCAAAGGAAGTTCCAGGTATTCATGATTCTATTTCTGGTCTAGAACATGTTGATAAGGTAATAGGCATCGACCAATCTCCGATAGGTAGAACACCAAGATCAAACGCGGCCACATATGTCAATGCCTTCACACCAATTCGAGAGTTGTTTGCAAGAACACCTAGGGCAAGAGAAATGGGATATAAACCAGGAAGATTCTCGTTCAATGTCGCTGGTGGTAGATGTGATGCTTGCGAAGGTGCAGGGGTAAAAAAAATAGAGATGCAGTTTCTTCCAGATGTATTTGTAAAATGCGATGAGTGTAAAGGAGAAAGGTACAACTCTGAAACATTGTCTGTTAAATTTAAGGGAAAATCTATTTCAGATATACTGTCAATGACAGTCGAAGAGGCTTTATCATATTTTGGAAATATTCCAATTATCGAAAGAAAGCTGAGAACCTTAAGTGATGTAGGTTTAGCTTATATTCATTTAGGTCAGCCTGCTACCACATTGTCTGGGGGAGAAGCACAGAGAATCAAACTTGCCGCTGAGCTGTCAAAAAAGGACACAGGAAAGACCCTCTACATTCTCGATGAGCCTACAACAGGACTTCATTTTGCTGACGTCGGCAAGTTGCTAGATATACTTGACAGACTTGTTTTAATGGGCAATACAGTTATCATTATCGAACATAATCTTGACGTTATCGCAAGCGCTGACTGGATAGTTGATCTAGGCCCGGAAGGAGGTCAGAAGGGGGGTAGCCTGGTTGCGGCCGGAACTCCTTCGGAACTTGCGAACAATATTCACAGTTATACCGCAAACTATCTAAAGCCAAAGTTGACGGTTAGTCAAATATTGAATTCAGGCTTAAGGCAATAATGTCGTCTTTCTGTTCCCCACTTGACATAATCACAGCCAGAACTCCATTAGAGCATTTAGAAGATATTCCAACTGACCCAGGAGTTTACCTTATGAAAGACAAGTCTGGAGATATCATTTACATTGGGAAAGCAAAAAACCTGAGGAAGAGGGTTCTTTCATATTTTTCAAGAAAATCCCAACAGGTGCATCCCAGCAATGAAACGAACTGGAAAACCCAGAAACTAGTCGCCAGAATAGCAGACATTGAATTTGTAACAACTGATAATGAAATTGAAGCGTTTTTACTCGAATCTAATCTTATCAAAAGGTATAGACCTTTGTTCAATATAGAACTAAAGGACCAACAGCGCTACACCTATCTCAAAATAACTCAGGAATTATTCCCACGATTATTGGTTGCAAGAAGAAATCGCAAAGGCGAATTTAACGGACCACGTGGGAAAATATTTGGCCCATTTGTGAAAGGAAGCTCAAAATTTCTTACGGCAGGTCTGTTAAGAAAACTTTTCAAAATAAGAATTTGCAACAGGCTGCCGAAAAAACCTTGTCTTCAATATTTCATTAAAAATTGTGATGCCCCCTGTATAGACAATGTAACTCAATCACAATATCTAGAAAATGTGGCGCTCCTGCAAGATATACTGGGTGGAAAAAGCAGCGTGCAAAATTTTATGATGCAAATGGAGGAGGAAATGAGGAATGCTTCTGCCTTTCAACATTACGAAAAGGCTAAGGAAATTCGTGATACCTTAAGACGCTTAGAAAGTCTAAGAGTTAGACAAAATATGGAAAAGGTTAGTCGCAAGAGCGCTGCTGAAGAGGAATATATAGGAATTATCAAAGATGACATCTAAGGGGATTGCCCATTTGATTTTTCTTAGTAGAAGACATGGGGTTATCATGGATAGGAGAAAATTCGACTTTGAACTTGTAGGTGATAATTCTCTTGGGACTTTTCTTTTACAGTATTACACCTCAGTTCCTACAATACCGAGGTTTGTATATGTAAATGAAGAACCAGAGTCGAAAGACATTTTGGAGGCATCTCTTGAAAAGCTATGTGAACACAAGGTAAGTATTATCGAAATATCCGAGCGTTTTCATTCCAAAGAAAAGAAAGAGCTAATGAACTTGGTCCTTCGAAATTTGGAGATATTTCGCAAACAGAGATATCAAACTTCGCTTTTGGAGCTTAAAAGAGAGCTTGGACTCAAAAACATACCTTTTATTATTGACTGTTTTGATGTGTCCAATTTCGGAACCACATTTGCAGTGGGATCACGTACCAGGTTTGTCAATGGCAAACCCAATAAAGAAGGATATCGAAGATACAAAATCAAGACAATTTTTAGTCAAAATGACTTTGCTATGATTTCAGAGATTGTGACTCGTAGCTATTCTTCTGTATCAAGCCAAGACAAGTTGCCTGATCTAATAGTTATTGATGGTGGAAGAGGACAGCTAAGATCTGCCTTAACAGCTATCAGAGAATTAGGATTAGATATTAGATGTATTTCCCTGGCGAAAGAAAAGGAAGAAGTCTATACACATTTGCTGAAGAGGCCGTTGCAGCTTCCAAACACCAGTGAGGCCCTTAAAATGCTACGCCATATTAGGGATGAAGCCCACCGTTTTGGGCTACTGTACAACATAAAGTTGCGAACGTTGAAGTAACAAATCTGTATATCTGCTTCAATCTTTACGTGATATTCATTTCGTATCCAATCTTTTGGAGAGTAGGAATTGTTGTTATTTCTTGTCATGACCAGAAGGTTGTTCTTGTCATACATTCAGGTATCACGTATTTTGCTAGCAAGTGATGATAAGTCATTTTCTAAAGTGGAAAGAATCGATTTGTTGTAAATCGCCGCAGCAGGATGGACGGTTAAGAAGAATTTCTTACCATCCTTCTCTACTATCTTGCCTCGATTTGCCATTATCGATTGTCCTCCCAGAAGTGAAAAATATGCTGTGCCTCCCAGGATGCAAATTATTTTTGGTAGGATAAGAAAAATTTGCCTCTCTAAATACTGCCTACAAGCTGAGAGTTCATCTTCCTCAGGGCGCCTATTATTAGGAGGCCGGCACTTGACTACATTGGTGATGTAAACTTCTGACCTCTTAATTCCAGCCTTAGATAATGCCTCGTCCAAAATTCTTCCGGCCTGTCCTACAAATGGTTTACCTTCTTCATCCTCCTTCTTGCCTGGGGCCTCACCGACAAACAATATTTTTGCAGAATGATTCCCTTCGCCGGGCACCGCATTTTTTCTCGTTTTGGAAAGCTTACATAAAGGGCAGCCCCTTACTTCAAACGAGACTTTTTCAAGTGAATCTACGGGCAGCTCTGACGCCATCTTGACTATAAGTGTTGTCAGTACTACCTGTAAACCTTGTTTCATGAATGCTAGGCTTCGGACAACCTTTTAATCCTACTTATCATAGAATATGTATTTCGCGATTACTCAGTATGTTTGATTTTAAGAACTTCATAGCCGAGGTAATGTCAATTGTTCTTTAGTCAGCACCTTAGCAAGATCCCTCGATCAAAGGAGAGTGGTAAGCATAAATTCGTTTTCGATATGCCAGCTGAAGTCCAGCTTTTTCGTACATTTCAGCAAACCCATCACTCAAAAATGTTTGAACAAAGAAAAACTTCATTCCTCTGGTTTTTGCTCTAGAGATTGAAGACTTTACAATCTGAAAAGCCAGACCTTTTCTTCGAAATTTGGGCAAAGTACCAAGACAGTACAGCCCCATTACCATTTTGGAACAATAAAGAATTGCACAAGCAGCAGGGATATATTCTAAATTCATTCTTATTCTTGAAACAAGCAGATCGAAATGCTGATAGTTTGACACAATTAACTCACGTACTTGCTTTTTCCAATCCTCGATTTGAAATGATTCGCAAAACAGGTCAATCCACGCACATATCGACGATTGGTCATTTACAATTAGCTGAGAGATATTTGGGTCATAGTCTAATCTACCGTCTTTAGTGGGGAAGGCGTCCAAGTCAACACAAAAAACCAACATAGTATCAATGTAAGAAAAATGCTGTAATTCCAGTGTCTTATTTATTTCCAGATATTCAGGATCGTCGTGGATAGAAAAAAAACAATCCAATTTGTTGGAGAAAAAAATTTTTTTGGCATCTGATATAAGCAATAACGTCTCATGGCACGGTGATACCATTTTAGTCTTGTTAAAGAAGTAATCTTTAGGAAAATCTTTGTTGACAAATATTTCCGCACATTGATGCCATTCAAATCTATGGGTCCAAAGCGCACAAAATTGCGAGTCGTTTTCTTCTACTAAGCCTCTAGTAATGTAGTCCAAAAATTTGCAACATCTCCAAAAAACTGGCTGAAGGCTTTTCATTTTCAGCGGTATTGATTAGCACATGCAGGGCACTTGGGGTATCAAAGTCGTTTTCGATATGAGCCAAGAATTTCTTCTTTAACGCTAAATCCTCACCAGTGTTACTGCGGATATTTCCTGTTATGTTGACAGTAGACATGGTTCTTGCGATTTTCATATTGAGCTTTTCTATATTTTTTAATGTCGATTCGGAAAAGTGCATCGGGCTTCTGTACGGTTCGGAAAAAAAATACAGGCGAAGGATATTCGAATCATAACGATGTAGAATTGTTCTTATTGGGACGGCATTGTTTAGAGAATTAGACATTTTCTTACCATCTTTCAGGACAAGGCCTATGTGGTTCCAGCATTTTACAGGACGGTCCAACGAAGTTAATTCAATGAGTTGTGCGAGAATACTCTCGTGATGAGGATAAACCAAATCAGCTGCGCCACCATGCAAATGATAATTTCCTTTGAATAGAGCAATGAGTACCGACAGGTCTTGCAAATGCGCCGACGGGAAGCCACTTCCAATAGTTTTGTCCTCGTAGTTATAACCTATAAAATCTGTCGTGTTCCAAAGCAAGAGATCATTGGGATTACGCTTATTGGGTGCGATGTCAAATCTCATAGCGGAGAGCTCCTTTTTATTGAGGGCAGACAATTGTCCAAATAATGTGGTTTTAGATGTGTCCAGATATATATTCCCGTTTAGAGGATAGGCCACTTTTTTTCCTAATAATTTCAACACAATCTGTCTCGCAGTCGGCACATAATCAGAAACTCGAGCGAAGCTAATTCCATTTATGCCTAAATTTGAAAGGTCCGAGAATAATTCACGCGTGAACCTATTGGAAGTTTTTTCTGGCATTTCTCCATTTTGTTTCGCCCTGGTAGAGATCTTTGGATCAATGTCTGTAATATTCATTACCAGTGTTGCTTTTTGGCCCCTCAAGCGCAATAAACGGGCAATCAGATCATAAAAAAGAAAAACTCTAGCATGTCCGAGATGACAGTATTCATATACGGTCGGACCGCAAACAAATATTTTTACAGGTCTTTTCTTTCCTGCGGGGGTTGTGCCGCGTCCATTTTCAAGTGAACGATGTGTTTTAGATAGAGTATCAAAGATTTTCAATCACAAATATATACTCCGAAGATTTGCCAGAAAGCTATTATAAACTCTCCCTTATCGTTTTTTACAATATTATAAATATGCTAGGTTGTGATTTACTTTAAATAATTTAGCGAGGACCTACCAAACCGAATACTTAGCCCTAAGAGATACCCCATTATCGAAACTTTGTCAATGCCATCAAATCCCCTGCCACAAGGGTTAGATAAGAGAATTCTCTGAAAAGATATATGAATTTTCCTAAACAAACAAAATCAGGTAGTGACTGTCAATGCAGCAAATCCACGGCTTATTCTAATCGGCGCTAGGAGAACTAGTACAGGCAGATCTCACTTATTAGATCGCAACCATATTTCCGTTCGAACAACTCCTGCAGGTCCGTCATTGAGAATCATCTTCACTTCTTTAATATCTTATTTTTATTGTGGCAGTCGCTCCATGCTCTTTATGTCAATCGGCGGATCTATTCCGAGAATAAAGCCAGAATGGTTCTTTTGGTGATGCTATCTTTGCATTTGCAAAAGTGTGTGATGACACTATCAATCGATATACCTGATTTACATCTAAATTTAACAGAATCACTACTATTACCAAACAATTTGAAATGTATCCGCATGTCGAAAGTTATATCATAAATTTTGCTCTTATTGCAATCTTCTGGGTTTCATATCATCTAATTTTCAATTTCATCAAAGAGGCCCATATTCTAAATGTCTATGCCTTTATTGGTAACGCTTTTTACCAGTCAGAACCTTTCTAGTAATAAATTACGGTTCGTATCAAGTTCCATATGTCATCTACCTTATTGTTGTGACTATGACACCTTTGAAGGTGTGCAACAAGGATCACAGATTGGTCGACAAAGCGATGCATCCCTTTTTCTAAAGAGGGCTCATGGCAATCTTCTTTCAATCCATTTTGTATTTGCTATTTCTGTGTTTATTTCATTTATTAATATGCTCTATATTCTTGGTTGATTATTATGTGCACTAAATATTGCTGTTATCATGAAATAACGACATCGAAATGAAAAATATTGACAAAAAATTCTTTACCACATTTGCACAGCATAATCGTTGAATCGGAGATTCTATAGATGTTAACTTTGAACCTTGTCTACGCGCTGAACAATAAGCTCATGAAACACACTTCCTTCCGCAGTGCCTACAATATACGCTCATTAGTCTTGGTCCCTCTTTTTTGTTTATTTCAACTCTAACAAAACTTTCACTTGTTTTATCAAATCTCCATTTGCGATAGGTTTGCTGATAAAACACCTGGTATCTAATTCAGGGAAGGCTTCCTTTATAACTTCATTATAATATATCTCACTTGCTGTCGTCAGAAAACATATTTTCACATTGCTATCCAATTCCCTCACTTTATCATAAAGCTCAAAACCATTCATCCTTGGCATTAGGATATCAATAATGATTAGGTCATACAAGCCAGGTCTGAATTCTTGAAGAGCAACAAGAGGGTCATTAAATGAATGCACCCCTAGTCTTTGATCCGATTCACTTAAGACTATCTTGAATGCATAGTTAACATCTTTACAATCGTCTACAACCATAATCATTTTTAGTGCGGCAAGAGGAGTTTTCGAGGGTAGGGTTTGTTCCGAGTTATTAACCTCTTCTTCATTTAGGGAATTTGAATAATCATAGCCATCTTGAATATGGAATTGGTCTTTAGTAGCGCCATTCTGAGAATACTTAAGACCAGTTATCATTTAATATTCATATATTTTTATGCGGGAGACCTATACTAAGCTGTATATATAACAGTTATGATTTATGACTATAAGCTATTAGATCTGAGACTTAACTGCATCATAAGAAGATTCTTATCAACGAGGTAATCCTAATAATTCCTATGCAAATGGAGGCTCAACAAGACAACTGTGAACTTTCTTCCCTTTTGGAAAATCGATGACATGGTAATAACTACAACTAATCGACTTACCATTCTACGAGTCGCATACCGAGAAAATTGACGTATAAGTGAACCAGTAAACCTCAAGGGAGTCAACGTTGGAGTGTAGGCTTACCTTCGATCTCGACTAATTAATTTAATGATTTGTATGTAATATATCTACAGGTAAGCCTCATTTCGCAACAATAAACACAAAATGAGTGAAAGAGAGAAAGAGGGTGAATAATAAAAATGATGGTGGAAAAACAATATACGGAATAGCTGCGACCACTGTCGTATTAGCAGGTGTAAGCCTTATGGTCATTTCGGATTAAGTCAGACATCTGTTGCAAAGGGGAAAAAAGTAAAAATGATGTGGCCGTAAGGCATATTTCCAAAGCTCACTACCATTAATACGCATAAGCGCCATCAGCCGGCCTGCATTGATTACATAAATTCGTTTTTTCCTGCGAGTCCTGTTTTCGCAAAGACATCACTTCGACATTTTCCATACCGCATCTATCGCATTTTCCTATCATAGAGTATTACACAAGTGTAATACACTACAAGGAATATCAATGTCATACGGATATCTGTACTATTGATGTGGAGAGTAAATAAAGAATTAGAGATTCTTGCGTACTTCAGTAATAAACTAATAGAACTCAGTCACTTAATCCTTTTTAGCCGGAGTCTTCATTTATGAACATACAGACCACTAGAGTAGGAGCCTGCACGATTGGCGTGGTTGCGATTCCGGTTGTCCGGTAGCCAAAACCTACTGTTTATCAAATCTATACCAAAAAAGCACTATAATATAATTTTATATTTGTTAAGACGCAGATTCTATGTACATTTGTGCACCCGTTGATCCGATTTCAAACTCAAGAATAGCCGGCTCAAGTTTTATTATGAAATTGATTTGTATTCTCAAGCATTACATTGTTTTAATACGATTAGGAAAACCGGCCTGTGGTCGTTAAGAATGATTCAACCTATAAAAACAAAAAATTAGGTATGGCTAGTTGCTACCGCCTTCGCCTTCATCTTCATTTTCGTCGTCGTTACCATCGTCGTCGTTACCATCGTCGTCGTTACCATTGTCTTCATCGTCCGCTGTAGCAGTAGTGGCATTATCGCCAGTCATGTTTCCGCCAGTCATGTTTCCGCCAGTCATGTTTCCGCCAGTCATGTTTCCGCCAGTCATGTTTTGGGCAAAAGCAGATGTTGTTGCTACAACTAGGCCAAGTGCTACTATGATTGCAAATGCCGATAGGAATATTTTTGTATTCATTGCGTCAAATAAGCTGATTAGGCTCTATAAAAAATTAACTATTAAAGTATGATCCACATTTCAACATGCAACTGTATGGGATTGGGAATAGACCGAATAGCCACAAATAATTGGCGTATCCATTTATGGATATCTATAAAGCCTCCACATTTCTTCATAATATATATTTCTTATGTCAGATGACGCAACATGCTAATGCCGGAAGGCTCGAATATTTGCAACGTGAAAGAACTAAAAAATATACTACGATCGCTCGATTCAGATGAAGGAGTAAGAATTGAACAATCAGGAGAACGGACTAAAATGTTCATTTCCAAGGGCTCTTCGGGGGTGTTTGCTGTCCAGATTGTCAGCGATGATTCAACTAATGACCATGACGTGAGCGTCGAATATTTAAATTCAGTGCAGGAAGTTATATCGGTCATAAAGACGGTATTTAACGAGGGGGCTTCTTATCTTGTCTATTAACACGTATTAATAGTAAACTTCGATAGAAGATAAGCACATCCCTTGACTGAATGTCATTGAAAAAAATTCTATTTTTCTCTCGAAATTGATATTTCCACCGTAGATACATTGCGAGTCCTGCCGTCATCCGATTTCACTTCTTCCGAGCCAATGTTTACGAGGCCAACTTTATAGCCTAATGTATCCATCCTCTTTACAATTATCTGAGCCACATCAACTGCCCTTGTTATACTTTTTCCTCTAGCTTTTATAACTACGATTGGCTCATTTGCAAGTTGAACCAAAGTTGCCGTAACGTATGTCATTAAAGGTTTTTTCCCTATGAAAACTGCATTGCTTGCTTTGAGACCAGATTTTGGGTTGCCTGTGGACATCTTTGAAATTAAGACCTTGCTGAAATATAATGTTTGTTGATTTGCCTCAGCTCTGGTTTGATTCGAAGCCAGCATGTTTTCTTAGTATTTCTTCAAGACCCTCGGGGTTTTCGGAGATATCCTTCAGAGCGGCAGGATCCTCGACTTCATAACAGTGCAGAAGTTCTTGGTCGTCCTTATAAAACAAGAAGATTTTATCTTCATAAATACACTGATATAATTTATCGGCCTCCATTTTCTCCGGTTTGAGTTTTATACCTTCCGACTCAGCCTGCACAGGATATTCCAAGACCATTCCTGTACAGGATTAACTGGCAAAAAAAGGTTATCCGTCATTCTTATTGTGAATAATATCGTTTCTGAATTGCATTGCATTGGGTTGGCTAGGGAAGTTTTGATGACAATGATGAGGCCTTCTGCTCTTGCTATGATAATGATAGAAATCGATCTCAATCCTAGTAAATCTATGTCAAATTGTGTGTTCAGAATCATATCCTTGCAGAATAGAAATGCTGTACTAAAGGTTAGGTGTGACTAGAAGGAGAGTTGTTTTTGTTTCTTAAATCAAACATCTTCAATCTCTGTTCTATCTGCATTATGCTGATGAGATAAACTCCCAACCAGGGCAAAAACATGACCTCTCCGGCTATTGAATGATACGCTTCCCATTCGTAAACGTTGGTCGTTACAAGGAGTGGAAAAAAAGATAAAGATATTATCCGAACTACGTTTACTACTGCTGTACCAAGTGTACCAATAACAAAGTAAGCCAATCTCCTGTTAAGAGGTATTTCTATTTTTAGGAGGAATGCGAGCATTACTAGTGTATAGATAATAAGGCTGTGTACGCCGGCGGAAGGCCAAAAAACTCTCAAAGCAAATGGCCCATTTAACCCTGTTAACACCAGTGAGTTACCTTCAGCAACCGCGGGGGTCCCTGGGCCTAAATCAATCAGATATTTGTCGACCCAATTAATAGTCACTTCATCTATTTCTAAGTATAACGGTACTATCATCTGCAGCGGCCCAAGGCTATCATAAGGAAAAAAAGCGTCCAGAGAAAGGATAATGGCGTTTCCTGCTAGATAAATTATTGCAGCAGGAGCAATTTTGTAGAATTTTGTACCAAAAAGTATGAAGAGAGATGATGCCAAAAATGAACAGAGTACAATGAAGTCCCACATCCATGTCCAGGATTCGGGGAGGACTACGTGATTAGCACTCGCTGAAGATCTTATTAATTCTTGAAGTCCTAACGACTCAAGAGATGCAAAGTAAATAATGGTGAGGAAGGAGAGTATGCAGACAATGTAGAGTCTTCTTATTTTTGGAACAGTTTTTTCATTGCTTAGTAGCTCAAATACGATAAAGGCAAGAGCAAATATGAAACCACCGCGACCTTCATTCCATGATAGAGAAAATGAATCTGGGTACAAAATTATTGCAAAGAGAATTGGTGCAATTAATGCTAGTACCGCATAAAGGTTAGGACCCCAAAACATGGAAATAAGTGACATGATCTTTCTTGAACTGCTCTTGTCATTTAATTACTTCTCTGTTTCACTGGACTATCCGTCAAAATTTTAAATTACTTCTATTAGTATTGTTTGTTAACTTTGACTAATCTCTAACCCTTTGCCGCTTGGAAAATACTGGGATTAATTGGAAAACATAATGTCCAAATCGCACTCACTTAATCAATTAGAGTGAGCTATCAAAACCTAAAGTAAAATTCTTGTTGTTTTTTGAGGTTAACCAAACTAGAAATCCCATATACCATTGTTGGTTGATGAAATAGGAAGTTCCTTTCTTTAGATGATTGAATTGTCTAACTCTTGTTGACGTAGGCTCTGGCTATAAGTCTGGCTATTCGAACAGGTTCGGGAATCGAACCTTGATGTGTAAAATGGTTAAGCATAACAATAGAGTTTGACAGGCTCAATCCCAAGTTGCGTATAAATACTGATTTACCGGTCTTAAGTTTGACTTGTTGCCTTTCACCTAAATTGTGATATTGCTCTAGCTTCGCTTCCCAATCATCCTGGAAAGCTTTTTTAATTGTATCTGCTATGCCTTCTGAATTTCGGAACGTTATTGCAATGACAGGAAGACCCGTGGATTGATGAATCTTGTTTGCGTCTATTATATTGTACATACTTATTATAGCGCCTCCAATGAAAATACAATTTACATCATTTCGTTGCATCCTTTCGTACATCGAAATTATGTTCTGAGTTGAATCGTTTCCTCTAAGTGTTGATTTTGTGATACCAACACCGTCTATGATTAGGTCACGCCTCATTACCACACCTGCTATAACTGCAAACTTGCATGATATTTTGAAACTTTCTGCTATCGCCAGTGCTCGGATCCCCTTTTTTCCTAGCTGGAGCGGATTTGCCTTTACCATTTCCCTGAACTAATTTCAGTGAGCAGATGGATTCGACCATGATTCCTTAGAGCTGACTTGTCTCAATCTCGTCTTTCCGACTCAAAAGCAACCTCATGTTGCCGGCAGAACTAACCGTTTTTAAGATTGTTTCTATTAGGAAAATCTGTTGTTATTCTCCTCAAGGGCGAAAACGAAACGTGACCCCTGGAAATCAGTTGTTCCCTCCTTTTCCCAGTTCACCGCGTAACTATGTGTGATGTTTTTGCCCATGACTTCTACACTTTGTGGAAGACTACAATATAGCTTTTCAACCTTTTCTGGATCCTTAGTCATAAGTAACGATCGACGTCTTTTCATGAGGTACTTTAATGCTACGTTCTTATGCGTGTGTCCTTCTACTGAGATCTTTTCTTCATTGGCATTTATGGTAAATTGACGTTTTCCCAATCCAAAGACAACGTATTTGTTGGGCCTTATGTCTTTCGGTGTCAATCTTCGTGTATCATCTCGTCAACAAAGTACCCACCATAAACGGTTCTTAATCTGAAAAAGGCAAATAGAAGGACTTGGCAACTTGAACGCCTGCTCGACGAAGTTTATTATGAGTTATCTCTTTTTCAACTCGCTATATCCTCAAACCGGATTTAAACTGATCGACGTGGTTTTAATCTATATTTCGCGCTTTTACTAGCTGATCTGAGAGAAGGTGGTCTCTTGCCTGTGACCCAATCCTTTTGCAAAGGCTTTCTCGATCGACGAGCATTTTTTGGCAATCTGTTTCCATTTTTGCCCAGAAATAACTTCCCCTTCTTAGCTATCGTGCCCATAGGAGTAATATTGGATCTCTGCTTCCGTATTTGTTTCTATCGTGGAATCTGGCAAGATACATATCACCACCTAATATCCCGACCCTGGGAAAGGTATGTATGAACATTCGAGTAGAATTAGCAACTGTCACGCAATATCATGTAATATAATATGAGTTTTCGCCACTTGCAATTTGCATATCCACCATATTTAGACGTTGATCGTGGACGATCAGTAGGGTTTTCTCTACGTCGTATTTTCTGGGCAGGGTCTGCAGAAAAAAATTCAATGAGTAAACGTCTTCAAACGATTCTTCCTCGAGAACCTTCAGGTCTTTGTCACAGAAAACAAGGCCGACCTTATTCTCTTTTTTTATTATCTTAGCAATATACATACAATTTCGTTCCTTTATTTGACCACACTTAAAGATTTATCCAGCGAAGGGCACAGAAAGCCATACTATTTTTCTTTTGCAATATGTCATTCTTGCAATGATTTGAGCATTGTGACCAATATGTTAGCCTCCCCCTGCTCCAGCACCAAAATGAGTCCAACTATTTTCTTCATACGTATCGATAAGTTCGTTTATCACGTCATCGAAAGATAAATCGCGTTTTTTGAAATGCACAATGTCGTCCAGAACTGTAAACAACCTTCTATAAGTTTGATCTTGCAGATCTATTCTCTGTGTCATAAGTGTTCTCATTTCTTGTCAAGGTTCCAATATATAGATACACGTCATATTATCGTAATCCTTTAAGTAACAAACTACGAGATCAAAAATACAGGATATCTGAATGGCTTTGTCCTGAAGTAGTGATTGACGCTTATCGGATATATCTTTGCCCAGAACGTAGATGGGGTCGGCCGGATTCGAACCAGCGACCTCCAGCGCCCAAGGCTGGCATCCTACCAAGCTAGACAACGACCCCGAGCCGCATTGATGCTACCAACTATCGCTAATGGACATAATTTTAAGTTTGTTTGATTGAAACAGACAATACCTTATATAGAATAGGGTCAAACCGCATTCAATGGATTTTTTTGAGTGCTATCTAAAGGCAGGAAGGATAGCATCAGAGCAGCGTGAAAAAGCAAGGCGGAAAGATCATGTTGGTGATACCCTATTAAGAATTTGCGAAACAATTGAAAGAGAAATAAAAGACAAGGGAGCATCGCCGGCTTTTCCAGTAAATGTTAGTCTGAATGAAATAGCGGCTCATTATACGGCCGAACCTCATGACGAAACGATAGTAAAAGAAAATGATGTTCTCAAAATTGACATCGGGGTACAAATTGAAGGTTATATTGCGGATACGGCAGTCACGGTGTCCTATGATCCTCAGCACGAGGCTTTAGTAAAATCGGCCGAGAATGCATTGAACGAAGCTGTTCGTATTGCTAGAGTCAAGACACAAGCTAGCGATGTAGGAAAGGTCATTGAAAACACGATATCAAAAACAGGCTTCAAACCTATTCAGAATCTGAGTGGGCATTCACTTGCACAGTATACGATTCACGCAGGCAAGTCGATACCAAACATTAGGACTATAGGATCTTCCTTCAGTTTATCTTCTAACCAAGCTTATGCTATAGAACCGTTCGTTACCTTGAAAGACGGTCAAGGAGTTGTTTATGAGGGGAATGTCCGCAACATTTTTGCAATAACGTCGAGAAAACCTGCCAGGGACGGAATTGTTGACGAATTTCTGGCCTATATTTGGAATAGATTCCGAACTTTGCCTTTTGCACTAAGGTGGATATTGAACGTGTACGAAGAGAAAGAAGCCCGCCGGTTATTAGGGATTCTTATCAAGAAAAAGAATGTCCATGCATATCCAATATTAGTTGAAGGAAAAAAACAGGTTGTCGCTCAGGCAGAACACACCATCATACCTTTGAACGGTACAACGCGTATAGTGACACTTTAGATACTCAAGCGGCTTGAAAGGGCTAGTTGAGATGTACCTTTTCATATCTGTTACGCATATGCCCGGTTATTGAACCCGGAGCAATTACATGCAACACCGCACGTTAATAACCAATGTCAAAGTCATTCATGTTTCTTGCTCGACTCGATTTTTAAATGCGATGTTCATCCCCAGAAGACTGTTCTGAACACCTGTACTCAATCTATCACCAGCTAGGACGATTGCTATCCCTGAAAATAACTCTGAATGCACGAGGCGAACACGATTCTCTGACGTCTCGTCCAATCTAAAGATTCTCTCTCCGGTAAGCAAACCAGGAAGAATTGAACGCCCTTTCCATCGTAGTTCATGATTTTCTCTCACACTTCGTGATTGTTGGCCTATAAATCCGCATTTTTCCTTTGTTGGTCTTAAGACTTATTTTCAGTCTATCACCTATGCGTGCTTCGCCAATTATCTGTGTTATGATTGGATTCCATTCCTGGTAATGGGAGAAGTCAGTAAGAATATCCCAAGCTCTCTGTGAAGAGGAACTTATCTCAATTTCTGTTCGGATTTCTTTCAAATCAAGTTTTCAGGAACACACTCAGGTTTTTCGCCCAAGTAATGCAAGGTACAATGCTGACAAGGACCTTACTTCGAAAAAGGTTTTGAGATACAATGTATTCAAGCTAGCGAACCAATCCGACAACTAGAGCCTGCTACCTTCATATTTTATGAAGATGCCTGATCTACATAGGGAGTGATTCCCGCCCTGTTCTCTCTATATCGTCTATACTCTAAATCTGCTTGTATCGCCGCTTCTATAATCTTACTCTTTATCGATCTAGACGAATTCAGAAACATCTTAGTATCCTTTGGTAAACAGTGTCCACCAATTCCTTCTCTTGGTTCAAGAACATTTACATTCCATTTTGTATTAAGTGAATCTCTAATTCTGCGAAATTAATGTTATTTTTTTGACAGTATAAATAAAGATCCTCAGCAAATGCTATTTGCAGATATCTATGTGCATTCTCTATAATCTTTGTTAATTCAGCAATCTCTATTTCTGGTACTGGATGCATAGGGATTCCTAGACTAGTATTCTTGGTACTGTTGACACGTGATCTACTGCTGTATATTTTGGATTCACTGGTGGTTGAAGGGACAGGGTTTCCTTGTGATTTTAGTGACGAAGATCCTAGTTCAGTGGCAGTACTGATGTTGTGATTGGGATTATTGGCTCTACCATTTCCGTTGTCTCTAATGTTAGCCGCAGTCACGGACATCTTTGACGCATTTTCTCTTGTTGTCGTTCTCCAGATTGCTTCTCTTTGTTCTTCTATTGTTGATATTACTGCACCATCATAAAACTGCATAGCTGCTCTAAGGCAGCAATCACATACTCCACCTACTACACGTAATTGATTCACACCATGCTCTTTCTCTTCTAATGCATACCATCTATGCGGAGCATGAGCAACATGCAATCTATGGTTTAACATTTCAAATACTTTCTTTGATGTACCTTTAGGAATTGTACTTTCTATTGATACTAGTGCTCCATTTTTAGCTTCTTTTGCAATTTTATCTTGTACTATCGATAGTATACCTTCTATTTGAGGTGAGAACATGTCTTCTTGTCTGTGTGTTGAAACACATATGATATACACATCAAAACCGCTAAAGTTAATAGCTTTTTTTATTCCTGCTGTTTTCTCTGCACGCTCAAGTGCTTTTGTGCTAATATCATATCCATACACGTCAAATCCTCTGTCTTTGACGTATTTAGCTACAGGTAGTCCTAATTGTCCTAGTCCTATAACAAGGATTTTGTTAAAAGACATCCAGGCATAGTTCTGCACTTTCTCGTCGTACCCCTCTTTGTGCCGAGTCTGGTTTTGGTCTTGGTCCGTTGTTTGCAAAGGTCGCATTATCTCCGAAATGATACTTATTAAAGAATTAAGAAATAAACACAGATAAAATATTCAGTACCAAACATTGAGAGATCTTTAGCTCACATGACCACACCGTCACAAAACCCATACCTAGTTGTCCCAAGGAGCACGAGCCTTAATCACCAACCCTTTATAAGGGAACTAATACCACAGGCAAGAGATTCCACGAGTTTAATATATTTGCCTCCTCCACAAGAACTGTGCTAAATAGGTTCCGAGAAGCTTTAAGCCCTGTTCTGGATCGGGTTGGTTCTTTTTTCGCATCCAGCGGACTAAGCCCCAATTTTTGGACAGCCATCAGCCTTATTCTTGCGGCTGCAAGCGGCGTGACCTACATGTTAGCACTACCTTATTGGGGGGTTAATTGGTATCAAGCATCCTTGGCTGGAAGCATTATACTCCTTATGTCGGGATTCTTCGATGTGGTAGATGGTTGTGTCGCCAGAGCAACTAAGCAAAGTAGTAAGAAGGGAGCATTTCTGGATTCAGTATTTGACAAAATTTCTGAATCTCTCATCTTTATAGGTATTGCAATAGGGGCACTTGCTAATCCCAATATTATGTCAAGTGGCGTTATCGCTGTCATTATTAGTTAGCTACACTCGTGCAAAATCTGAATCAGCGGGGATTGAGTTGAAAGGTCTTGGAATAGGAGAAAGAGCGGAAAGACTACTTCTGGTGGGGATAATGGGACTAGTCCCGTTTGAAGGAATCTTGCAATATTCTGTCCTTTTAGTTTGCGTATTCGCAGGAATAACTCTATGCCAGAGAATATTTTTTACGCTACACAGATTATGAGACCTATCTCAGTCTGCCAGTACTTCGACGATCAGCCTCAGACCTTACTTTCACCACACCTCTGTGGACAGCACATGACACACAGTAAAATTTAACGTCTGTCGAGGGTGCAATGTATGCTCCCTGGGCCTTTAATTCTTTAGCGAGAGTTGGTTCGACGAGGGTAATTCTGCCAGTAATTTTCTTCGCTTTATCGCGGGGCACCATAGCACCACATTGGCTACAATGTACCGTACCGGCGCTACCCTTTCCTCCCTTAGTTCGACCTCGGCTTGTCCTCTTCTTCGGCATGTAATGATAAGCATTCGTATTCTATCCTTTAAATCTTATGGCAGTAATACTCCATTTGAGGCATAATATCCCAGATTAAAATAGCTAACTTTCGATGCATTCATCTGTGCAAAACACAAAATCTTTTCACGAATTTGTTAGCCAAAATGCTCCAGAACATTTATAGCTCCTATTGATCATTTATTTCCTAATACAGTTTAACAGAGAAGCCGCCATCCCAAAGTTTCCTGCTAAACTGTAGGTTAATTTCTTTTTTTCTAAACTCTTCAAGTCTTGTTGCCTACGACGACCAGAGAAAATCCTGCCATTAACATTGAGTTGCCGCAGCCGGATGCGGGTGAACATGATGGCCTTGCCATATACATTCCTTTACCGCTAGACTGGGGGCATGAGAGTATTGTATGTATGAATTACAGTAAAATAGTCAGCCCTACTCTTTATGCCGAGGCTAGGTGTTCTACGAAAAAAATATCATTTGTCTAATTGTATTGGTTTCTTGTACCATTGTTTCGGTAGAACTATGCATTAATAGCCAAAATCAAAAATAATACTTCGTATAAAATACCCAAGACTTTATGAAAATAGCTCTGTCTTTAGATGAACCACCCGACAGCATGTCCTTGGCTCAAATTAGGAAAACATTGGATTCCCTGAACATCAGCATTTCGTATATGAAAGACGGAGACTATAGCCTCGCAACTGACGCAGACATTATCCTAGTCCTCGGTGGTGATAGAGGAATTCTTAATTATTTCCACAAAGTGGTGACGAATTCTGTTCCGGTTCTCGGTCTTTACGAGTCGGAAGCAATTGGATTCCTTGCACAGCTAGACATCAGGTATCTTGACTCGGCCTTATCGCAGATAAGATTAGGAGACTACCACGTAGACGATGTTTTCCGATTAGCGGTAAAAGTGGACGGAAAAGAAGTAGAGCCAGTCCTAAATGATGTGGCTGTATTTCCTAGTAAAAGCGCAATGCTTATGGAACATGTTCTAAAGATAGATGGCAAGGACGTTTGGCATGACAGTAGTGACGGCATTATTGTTGCCACCCCTACAGGGTCGACTGCGTATTCGATGTCGGCTGGCGGCCCAATGGTTCTTGAGAAATCCCGCGTGTTCATTGTGGTTTCGGTAAACTCTGTCGACAATACAAGGCGGCCATTGATTGTCCCTTACGATACAAATCTTCAGATTGCTGATATCACCAGTAGATACCATTGTGAAGTTGTCCTGGATGGGGGTTCGAGAATAGGAATTAAGAAAACTTTAGAGTGCTACAGGCACCAATTTCCCGCAAGACTCTTGAGACTTTCCAGGGATTTCTCTGCTACTTCAATGATTGCAAAAAAGGTTAAATTAGCGGAGGATTTGCTTAGCATGCCCCCCAGTGCAAAGTTGGTTCTAAAGACTCTGGAATATGAGGGTGCACTAAGTCAGAAAGACCTTTCTGCTCGAACGATGCTTCCAGAAAGAACAGTTAGGCTTTCGCTAAGTCACCTTCTTACCAGAGGCTTTGTAAACAGGAAAACATCTTTGAGAGACGCTCGACAAAAAATATATGAGCTCAGGATTTAGGAGCAGCCTTTATGAAGGCGCCGAATGATTCTTCTGGTTTTCCTGGCCTACTGTGAAACTCAGAATGATACTGAACACCGAAATAGAAGGGATGTCCTGGAATTTCAAAAGTTTCAGTTCTTAATCCCCTATCGGAATGAGCAGACGGAATCATGCCTAGGTTTTCGATCTTTTCACGATAATCCTGATTAAATTCGTATCTATGTCTATGTCTTCGATAGATGACGTGAGTGCCATATACCCTTTCGGCATTACTATCCCTTATTATCTTGATCTCGTGTTCCCCTAATCGCATTGAGCCTCCCAAGTCTCTTTGCTTATTTTGTTCGGGCATGAACTCTATCACAGGGTGGGCAGTATCGGGGTCGAGCTCGGTGGAATTTGCATTTTCAAGCATACATACATTCCTTGCAAAGGCAACTATTGCGAGCTGAAATCCGAAGCAGATCCCTAGATATGGGATTCCGTTCACCCTTGCATAATCGGCTATGTTAATAATTCCCTCACTTCCACGCTTCCCAAACCCGCCCGGCGCAACTATCCCATTGAACCTGTCGAAGTATCTAAGATTGGCGAGGGCAGAACTGTTCTCGAACCTCTCTGAATCGATCCATTCTATATTAAGTCTGCTTCCTATACTAGCGCCTGCGTGCCATAATGCATGATATATGCTTACATAGCTATCAGGAAGACTGACGTACTTACCTATGACTGCTATCTTTAGGTTATTTGAATTATAATTGTATGAAGACCTTGAAATCTACCTTCCACTTAGACCATCTAGGCTTACAACTCCCCAGTAATATTTTGTTACATATTGCCTTGAGCATTCCTTGTTCTTCGAGGATTTCGGGAACCTGATAAATCGACGCCGCATCATGACAGGATATGACACAATTTTCGTTGACGCTTGCGAACAGCGAAATTTTTCGTCTAGTTTCAGTAGTGAGTGGGCTTTTACACCTAACAGTTAGGATGTCAGGTTGAATCCCTATTCTTCTGAGTTCCTGCACGCTATGTTGAGTTGGCTTTGTCTTCTGCTCCCCTACCACATCTAAAACAGGAGCTAGGGTCACATGGATAAACAGAGTATTCGAATCTCCTTCTTCTAGTTCAATTTGTCTAAACGCTTCAAGGAACGGAAGGCTTTCGATGTCGCCGACAGTTCCTCCACATTCCACTACAATTACGTCCAATCGTTCATCACGTACTATTTTTCTAACTTTGTCCTTGATGTTGTCTGTTACGTGGGGAATAATCTGCACACATTGGCCCAAATATTTTCCTCTGTCTTTCTAATTGTATTACATCCAGATAGACTCTCCCTGTTGTAATGTTATGTTCTCTTGTCATAGCGACATCGAGGAAGCGCTCATAATTACCCAAGTCCATGTCGCACTCGCCTCCATCTTTGGTAACAAACACCTCTCCATGCGCAACTGGGTTCATAGTTCCGGCATCATAATTGACATATGGATCAATTTTAACGCAAGAGACCTTCACTCCTGCAAGTTGCAATAATTTTGCGGTGGAAGCGGATATAACCCCCTTGCCTAGCCCGGACATCACTCCGCCTGTAACAAAGATATACTTCGGTCCGTTCGACCTAGTATTTCTTCTTTTTGACTGCACGTTGGATATTGTCTGATCGGCTTTTTATTCCTTTTTCAGAATGCATTTGTCTGAAATTTCATTCGCACTGCATGGTTATACTCAGGATACGATAGTCAACTCATTTTGGATAGGTTAATAAGATTAGAGATCAAACATACCCTAACAGCTGAAACAAAGGCAAATATGGACAACAAAATTCACGTGGGTCGAGCGCAGAAGCTCAGAGGAAAAAATGCAATATTTGATATTCATAAAGAGTTATCTCATAGCGATGAAAAAACAATAAACTTCAAAATATCTGAAATCTATTCCGTCAGTGTGGAAGAAGCAGATGAAATACACATCAACTATCATTTAGACAGAATACTAGATGCACTAAGGGAACGGGCAGAAAAAAATCTTTTGAATGAAAATGACCTGATTGCTCGATTACATCCCTTGGATGTCCAGGAATCTGCCAGTGAGGTTTCAAAGGGAATGCTATTGGAAAGAGCCGCAGTCGATACTCTATTTGGAAGAATCTTTCCCTCAGAAAAGTCGCTAGACTTTTACGGATAATAAATATACTCAACATTTTTCAAAAAAGTCAAAAGATGCTGCACATTTTCATTTTGTCTATTCAATCTATAAAGGACATTGGCAAGTTTTTCCTCTCTTACCCAGTCTATATCGATTAGATCGCTTAGATTTCTTTTTATATCTTCTCGCTTAAGATGTGTTTTCTTGTGTAGGCTGTAAATTGTCATCATCCTTTCTTCCTCTGCTAATGCTTTAATTAATTTTAATTTCCCCAGGCCTCCTAGACCTTTTTCAATAATATCTTTACCGTTCAACTTTTTTGCTGACACCATTCACAGCATAATTTTTTAACTGCTTACGGAGCACCGTTTGAAGTTCGTCGATGGAAACAGCATGAATTCCAATCTCTTTTAACGATTTTATCTCAACTATATTCTTTATCTTTAGATCATCCAAATAATCCTCAACCTCTATTTTTCTAATTTTCAGGTCCTCGCACAATGCAATAGCATGACTTCGAATTTCACGTAGGTCAACATAATTCCTATCTTTCACGCGCATTGTGATTGCAATTGCGAGTAAGGTAATGAGTTGATTCCTAGGATAATTCCCGGATTTGCTCCAATGTAAGCGAAGGATGTATTTGACTATCGACCTTATGGATATGTTCTAAAGTGATAACGCCAGTACCGTCTGATTCTGCAAGGTTGCCAGCATAAAGAAGCAATTCCAGAGAATATCTGATGTCTCCTTTAACAACGGAGGAAATAGTTATCTCTGATACTTTGTCTATTAGATCAGATCCTACGACCCTAGGACGGAAAGCCTCAGAGCATCTTTTAGACAATATGTCACCAACCTGCTTTAGAGTATACATAGGAAATTTTATAGGGACTCTACCCAGGCTGCTTAATTCCGCTTGGTCCAGCCTTGAGTAGAATTCCGTGGTTCTAGCAATGAATATTACGCCTTTTGTGTAGCATGGATTCTCAGGATCGAATTCATTCAGCCTGGTAAGGTCATATATAATCCCGCTATCTTTGGTGATTTTTATCAAATAATCAATTTCATCGAGCACTATGAATGCAAAGATCTTATTTTCAAGAAGATATCGAAGCAAGTATCTCAACATTTCTTCTGCACTTAATCCTTGCGCCGGCAATTCTGGCGCAATCTTTTCCAAGATAAATCTATATATTGCATACTTGTTGCCCCCTTGCAGTTTCAGATTTACGTATGCAGTTCTCATCTTTAACCTACTATTAGCGAATTGATCCTCAAGGATTCTCATAGTAGATAAGACCGTTGACGTCTTTCCGATCCCTGCTGGACCGACTATCTGCATTATTGTAAGAGGAAAGCTCTCAGGCGAGGTGAATGAGTCACTAAAGGTGTGATAAATTTTTTCTATTTCTTTTTCTCGATGTGGTAGTTCCTTTGGTATATATCTTGGTGACAATTTAGACCTGTCAAGGAAAATAGCACTCTCAGGCATATGGCGGATAGATAGGATTGCGTGTGATATTATATTAATTATCCTAGTATTCAACTATGCAATGAGAACATACGATCAAAACGAAGCTACATTTAAAGCCGAACCTGAGGTATAACATATAATGTAATGGTATATCAAAGTAGGTTCTCGAGACCAAATTATGGTTTAAAAATCCTAGCCGATAATTCATTCCGATCTGTAAATGAAGGAGTATATGAGGTCGAAGACTCAGATCAGCGCAGTCACGAATGTATAGGTATTAAGAAATCAATCCTAAAATGTAGCCATATACCACTAATCACAGAAATTAAACTCTCATCTCCTAGCAGAGGAAGACTCAACTCTTCCCTAAGTGAAGCGGATATTACCTCTGCAGCTTGTGATATGGCAAGTAACGGAGCAACTGCTTTGTCCATCGTGACCCAGCCAAACCTGTTCTCCGGCTCTATCAAACATTTAGCTTCTGTCCGCAAGTGTGTAGCAGTGCCAATATTGATGAAAGATATAGTCGTCAGCGAGATTCAAGTTGAGTGTGCGAAGAAGATAGGTGCAGACTGTGTTCTATTAATCAAGTCGATTTTTGATCAAAATCTCGCTGAAGGCAGCATCGAAAAGTTTTCCGCCTTAGCTAGATCGAAAGGCCTATCCACTCTAGTTGAGGTACATTCAGAGAACGAGTTCAAGGAAGTATTGGAAGACTCGGAGGGTTATGACCTAATAGGTATTAATAACAGAGATTTGAATACGCTTGAAATAGACCTAAGTGTGACAGAGAGGCTACTAAAAAAATACGATAAGGGCAAGAATGTAATTGTTAGTGAAAGTGGTATCAGCTCATCTGAAGAGATAATGTTCTTGAAAAAAGCAGGCGCTGACGCTTTTTTGGTCGGGACTAGTATCATAGAATCAGGCAATATTGCTTCGAAAGTTTTGGAATTATGTCGATATTTGTAGAATTCTTAATCACTTAATATGTCCTACTAAGAACAAAGAAGGAGACCATATTTGGACAATAGTTTCCATGACTTAGGCAAATTTGGAAAATACGGAGGAAAGTTTATTCCGGAAACCCTAGTACCAGCAATTAATGAATTGGAGTCGGCTTATGAGAGATACAAAAATGAACCATCTTTCAATCAAGAGTTAGGGTATTATCTTACAAAGTTCGCTGGTCGGCCTACTCCGCTGTATTTCGCGAAGAAATCTGACAGAGTACCTTGGGGGGTCAAAGATTTACTTGAAACGAGAAGATCTTTTGCATGGAGGGGCGCATAAAACCAACAATACATTGGGCCAGGCGTTATTGGCAAAAAGGATGGGCAAAAAGAGGGTAATTGCGGAGACCGGTGCCGGCCAGCATGGCGTCGGGACTGCGATTGCATGTGCTGCACTTAAACTGCAATGCGAAATATACATGGGTGCCAAAGATATGGAAAGACAAAAACCGAATGTTTTTAGAATGAAATTACTTGGCGCAAAGGTTCACGCTGTCAAAACCGGTTCACGGACTTTGAAAGATGCCATCAATGAAGCTTTGCGTGACTGGATAAGCAGTGTTCAGGAAACTTACTATCTAATTGGATCGGTGGTTGGACCCCATCCCTATCCCACCATGGTTAGAGACTTTCAAAGTATAATAGGTTCTGAGATAAAAACTCAGATACACGATTATTCTAGCCGATTACCAGATGTCATTGTTGCCTGTGTGGGTGGAGGTAGTAACGCCATTGGTTCATTTTATCAATTTATAGATGATAAAGCCACATCTTTGGTTGGAGTTGAAGCAGGAGGAAAGGGCCTAAACTCGGGGCAGCATTGCGCCAGCTTGTTGGCTGGTTCCGAAGGAATCTTACATGGAATGCAGACATACATCTTACAAAATAAAGATGGACAGGTCTCCCGTACTCACAGCATATCGGCTGGTTTGGATTACCCCGGCGTGGGCCCTGAGCATGCTTATCTTAAAGACACCAAGAGAGTGAGGTATGTTGAATGTGTTGACCGATTGGCCGTGGATGCCTTTGTAAAACTGTGCGAGCTGGAAGGTATTATACCGGCATTAGAGTCCTCACATGCGATTGCATACGCGATGAAGCTGGCTAAACGTGGCAATAAGAACGAAAATATTGTTGTAACCTTGTCTGGACGAGGTGACAAAGACCTTGGAATAGTTCTGCGTTACCTCCAAAGGGAACGGGCACTAAAAAACAATGTTCACAAGTAAGCTAGAAGATAACCGAATTTATAAGAAGTTTCTTGAGTTATCATCAAAAAAGCAGCCTGCATTGATTTGCTATATTGTGGGCGGGTATCCGACTCTTGCAAGTACTGAAAAAATTGTAAGTTCTCTGGTAAACGCAGGAGCGGACATCATAGAAATCGGAATTCCGTTTTCAGATCCCATTGCAGATGGCCCGACAATACAAGAGGCATCTAATCTATCTCTCAGAAATGGAATAACACCTCAAAAGTGTCTGCACGTTTGTAGTCAATTGAGGAAAAAATTCCCAGACTTACCCTTACTTGTCATGACCTACTCCAATATCGTCTTGAGAGCTGGCCTAGTAGAATTTATGAGGATGTCAAAAATACAGGGGGTTGATGGATTTATCCTCCCAGATATGGAAATTGGTGAATCCCAAAAGTATGTGAAGGTTGCATCTGAACTTAACTTGGCAACAGTCTTCCTTGCTTCACCCAACTCTGACGAGTCTCGAATAGAGAAAATATTGGCCGTCTGCTCAGGATTTTTGTATGTGGTATCAATATATGGGATCACCGGATCAAGAGTGAGTTACGAAGCGTATACATTTCAAAGTATTAGGAAGATTAAGAATATCACACACGGGAAGATTCCAATAGCTGTAGGATTTGGAATTAGCCAGCCCGATCAGATAACCTCAATTGTAAAGGCTGGCGCCGATGCAGTAATTGTCGGAAGTGCGCTCATCGACAAAATTAAGGTTTCAGCCAACAACAAATTATTGCTAAACGAGTTACAAACTTTCGTTAAACAATTAAAAGATGCTTGCAGGAAAGTACAGACATCTGAAGGTCGGAATCATTTGTGACAATATTAAATCCCAAGCAGAATATACCAACTATATTGCATTTCAGTTAATGACTGTTGCCTATGAAAGAAAAGAGTCTAAAAGAATTATTCATAAGTTCAATAAAATCTGGTCATATCGATAACAATAATTCTTGTCTTCCCTACGTGGATTCCAACTGTGAGCTAAAAATAAAGGAGGAGGGATATTTTCGGAATTTTGATCTGGTAATAGCAGTCAGACAAAAATATCTTAATGGGTTCAACAACCGTCGGAATGATTCTTCTGACTTATTGAATGACAGCTTGAATATAGTGATGAGATCATCGTTGTTCACGAAATTCGCTTCAAAAGAAAAGTGCAGACTTGATTCAGTTTCATTCTATCCCGTAGAAATCAAATCTGATCACGATATACTTGACGAACGACTTACGCATCAGGTATTAAATGCATTATTGTTTTTTGGTCGATCCATAGTGGTTTTGGACAATAAACATTGCAGGGATAAAGGAGTGCGTAAACTTTGCAGGTATCTTCCTGCAACAGTAATTGGATATAGTGGCGAAGATGATTATTTCAATCTAATTTCTACGTTTGACAGGTTTATCGCAACTAATATCTATTTTTTGAAGAAAAGAAGTCTGGCAAGGCTGTTAGTAAATAACGGAGTCGAGATTGGTAAAATTCACAAAATTTACAAATGCCTTGAGACCATCCAGAGAATTAACCAAAAGATTGCTTTTTCGCAAGTAAATTTCGAGGGAGATGTTGTTTTATTGCCTGAAGAACTAGAATTCATAAAAAGACTAGTAGACATACAATTGATTTCAAACAAAAGAATTGCTAATAAGTTAATTAGAGATAGTATCGATACCAAAATCACTGACTTTTTGTGACACTGAATACAATTTCGATATTCATATCTGACCGAATAGGATAGATTTGCGATAGGATTCAAGACTCAAGGTTAGGAGTTACTCTTTAAGAATACTACATGACAATTCCAGATCTGTCCTTTGCAAACAGCATATTATTCAAAGTCACTTGGAACTTGGTTCCTTCGCGCTCAACTATGACTTCCATATCATCAAGTGAATCTGATACTTCTGCTCCTTCGAGTTGCTTAATGGCCACGTGAACTGATTCATGTGAAACAAGTGATTCAATAAATGGCTCAATATACTGAAATCCGTTGATGTTTCGAGTCGCATTTTCTTTAGACTCAATTATCAACATTGTTTGTCCTTCATATGTAAAGTAGGGTGGGGACTCATCTAGAGCACAAGCAAACGCAAAGTCGTTGATGGTCATTATGACACAAATCTTTTAGGACCATTGAAGATACTTAAATATATATTTCATTAAAATTACGTGATTAGAAGACTTCAAGTTTAGTGACGGACCTAAAAAAGAGGAAAGGATGCATATGATTTATTGTCTTTTTTTCTAATAGAATAGAGGAAGAGAAATCATTTCCTGCTTCTATCAAAGTATAAAATACTCAGCCTGAGGATGATGAATTATGATAGCAGCTGTAGACTGATCTGGGATTATTTGGCCCGCTTCGGTCAGGCTCATGCCGGACTTTGAGGGTTCTAGGATTTTCCATACTAAATGGTGTTGCGATATATCAGGACAGCTAGGATAACCCCAACTATACCTAAGACCACGGTTCTGAGCGACCCCTAATTCGTGTCTTATTCGCGTGTTAGTCCAATCAGCCAAGGCCTCAGCTGTTTCTACCGCAAGACCGTGCAAATAATACGCGTCAGTATAAAGATCTTCCTTATTCCACTGGTCAATTATTTCTGTAACTTTATTTCCAACTGTAACACACTGAAATGCCACAATATCGGTTTCGCCGAAATAATCGGTCAAACACAAATGCTTTTCTTTAGAAGACCTGGGAAAGTCAAAGATTATCTCTCCTTGTCCTTCAGGTAATTCAACTGCAAGCTTGTCGTCCCTATTGTGACAATTAAAATAGCCATAGACAACTTGTGGTGCAAACAGTTTTTCATTTCACGATCCTTTTTTTCCATTCTTCTAACAGTGAGTAAGATAATTCCGATAGATCCTCTGCTGACTTGCCCCTCATACCCCATGAGAGAACAAAAAGCGATTTTTTGTTTAGAAATTTCCATACCTCTTGAAGGTCTATTTGAGAAGACTCTATACGTATCCTCTGATTAATATGAGGAGGTATAGGGGGGCTTACCGATACTATATTACTTCGTGGTATTATCTCCGACCTTTCAGGATGAGTGTTTCTTTCTTGCCATGATTCGACTTTACTTCGCCATTGAGAAACAAACTCTTCCTTTTGTTCTGACATTAGAGTATTCATAGTCTTTAACCCATCAAACGCAGTCTTACAATAGAATACCCCATTTTGATACAGTCCACTTTCCTTTGCTATCCTATTGATGTAATTGCTGTTGATAGCTGCTCCACCGCAAAGAACCGAAATGCCCAGGTTATTTTTTCGGGCATATTCTACGAAATATTGCATTTGTTTTGAAGTTGATACTAGCAGTGCCGAAAGACCAACGGCATCAGCCTTGACTTCTTTAACCTTGTCAATGATAGTCTGAAGAGGAACTTGTTTGCCTAAGTCATATACGCTGTAACCGTTATTTACGAAAATCGTTTTTACCAAATTTTTGCCTATGTCGTGCACGTCGCCATATACAGTGCAGAGGACCAGCTTTCCTTTGCTTACACCCTCTTGTCTGATAAGATATTTTTCTAGTTCCGCAACAGCTGCCTTCATACATTCTGCAGATTTCAAAACGAATGGCAAAATTAATTCACCGGCACCAAACTTATCTCCTACCTCCTTCATTGCAGGTAGCAGTACCCTGATTCAAAGTCTGCACCGCAGCTTCATGAGCAATATTTTTGGGTGCAACAAGTATTAGGTTTGTTCCCGGTAAACCAGACCCGTCTCCGGATACAAGTTTTTTTTCATTGTTTAGCGGAATGTTTTCAGCAATAGCTGCGACGACGTCTTTTTCAATACCTTCTTTAATCCTATTCACTATTCTAAAATGACATTTCTTACTTGCACTCCAGGCTTGATCCAATTCTGCTTTTCCCGCAGTTGATACTCTACCGCCAGCGGAAACCTGGTTCTCTTGGAAATATGAGATTAATTCTGAGAGTGCATTTAAATGATTGTTGAAGACAAGGTTCTCTGCCAGCGTTTTTTCTGTGGGTGGTATATCTCCATAGGGAATGACATCTTTGGCGTTAATAATCACAGCATCTAATCCTGCCTTCAATGCATGATGAAGAAATACCGAATTAACTACCCTCCTAGCTCGAACATCAAGACCGAAGCTAATGTTGCTTAGACCTAGGGTCGTGAAACATCCAGGGATATTTTTTTTAACTAACTCTATTCCTTTAAGTGTATTTTTTGCTGAATCAGCAAATTCTTGCTCCCCGGTAGCCAATGTAAATGTAAGAACGTCAAAAATATACTGCCAAGGCTCGAGCGAATACTTTTTGCCTGTTTCAAAAAGAAGAAGTGCTGTTTCTAACTTTTCTTCCGGAGTTTTTGCCATACCTTTGGGGCCTATGCACATTGCAATTGCTGCTAGTCCATATCTGGACATGAGTGGAGACAATTTATGGAATCTTGCACCGTCTCCTTCAAGGTTTATGGAATTTATGACCGGTTTTCCAGGGATTTGCTTTACAGCGGCTTCCATTACAGCCGGATCAGTTGAATCTATTACAAGAGGAGCGTCAATTTCCAGACTAAGTCGCTTGACAAGTGTAGTCATTACTTGTGATTCATCGCTTCTTTCTGTTGTCGCCACGCAGACGTCAAGACAGTGGGCTCCATCTTCAACTTGGGACCTAGCCAACGTCAAGAGTCCATCCAAGTCATCTCTTAGCACCATCTCCTTTGCCTTTCTAGAGCCTTGAGTATTGAGTCGTTCGCCGATTATGAGTGGTCGAGGAGTCTGTCTCAAGTCAACCGCCTTAAGAGCAGAGCTGATTCGAGGCGTAGTTGTTCTAGTTTTAGGCATTTAAGACAATATTTAAGCTGATGAATTAGGTTCTAAACCTTACGGAAAAAGATGTCACTTTTCTTGCCTTTCCAACATTTTTCGAAGTTCATATATGTGATTCGCATCAGTACCACAACAACCTCCTATAATCCTCACT
Source organism: uncultured Nitrososphaerales archaeon (assembly GCA_963737815.1). Lineage (GTDB taxonomy): Archaea > Thermoproteota > Nitrososphaeria > Nitrososphaerales > Nitrososphaeraceae > TH5893. Next base: position 166,049 of record CAVTUB010000002.1, on the reverse strand, counting down.
CGGTCAAATCTTGTTACAAAATCTTCAATTCGGTCTGCCATTTCCGATGGACTCATCTTGTATATCGCTTTCCCCCCTTCATTAAGAGGCATTCCTGCATTCGGCACCACGAGAATAGGCAACTCTTCTTGTTCGTTTAACCATCTTATACTTGGCATCATTTCGGTAGGCCCTGTCGAGCAATTTAGGCCGAACACATCTATCCCCATGTTACTCACAGTTGTATATGCTGCCTGAACTGGAGTACCCAGGAGCATCTTTCCGTATTGGTCCAGTGTTATGTTTGCAATAATAGGTACTGTAATTGACGAAGTTTTCATTGCGTCATGACATGCTTCGATTGCCATTTTAACTTCCAGGATGTCTTGGCTGGTTTCTATCAACAAAGCGTCTACTCCGCCTTGGATAAGACCTTCGGCTTGGGGTACAAAGGCATATTTTATTTCATCAGGTGTCTTTGATCCGAGATCTGGGTCGTTAGAGCTTGGGAGATATCCAGACGGTCCCATCGATCCGATAACGTACCTAGGCTTGTCTTTGAACTCGTCGCAAACCTCTCTGGCAAGTCGAGCGGCCTTGCTGTTGAACTCAACTGTTTGTTCCCCGTAGCCGTATTCATCTAATTTGTAACGATTGCTTCCAAATGTATTTGTCTCTATGCAATCTGCTCCTACGGTAAGGTATTGTCTATGAATAGCCTTTATCCAATCAGGCCGAGTGAGAATTAGACCATCATTGAACCCTTCCTTATTATCTGGAAAGTCCTGTGGGCTTGGAGACAGTTTTTGAATTTCAGTTCCCATCGCTCCATCGAAAAGTATTATTCTTGTATTCAAGTCGTGTAAGAAGGACCGGGCCATCGTGAAGATCCCTTGGAGTAACGGGCATTTTACTATTGCTCGATTAAAGCATTTCTAAATTGAGGATTCATAAGCATAAAAGTATCCGAGCCTTAGCCTTACGTTACTTCATATATGGTTAATAGACCCTTAACAAATGATTGGGCCCATAGTTCAGCTTGGATAGAATGGCTGCCTGCGGAGCAGCTGGTCGAGGGTTCGAGTCCCTCTGGGCCCGTGTTACTTTTGATTCGAGCCTATATGATTAAGTATGGATGAATCGATGCCCTAAGACAGGATTGACATAATTGAGAGTTTATTTCCGGGGTAACCATTTAGTACTTCGTATACGACACATAAATGGTTCAATGCAGGAAATTTATCTTTAAATGTCCGGAAAAATAACAATTTGATTAATATTTTTCGACATATTCTAAAATACATACATATTCCTTGACCGTTTAGTGTTGACTACTAATAGAATTCATCCCCTTTTTACAAGAGTCATTGATGATTTAATACTCAACTCTCGAAATGACAAAAAACTCGCAGAGACTATAAGATGGATTGATATGCAATCACAAAAAAATGGAATCAGTTTCTATGAGATGGCTTTTATTATAACTGACAAACAAATTACCAAGAAAAGAGCACAAAAGTGGTTGAAGACCAAGGAGATTTCTGTTTCTGAAAATTAGGAGATCGTTGAAGAAAGAAACATACACACTATCTTTTCTAAATTTGCTTTTCTACTGAAGAACCTCTTACTCCAAATTGGTTCACAAATTTTGCATATTCTCCGACTGTCCGTCCAATTGTCTTTACATTATTTGCAGATATCTTTGAGAACTCATTTGCTTGCTGCAAGGAGGCCTTGCATGCTTCCATATTAACAGAAATCATGTTATTCATTAACCTTGTAGCGGCTAATATACTGCCTAGATAACCGCTAACTATCTTTGCATAGGTTTCTGTCATCCTCTTAGATACCGAAGTTGTCCAATTTAACCAAAATGTTCCATATTCATTTCCCCTTAACCTTGACATCCATGCTGATTGTTGATACAAATTGAAAATCTCTCTTTGTGAATCTATATAATTATCGGCTATTTCTTTAGCAGCCTCTAATGTTTTTTCTTGGTGATTATTAATGGCCTCTCTATAACGTGGAACCTCCATCTTTGCTTCCTTTAAAGCTCTTTCAGTATTACCCTTGGCCTCATCAAATGCATCTACAATAGCTTCTCTGATTTCTTGCTGCTGTTTATCTGAGGATAACCAGGATATTGTTGAGTCATCTTTTCGCTCTTCCCTTTTTGAAGCCATTATTCTAGTAAACTGCTATAAGATAGATAAGAGTTATTACCATAATGATGAGTCACCCAGAAACTAAAAGAAAATATGAGAACAAAAATGGATTGAAGATCAAACAAAAAAACTGATGTTTGTCTATCTAATAACTACCTGCGTTTCAATATAACCTACATAATAAAATGACGAGTGAGAATAAAACCCAGTTAAACCTGCCTGAACTGTGATTTTATAAAAAGTATCCTTAATTTAACAACTAGTTGTGTGAATGTAAATTAAACATTAAACATTTAACATAACACCATTTTAGCCTGACCCATACTACCAACTGCACGAGAAGTCAACGCAAAACATAGTCCTAAGTGGTCGATCTTATCTTAAGACCAAGACCTACTGTCTAAATTGTTAAGTTAAGCCACTGTTACAGGTAAGCCTCTGGATCAAATTTGTTTGGGAATCTAGACACAGGCTGCATACACAAAGCCGAAAAGCGTTAATCCAAAATTGTTATGCGATCATAGGAGGAAAAAACGTCTTTTTTATGGCTCAATGAAAAATAAACATTCTCTCGCTACTTATTTTTGTAAAAGTTTTAAAAATGATGACGAATTACCCTTCACAGGCAGTTCACATTTTGCACAAATTTTTTTTACTCTGAACATCCTTCAGGCTTATGACGCCGAAAAACAAAAGGAAGTTGACCTGCAAGCAACGAACCGGTATCAAAACAGCAAATGAATAGCATTTTGACGGCAAGAAAGAAAGAGGAAATATAGATGAAGTCCCTATAATCATGATGGGTATGGATAGCAAGTCAAAGCCCGAAGAATGTGCACTATGTGGAAACCCATTAAACAGCTCTGTTAGCTTCGTCCAGGAAAAAATTGGGAGTACAAATTACAGGTTCGATTCAAAAGATTGTGCTGCCATATTTCAAAGATTCCTTGCTATCTATGGAGATGAGTTTGGACAGCCCCCAGGACAGACAACATCTATTAATCCAATAGGAAGCGATTTCAAAGCAATACATAAGCATGAAAAAAATAGAAGTAGGGTTGATACCAGCCAAGAAACATCAGAAGTTGTAAGTATCATTCAAGATCCTATACAAGTGCAAAAGTTTTTTAATGAACTCATAAATTCTGCAAGAGAAAAAATTCAAATCCTGTTTTCGTCTACCAATTTATTTTACCAGTATTTTCCTTATTACAAAAAAGAATCCCAGGGAGGTTTTCAATTAAGAGAAAAAGTTAACAAAGGTATTGTTGTCAAAATTATCACTCCCGCAGAAAAAATGACAAACGGAATGTGTTCCAAATCAGACATCCAAGAATCGCTCAACATTCAGATCAGATATATTGAAGAGATCGACTTTTTAGATAATACTATAATACTTTTAGTTGTAGATGGAAAACACTCTTTGGCTATAAACCTGAAAGAAAAAAAGGAAAATAAGGACAAGGCTACGGTGTCAGGCCTCAGTACTACAAGTATACCCGATGATTCCCTTCAAGAAATAATAGAATTGGGAACCTATTCTACCTACATATCGACAGTGCTATTTTACGCGACTATATTTGAAACCCTTTGGAAGGAATTGGAGCTCAATGAGAAGATCTCGAATCTTTTTGAGAAATCAAGATCCCAAGAGAGCTCGAAAACAGATTTTCTCAGCATAGCAGCTCACGAACTAAGGGACCCTATTCAACCAGTCCTAGGTTTGGCCGAGATGCTTCAATCCAGAAAGAAAGTGGATGCCCAAGAGCAGGAGGAATTTCTAGCAATTATTATCAGAAATGCCAAAAGATTGAAGGCCTTGACAGAAAACATTTTGGATCTCACAAGAATAGAGAGCCAGTCATCTCTGAACTTGCACAGAGAAACAGTTGACTTACGAGAAGTAATTCGAGATGCAGCATCTGATATTAGGAGTCAATTACCAAAGAATCACACGGTTATGATAAACGTGGAAGATAGTATCGGGGAAGAAAAACGAGGCGATAATACATCCGGCATTATGTTACTACAAGCAGACAGATTCAGATTGACGCAAGTTGTTTCTAACTTGCTTTCCAACGCAATTAAGTTTACAGAACTAGGAACGATATTAGTTAAGATAGAGATGAAGCTTGACGATAGTAGTAATAAACAAGCCATTGTTAGCATCAAAGATAACGGCCTGGGTATAGATCCATCTATAGCGCCTAGACTATTTGAAAAATTCGCAACGAAATCAGATAAGAGTTCTGGGCTTGGTCTAGGGTTATTTGTCTCAAAGACTATCATAGAGAGTCATGGTGGGAAGATATGGGCGCAAAATAACGCCGATGGAAGAGGTGCTACGTTTACCTTTAGTCTCCCATTGAGTGCGTAAAGATTACTTGTGGTAGAATACTTAGCGACTTGGGAAGTCGGAGGAAATTACTAAAATGTGTCAATTAGTTGCTGAATTTGTTTTGCAAAATGATGTTGCGGATATTTAAGTACAGTTAAAAACTCTTTTCTTAAGAATTGGATGTCACAGAAACAAGGGATGGAAGAAACTGTTCGAATCCCCAACTCACTTGAAAGCTTGTCGATATTGTTTTCCGTATCCCCTGCCTGTTCTTCGTGAAGCTGAACTGTGGCTTGACTCTTAGTGGATGCCGATCCACGATGGGAAGAGAAAGAATTCGAAAATAATGCCTTGGAATCCGGTTTAAAATCACCCGGGACACAGTAGCCGGCTATTCTATTACACAATAGGTAAGCTTTGCTTCCGGATTTTGTAAAGGTTCTATAAATTTCGTCGACAAGTCTTTTTGTACCTTCGATATCAAGGTCACCACTCTTAAGGGTCAAGAGCAGAGTATCTGCAATTGCCAACGTATTTATCGACCAAAATCTCATACCTGGGCTTGTATCTAGCAAGATGTAGTCAGCATTGTATTTTGACATTAACTTTTCTCTCAGCTGTATGAATCTCCTTATAATTTCCTTTTTTGTATTTGTATCGGCCATTTCTAGCTTCAATACATCCTTCCTAAGTGGGTTGGAAAAACCAATCCACAGTTTTCCTGTTTTTTTAATATTTTCATGCTCTGATTTAGTAGAAGAAGAATAGTTGTTATTGCCGGGTGCGGATATTGCTACATCCTCAATAATACTCGTCAGGTCAACCATTACATCTTCAACTGTTGCAGTAGAATCCAGAAAGTCATTTATCCCTTTGCTGGGCTCCCTTTGAAAATATATTTGGAAGCTCGGTGCGTAAATGTCTAAATCTAAAAGGCATACACTTAATCCTTTTTTTGCTAACGCAGCTGCGCAATTGCAAGCTAACGTTGTCTTCCCAGTGCCCCCTTTGTAGGAATGGAAAGCTATACATTTAGTCATTAATTTAAGGCATATTTCTTAGTTAAGGATATAATACTTTACTATAAAAATAGAGCCTGGGACAGTCTTTTATCTTTATTCGGTCTAAGGTAAATACTCTATTGTAATTCAAGGATAATTGACAGTTTAACGTCGATCAAATAGTTAGTTAGGAACCAGTGCTATTTCCAGAATTATCTTCGTTGGCCTCCTCATTGGGTTCTTTCTTGTTTAAAACTGTTGATTGTTTTCTTTCGTGTATTACCAACTCCATATATTCCCTTACATCCTTCTCGGTAACTGAATATGAAAGACCGCCAGTCTGTTCTTCCATCAAATCCTTGCCATCCTCAACCATTTTTAATATTCTTTTTCTGACTTCCTGTTCCATCTGGGCAGAACCTATGTTGTCTACTAGCTGTATATTGGATCTTCTAATTGATTTTCTTAGTGAGCTATCTTGTGACAAAGAAATAGCGCAAACATACAATCCGACGCTAAACAAATACGACGACAATAATACCAGAGAATGCGCCGCCACTCCGTATGTCGGCTCTAGGGCCGACGTCGAAAGTGCTATGCCTACAATAATATCTCCTATCCCAGTAATGATAAGAAAGTCCTTTATTTTCGAAGAGGGCATTCTTCTCGCTATCACAAAGAAGGCAAGACCAAAAACAATATTTCCGGCAATAGTACCTGCTCTAAATAAAATTCTAAAGTAGTAGCGATAGGCCTCATCCACCCCTGCTAAGCTCTCACCGGCAAAAAATCCAGGCATTTTACCAATGAGATAAAGTATCAATGGGAGGGAAAGGATTACCCAAAATGAAAGCGGAAGTTTACCAATCCTTTGATAGACGCCACGTAAAAGCGTAGTGGATGCTATCCATCTGAAGACAAATGCTATAGGAAGCACCGTGGAATTCAGAAGGTTATAGTATTCCAAGTTTGAATTTGGTAGGATAAGCAATGCAGTAGTTTCGGGGTTTACTTCCTTACGTATCACTTCTGCATGGTATTTATCTGATGCTTTGTATAGAAAAGAAGATTGAATAACCGCCCCAGGTGGCGTTTTTTCCTCTACTTCTTGGACCATCAATAGTTTAGTCCCAGCATCTTCTGCTATTGACATTCCAAGAGTTAAGGCTGCGATGCCATAAAATAATACGGTGACAATTCTTGAATTGACTTGACTTGTACCACGAAAAGAATTTGAACGAAATCCCTCCCATAATGACTGTTGCGAATATTGAGCTTACAGCAAAAACAGTATGAGATAGAACCCTTGTGCTTGTCGGGTTATTACTTAAAAGGACAAATAACAATATCCCCAGCAAGGAAAACTGAACTACCGTCACGGTCCAGTGCATCAGATTAATAAAACGCGATTTAGCTCTAATGTCACTAATTACTCGTTCAGTATATCGTAAGAGAACCCAAGAACCTATGCCATATCCGAAAGTTACAGTCAATACGAAGATTGTGACTTCAATATCTTTATAGGCTGGCAAAACTTGTCGTGTGACAAGTAAATTGATAATTACGAGTAAAATAATTAGAGTACCCACTATTACAGCCGCTTTCCTACTTCTAATTGCTGACGCGGCCTGCTCCGAATTTGCCAAGCCCGTATTGTTTTTAATATAGGATAGTATGTTAAATACTTTCATTTTTGTTTAAATTAGAAAAAGACGGCTAGATAAGAAAAAACTTTTTAATATTAATAAGAGACAGTCTAATAATTTAGTTAATGAAAAAATATAGGAGCTTCAACCAAATTTCTTCTAAAATGCTCTGCACCCGTAGCTATATATGCTGTAGGCTTGTTCTGGTTTGAACTAGCTCAAGCACCTGTTTGTAAACCTTCAGATCTGTAGGCACGAGATGCTAATAAATTACGACAAAATTGCTCCCCCACAGTCAACCGAAATGCACGAAGGAAAAATCTAATCAGACCTATTAGTTCCTGCATATGCTGACGTGAATCCTTTTCCTCAATCCTACAAATTAAGACATACGAATTTTAATGAAAAGGTTTCGTCACAGCATGGGAATATGGCAAGCCAATTGTTTATATTGAATAAAGAACAACCATTCAATTTGAAGCGGGACCAACGGGTATTGTTATTTCAAAAGTGAAAGTTCCGTAACAAAATACTTTATCTATCACAAGTCGTCTTATCAGCTGTGGTTGATCTCATTTACGGCCGTGGCTTAACTGATCTTATCCGTGAGATGCCTCTGTATTTTGGTATCTTCAACAAGTATCTAGGGATCAAACTATTTCATCAAAAACCAACCATGTATGGCTCAGTAGACGTTATCAATGTCTGTAATTTACACTGTAGCCATTGTTACTGGTGGCTTAATAGAAAGAATGAGGATCAAGACCTAAGCGCGGACGAATGGAGGGAAATCATCAGAAAGAGGTTCAAGAAACAGAAAATATTTGTAGTTACTCTAGTAGGTGGTGAACCAACAATGAGACCAGACATAATTCAAGTATTTTGTGAAGAAATGCCCAGAAGAGTATGTGTTGTTTCAAACGGAACTTATCCTCTAAAGAGATTTGATAATCTCTATTTTTATTGGATATCTTTGGATGGGACAGAGAAGATTCATGACCAGATTAGAGGAAAAGATTCCTATTCAAAAACGAGACAAAACATCATGGATTATATTTCAAGCCAAGATAATATTAGAAATGGCAAGCCCGCATGGAAGGATATATGGATTACAATGACTATAAATTCTCTGAACCATGGGACGATAGAGGATTTAGTACAAGAATGGAAAGGGGTAGTTAACAAGATTGGATTTCAATTTCATACACCATTTGTAAAAGGTGACCCATTATGGATGCCTTTTGGACAGGAGCGTAATATTGTAGTAGATAAACTAATTAATTTGAAGGAAAAATATCCAAACTTTGTGATAAACGGAAAGAAACAATTATCGTTGATGAAAGGCAACTGGGGAGGTATTGGAACAACACCCGTACAATGCCCTTCATGGGCTATACTGTCTTTGGATCATATGGGAAGAGAGAAGAAACCTTGCTGTATAGGAAGTGCAGATAGTAAAGCCTTAAAGCCTATATGTGAGGATTGTGGTCTTGGTTGTTACTCTGTGCTTGTAGCACAGGGTATTACTGGCGCTTAACTTTTTATGTGGACGAATTAATTCCAGCACGGCAATAGGCACATTTTCTTATATTGTCTCTTCCTATTACTATTTTTGTTTCCATCCAGAACATTCAGTCTAATAATTAAATATTGTAAAACAACAACACCCATTTTCATTTTTTTTAATTTTTTTATCTTTTTTCCAACTAATAAGCTCAAATGCTGGTGTAGTCTTGTATTTGGTTTTTATTCTATCTTCTTATCTATTACACGACGCAAAGAAGGAAACTAGAGCATTATTACCAAAATAGCCACGCAACAAGATATAGAGATATATTTCCGAGATCTCGCTTAGTTTAACAATGGCTCATCGCAAAGGAAATAAGACTCATGCTTATAGTGCACAGCGATCCGGAAGTAAGAAGCATGCTAAAGTAGATAGACGTAAGAGAAATAAGCCTAAGGCATAACTAGGAACGCTAATTCTCCCATTTTGTTACCATGATTGGCAACATACGTACCCGGTGGGTAGAGAATAAATATATAACAAAAGAAGATGTGTCTAGATATGGAAAGTAAAATTATATCTTTGGTATTGACTGCAGTTACAGTTTCCTCTCTGTTTGTGGCAGCTCTAGGTACCACGGGTAACTATTCAGCTATAGCACAGACCGCCGCGTCTGGGGTCACAGTCTCAATGGCGAAAGGTTCTCAGTCAGCGGATAACCCAGAATTTTATGTTCCTGCAGAATCTACGGTAAAGGCAGGCGAAACAATTACTTGGAAAAATGACGACACAGCTATACACACTGCCACTTCAGGCAAAGATGCAACGCCTGATGGTAAGTTTGATACTAGTTTAGTTTCCCCTGGACTAAGTAGCAAACCTATTGCGATGCCAAATGAACCTGGTCAATATCCATACTTCTGTACCCTTCATCCATGGATGACAGGTATGATCACCATCGGCTAAGGCGACCTTCTTATTATTTTAGAATAATAATAAGATGAATAAATCAGTCTATATTACGTAATTTCTCTAAAAAGAAATTACTTGGAATTTTGCATCAGATCGCATGCGTCTTTCTCACGACTCATGACATAAACGGCTTAAAGCAGAGTATCATCTCAATTCTGAAAAAATGTTTCAGTGCGTTTGCCACCAACCTGTTGATAGTTTGGCCGGTTTTTCAATGGTTTGCCGCATACAATACAATATGTAGCATCGCAGGTTAAACACGCAACTATGGTGCTCTCATTGCTTTTAAAATCCTCCCGTAGATGAGTAGTAATAAAATCGTGTTCGTGAGTTATGGTGTAGCCACTAAATACCGTTTTATCCTGCTCACAAGGAATTGACTTCATCAAATATAACAATCATATATTATCATCTTCATATATATTTTTATATTCGACTGAAGGGAAATCAAGGCCTATCTTGTGTATCTCTCCCTTGACTTTTACATCGACAATGCGGTGTTTAATTTATTCGATTATTCAAGCCCGGAATGCTTTTCCTTTTGCGTTCCCACATATGAGAGACCACAAATTTTTAATTATCAAGACATTCCAATAGAAAGAGGATATGAGGAACTACTACGAGGTCCTCCACGTCAGTCTGAATGCCAGCACCTATGAAATAAAGCATTCCTTCAGGAGCTTGGCGTTAAGATATCATCCTGACAAAAATAAAAATTCTGAGGAGTCAAAACAAACCTTCATGGAACTCGTAGAAGCGTATGAGGTGCTATCAGACGAACGAGCAAGGAGGAACTATGATGCAGCAAATTTTACCACAGGTCGCGATTTTATTCCTACACGAAAATGGACGGCTCCGGCAGATTTTGATCAAATTTATAGTTACTCACAAATTAAGAGGAAAATAGGCAAACATGCAGTCGGAGGGGGAATGTGGGATATCAGCGACGCTGCAACTACAAGTCTTTGGAAAGCCACGATTGTATTATTTGCAAGTCTCGGAGCGGTAGCGATATTTATCTTGATGATGCAGTAACTAAAAGGTTGGCAATTTACAGATATCATGTCATTTCCTATGTGCCAATTTAGCGCCTTTTTGGCAGACTTTTATGGCGCCGATATATTTTGTAGCCAAAGAAACCTGCGAGGCTCAGATTAACCGCAGAGTAAATTAGGAATTGGAAAGATGAAAACGCAAAGGCGACTAATAATCCAAAAATTCCTACGATCAGTGCTACTATAAAGAGTAGAAAAAGTACGCGCCTACTGATCACTGCTACATCGTATCCATGAATAGCACAAGATAAAAATGCTTCTGACATCACTTTTCATTTTAAAAAGATAGTTCGAATAGTCGCTTCACTATATGACATTGATGAAAATAGCTTCAATACAAGGTAATGCTATGACGTTCGTTTAACCAAGGTTATTTCAGTATATCGCTATAGAGCACGTGTAATATAACTCTCCTGTATCCGATATTCAAAACGAATAAAAGAAAGCCGAAGGTGCACTTATGTAAATGCGACTAGTTGCTATAGGTAGCAGGGTTTTTGTCACTAGCCTTCGACTGGCAGGTGTACAAGGCATTATTGCCGATTCACCAAAGCAAGCGCTTTCGCAAATTAGTAGTATAGGAAGCGGGGAAGACGTGGGCCTTGTCCTTCTTAGTGATGACTTAGGTAAGGAAATTCGTTACCAACTAACAGAAATAAGAGCTAAGCGTCCAATACCGCTAATTTTCGAACTTCCTTCACCAGGAAGCAGAAAGGAAAATGTTGATTACAGGTCATTATTAAAACAAATACTAGGAGTGTAAGGGTAAGGTCTCTTCTCATACGTTAATCTGACGCGCCTGTTCTGACATTTATTATACTCACCAAGGCAAAATAACCACTAGGATTTAGCTTGTACCGGCAAAACGGGAGAGGTCGTAAAATTTCATGACCTCAAATTTCGATTTTTCTAGGCAATCTGGCTGGCTCTTATTTATTCTGCTGTCAAATATTCTTCTTGTGGTAAATCAATTGGATTATTGCTAACCTTTCTCGCAAAAATCAAATAGGTGGTATGAGCTATCATCCTGTTAGAAGGTCTAGTCATTCCCTCCCTAGCCTCCAGGGTTCTAAAAATGATCTCGGCTGACTCTATATCCACAAAATTGTTTTTTCTCAGCTCGATTGCAGTCTTTTCTAACTGATTAAAAGTCGGGCATATTGCGACGAATGCCCCGCTATTTTTGATTGAATCGTACACCTGCGGGATAACGCTCCACGGATCTCCTAGGTCCACGATAGCAACATCCGCATCCTCGATATCTAAACCTAAATGAGGGTCGTATTGGTAGGAAGTTACAAACTCCATAACTCCCGCCTTTTCTAAGTTACGTTTTGCAACAGCAATAAAATCGGCGTTTACATCAAATGTATAAATGTGTCCGCTTGGCTTGACAATACTTGCCATAAATGTTGTAAGTGCTCCACTACCCGTTCCAATTTCTAGTACTATCGATCCGTTTTTCATGCCGGTTCGGGCGACAATAAAACCTAAATCCTTTGGATAGATGATCTGGGTTTTCCTTTCGGACTTCATGATGAAATCATAGGTTGTCGGTTGAATGAGATATATGGTCTTGCCTTCAGTTGATTTTATGATTGAGCCGTACTCCATTCCTATAATAGATGACATATCTATTATTCCTAAATGAGTATGCATTTTTTTTTCATAAACAGCCTTAGTGAGCCATTTTTTCCTCTGTGTATGAAAGAGCAAAACATAAGATCCTTCGTTAATTTTCATGCTTACTTGTAGGGTAGGACATAGGGGCAGATAAAAAGTCTTGCCGAACAAGCATTGCTATCCTTTTCAAAAGCTAAACTTAAAATTTTAATATATTCTTAGCTGCAAGACGAATATCTTCAGATTTTACTGTCTTTCTCCCCGCGTGTACCGATAGGTCCAGGGCTTGCGATGCAATCCTTGTTGCGATCTCTTCAAGTACTTTGCGAAGTTCATCAGCAAGCTTCGTCGCTTACCCTTTCGGCACCGGACTTTTTTATGAATCGGTACATCCCGGCAAGTCCTAGTTCTGGATTAGTAGACATGTTTTGATTATATGATTAGTGTGTGTTAAACGTTACTTGGGAGAAAAAATGACGCGGATTCTTCCGAGCAATATTCACAGCGATTTTACAGTTATAGAGCATTGACTCAGATCCCAAATCTTTATTCCATATTCAAATTGGCAATAATTAGAGGTAACATGGGGTAATGCAATATAGATTGGGAGCCTATATTTATCGTCCAAGTCTTTAGGATTATATTGCAAGGTAGTCATGGTTCTATTGATCTGATTGCCCTTAGTGGATGCACATTTTCACCTTACAGATGAATTCTTGTCAGATTTCATTGATTTGATTCTGACATCCATTAAGACCATGCGAATCAAGGTCTGTTCTGTTTGTGTCGATAATCAAACCTCACTACGCAGCATTAGCCTCTTAAGTCACCCAGATAATCGCAATACAGTCGCCCAATTTGTTGGAATTCATCCCAGTTTTGCAAAGCATGAGGATGTCGTTAAATTCTGTAGCATGTTAGAAAGCAATATTCAAAGTATCGATGGAATTGGCGAAATTGGCCTAGATAGAACTTACACACTTGATAATTATTCACCTTACCCTAAACAATTAGAAGTCTTTGAATTGATGCTGCGACTTGCTGAGAGATACCACAGACCTGTCTCAGTACATTCCCGGAAGTCGCTCGACGATATAATGCAACTGATGAGCACCTTTAGAATCCCAGGCGTTATGCTGCACTGGTTTTCCGGCAGTAAGAAACAATTAGAGAGGTGTCTGGACAGAGGTTATTATATCTCCTATGGTCCAGCACTGCTCTACTCCCAGGACAAGCAAGTCTTGTTAAAAAAAACTGACAAGGACAAAATATTGATCGAGACTGATGGTCCGAATAGATATTCTCATTGTTTTGGTAACTTTCCTGCTCTGCCAAGCTCAGTTTTGACAAGTGTTGCGAAGACAGCAGGCGAGATGCTGGGGATGTCGTATGAAGAAACACTACAAATGCTTAGCACAAATTGGTGCAATTTTATAAACCAAAAATTATGACAAAGATAAAATAACCTTGCCGTCGACTAGATTATATGGACCGTGTACGGAGGATATCTACTGAGCTATTAGATAGATATCCAGATAAGTTCGTTCAGGACTTCGAACAAAACAAGAGACTGATAAGTGAGTTAGCAACTGTCAGATCAAAAGTACTTAGGAATACTATTGCCGGATACATCACTTCCTATCTGCGAAAAAATTCAAGTCAAAAAGAATCTCAAACTGAATCTTCAGAAGTTCCAGAACAGTCCAGCGAAGAATCTGAAGAAAAACCCAACGCGTAGAAATTACCGTTACGCTAATTAAGAACCCAAATGGAGAGCAAATTCTTGATATTGATCAGACTCCTTGGGAACTGCAAAAAAGTGATGGGATTTTCCTCATTACTTCTTGAAAAACAATCTGCGTCTATAAATGAAATAGTATCTTTTTTGGAGAAGAGCGCATTAGAATCGAAAGCGAACTTTAGCATAGATAACCATCTACTGGTCGTAAACGGCGTAGATTCATCATTGCTTGATACCAACGAGTCACTAATTCAAAACGGTGACACTGTTACCGTGGTACCTATAGTCCATGGGGGATAAATCCTTAGATATCAATATTTCAGGAATAAGGGTGTTGACTGAATTCATTTCTTTTTTTATGTCACTTTAATGCTTGCATAAAGTTCTATGAATAAATTTCAATGATGTATGTTGGGCTTGTCAAGTTTTGTCGGAGAAGCTGCTGAAGATTACTATGAACTCAACGGCACATATGTCTGCATTATTGGTGTTAAGAAGGTAGAAGTGCCAGACGTTACCGATTTCATGTGCTCAATTCGAGCACTTTCCGAAACAGAGGTAATAACTCAAGCTATTAACGCGAGGGCTGCATTTGGAATTGATCACTTACTAGGAGTATTAAAAATTACTCTAGAATGCCAGAAAAGAAAAATAACTATCTCGATGAAGCCAGAGATCGATTTATTGCTTCGACTTTCGTTGACGAACCAAATTAGTCTAGCTATGAATCGAACCGGAATAAAGAGAGATAATCCCGCTGTAATTATTGCCTATTCTACAGATAATAAAAAGGTAATCAATGTAAGAAACAATATCGTAAAAATGGTTCCTCACATAGACAATGCTGTTTTGAAAATCATTAAAGAAAGTAGGGATCATATTCTCGAACTCTTTAATATAAATAAACAACCCCATATACAGGCAGGGGACAACAGGTTCCTTACTGACTACCTTATTGAACAATCTGCTCTTGTTATGAAGTAAAACCTTCACCAAGTTTTCGCAATTCAGTTACTGCGCTAAATACGTGGTAGGGCTTAATGATAGATAAACCTGTCAAGGTTTGGATCACTTCTATTAAAATTATCCAGTCAGGATTAGCAAGATTGACTTTGCGGTCGACTGTGGAAGCGCAGCAGTGGATTATTTCTGTCGAGCTGATGGTATTATGCCGTTTCTCCACCGTAATTCGATACGTCTCTGAGGGTTGTATTTTTGAAGCTATGTCTCTAACACACTCCCTTATCGTATCTAGATCTGTATTAACAACTTTCTGAATAGGTATAACCCTCTGAACATATTTGAATATCCAAGGCTCCTCATTTAGCAAACGAACAAGCATCTGTGGGATTGAGAATGGGTCTAAACGAGTTCGACTAATAAGAAGTCCACTGATTGTTGTTGAGCGTATTTCCGGTAATGGATCTCCTAGAATATTGAGTATCTCGCCTAACTCTTGTTCTGCTTGAATTTCTCTGTACCTGAAAGTAGAGGCTATTAAATTAAAAACTTTAATAACTGAGCCCCTCCCTAGAAAGCGTGTCATAAATCTCCGTCGGTTTTATAGCACCTTCTCTGATGATGCGGGAAGGACCTTGCTTTGATAAATCTACTATCGTCGATTCCATGCCCCCATCAACTAAACATCCTCCATCCAGTATAGCATCAATTCCTATTAGAGACGACGAAAGTATTTGATCCACATTTGTGGCCTGCCGCTTCACTGGATTTGTTGGCACTCGTCCCTACTAAATATCTGCATCGGCTAAGCAACTCTGACGCACATTTGTTGCCAGGTATTCGAACGGCTATCGATCCATTGGCTCCAGCAACTACGACAGAAGAAATTCTAAAGTCCAAAAGAGGGAGGACAAGGGTTAATCTACCAGGCCAATATCTTTCTGCCAACAAATCTGCTCTGCTGTCCATATGTGCAAGATTCCTCACGTCTTCAGTTGTTGCGGTAAGTACGGGCAGAGGTTTATTCAAATCTCTGCCTTTAATAACAAAAACTCGTTCAGATGCCTCATCGTTAAAAGGATCACAACCTATACCATAAACAGTGTCAGTCGGAAAAGCAATTACTCCGCCCCCTCTAACAATATCAACACATTTTGAAATATTCTCTCTTAGGGTACAATCAAATATTTGGGGCTCTTCCATTTTGTATTTTCCTCTATCTAGGTGCTCATAGTATAAAGCAGGATATACCAACGTACCAGGGAAATAGTGGGCTGTTTTCATCCGACCATTGTCTTACGTCATATAGCAAATTCAAAAAAAGATACATGCATGGTTATGATGCAGTTTGTTAACCTTTAAGGGATTTTAATATTGCTACTTCTAATTCCATTATAATCGCCTGTGGTTTTGATGGGTCGCTATTGTATTTTGCTCCCGCGGCAAAATCGTGGCCACCACCTTCGGGTAAGTTCTCAGCAATTCTTCTGCATGATACTTGGGTGTGGTTTCTTCGTATACTTACCTTACCATCGGTGCCATAAAGGACCGCTATGTCGACTTTAGTCTTCTCAAAAATTTCATGAGCAAACAAGCTGTTTTGTATGTATGGAGAAGATTGAATAAAGGCCGTCTTGAACCTACCATCTATTTCTTTAAATTGAATTGTCTGGCAAGCTTCCCTCTTCGCTTTCTCTTGAATCTGACTGTACATTGCATAGTCATTTTGCATCTCCATATCCCACAAAATTCCTCTAGAAACTTTCACTGCTAGAGATGAGAGTTTTTCGAACGGTATTGGACTGTTGCGGTAATACACAATGAGTTCCGAAATGGGGGTGAGATATTGATCGTTTGTGAAAAAGTCCATTGTGTGTGCCATGCTTGCTAATTTAGCTGCAAGTTCATTTCCTACCAATAATTTATCGTAAATAAGCTCCGCTGCACATTTAGTTCCTGTTTTATCCAAGGTAATTTCAACAAAGGGTTTGATTGCATCGACGGCTCTATCAGCCCAGGGGTGATGATCCAACCAAACAATATCACAACCAGCATTTTTAGCTTTTGAAAAGAAACCTTTACACAAATCAATTAGGGACTGATCCTCGTTTAAACCTAAATCGCAAATTATTATCAGTTTTTCCGAACTGGGGAAAGAGGCACTAAACGTATTAGAGAAATGCCCCATGGTTTCGAAGCTTTCTTTCCCGTATCCTAGAAAGACTGTTCGCGCCTGTGGATATCTTAGTAACCCAATCGCAGCAGAAAATAGTCCATCCATATCCGACTCATGCGAAAATATTAGTACCTCCATATTTTTCACCACAATTAATATGTCAGTTTAGTGCACTATCTCTACTCCAACCAGATAAAAACTATCACTTCGTTTCCCTGAAAAGTGGAGCTACTTTTATCCTGTTAATTAGGGCGGGGCATATTTGGAGAACCATTTTGTTCAAGAATGAGAAATTGAAACATTGTGTAAGTCTTCTTCAAATTCCAGTTAAGTTATCTTACCAATTCATGCTGGCTCTTGTTAGTAGAACGATCCCCGCGGTGACAACAATTATGAATTTAGGGATGCTCCAAGTGCTTAGCCAAGATTTCGCAAGTCTTTTCAATTCCTAAATCTACTGCATAATTGCCCAAACGGGGGCCTCGTGTCTGTATTCAATAAAAGTCTGTAGATCAACTTGAAAAAATTCTTTGGTTCCACAAAATTGCTTCGTGCAATTTCAAATATTTTAAATTGAAGCATTTTAGGGGTTTCCGGATCTTTTTCTGAATTCCTAAATGATTGAAGTCCTTCTATAAGCTGACTTACAGCTTTCCTTTCATCTACTCCTAGAGATCTATCAAATCCCTGACGCGTATCAGAAATTTTATCCTCAATCCAGTTGGAAGCAAGAATTATTCTTTTTACCAGACCGGGAGTCTTCTCTTTTGCCATATTATACTTTACAAGACGTTGGTATACCTTTTCCGTCCTTTCATTTATTGGGAACAAAGATCCTTGTTGAACCAGAAATTCAAATGGAACATGAGCTTCAGGATACTTTGGAGGTTTCAAGTGATTTACGTATTCGTAAATGCCTTTTATCTTTACACGTTTCGCCTTATTTTCCTCTATAATCTTATCAAAATAAACGTCTTCATAAAAGTCATATTCATTCATTAAAGAGGGTATTTCTTCCAAACCCATAACCCGTGTCCCCACGATTCGCTTGAAAAACAACAACATTATAGATTCTGGTGTTCCATATTTCAGCCATTTCTGAGGTGTAAAAACATTCCCGGTAGATTTGCTTATCTTCTTTCCGCTTCGGTCTAAAAACAGCTCATATTTCACATGATAAGGATGAGGATACCCTAAGATTTCGTTGGAAACCCAATCATTTACCCGTACAGAATCCATAATATCTTTTCCAAATGCCTCAAACCTAATGTCCAACGCAGCCCATCTTGCAGCAAATTCGACTTTCCACGCAAGCTTGCCTTTTCCTGTTACGATATCAGATTCCCCCACATGACCGCAGCCTTGAATATGGCTATTTCCGATTTTAGAACCAATACATGAATACAAAACTTTCTTCTCTTCGCTATGATACTTTTCAGCCCTTGCAACGTATAGTCTACCACAGGAATCGCAGATTGGAAAATATGGCAATGCTTCAACAAATTTTTCCTGTCCAACGAGATTTGCTATTTTCTGGCCAAGCACTTTACTTTTTATCAATATCTCGTCAATTTGTTTGACGAATAATCCTTTTCGATATGCGTCAGCAGCACTTTGGAAGCGGTATTCTATCCCTATTGTATTTAGTCCCTTTAGAAGCGAATCAGTCATATGGTCACCGTACGTTCTGTGACAATCTCCTTCAGGGTCGGGAATCTTTGATACAGGCTTTGCGATGTAGTTTTCAAGCCACGGCGGAAACCCCTTAGGGATTTTTCTTAACCCATCCATGTCATCAGAGTATGCTATTAGCTCGGACTTGTATCCTAAATTCCGCAAAGCTAGTGAAACACCATACGATCGCACTGCGTCTGCCATACTTCCTATATGAGGGACACCTGATGCCCCCAGCCCACTCTCGACTTTTATTAGTCCTGTTGATCTGCCAAGCTTGCTTTCGCGACCAATGAGGGAGTCAGCTATCTTGTCCATCCAGGTACCTTTGCCAATTATTTCAATCTCTGGGTTCGTCAATTTTTATCGTAAACTCTTGGTCATGTACGGGCCGTTTCTATAATAACCCATTTTCATATAATATTCTCTTGTGCCAACTGCGCTTATGACAGATATTTTTCTTAGGTCAAACTCATCCCTTGCGATACGCTCTGCCTCTTGCATTAGTCTTATTCCATATCCTTTATGTTGATATGAGTCATTTTCTGGCATACAACCTATATCCACAGAAACACCATAGACATGTAATTCGCGTATTATTGCGGATCTGCCGTATCCTGCAATGCCTTGTGCCTTAATTTCCTCTCTATGAGGTAAGGCTGGGTCTCGTAATCTCAAAAATCCTAGAATAGAAAGGCTGTCCTTGCTTTCAAAAGAAAGGAATACTTCCTGTCCTCCTGACGCAACATAGTTTATCCTATGCATGCAAACCTCCTCATCTTGAAGCACCGTCCGTCTTTGAAGACCAACTTCCCTGCATCTTATGCAACGACACTTCAATCCCAAATCATTTAATCGCTGCACTGCAGATTGCCTAAGATTCCCTTCCCTCGGTCCAGCGACAATATCTTTATCTTCTATTTCTCTTTGAACTCGCATTATTCGTATCCAGGGAGGTATGGCTTTCTTGACTTCTACTAGAATTCTGATATAATCTTCGTGAGAGTAAGCATGGTATTTTCCCTGTTTATACAAGCTATATAGCCCAGTTCCTTTCAGCACCAAGGTTGGGTAGATTTTTAACATATCGGGTTTGAACTGAGAATCTTCAATTAACCTGTGAAAGTCTGCTATATCTCTTGTCGGGTGACGCAGTTGGTAGTCCAGGCATCATATGAGCAACTATTTTGTAGCCTGCGTCGCGCGCAATCTGGAATGATTCTATGACATCGCCTAGGTTGTGTCCTCTATTAACTGCCCTGTATGCTTCTTCCTGTAATGTTTGAACCCCTATTTCTACTCTTGTGACTCCGAGTTCTAACATAGCGTCGACGTGTTGCCTTTTACAGAAATCAGGTTTGGTTTCAACGGTAAAGCCAACACACCTTGTGCCTGCCTTTTCATTTATCTCCATCGACTCCTCTAAACTACGAGAAGAGCAATTGTTTAAGGCATCGAAACTTGCCTTAACGAAATCTCTTTGATAGTCTTGTGGAAAAAATGGGAAAGTGCCACCAACTATCACTAATTCTACTTTATCCAAACCATGTCCTCTGGAATAAAGTTGCAACATCTTAGAATGTATCTGCTTGAGAGGATCAAAGTCATATTGCTGGGCATACTTAGCACATGGTTCTGAGCCAGTATAACTTAGGGGAACGTTTACTTCTACTCCTCCAGGACAATATACGCATCTACCATGGGGACATGCGAATGGCTTTGGCATCAAGGCTATTACGGCTACGCCTGATGCAGTTTTTACTGGTTTTACCTTTAATAATTTTCTCACCTTGCTGTGCGGGTTGACATATTTTAGGATATTCTGATTTCCTGGTAAAGAAGAAAGCTTATGCTTGGAACACAACGTCTTGGTTATGGTGAGGATGTCTTTCTGTTGAGGGTCTGACAGACTTTCCAACTGTAGAGCTATTTCCTTGCACACGTGATCAAAGGTATAATTATTGAAAATAATATCGTGAACTGGACGTTGTGACATAATCCAATATCAAGAACAGGGCATGATGAACGAATATTAAATTTTTGTATAGAGTCTTGTGTGTCTTGGGCTACCTCATGCCAAAGGTGTATCATATTATCCTTTTAATAGCTAAGAGTGTGTTGTTTCTGGTCCAGTATCGCAGTTACCTCTCCTCTTCCTCTCTCATCAATAATGCCTATCTCTTTACATGGTATTTGGTATTTACGGAAGATCTTACATACTCTATCTACAGATTCTCTTGGTGCTATCACACAAAACCCTACTCCCATATTAAACGTCCTGTACATTTCCTTCAGACTGACCGGACCGTCAACTGCTATTTGTTTGAAATATACCACCAATAGAAGGCAAATTTCTTAGATTATATCTTACTCTGTTGTTGAGGCGGAGGAGCTTCGTAAATGCCCCTCCAGTAATATGCGCCAAACCGTGAATCGGAATCGAATTTTCTTTTTCTAAAATTTCAACAACAGGCTTTACATAAATTCTAGTTGGAACTAACATTTCTTGACCCAGTGGCTTGGACAGATAGCGGGGTTGGAAGTTGATCGGATATTTGGATAGGAGGATCTTCCTTGCTAATGAGTATCCATTAGAGTGTAGGCCACTACTTTCTACTCCTAAAATGACATCTTTAACCTGAATCTTCTTGCCCAGAATAACTCTTTTTTTGCTCCCGACGATGCCCCATATAGTTCCTGCCAAATCAAAGGCTTTGTCTTTATCATGACCTGCTATAATATCAGGCAGAATGGCTGTTTCTCCTCCAACGATTGAGACACTTGCAATTTTGGCACCCTTTACCAAGCCTTTGACTATTTCCTTGACAATGTCGCTGTTGGAGGATTTTAACGCGATGTAATCAACGAATGCGATTGGACGAGCTCCTACGCAAACTATGTCATTAACATTCATTGCGATGCAATCAATACCGATGGTATCAAACCTATCCATGAGTTGAGCAATAAGTACCTTCGTCCCCACACCGTCGGAATGGAAAGCGAATACCTTGTTGGCAATTTCCACCAGACCTGCATAATGCCCGCCAATAGACAATACCTTTGCACCAGGTGCGTAACTTTGGGTGGACGTGATAAGGCGACCAATAGCTGCATGATAATTGCCTACTTTTCTCAGATTGATTCCCACGTCCTTATACGATGCAGTTTTTTTTATACGCATAATGTTATTCACACAGTGTAACTATTCTATTAATAGTTCTACGAGGAAATAAAATCGGCGCCATATAACAAGTCTTGGCTAATCAGGGATGTTTGAGTTCATTGTCGATCGATACCTACACCTGTCCTAGGTGACGTATAATGAGCATCGGAGATCACCGACACTTTGTGATTCTTACCGTACCTCAAGAGTAAGTTCGTCAAGACCTGTTTCAAGCTGTCAAATGTTTTTAATCCAAGTTTAGTTTTCAGATAGTATTCCGGAAGCGTAGATATAATCCCAAAATCATATTTTTCCTTCATTGCTTCCAAAAACATTATATGCTCCTGACCTTCAACGTATTTCCCATTTTCTCTTAACAAAGAGACATCAGTCCTTCCTTCCACGAACATCTCCAATGCTTTAGAGCCTAATCCGCCACTAGACTCTCCAAGAAGGATTGCCGTCCCATGGTCACTTATTATGTGAACCGAATTCCAAAGACAATTAAGGGATTGTGTCAAAGTTGCGTGGTAAAGCAGATCGCTACCTGGGCTTATTATCGCCGATTTTACGCGATGTTCTTCCACGCCGGAATTTTCAATGAGTTTTGAAGAGGATTTCGTGAAACTTTCCTCGATGGGCCCGCAATAGATATCAGATATACTATTGGAATTTCCCACAATCTCTATAGCCATCGCTTCAATGTTTTTACACACAGATAATGCCAAGCGGTAGGGCTCAGATATGATACCAGGACTTGGCAAGTCGTTCGTTCTTAATGAGAAAGCTTCAGACATCTTGTCCTGCATAAAATTTCGTAACACATGAGTTGGTGTACCTTCGAAACCGAAAAGTGGATCATATGTTGAATGGGACAAGAAGACCGTTTTCTCGAATTTAGCCATTGTCGCATTTAACGATGCTAGATCGCTTGCACTTAATAACGAAGAACTGTAGTTGTTGTCGTTGTGTATATCGATAAAACCTTTCAACTTAGGAAGGGTCACAATAGTGATATCGTTTACTCCTCTACCAGTTGCCGTATCGACTAGAATATGATAGCACCTGCTTCGTAGCTGTTGAAGAAGACAAGACGATAACAAGGCTGTTCTCACTCAAGGGAACATCTTGAAGTTTACTCGCTAAATTGATCTTCTTGTAAGGGAGTGAATGTGGGTCTTATCTCCTTGTATAGATTTTCAAATCGGATATCAAGAGCAATGTCTGTCTTGCCATATTGGAGCCAGATCTCAGGCATAATGAAGCTAAAAGAGAGACGTTGGAGTCAAGATAAGTAGTCGTTCAGTGTATCAAGACAATTGTCAAAAACTGGCTCAACCTTCATAAATCATTAGATTCTTCTCTTCCAAAAGAGTATGTAGATTATGCACAGCCCTGTATACCTCACTCTCTTTCTTAGCTCCAGTACAAACCAATTTGCCGCTTGCAAAAAGCAGGATAACAGTTTTAGGATCTAACATTCTGTGAATCAACCCTGGAAATTGCTCGGGTTCATACATGCTCCGGGGAAGCACGCGAGCTGCCAATTCTAGATGTATCTTGCCGCCCAGGCTCGCGGATGCAACTATGTTTTGGATTTCGATTATAGGTTCATGTTCGATAGGAATGCCTCCTTTTTTCAATTTTTGAACGACATTTTTCACAGCTTTTATTGCCTGATCTTCAGATTTAGCCCCCGTACAAACCATTTTACCTGAGCTAAATATCAGAGTTGCAGTCTTAGGAGATTTCAATCTAAATACAAGTCCTGGGAATTGGTCAGGATGATATTCTACGTCGGGAAAAATCTGAGTAATTAAATTAAGATTCACACTCTGATTGACGGTTGCTGAAGCAACAACATTTTCAATACTGACAATCGGCTTGGTTTGCGGCATAGTAGTCGCTTTAAATACAACTATATATATACCTGTTTATATAACTATTTTTTCAAATTTATGCGAAAAATGAGGTTCCCCGATCAATTCTGAAATTTTCTTTAGAGTCTTGAAACATTTTTGTAATCATTAAAAGTATATGCTTCAATTTGGCTCAGAGTAAGCTAAAAAGTTTAGTGACGATTAAGCAATGCTATGATGTAATAACTTCTCCAGTTATAAGATCGAACTCTGTAGTCTGGCAATGCCTACTTTGTCGCAAGTGATCTTCGACGTCGGAAATGAAGAGAAACTTTACATTGCATTCACGACATAACCACAATTTGTCCAAAGCGTTGTTCATAGGTAATTGCAACAGTTTGTTTATTTCCGTAGCATATAAGCAATTAGGAATTCTTTCATATTTGTTTTTACTAAGTTTTTTTAGCGAAACAAAAGTATAGGTCACACTTAAATTTTCTTCTCCCACTGAAACTCTAAAATAACCACAAGGGGTCAACTTGTGAAATTTTAATATATGCATGCAGAACTTGTCTCGAGTAATTCCCTGTTTTGGACAAAAAAGCAATTCCTCAATCCCTTTTTCTCAGCTTTTTTCAGAGCTAGAAGTTGTACAGCAAAAATGGATTGGAGCAGACAGCTGATAGGAGACGACCCTGAAAAATTTAACGAAAATACGGAATAATTCAATCTGCTAAGGTTTTCCAACAATTTGTCACTAGTTTTGGCTGCATGGGCGTTTCGCCCTTCCGTACCATTTAAGATGATGACCGTGTCATTTTTTTTAAGACCAAACAACGGAGCATGACAATATTCTTGTAGAGAGTAATGAAATGATCTAACTCCAAGAACTTCATTCATTTTGAGAGAACCATAATGTGCGACAGGATAAAGCAAGCCGTCGGCCAGAAACAAAATTGATAACGACTTATCGGAAATCTTGTCCATTAAAGCATCGACTTTACGATTAGCCATTTCAAAGCTCCTTCTTACATCCTTTGGGTTACAAGTCACTCTGGTCACCAGTGCTAGGCAAATAAGGACACATGATAAGGAAACTGATTGTGCCACTTGTAGTTGCACCTGAACGTCTATACTTTATTCTTATTATTTTATCGCAGCTCTTAGCTAGTTCGCTTTGTGGATTAGCTGTAATCGCAGTTGTTTTAATATCCTTCTGGCTTGCGAGTTTTGCAACCACAATATTGTGAGCAGTATTGCCCGAAACTGAAATTATGTACAGGTCCCGACAGTCCAAAATACCGGGGTTCAGAATTATAGAAATTGGATAGCATGTGATAATTTTGTGATTTGATATATAGGTCGCTATCGACGCTGCAATAAAAGAATCGCCCGAACCTGTCATTACACAATTTCTTGGATTTATTGGCCTGGGCAATGGTAATTCAGACAATATGGTCAACTGAGAGGCTACTTCATGCCTCAACGATTCGATTGATCCTAACCCAACCATAGTCTGAATCCCGAGGCAATAAAATCTAAATTAGTAAAAAGGCTATGAAGTAAACCAGTCGGAGGTCAGGGAACATTGATAACACACCCTAAGTGGAAATATCAAACATCTTTCGTTATTTGCCTTGTATGGGCGAAAGGAATAGAGCATATTAATCCATCCAGTGCAGCACCCAAACTTAGACTGACACTATGACTAAGTTTTTCCCAATCTCCTATATTTTACTGCAACAGCGAGGGCACCAATTATGCTGAGCGAAAGCAACAACCCGTTTAGTTGGCCAAATTCGGGCACTATCCGTGTCCCTGCAATCTCTATTTGGTTTACACCCTTCTCAAAATCAATGGCTAATGTTCTTAGACGATTATTTGTAATTGTTTGTTCTGCACCGATGTGTTGTCCGTCAGCAAACACTACATAATCCTCATCTTGGTTTTCCGGGTTTTTCGAGTCAATGATATTCCTAGGAAGCTCAATTGTGATATTGCCGTCGTCATTAGTTGTAATGTCTAGAATAAGTGTAGAATTTTCCCTCATAGCCGTCATGTTGCTTATTTTGCCTCCAGTCAAATTATACTTGATAGGATAAATCCTCTCATCTATTTTCAGCTCGAATGTACTGCTGTTTCGTTGGCCAAGTTCCGGTCCTTGTCCCAAGATCTTAGGGCTAGTTGATACTGAAGACAGTGTTGGTAAAACATGAGTACCCTGAACTTCAATTTCCTCAACTCCATTCTCAAAATCAATTGAAAGGGTTCTCAGTTGATTGTTCGTTAACGTTTGTTCAGCTGAGATTTGTTGTCCGTCAGCGAATACAACATAGTCCTCATCGACATTTCCCTGACCCTTTGAATCAATAACAGATCTGGGAAGTTCGATGTTAAGAGTACCATCAGTGCTGGGAGAAAGCGCAATCAATATCGAAGTGTTATCCTTATCTGCGGAGATGTTGTTGATATTGGCCCCATTAACGTGATACCTCAGAGAGAAACTTTGATTGCCGACTTTTAGATCAAATGTATCTACTTTCCCCCGGTCCGTGGATGCTCGCCAAATAGAAGCCGTGCTTTCTGTAGTGCTGGATACTGCTGACGTGGAGTAGGCAATATTTGAATTCAATACGAGGAGGAAGGAGAACAAAATAATACTTGATATCATATATTTTAGGTAATTCATTTTGTATTCTGCATAAGGGGAGGTATATTACTATTCCTGTAAAGTTGATCGGCTTCCGATATTACAATTGATCGTAGATTTTAATTTGAATTTTGCATTGACTAGTTTTCAGCATCTGCCTGATATCGGATACTTATATATGTTCGTCATATCGAGGTATTCTATGCATAATAATTTGTGGGATTGTATGCTAGTAGAACTTAACGTTTCGTACAACGACCAGAATCCTGTTGAAGGAGATTAGCCGGGTTGTCAATAGAAAAAAAAATACTGAAGATTACTGATCACATATACCAACCAAAACATGAAATTCTTCGAAAGGATCAGGCAGAAGAAGTGCTGAAAAAATACAATACAAAACCTAGCCAACTGCCATATATCTTGCAAAGCGATAAAGGCATCGAAGACCTTGAAGCAAGACCCGGAGACATTCTTAAAATTACTCGAAAAAGTCCGACTTCGGGTGAAAGTGTATATTACCGATACGTAGTAGAAGGTTGACTTCTGAGCATGGAGGGATTTTTTCAATGTGGGCATTAATTAATGATATTTTGAGAAGAGAAGGTGTTGCAAGGCAACACCTAAATTCATATAATGAGTTTATGGAACGCGGCCTCCAAAGCATTATAGACGAGGTCGGGGAGATCGAAATAGAAACTGCAGAATATCCATACAAGATAAAGTTGGGAAAAATAAAACTGCAGCAACCTAGAATCATGGAACTCGATGGTTCTATCACACATGTGGCACCAGTAGAAGCTAGGCTACGAAATTTAACCTATGCATCGCCGGTTATGTTGGAATGCAGCATAGTAGAAGATGGGAAAATACTTGAATCTAGATTTATTCATGTAGGCGACATGCCTGTTATGGCCAAGTCTAACGCCTGCATTTTACACAACCTTGTCGAACCAAAGCTTATTGAACTTGGCGAAGACCCAAGGGATCCTGGTGGGTACTTTGTAATTAATGGCTCTGAGCGTGTTGTAGTCGGATTAGAGGATCTTTCTTATAATAAGATTATAGTCGACGTTGAAGAGACCACGGGAGCGCTTCTCTACAAAGCGAAAGTATATTCGTCTATAGTTGGTTATAGAGCAAAACTTGAGCTTATAATGCGACCTGACGGTTCAGTCGTTGCCAAGATCCCGGGTTCACCTGTTGATATACCATTGATAACCCTCGTGAGGGCTTTGGGTCTTGAATCCGATAAGGACATTGCTAACGCCGTATCTTTAAACGAAGTAATACAAGACGAACTCGAACCATCATTCGAAAAGTCAGGGGAAATTACCACAAGTCGTGACTCGATAGTCTATATTAGCAAAAGAATCGCTCCGGGAATGTTGGAGGAGTTCCAAATAAAAAGAGCTGAAACACTGCTGGACTGGGGACTACTTCCTCACTTGGGTAAAAATCCGGACAATAGACATGAGAAGGCTTTATTTTTAGGTGAAGCAGCGAGCAAACTAATTGAACTCAAATTAGGATGGATAGATACTGATGATAAAGACCATTACGGTAATAAAGTTATAAAGTTCGCAGGGCAGATGCTAGCCGATCTTTTCCGAACTGCCTTCAGAAATCTCATAAGGGATATGAAGTATCAATTAGAAAGATCGGGTCAGAAGCGGGGCATAAACGCAGTGGCAGCGGCAGTAAGACCTGGTATTATATCCGATAAACTCAACAATGCAATTGCTACTGGAAATTGGGGACGCGGAAGAGTCGGTGTAACCCAATTGCTGGACAGGACTAACTATATGTCAACTATTAGCCATTTAAGAAGAATCCAATCTCCACTGAGTAGGAGTCAACCAAATTTCGAAGCCAGAGACCTGCATGCTACCCACTTCGGTAGGATTTGTCCAGCCGAAACTCCCGAGGGGTCTAATTGTGGTCTCGTCAAGAACCTGGCATTGTCTGCGATAATTTCAGTCAGTGTGCCATCTGCTGAGATCATCGAAAAATTGTACGAACTCGGAGCCCAGCACGTTGATGAAGCAAATGAAAATATAAGAAGAAAAGGAGCCAGAGTTTTCGTTGACGGGAAGTTAATCGGGTATGTAGAAGATGGTCAAAACACTTCAGATACTTTGAGAAGCCTAAGACGTTCAGGCAAGATCCATCCTCATGTGGGCGTTTACTTCTACTCCTCGGGCAATTCAAATGCAACGAGCAGACTTTACATCAGTTGTAATGCAGGTAGAGTCCTGCGACCCTTGTCAATTGTTAAAGACGGAAAGAATCTAGTCACGGACGAAACAATTGAAAAAATTAGCAAGAAATTTCTATCATGGTCAGACCTTCTATACATGGGACTAATCGAGCTTGTAGATGCGAACGAAGAAGAAAACTGCTACATTTCGATGGAAGCAGGTAAGCTTGATAGCGCCCACACTCATTTAGAGATCTTCCCATCGGCTATTCTAGGTGTTGGAGCTTCTATCATTCCTTACCCTGAACATAATCAATCTCCAAGAAACACATACGAAAGTGCAATGGCCAAACAAAGTCTTGGTTTTTCAACGCCATTGATGAATGCAAGCACTTACGTGCGTCAGCATTTTATGCTATATCCGCAAACACCTATTGTAAGCACCAAGGCTATTGGTCTCCTTGGCCTTGACGATCGGCCTACCGGTCAGAATTGTGTAGTGGCGGTGTTACCTTTCGAGGGATACAATATTGAAGACGCAATTGTTTTCAATAAATCGTCGGTTGAAAGAGGTCTTGGAAGAACATTTTTCTATAGAGTATACGAGGCCGAGGCCAAACAATACCCAGGAGGAATGAAAGATAATTTCGAACTTCCAGAGTCTGATGCCAATATTAGGGGCTATAGAGGAGAGAAGGCGTATAGGCTACTAGAGCATGACGGCGCAATTATGCATGAGGCTGTAGTCACTGGTGGAGACATACTGATTGGCAGGACCTCTCCTCCTCGATTTATGGAAGAGTACAAGGAATTTGAAGTTAAAGGTCCGTACAGAAGAGATACATCGATAGGTGTTAGACCTTCTGAAAATGGTGTTGTAGATACTGTTATTATGACTCAGTCAGTGGAAGGGGGCAAGATGTACAAGATCAGGGTTCGGGATATGCGGGTGCCTGAAATAGGCGATAAATTTGCATCTAGACATGGTCAAAAAGGCGTAATTGGAATGTTGGTCAATCAAGAGGATCTTCCATATTCTGAAGATGGAGTTGTTCCTGACATCATGATAAACCCTCACGCATTTCCTTCTAGAATGACTGTAGGGCAATTTATGGAGTCGCTTGGAGGCAAGGCGGCATCTCTTCGCGGGACCATAGCTGATGGTTCGGCCTTTCTCGGAGAAAAGTTTGATAGCATAAAAGGCATTCTGGAACAACACGGATTCAAACACAGTGGAAAAGAAACAATGTACGATGGACGGACAGGAAAAAAATTTCCCGCTGATGTGTACATGGGGGTGGTTTATTATCAAAAACTACACCACATGGTGGCCGACAAGATTCATAGTAGAGCAAGGGGACAAGTGCAGATGCTCACGAAACAACCCACAGAAGGGAGAGCCAGGGGAGGCGGGCTTAGATTCGGTGAAATGGAAAGGGACTGCTTGATAGCTTATGGAGCTTCGATGATGCTTAAAGATAGGTTGCTTGAGGAATCAGATAAAGCCGAAATAAATGTCTGCGAAAGGTGTGGACTCTTGTCCTATTATGATGTAAAGCAACGAAGATTCATTTGCCGAGTCTGTGGCGAAAAGGCCAAGATTTCCTCGGTTGTCATTGCCTATGCGTTCAAACTGCTATTACAAGAAATGATGAGTCTCAACGTGGCTCCTCGGCTGCTGGCCAAGGAGAAGGTATAACTAAGCGACATTGGGGAGAGTTGACTAGGATGGAAGAGCCTGTAAAAATCCTCGGGGGAATTAAATTCAGCATTTGGTCGCCAGTGGAAGTCCGCAAGTTTAGTGTCGCAGAGATAACTGCTCCTGAGACATACGACGAGGACGGTATGCCGGTTCAAGGTGGATTAATGGACAATCGTCTTGGGACTCTAGAACCTGGGCAAAAATGTGCAACTTGTGGTAACACATCAGCACGGTGTCCAGGACACTTTGGTCATATTGAGTTAGCAGAGCCAGTATTACATATCGCTTTCATTGATGATATCCATAAACTACTTTTAATCACATGCAGAAGCTGCAATAAAATCAAATTAGCACCAGAAGAGCTGGCGAAGTTCAAGAATATTCGGGACACCAAAGCCCCCTATTCTGTGATTACATTAGAAAATATCAAGGAAGAAATAATAGAAAAGGCTAAGAAGGTCAAGGTCTGTCCGCATTGTGAAAAAGAGCAATACGATTTAATTTTTACCAAACCGACTATATTTGTAGAAAAAACAGAAGCAGGAGAAAATAGGCTATTACCTATAACCATTAGAGAACGACTAGTACACATTCCTGACGCTGATTTGATTCTCCTAGGCTATGATCCTACCACTGCTAGGCCAGAGTGGTTCGTATTACAAGTCCTGCCTGTTCCCCCCAGTGACTGTAAGGCCTTCCATCATCCTGGAGACTGGTATAAGATCTGAAGATGACCTCACACACAAGCTTGTCGATATTATACGTGTTAACCAGAGGCTCAAGGAGAGCAAGGAAGCCGGGACGCCTCCTCTAATTGTGCAGGACCTAGTTGATTTGCTTCAGTATCATGTTACTACATATTTTGATAATGAAGTATCAGGGATACCGCAGGCGCATCACAGATCAGGAAGGCCTCTTAAAACATTAACCCAGAGATTAAAGGGTAAAGAAGGCAGATTCAGGGGATCTCTTTCAGGGAAAAGAGTTGATTTCTCCAGCAGAACAGTAATTTCACCGGATCCAAACCTTGCTATATCGAATGTTGGAGTACCTGTGGATGTAGCCAAGAAACTCACTATTCCCGAAACAATATCTCAGTGGAATATAGAACGGCTGAAAGAGCACGTGATAAATGGTCCTAACATTTATCCGGGAGCTAATTATATTATTCGTCCAGATGGAGTCAAAATAAGATTAGACTACGTCAACGATAGAAAGGTATTGGCCGAATCAATTGCCCCAGGGTTCATGGTAGAACGACACCTGTCTGATGGGGATATTGTAATCTTCAACAGACAGCCATCATTGCATAGAATGTCAATCATGGCCCACTATGTTAGAGTTTTACCCTATCGAACGTTTAGATTACATCCTGCTGTGTGTCCTCCTTATAATGCAGACTTCGATGGCGATGAAATGAATCTTCATGTTCCTCAGAGCGAAGAAGCCAGAGCAGAAGCGAGCCTTGCTCATGCGTGTACAAGACCAGCTGGTTTCTCCAAGATACGGTGGCCCGATAATTGGAGGGATAAGAGACTTCATTACAGGTGCTTTCATATTGACTCGAGATGACACTACATTAACCCGAGAAGAGTTCGCGAACCTCGCATTAATTGGAGGCTATAAGGGGACTCTGCCCGAACCGGAGATTAACATGAATGAGTCCACATTTTATTCCGGCAAGCAACTTTTTTCCTTATTTCTACCCAAAGACTTTAACTTTATCATAACTTCAAAATGGGCCAAGGCCACCAAGAAGGCAGGCAGAGATGTAGTCATAAAAGCCGGACAATTAACGAGTGGAGTTATCGACAAGGCCTCGATAGGAGCAGAAGAGCCTGACAGTGTTCTGCATAGGATAGTTAAAGACTACGGCAATAACCGTGCAGGAAAATTCCTGGACTCCATATTAGTGATGCTCAAGACATTCATAACTCACAGAGGGTTTACCTATGGATATTCTGACTTATGGTTAAACGAGGAAACAAGACAAGAGATACAGAACGTTATTCAAAAGGCATATGACAAAGTTCATGAACTAATAATACAGTACACTGAAGGCAGTTTGCCCCTGACTAGGGGTCTCGCACCAGAGGAGGCATTAGAGTTGTATGTAGTGAATGAGCTATCCAGGGCAAGAGACAGGGCTGGGAGGACCGCTGATAGGGCATTCCCTGATGATAATTCGGGAATAATTATGGCGTCCACCGGAGCACGAGGTTCGACCCTAAATATTGGCCAAATGACAGCCGCTTTAGGTCAACAATCTATTAGAGGAAAACGCATACAAAAAGGCTATCATAACAGGTCGCTACCACACTTCAAGAGGAATGATACCAATCCAGATTCAAAAGGCTTTATCAAGTCAAATTACAGGGACGGTCTAAGCCCTCTAGAGTTTTTCTTCCATGCAATGGGAGGAAGAGAAGGTCTAGTCGACACTGCTGTCAGAACCCAGCAATCAGGATATATGCAGAGGCGATTGATTAATGCCTTGGAGCATTTGAAAATCGAATACGATCATACGGTACGAGATCCTCATGGCAATATTATTCAATATCTTTATGGAGAGGATGGTGTAGATCCCGCCAAGAGCGACCACGGAGAAGCAGTCAATATATCGCGTCTAATCGAAAGTGAATCTGTCAATGACGAAGGGAGAAAGGCTAGTGACGCTGAAATGGGAAGCATTATATCAAAATATGCGGAGAACTTGAATCCTAAAGTGAAAAAGTACCTAGAAAATGCTTTCTCACAGAATAGATTAACCAAAGATGGAATCGAAAAAGTGCTCAAGAAGACAATTGACCTGATGCAACGCGCCTTAGCTGAACCAGGAGAAGCTGTAGGGGTGGTTACAGCTCAGTCGATTGGGGAGCCAGGGACACAAATGACTCTTAGAACATTCCACTTTGCGGGAGTCAAGGAAAGAAATGTTACCCTCGGACTTCCTAGACTCATAGAGCTTGTAGATGCACGCAAGAAACCAGTCACACCGACGATGGACATTTATTTGGATAAAGAACACCGGATTTCACGAGAAAAGGCTCTTGAGGTGGCACAACAGATAATTTTCACAAAGGTAAGTGATCTTATACAGAAAACGGATACGGATTATAGCGGAGTGATAAGTTTACATTTTGCCGAAGAAAAACTTAACGAAAGAGGCTGTAATTTCCAGGAGGTTTTTGAAGTGCTAAAAGGATCTAAAAAGAAATACGACATTTCCATGAACGAGAAAAAATACTTCGTAAAGGTGACGACACCAGAGGAGTCTGACGCACAAATTATCTTAACTCTTAAAAATAAGCTTCTAAATATGAGAATCAAGGGTGTCCCGGACATAGAAAGGGTGACTATCGTCAAACAAGATGAAGAATGGGTAATTCAGACGGCCGGATCTAACCTCGCAAAGGTACTAGCTATTGATGGCGTTGATACATCCCGGTCTACCACCAATAATGTTTATGAAATATGGCAAACCTTAGGCATAGAAGCGGCTCGCACAGCACTAATAAAAGAGATTACGAACACGTTAGAAGAGCAGGGTCTTGAAGTCGATACAAGACACATTATGCTTGTTGCAGACTTAATGACTTCCAAAGGTTATTTGCAACAGATAGGGCGACATGGAATTGCAGGGACCAAGACATCAGTGCTTGCTCGAGCGGCCTTTGAAATAACGGTCCCAACCATAGCACGCGCTTCATTGGAAGGCCAGATAGAAGCACTGAAAGGTGTAACCGAAAATGTAATTGTGGGAGCAACTGTTCCGGTCGGAACTGGGATGGTTGACTTGTACATGAGTGTGAAAGAAGAAAATGGTAAAGAAAATAGAAAAGATAACTAGAGAAGCTATCTCGTCTAAGAAATACAAAGCCGGAACAAGAGAGGTTATGAAATCTATAAAAGGTTCAAAACTTATTATAATATCAGAATCGATGAAGCAGAAGCCGAAAGAGAAGCTTGAAAATCAGGCTGCCTCCTCGAATATTCCATTGTATCATTTCAATGGTAGCTCACTGCAGCTTGCTAGATTATGCGGAGTACCTTACAAGGTATCCGCTATTTCTCTGAAAGCCGGTAACATTGAAGATATTAATAACATCCTGCAAGACAAGGAATAGGATAAGACCAATTATTATGATGTTGGATGCACAAACGGTTTAAGATATAATATTCGCAATGGTTACAGTAACGAATTCAGTTGAGACTCAGAAAAATCATACTAGGATGACTATATGGCATTCTCGCCATATCGCGGTCAAGGTAACCTTTATAGACAGATTAAATCAGAATCATGAAGACTTAAATTGGACATGATTATTCAGGATGCATTGTCTTCGGATGTTTATTGTGAAATCAAGTACGACCCTTTTAGAGGAATAAAGTATGACTGAAAAAATTAAACTTACCTCCGACGAATTACGACTTATGTCATTATTTCAAAATGTAACCAGTGCAACTGCCAGAGATTGCATAGTAGACAATAAGATGGACAGGGTAATTTTTGTTGTTAACAAAGGCCAAATGGGACTTGCGATTGGAAAGGGAGGTACAACTATAAAACAGCTCCAAAATGTAGTCACCAAGAAGGTTGAGCTGGTGGAACATTCGGAAGAAGCTACTGAGTTTATTGGTAATATACTGAATTCAGAAATGATTCAAGAAATCCAAATGTCGGAAAGAATGGATGGAACAAAACAAGCCATAGTGGTCGTAGATCCGAAGAAAAAAGGGGTCGTAGTGGGGAAAGACGGAAGAAATGCAGAGAAAGCAAGATTGCTTGCAAAGAGATACTTCCAAATATCTAATGTGCTCATAGTTAGCCCGGAGCAATCTCCAAATATCCATAACAAGGTGAATATGTAATTGGCTAAATCTCCGTTGGGTCTATTTGCTGGGCGGGTTCTGCGAGCGAAGAGAACTCGTGCGAGATGGGCGAATAAATATTATAAAAGAAGAATGTTGATGCTTGACAGAAAGGCAAATCCTTTAGGAGGATCTCCTCAAGCTCGTGGAATAGTATTAGAAAAAGTGGGTATTGAATCAAAGCGAGCCTAATTCTGCAGTGCGAAAGTGTGTGAGGGTTCAGCTAATAAAGAATGGTAAGTCTGTAACTGCGTTTTTACCTAAAGATGGAGCATTGAATTTTGTAGACGAGCATGACGAAGTCGCATTGGAAGGAATTGGTGGATCTATGGGCGGTGCTATGGGCGATATCCCCGGAGTTAGATGGCAAGTCTTCAAAGTAAACGATGTATCGCTCAATGAGCTCGTCCGAGGAAAAAAGGAGAAACCGAGGAGATAGAATATGCCAGGCAAAGATCAACCAAATGTACTATTATTTAACAAATGGGATGTACGGAAGATAGAAGTAAAAGACCCGGGCTTACAGAATGTTATTGCCCTCCTCCCAGCAGTTGTAATACCCATCACTTTCGGCAGACATGAACATCAGAGGATGAAAAAGGCCGAAGTTCATATCGTCGAGAGACTGGCGAACAAGCTCATGCACTTCGGTAAAAGGTACGCAAAGAATACCGGAAGGATGGGAGGCAAAAAGGCAAGAGTATTCAAGACAATAGAAACAGCTCTGGACATTCTTAACTTAGAAACAGGCAAGAATCCTATGGAGTTGCTTGTAAAAGCTGTAGAAAACGCATCTCCGAATGAAGATACAACAAGAATAGTATATGGTGGAGTTGTTTATCATGTATCCGTTGACGTTGCTCCGTTGAGAAGAGTTGATTTGGCACTCCGGTTTATTGCTGAAGGTGTCAGAGAGTCCACTTATTCCAGCCTGCAGTCAATAGAAGAGGTGTTGGCAAAAGAGATACTATTGGCCTCAGGAAATGATATGTCAAGTTATGCAATCAAGAAAAAGAATGAGCAGGAACGTATTGCGATGTCCTCAAGGTAAAGATTTTTTCCCCATTTGAAATATTGGCCACATGAATTCAACAACGAAACTACTATGTGTGATTACAGATCCACTGAAATCAAAGTTAAATAACGAGATAATATTACTCAAACGATATCGATGAGTAGCAAAGACGACTTTCTGTTTAAGAAATCTGCATTAATGAGTACGAAGTCAGGTAAGGAGATCTTAAAGCAGGGAATACTTAGAGAAAAAGGATACAAACAATTCTACAAATATAATAACAATATTGAAGATCGATTTCAGGATTTTACAAAACGTTTTCTTCTCTCTCTGCATACCCAAGTGATTTCGGATCCGAATCCGTCAGCAACTATGAAAAAATTCGTAGAAGAAACGGCCTCAACGGAGCTGGCATTAGAAGACAGCAAGATTTCTGATGTCCGCGCCAGGCTCTCAAAGCCAGAGCTTCTAGCTGATAGAGTAACTAGGATATTGAATTCCAATTTTGTGAAAATGACTTTTCCTGTATTAGATGCATTGTTTGATGCCGCCTCGTTATATTATAAACAAAACATACCTAATGAAACGAAAAACGCGATTGTTGATGGTCATCTTATAGCAATAGATCTGAGTGAACCTATGGATAGGATCATAGACAAAGACGAAGACTTAGAATTTTTGGATGACTACAAACTAATGAATCCATATATTTTGGAAATAGCCAGGGAGAAGATTTCTCAGGGAGGTGATGGTATGCTACGGTCATTCGAAGAGGGCTTCAAAGATGCAAGAATCGGCCAGTCAATTGATGCCAAACTTAAGATGAAGCCTGACTCGATAAATGAGGAAAATATGAATGGTTGTTACAAAAAATACCGGGCAATATTGGGGACCACCGGCAGAAATATGGCATTGAACATGAAACCTCTCAGTGAGATTTTCAATTTTGGGATGGCAAAAGCCGGTGAATCCGTCGGTTGTGGGAACGAGATACAGGATGCCATAAAAAATGGTGCAATAAAAACGCCTTCTTGGCCCTTGTATTTTTTTATTACCACTAATGATGTTAAAAAGTCATTTGATCTGACAATGAAAAAAAGTGAAGCCTATCTGAACGAAGCCAAGTTGACGTTAGACATGTTGCCTCAGGATTTCGACTATAAACCATTTTTAGAATTCCTGTTTTTAACCGTCAGTCATTATAACCAATACTGGTACAACGATCTTAACAGAAGAGATCTCTATCCTCTACTTCACAAGAATCTCAGCTTGCCACTTAAAATGTAGAACCTCGTGCTTAGGTCACGTTTCTTGTCAATAGTTGTAACTCCTATTAGTGAAATATCTTCATGATGTGGTCTGATGTCTACCGGCCTGCCAGGATAGAAGATATGGTTGGTAATGAGGAGGCTAGAATGGACGTTGCAAAGTGGCTTTTGAAATGGGTCGACGGTACGAAGCCCTTGTTCCTCATAGGTCCTCCGGGAGTAGGTAAGACCACGATCGTAAAGGCATTGGCAGATCAGTTAAATTATGACCTAATTGAAATGAATGCGAGCGACGCTCGGAACAGGAATATTCTGTCGGAAACAATTCTCCCCATTCTTAGGAACAGGTCCTTGATCGCAGAGAAAACTATGCTGTTTTTGGACGAGGTTGATGGGATTTCTGCTCGGCAAGATGTTGGTGGAATAGAGTCTCTAATAGCACTCATCAAAGAGCCAACTGTTCCGATAATTATGGCCGCTAACAGAAAGGACACTAGATTGAAAGCGCTAATCAAGTTATGTAAAGTAATAGAATTTGATAGAGTACATCCAAGTTTACTAATGCTTTTTCTCAATCATGTTCTGGAACAAGAGAACAAGAAAATGGATTTCAAAGAAAAAACCAATGTCATGAGAAATGCTAATGGTGATATCAGATCGTTATTAAATGTCGCTCAATCAAAGATTTCAGGTTATGATTCGACGCGAGACTTTTGTGTTGGAATCGATATATCTAACGCGATCACCGATTTTTTTTCGTCTCTTACGGTTGAAGGGGCAAAGCAGATTTTGAGTAATGTGGAGGGAAACTATTCTGACCCACGTTTTATTCAATCGCCTGAACAAAGAAGGAAAGATATCATATACGCTTTTTTTTCGTCGATTGTTTCCTCCGAAATTGAATTAGAAAAAATTGCTGATGCACTTGATGTCTTATCGAAGTGTGATTTAATAGTCGGCCGAGTTTCGAAAAAAAGACATTGGGTTTTGCTAAAGTATGTCGATAATATATTGTCCCATGGTCTATTCCCCCGGTTAATGGGCGAGCGGGATAACATACAAGCAGTACAGCCTGCCGTGGCAGATATCTGCGCCAATTATCGCTAGGCGAGTAGCATTGAGAGAGTTTCTGTTGCATCTGGCGGAAAAGACGCATACGTCGGTCAGTAAACTGAGTGCAACTTATCTTCCTTATCTTTTCAACATATTAGGAAGCCAAAAGATCGACCTCAGACAATTTGTGGAAGGCTTAGACCTGGATCCTAAGGTCGCGGAATCTCTCTCAAAAGATATAGCCCGTTTGAAGGTGTCAAAAAGATGATGGAATGGAAAAAAATTCAAATAAAATTTCGAGGTGTCTGTATTGAATGTAAGCAGGAAATTTCTCCTGGTAAGGATGCTCTGTGGTCCTCGAGAAGAAAAATGTATCAAGCATTTACGTTGCCAGCAAAATGATGCAGCCGCACCAGGAATGAACATAGTGTCCGTTAATAAAACATGTTTTGTATGTGAAATGCAAAGTCCTTCTAATTTAGTAATTAATGATCTTGATTTGAACCTCGCAGGTGCTGTACTGCACAAATCTGATACATGCATCTGCGCTACGTGTCTGGCTGAGCCTAAGGCTTATGATACATGCTAGACAAAAGTTTCTTTCAAAGCAAAGAAAAAGAATATTAAATGAAATAGTTTAGAGTCTACAGTTGTCCAGTGAATATGAGCGTAATGTTGGAAATCTGATAATAGAGAAAAATCAAAAGTTAGAAGAGCTTAAAAAGAACCAACGGGTCTCGGCAGTCGATCTTCAAAAGTTGAAGAAGAAATAGAAACCCTTCGCTCGCTTTTTGAAAACTACAATTTAGGCATGAATTATTTCCGTCGAGCTCGTGGAGGCAGAAGCGGGCTTAGAGAATGAACAATTGAAACATACTATAAGATTGTTATACCGGTGTTTCATCTATTAGTGGGGATATCTCTCGACTACCCGTTAAAGCCTATGCAGTTGGCTCAGGTAAACCTGCGTTTTAAAATAATCCATGTCTGCTTATTCTATTGCCGCCTCCATACCTGCTACTTAACGGCTTGCTATGGTTGTTTATCCCTACTTTTTTAGATACTTTGTTAATCTCTTGTCCTTCTCCATCCGAGGTAATTAAGAAAGTTTACCCGTTTTTGAAGATCGTTGACTATGGGCATTTTGTCTCTTTAACATCTCATTATATTCATTGTAGAACTTGTAGCCTGCCGCTCTAAGGAATGCGGGGACTGTAGACCTTGGTATTAATTTCTGGTGAAACATGTGATCAGCTATCATCTTAATATTGATAATATCGTGCTTGTTTAAGAAAACACAGACTTTTATTTTTCCTTCCGTTTCTTTAGGAACTATTGACACTAAAATATATTACTAACATTCAGATATAAAAGTGTTATTCTGACACTGACAAGTGGTCATACTGATACTGAAAAAAGTGTCATTCACCTACTTTAGATGACCTACTCGTTTAGGCGATGCGGTCAAAACTATGGTGAAAAGTACAAAAGCTTGCTATATGGAAATGAGTAACTTGGATAAAATAACATTTAGTTACTTTGACGTGATAAATCAAGTCTTGAAGAGAAGATATCGAGAAATATGTTTTAAGAGTTGATTTAATATATCTAAGCGATGACCGTACCAGCGAGAATATAACTAACTCATTGGCGATATTATTAAATAGATTTCAGGTTCCTGAAGGCAAGAAAAGAATCCGACTGGCCATGGTTTATTCATAATCCTATTCGCCCTATGTTCGCTTTGGTTGGTGACACAGTCTTATGTTCCAAAAATCTTTTCTGGCTTATGATTGCTAGTAGCCCAGGTCTAATCAGTTTATATATCTATCTTTTGGCAATAATTACAACGTCATGCATGAGGAGAAAATTAAGAGATTATATGACCTGAAGAAGGCGGCTGAGCTCGGAGGAGGCCAAGATAAGATCGCCGCCCAACATGCAAAGGGAAAGCTTACTGCCAGGGAAAGAATTGACCTTTTGATAGATCCAGGTACGTTCCTTGAGATTGACAAATACGTGACGCACAGAGGAGACACAGAGAGCCAAAAATTCCAAGGTGATGGAGTGATAACTGGGTTCGGTCGCGTTGGCGGAAGACAGGTATTTGTATATGTGTACGATTTCACAATTTTGGGAGGCTCTCTTGGTGAGATGGCAGGTAGAAAAGTGGTCAAAGTCATGGAGCACGCCTTAAGGGTGGGTGCTCCACTTATCGGTATAATCGATTCAGGGGGCGCAAGAATCCAGGAAGGTGTACTCAGCCTAGACGGATACGGGGATATATTCTTTCACAATGCTCTTGCTTCAGGCTCTATACCTCAGATTACTGCAAGCATCGGCCCATGTGCTGGTGGCGCTGTATACTCGCCCGCTATGACAGATTTTGTTATTATGGTAGAAAATGTAGGGCAAATGTTCGTTACGGGCCCAGAAGTCGTAAAGGAGGTCTTAAGCCAAGACGTCTCATTTGAAGAATTAGGGGGCGCACGAACACATGCGTCGAAGTCGGGAGTTGCACATTTCATAGCTAAAAACGAATTTGAATGCATGGATAAGATTAAGAAGTTATTGTCTTACTTACCTCAAAATTACATGGAAGAGCCTCCACTCACTGAGAGCACCGATGATTCTAATCGCATGGACCCAAATCTTGTAAACACTTTGCCTGAGAATCCATATCAACAATATGATATGAAAAAGATTGTAACTTCCATACTAGACAATGGAGAATTTTTGGAAGTCCACGAGTTATTTGCAGAGAATATTGTAGTAGGCTTTGGAAGAATGGATGGGAGATCGGTTGGAATCGTTGCAAATCAACCATCCTATTTGGCTGGTGCGTTAGATATTAATTCTTCAAATAAGGCTGCACGATTCATTCGCCTTTGCGATGCCTATAATATCCCGATTGTTACTCTTGTGGACACGCCAGGTTATCTTCCTGGGGCGGATCAGGAGCATAATGGTATTATTAGACACGGAAGCAAGCTTCTATTCGCGTATTGTGAAGCCACAGTACCAAAGATCACGTGTATAATTGGGAAGGCGTACGGTGGTGCATATATCGCTATGGGAAGTAAGAACCTAAGGGCAGATGTTAACTTCGCATGGCCAACTGCAGAAATAGCCGTTCTCGGACCCGAAGCAGCAATTACTATTATACATCGAAAAGATCTGAAGCAGTCCGCGGATGCATCGGCTACTAAGAAAAAACTGGCCAAAGAGTTTAGAACCAAGTTTGCTAATCCCTATATAGCAGCAGAGAAGGGTATCATAGATGTCGTAATAGATCCTATGGAAACACGACCTTTTATTATTCGTGCTTTGGAGTGCCTGGCAAACAAAAGAGAAATAAGGCCGCCTAAGAAGCATGGAAACATAAATCTTTAGGAGGACTGGTGCACAATTTCTAATAAGATTTCTAAAATATTAATAGCAAATCGAGGCGAGATTGCACTCAGAATTATACGCGCTTGCAGACATATGTCAATCAAATCT
This sequence comes from uncultured Nitrososphaerales archaeon, assembly GCA_963737815.1. Lineage (GTDB taxonomy): Archaea > Thermoproteota > Nitrososphaeria > Nitrososphaerales > Nitrososphaeraceae > TH5893. The sequence goes on along the minus strand of CAVTUB010000002.1, from coordinate 123,929 downwards.
ATCGCTATTTACTCTGATGAGGATGTCAGCTCTCTTCATGTAAAATTCGCTGATGAATGCTACCACATCGGTCCTGCGCCCCCTGCAGAAAGCTACCTCAACATAGATAGGATAATTGAGACTGCTAAAAAACAAGGAGCCGATGCTATCCATCCTGGCTATGGATTTTTGTCAGAAAATGAAGGTTTTGCGGAGAGATGCGAAAAGGAGAATATCATATTTATTGGACCCAAGAGCAAAGCGATGGAACTCACAGGCGACAAAATGAAGTGCAAAGTATTAATGAAAAAAGCCAAGGTTCCAACAGTCCCGGGAAGTGATGGCACGTTAGAGGACGTGCAAAAGGCCCTTGATATCGCCGCTGAGGCTGGGTATCCTGTATTGCTAAAATCTGCTTTTGGAGGCGGGGGCAGGGGTATCAGAATGGCATCCAATGAAGGCCAATTAAAAGAGGAATTTGAAATGGCGTCTGCAGAATCCAAGGCCGCATTCGGAAAGTCAGCACTTTTCGTCGAAAAAAATTTAGAGAATATCAGACATATTGAATTTCAATTGTTGCTGGATTCCCATGGAAATGGAAGACATCTTTTCGAAAGAGAGTGTTCCATTCAAAGAAGACATCAAAAGCTTATAGAAATTTCTCCATCTCCTGTAGTCGATGCCAAAACAAGGGAAGAAGTGGGAGAAATAGCTGTAAGAGCGGCGCAAGCAGTGGATTATTTAAACGCAGGAACAGCTGAATTTTTGCGTGACCAAGATGGGAAATTTTATTTTATCGAAATAAACTCGCGGTTGCAAGTAGAACATCCAGTTACTGAACTGGTCACAGGATTAGACCTGGTTAAACTCCAGATACGGATAGCCCAAGGAGAGGAAATCGATTTTAAACAAGAAGACCTAAAGATGCATGGTTGTGCCATAGAATGCCGCATTAACGCTGAGGATCCATTTCTTGAATTTGCCCCCTCAGTTGGTTTTGTACCTAATTGTAACTTGCCTTACGGCCCAGGCATAAGAGTGGATTCATACCTTTACCCTGGATGCACTGTTTCTGGATACTATGATTCCTTAATTGCGAAGCTTATCTCATGGGGAAAGGATTTCGAAGAAGCTCGTATAAGAGAACGAGTTGCCCTTGACGAGTTCAGAGTGGAAGGGGTTAATACAACTATCCCACTATACAAGACGATATTGAACGAGCAGAATTTCATAGAAGGAAGACTCTCGACAGACTACCTTGACCGTTTTGGACTGATAAATAAAATGAATGAGGATGCTGAAAAAGAGGCAAGAAGGCATGCAGATGCGGCAATTGCAGCCTTCCTATTACACTCTGAATTCGTTCAGAACACTAATCCTATGAATGTAAGCCGACGCTCCTCTCGCCAACTTTCAGGGTGGACAGGGCTGACATCAGAACGCAAAAGGAGAATGTGATTTGGAAATAAGAATTGGGGGTGTCAAAGAGCTGCAAAATGCTGACGTAGTTCAGACGGCAGGTAGAGACATAATAGTAAAAATCGACGGTAATACCCATCATATCACTTTACTTAAAATCACGGGTAACGAGATAGAATTTATATCTAAATAGTAAGTATCATCGTGCAATCATTCAATCAGGTACCCATGAAACTAAACTTTTAATTGACGACCACCCCATTACTCTAAAGAGCCGTCCTAATCTTCAAGAAATACTCAAAAGATCATTATCTACGGAGGAACGAGGAGAAGGTGGAGATAAGGACATAAAGAGTCAGATCCCAGGCAGAGTAGTCAATATAATGGTAGAACTGGGCTCCCCAGTTAAGAAGGGCGACCCCATAATTGTATTGGAATCGATGAAAATGCAGGTCGCAGTGAAATCCCATAAAGACGGCAATGTTAAGCAGATTAAGGTGAATAAAGGGGCGACGGTCGCAAGATATGATATTGTAGCGATACTCGAGTAGTATACAGACTCTTTAAATTATTCATTTTGAAATAACGAACCGCATATGTATGTATTTATTTTTGTTTTTGCAACTGCGATCTAATCTCGTCGTAATTAGGCTCAACCAAAGGATTGTCCGAGATCCAATTATAGCGGGTTGTTCCATTGCTATCAACTATAAAGATCGATCGTTTAGCGGTATTGTAATCTTTCAGCTTACCTAGATCTTTCATAACTATTCCGTATTTGCGGATTGTCTCCTTTTTGTAGTCACTTAAAAGAGGGAAATTCAATTGTCTATTTTTAGAGAAAATCTTGTTTGCGAATGGACCATCTACTGAAATGCCAAGTATCTCTGCGCCACTTTCTTTTAAATCTGCCAGAGAATCTCTGAATTTACACATTTCTAATGTGCACACAGGAGACTCAGCTGCAGGAAAGAACGCAAGAATCAAGCTTTTGCCTCTATAATCAGAGAGTTTATGAGTATTCATATCGGTATCCGGCAGTTCAAAGTCAGGAGCGTCTTGTCCGATTTCAATGCTGGGGGGTGTAGAATTGTTAGCCATGATATAATCTGCGGAAAAATAGGGATTATAATATTTCGGTCATTTTTTTAGGTAGTGTGTTTAAACGGTGAAACTTCAAGTAATTCTTCAATTACTCCTTTCAAAATTGCAACTGTCTGATCGACTTCCTCTATGGTATTATGAGGTCCTAAGCTTAACCTGAGCGAACCTGAAATCTCCGGGAGAGTAAACCCCATTGCTCTCAGGACATGCGATTCTTTTTGCTTTCTGGCAGAACAAGCAGAACCTGTGGAAGCGGCCACACCATGCTCGTCAAGCTTGATAAGCAAATCCTCACCGTTGAGTCCAAAAAAAGTAAAATGGGCAATATTAGGAAGTCTAATGTTGATGTCTGACGGTCCGTTATAGCGAACCATGGGTATTTCATCTATTATTTTTCCAACTAGATAATCGCGTATTTGGATGATATTCGTTCTAACCTTGTCATGGTTCTGCTTCAATATATCACAGGCTTTTCCGAACCCGACAATTCCATGTACATTTTCAGTTCCTGAACGCAAATGCTTTTCTTGTCCTCCTCCAGAAATTAAAGCGTTAACGGGGGAGCCTTCTTTAATGTAGAGGCAGCCAACACCTTTTGGTCCGTTTATTTTGTGGGAGGAGAGTGCCATTAAATCGACGCCCAGATCCTCGCAGTTAATGGGAATCTTGCCAAGTGCCTGGATGGCATCCGTATGAAAAATCACATCCTCTGCCTTGCGACGCGTAATTTTTACTAGTTCATGTATCGGTTGTAGTGTGCCGATCTCATTATTGGCTAGCATAATACTTACAAGGGAGGTTTTTTCCTTTGAAATGGAATCCTCAAGGGTAGCCGCATCAACCAATCCTTCTCTACTTACAGGCAAGTATGACACCTCGAATCCATTTCTCTCGAGGTCCCTGCAGGATTCCATTACTGCATCGTGCTCAATACTAGTTGTTATGATGTGGTTTTTTTTTGGAATTTTCTCTCGGACAGAGTATGCTACTCCTTTTGTGGCCATATTGTCGGCCTCCGTTCCGCTGCCTGTAAAAATAATTTCCGAGGGTTTGGCACCTATTATTGATGCGACCCGCTTCCTTGCTTTATTTATAGCCCTATTAGCTTCAAACCCAAATGCATGAAGTGAGGACGGGTTCCCGTAGTGGAAAGTCAAATATGGAATCATTTCTTGGAATACCTCATCCCTAATTGGAGTGGATGCAGCATTATCCAGGTAAATCTTGTTCGCGCTGGCTTTTTGTGTAGTCATTTCCCCTCCTGTGATGGGGGTAAAATAGCAAGATTGCCTGATTGGTATCCTCCAGTGTCAATGGTTACAAATCTGAACCCTTGCTTCTTTATTTGTGCGTCCAATAGGTTGAGTTTAGTCATATCGAATAATTTGTACAATTCTTCTTTTGGGACTTCTATCCTTGCAATATCCCCATGATCTCTTACTCTAACTTGCGATACACCTAATACCGCCATTACAACTGTTTCCGAATTTTCGATTTTTCTGAGTTTATCATATGTGACTGTGATTCCAGGTGGAATTCTAGACGCTAGACAAGAGTTCGCGGGTCTATTATGGACTGAAAGTCCGTAGCGCCGGGCGATTGAGCGAATTTCTTTTTTACCGACCCCACACTCGACCAAAGGACTCCTTATACCCTTTTCCTTCAATGCCTTGATACCTGGTCTGACTTCTAGGAGATCGTCAGTTTGAGTACCATCCACTATCAAAGCCGCCCCTAGTTTCTTTGCTTCTTCCAAGAGATAGGTCGCTAGCTCAGTTCTACAATGGTAACACCTTGAGCTATCATTTTTGACGAATAAAGAATTATTGAGTTCATTGTACTCTATAATCTTGTGAAAAATACCAATCTCGTTTGCAACGTTTTTGGCGGAGTTTAATTCGTCATTTGAAAGAGTATTGTAATTGGCTGTTATGGCAATAGCCTCATTGTTAAGAGCCTTTTTAGCTGCTAAAGCTACTACTGCGCTATCCACACCTCCAGACAAAGCAATAATCACGGGGGCTCTATCCTTCATGAACCATTCCATTAGCAAGCGGAGTGTTCTACTCTCTGCATCCATTTAGGTTTCCCCAAATCGTTGAATTGTTTCTGCCTTTACCAAATCCATTATCCTCTTTGATGGCAACCCGATGACCCGGGATATATTCTTTATATCTTCAAACTCAGGTTTAACATTGATAACATTCCCCTTAAGGTCTCTCGCAATTTTTACTCGGATATCGAATGACTTGTCCCGTATTCTCATCGAAGTTGTAACAGCATTTCTGGTCATTACTATCCTTCTTACTTCTTGGACACGTGCACCCAATGTTCCGGATTCTGTATAAAGGATCTCTAAAATGTTATTTAAATCTAGGACATTAGAGATAATCTTTACAATATAGTTAGGTCTATTTTTCTTTGATAGGCCCTGCAATACAGATACATCCAATGCACCTGACTTGTCCAGCTTCTCGATTAAATTACCAACGAGCTCGCCAGAAAGATCATCGATATGAGTTTCAATAACAAAAACAGTGTCTATATTTGCGTCTAGAGACAATGGTGATTTGCCAATGACTAATCTCAGAATGTTAGGGACGTTCTTTAGGCATTTTTTTCCGGCACCGTATCCAGTTTTCTCAGGGCTAATGGCTGGATAATAATCAAGTCCGTAATTAGTCAATGTAACAAGCATTGCTGCCCCTGTAGGAGTGGTTTGCTCTTCTTCGGTAGGGCTTCCAAATAATGTAAATGGCAAGCCCTTAAAGATCTCGATAATGGCGTTACCTGGATTAGAAACAACACCATGAGAAAAAGTAAATTGTCCACTGCCCACTGCTATCCTGGTAGAGAAAATCCTGGACTTGAAAAGATCAAGATCCTCCAAAGCTACGGCACATCCAATCAAGTCAACAAAGGTGTCTATGCTTGACGATTCGTGCAAGAAAACATCTTTAAATTCCTGTCCATGCACAACAGATTCTGCAACAATGATTCTTTTCAGTGACTCTAAGGCAAATGCCCTTCCGTTCGAACCTACGCCTGCGTGCTCGCAACACTGGGAAAGTGCTTGATACATTTCAGTTCCCCTTCGGGCAGAAACGTTATCGCGAGACCTCAGTGCAAGTTGGGTCGCTCCGAACCCACCAAATACCTTTCTTCTGAAGTTTACCTCCTGGATGCTACTTCCCTTGAGAAATTTTTGACACGCAAATATCGCAGCAGTGACTCGCTTTTTGTTGGCGCCCGCATCTATTAAACTGGAAAGTAACATATCTCCTGAAATCCCGCTTACTTGAGCATCGATAACAGCAATCCTTCCCATTGAATTCATTAAGCTGCGTTGTTATTTATATGGCACTTCTCTGCAAGTATTTTTTATTGACAGTACATTATTTGCATTCGTCGAAAGGAGACTCTATTCAGATTGAAAATTTCGACATAAAAGAATTCCAATACAGACGATCACTATCTTGCGCTTTGAGCTATGGACCTTTGAGTTTACATTTGTAAGACTTATAAGTTAAATTCTGCCTGACTTTCTGAATGACTATAACCATTATAGGCTCCGGTAAGGTCGGGGCTTCTGCAGCTTTAAATTGTGGACTTAGGGAATTAGGCGACGTACTTCTGCTTGATGTAGTACAAGGGTTGCCTCATGGGGAAGCTATGGATATAAACCATCAGCTCTCAGAGAGAGGCATCGACTGTTTTATCCGAGGAAGTAATGATTATCAAGATATGCAAGGATCAAATGTTGTAGTTCTCGTGGCAGGGGTAGGTAGGAAACCCGGTATGACCCGTATGGACTTACTAAAGACAAATGCAAGAATTGTCGAAGATGTCGCTAAACAGATTCGGGAGCACGCTCAAAATTGTAAACTTATAATTGTAACCAATCCCTTGGATCCTATGACCTTAATTGCATTAAAGACAACCCAGTTTAATAAGAAGCAGGTGATGGGGATGGGAGGCATGCTAGATTTGTCACGCTTTAAGAGTTTCATTTCTGACGCCGTGAAAGTCTCTAGGGCGTCTATTCAGGCTATGGTTATCGGCGAACACGGGGAGAACATGCTGCCTTTAGTTCGGTTCTCTTCAATAGCGGGTATTCCCCTGCGTGAATTTATATCGGAACAAGAATCCGAGAAAATCTTTGAGAAAACAAAAAATGTAGCCGCTGAAGTCATCTCAAAAAAGGGAGCAACAACACATGCCCCGGGAAATGCCATTGCAACCATTGTTGAGGCAATTATAAGGGACAAAAAGATCAGTTATTCCTGTCTCCGCTCTTTTAGAAGGAGAATATGGCACGAATAATTTATGCATTGGCGTTCCCGCTATTATTGGATCCGATGGATTGGAAAGAATTTTAGAGCTAAGTCTTAACGAAGATGAAAAGAACATATTCAATAAAGGAGTTCTCGACATTCAGCAAGCAGTACAGATGCTAACAAACTGCATAAAACTGCAAATTAGTAATTTGTAGAAAGTTTCAGCGGAATGAATCTTACAGACATTCTCAAGAGACTTAGTAGGGGAGAAATAACTGTAGCAGATGCCCGAAGAGATATTTCAATATTTTCAGTTGAATTCGTAGGTGACAATCTCGCCAAAATTGACTTGGACAGAGACAAAAGAAAAGGCACCCCAGAAGTGATATTGGCAGAAGGAAAAGACCCAGGAGGATATAGTTAAGATTGCTCTTTCCACGATTGCAAAAAAAGGGATAGTGATAATAAGTAGGATAAAGGAAGATCAATTTTCTGAACTATACTCTTCCCTCAAAAAGAGACGGCTTGAGATCGAAGTCGGCAAAAAGAGCTCAACAATCCTTGTTTCAAAGAATTTTGAGTTTAAAACAAACGAAGGGAAAGCAACAATCGGAATCTTGGCAGCGGGTACTGCTGATATAGGAGTAGCTGAGGAGGCTCGACTGATCGCAAAGGCTATGGGCTGCGACTCGTTATTATCTTATGATGTTGGCATTGCCGGAATGCATAGATTGTTTCCCGCGCTAAAAGAAATGATATCTCAAGATGTAGACGCCCTTATTGTTATTGCAGGTATGGATGGAGCTCTGCCTAGCGTAGTCTGTTCCCTTGTGAATATCCCTGTTATAGCTGTTCCTACTTCAACTGGCTACGGTTTTGGTTCTAATGGAGTTGCAGCACTTGGAACAATGTTACAAAGTTGTACATTAGGCATGGCAGTCATGAATATAGATAATGGTATTGGAGCAGGAGCGTTTGCGGCCACTTTGTCTCTGAGAAGAACAAAAAGATGATGCACAATTCCAAGCCAATTCTGACAAAAAACATATCCGCAGTATGATAAAACGTTTATAAGTCTATTTGCTTGTCAGGGTTTCAATTGTTAATGGAGAACCATCATGAGTTATGTTCATACTTTAAAAAGAATTCGCACTCATAAAACCAATTATCGCAAAAGAGAGGCTTTGCTAATTAGCAAGCAAGATTTTGTGACCATCAAAATATCAAATCAGAATGTGATTGCACAAGTTCTGAAACCTGAAATTCAAGGTGATATAGTAAGAGTTTCCACTCATAGCAGAGAACTTCGACGGTATGGCTGGAAAGGATCTTTGAATAGTCTTCCTGCCTGCTTTCTAGTTGGACTCGTACTCGGCAGAAAGGCTCTGGAGAAGGGAGTGGATAAGGCTGTTCTCTACATAGGGAACAAGCCATTTACCAGCAGAATAGCTGCTTGCATGAAAGGAATCGTCCAGGCAGGAATAAATATACCAATTTCTTCTGAATCCTACCCTACAGAACATAGACTCAATGGTCAACACATTGCGGAGTATGCACTCAAAATAAAGACAGAAGATATCAATAAATACAATAAGTATTTCTCATCCCTTCTTAAGGAGGGATTGGTACCTGAAAACTATCAATCTCATGTAGAAGAAATAACAGCCCGAATACTGAAAGAAGAATTAACTCGGGGAATTTACAACGAAAAAGAAAGCAACAAGAGACCCTCTAAAGGAAGTAAAAGAGTAGCATGAGCCGATATTCAAAACATCAAGAACAAGTAACCGAATGGAAGCCACGAACCACACTAGGCAGTCTAGTACTAGATGGTAAAATCAATTCTATGGAACAAGTATACGAAAACGGCATGAGAATTCACGAGTCTGAGATAGTAAAGCACTTAATCCCAGACATGAAAACACAGGTCGTCCACGTTGGTATAGTTCAAAAGCAGACTGATGCTGGTGAAATGACGCGTTTTGATGCTCTAGTTGCGATTGGGAATGAAGCAGGATGGTTTGGACTAGGAAAAGGTAAGGCGGCACAAATGAGAATCGCAATAGATAAGGCAACCAACGCAGCTTACCTGAATGTTATACCTGTGAAGTTAGGTTGTGGAAGTTGGGAGTGTCGGTGTGCGGAATTACATTCTATTCCTTTTAAGGTTCGTGGGAAAGGCGGGAGCGTGACAATAGAACTAATCCCAGGGCCAAGAGGATTGGGTCTGGTCGCTGGAGAGAACATCAGGAACCTTCTCAAATTAGCTGGAATTAAGGACGCATGGACAAAGTCATTTGGATCAACAAATACAATGATGTCAACTACAAAGGCAGTTTTCAATGCTATTAGAAGTACGTATATTATGGGCTGATAATGGTTATGGCATATATTGTTCTTAGGATAAAAGGAACTGTCAACGTTCCACATTGGGCTAGGTATACGCTAGATAGTCTCAATCTTTACAAAAAATTCTGGGCAACCATAATTCCAGAGACGCCAGAATCATTAGGCATGTTAAGGAAGATCAAGGATTTTGTGGCTTGGACATCGGTAGACTCAGGCTTCATTAAGGAATTATTAGAAAGAAGAGGCAAAACAATTGGCTCTAGACCGTTCAAGGGTTTGCCTGACAAAGGTTCTTATCCTAACATAGAAGAACTTGCTTCAGATATAGCAAAGGACAAAGTAAGACTTTCTAATGTGCAAGAGGTGAAACCATGGTTTGCATTAAACCCTCCCCGAGGAGGATTCAAGAGGAAAACAAAAACACAATACCATCAGAAAGGTATACTGGGTGAAGACAGTGAATTGGCCGATATAATCAAACGGATGATGTAATGTACAGTAAGACTTAATTAAGGTGAAATATTTGAATCTAGATTACGATACCTTTATCCCAATAATAAAAGGAGAATGTAAAATTTATGGCAACCCGGCTTAGGAAAAGCAGAAAACAAAGAGGTACTCGATACTGTGGTTGGGGTCAAATAGGCCAGCACAGAGCATCAGGATCTCGAGGGGGAGTAGGAGGAGCTGGAAAGCACAAGCATTTTTGGATCAGAACAGTCATAGAAGAACCAGATCACTTTGGTCATGATTCTTTCAATTCTCTTAATCCCAAAGTAGTGAGAAAGTGGGTAGACGTGGGCCAATTAGATTCTCTATTTACACGTCATGGTTCTCTCAAGGATGACGGGAGAGCATTCTTGGATTTGACTGCACTAGGATATGATAAGTTATTGGGTGGAGGCAAATTACAAAGCGCTATCAGTCTAAAGGTGACACAATTTTCTGCGAGTGCGAAACAAAAAATTGAGTCAGCAGGGGGAGAAATCTATTCGAATGAAAACCACACAGAGTGAAAGTAAGCTCAGAAGAGGAATTAAGGCAATCTCAAGGTATGTTCCTCAGGTAGAGAAGCCGAAGAAGAAAATACAACTCTCCGAGAAGCTGATTTGGTCTGGAATTGCCGTCTTATTGTACCTCGTTATGGGCCAAATTCCTTTGTATGGAGTTACGGACGATCCTCAGTTCGATTTCCTTGCATTTGCAAGGGTGATCTTTGCAGCACAGCAAGGAACGCTTTTGGAACTTGGGATAGGACCTATTGTGACTGCAGGACTGTTAATGCAGTTACTTAAGGGCTCTGATCTGCTAAAACTCAACTTTAAGAATCCAGACGATAGGGCTCTCTTTACGTCTGCCACTAAGATTGTGACGATTGTCGTCATAGTTGCGGAGGGAACACTATATGGTGTAAGTGTCTACGGCAATCTTGTTGCAAGCCCTTTATTTGTACCTGTAGTGGTCGTGCAACTAATTGCTGCGAGTTTCATTGTAATGATGCTCGATGAGCTAGTGCAAAAAGGTTGGGGTCTAGGATCTGGCATTAGTTTGTTTATCATGGCTGGTGTGGCTCAGGGTATAATGTGGAGTGTCTTTAGTCCTATCCCAGCAGACGATGGTCCAGTTGGTGTCATCCCCTTTATTATTGACTCCGCTATCAATGGAGACTTAGCAGAGACTCTGTTCAGAGTAGGCCAACTTCCTAGTGTATTTGGTCTTTTTGTGACTGCCGTTGTTCTCTTAATACTAGTCTATATTCAAGGCATCCATGTGGACATTCCGATAGTCTCTACGAAGTATAGAGGATTTACAGCAGTTTACCCCATAAAGTTATTGTATACTTCAAACATACCTGTAATATTGGCATCAGCTCTGCTTGCCAATGCGATCTTCATGGGTCAAATGCTGTGGGCAAATTATAACCCTGAAAATGATAATCCTGTATTTAACTGGATTGCACAGTTTGATCCTAGCAGTGCTCAGACACCCACAGGAGGAGTGCTTTACTACATTACTGCCCCTAGAAGTCTTGACGTAGCCGTACAGGACCCCGTACGTGCTGTGGTTTATGTGCTTTTCTTGACTACAGTAGTTACAATCTTTGGAAGATTATGGGTAGAACTGGGAGGGCTATCTGCGGGTAAGGCGAGCAAAGAACTTGCTGGATGCTGACGTACAGGTTCCGGGTTTCAGAAGGTCAGAAGGATCCGTGGAAACATTGCTCAACAAGTACATACCATCCGTTACAATTGCAGGAGGTATAATAATAGGACTCGTTGCTTCTATTTCAGATGTATTAACTGTTTTTGGTTCAGGAATCGGGATTCTTTTAATGGTGGACATATTGGTAAATTATTATAATCTTCTTGTCAGGGAACAAGTCGATGTGCACATGCCCAAACTGGCGGGACTTCTTGGAAGAAAATAGCATTCGAGCAGTAATCGTGGGAATACCGGGTGTCGGAAAAACGACGGTGATTTCCAAAGTCGTGAAGATTCTTGAAGATAAAGGTTTGAAGGTAGATACAGTTGTTTTTGGAACGCTGATGTTTGAAGAGGCGAACAAAAAGGGTGTGCAGAATAGAGACGAAATGAGGAACCTGTCTATTTTAGACCAACGAAACTTGCAGGAAGATGCTGCGAAAAGAATAGCGGAAATGAAGGAAAATATTGTAATTATTGATACTCACCTTTTTATCAGGACCTCGGAATGGTACTATCCTGGCGTGCCCATGAATGTAACTAATATTATAAGACCAACTCATTTGTTGCTAATCGTTGCCGACGTCGACGAGATTACTATTAGACGCCAAACAGATAAAACAAGAAATAGAGACCTACCTTCTAAAGAAGATCTTCAAAATGAGATTGACATTTCTAAGATGATGTTAATAACGTCAGCAAATTTGACCGGGTCTCCTTTTACCATAATCGAAAACAGCAAAGATGATGCACAGAAGGCTGCGCAAGATATAGTTAGAATACTGGTGGGGAAATAGTTGATTTTTGATGTAAGTTTTGTGTTTTCACTTATCATGCAAGTCCCAGGACTTGCACCCCAATACACCAAGCATCCTTTGTTTCCAGACATGGTATCAGCGATGATTGTGTCGGCCCTCATATCAATAGGGATGAATTATGCCTTTGCTTTGCTTCGAAAAAAAACTACAGATATAGGAAAAATGAGTAAGGTAATGAAAGAAACAAATGAATGGCGAAAGCAGTACACCGATGCTATTAAAAAGCAAGACAAGCCTAGAATAGAAGAATTAAAGAAAAAACAGGCCTACGTAAACAAAATGACAATGGAAATGCAACAGCAACAAATGCGACCTATGCTAATTTACATGATGCCTTCCTTTTTACTTTGGATATTTGTTTTTCCTTCTATTTTTGGGGCTACCACTGCGGTCTCACCTATTCACATACCATGGATTATGTGCAGTGACCAGAATGTTAAAATTGATCAGCAAGAAGATGCAAGTGGTCAGCCTAAGGGAGCCTGTAGCGTTCCAGGAGAAGTTTTTCTGTGGGGCTGGTTTCTAATAACCTCATTTTCGTTCAGTGGCATAATATCTAAGATTACCGGGACTTCGATGCCGGGCATAACATGAAACGTGTGCAGACAAGGTGAAGAAAATACCAGAACCAAAATTAAGTATAGTGATATCTGGTTGGCCTGCTGTGGGCAAGACTACTATGGCCATTGAACTTGCAAAAGAATTTAGTCTCAAGTCATATAGCGGCGGGGATATTCTCAAAATGTTTGCAGAAAACAAAGGGTATTCTACCTCCGGCGAAGATTGGTGGGATACGAAAGAAGCTAAAAGATTTATGCAGGAAAGAAAATCCGACCCGTCATTTGATAAACTGGTAGACAAAAAACTAATCGAACTAATCAGAAGCGAAAACGTGGTAATAACCAGTTACACCTTGCCATGGTTGGTGGATGGCGTCATCAAGTTCTGGCTAAAGGGTTCACAGGAGAACAGGGCTAACAGGATGGCCAATCGCGACAATATATCTCTAACGGAGGCCAAAAATGTTTTACGTATACGAGATGAGGAGAATAAGAATATTTATAAAAATCTATACAGCTTTAATTTTGGAGAAGACTTGAAAGTATTTGATTTCTGTCTCAACACAGATTTATTGAGTTTGCCATCTTTGATTGAAGTTTCAAAGTCTATTATAAAATGGTTGCAAGAAGGCCATCTCTCACAACATACAAAAGGGCTAGAGTAATTAGCTATTGGTATTACCTCAGTTACAAAATCTTTTAAAGATAGACGACGACGCAACTAATGATGAATACGGACATAATCCAGACAAAAGACCACTGAATAATTTATTCGATTACGGGTTTATCCTACTTGACAAACCTCCTGGACCCACTAGTCATGAAGTAGTAGCATGGGTAAAAAAGGCATTAGGACTAGCCAAGATAGGCCATAGTGGGACTCTGGATCCCGGGACTACCGGACTATTGCCCTTGGGCCTTGGAGAGGCCACAAAGGCATTATCGGCTCTGACTTTGGGGCCAAAGGAATATTATGCCTTGGCCAGAATGCACTCTTACATTTCTAGCGAACAAGATAGAACCCATTATGAAAGAATTTACTGGAGACATCTACCAAAGGCCACCTCAGCGTTCTGCAGTTCGTCGTGCTACAAGAATTCGAACTGTATACTCCTTTGAACTTCTAGAACAACACGAACGTCTTCTCCTCATGCGGATATTGTGTCAGGCTGGTACTTACGTTCGAAAAATCATATATGATTTAGGAGAAGTTCTTAGTCCTGGAGCCACGATGATAGAACTAAGAAGAACAAGAGTCAACGATTTCTCAGAAAAGACAGAGCAGTTTGTGAGGTTGCATGACATACTTGATGCTTTCGAATCTTACAAGGAAAATAAGGATGAAACAAAGTTAAGGTTACTTATCAAGCCTGTAGAGTATTCTCTTCAGAGTTTACGCGCTGTTGTAATAAGGGATACCGCAGTTGATGCACTCTGCCATGGAGCACAATTAGCGATTCCTGGAATTATTGCGATACCTCATGATTTACGCCCTGGAGAACTTGTTGGGGTTTACACACTCAAAGGAGAGATCGTTGGCTTAGCTGAAGCGATTATGAAATCGGACGATATAGAAACCGAAACTCGTGGGTTTGCTTTTGTCATGAAAAGGATAATAATGAAACCTAATACATACCCCAAGGTATGGCGTTCCTCAGCTCGACCGGAGGGAAATGACCTATCAGAACACCAATAGTAGAGCTGAGGGTTCCCGAAGTAGCTTCAAATGTATTCCCATTCTGATTTTGTCAAACTCATATTGTTTGAGGATCGCTTTGGATCAATTTGCACACGCTTAGGTTACTTGTTCATTTCGATTAAGCTAAAGCGCCGGGAGAGGGATTTGAACCCTCGGGACCCTTACGGGTCACAAGCTATCCAGAAATCTGATTCCAGGCTTGCGCCCTCCCAGGCTAGGCGACCCCGGCAGTACGCGTTCAAATAATCTTTTAGGTATATTAATCATCCAAAAAAAATCGAATCGGATAAGTCTAATGCAGATGCAATTATCGCTAGGGAAATAGAGTTGTCAATATACAACTGTGTATCGATTCTCAAGTTAGGTTGAATATACTATTTTGTACATAAAATGTATGACATTTACAGCTTACACACACTCCTAACGGCAGTTAGCTAACATATTGATGGAGGAACAGAGAAAAATAGTTCAGCTAAATAACGGATATTAAAGTCTTATTGCGCCATGTATAGTCTAGAGATATAATAAAAATCATATAGTCCCACTCGTTGTCCTAATGTATATTTGAACAGTCACGACTACGATATCATTGTTGCTGGAGGCGGTCTGGCAGGTCTAATCGTGGCCTCTTCGGCGGCACACTATTCGAAACAGTCATTTCGGATTCTTGTAGTAGACAGAAATCCGTTGCCTATTTTAGGAAGAAAAACGATAACGGGCTGGATTTGTGGTGATGCGGTTGGAAAGAAATCAATAGACTATATGTCACAGAGAATAGGCCTCAAATGGGGACATCCAGAAATTGAGCATCCTGTTAAGGGAGTCATGGCATATTCTCCAAATCATGAAGCTCGCTGTCTCTTTTGACGGAGAAGGCTACTTACTCAATCGCAAGATGCTTCCACAGAAACAACTTCGGGATGCGCAGAAACTAGGCGTAGAAATACAAGGGAATATTGCCCTCCGCTCATTGTTGGTAGAGAATGGCACTGTGGTTGGCGTCACAGGACAGGATTTGTTAACGAATACGACATTTAAAAAAACCTGCAAGCTGGTAATCGACGCTACTGGAGTTACTTCCGTTCTCAGGACAAATCTATCATTGAAATCTTTTATACAAAAGAAAATTGATAGGGTTGATCTAGAAGCGACTGGAAGGTACATCTACCATTTTGACAGGGCCTCTGAAGATAGAACGCATTTTGATCCAGACTATTGCATTATACATTTAGACCAAAAAATCGCTCCGGGGGGATATGCATGGGTATTTCCAAAGGGAGAAAACAAGGTAAACATAGGACTAGGAGTACAGCAGAAGGCGTTAGACCTGTACAACAGTAGGACTGGCGTTCATCATGACGTCAAGGCACTTATAGACATTTATGTCAAGAATAATCCGGTTGTTTCCAACCCCACAATTACAGGAGACGAAATGGACGACGGAAATGGTTGGGGTACATGGCAAGTCTCAGTAAGAAGACAAAATGACTGTCTCGTGGCAAATGGATTCATGATGGTAGGCGATTCCGCTTGGATGCCCAAGCCACTAGATGCAGGTGGGATAGGACCCGCTATTATCGCGGCCACGATAGCGGGCAAAGATGCCGTGGAGGCTATAGAAGCAGGCGACACAACTGAAAATGGCTTATGGAATTATAATATGAATTACATAAATGAGTACGGGTACAAGACAGCAGGACTCGAAGTATTTCGCAGGATGCTTCAATCGCTCACCAACGAGGATATAGATTACGGGATGAAGCATTTTCTTTCTAAGATGGATATTGATAGTATAACAGACGGACAGCATCCTGAGTTTAGCTCTCTCGACATGATGTCTATGTTTATACGAGGTTCGTTTAACAAAAAGTTAGCGGACGGCTTGAAATATACAGCCAACATGAATAAGAAGTTAGTTGATCATTACCGTGCTTATCCATCTGACCCGGAAGGCTTTGATGGGTGGCACAAGGTCTTGACGGATTATCTTGAACAGGCTTATGCGAGGTTTCAATGAAGGATTCATACTACCTCCCCAAAACTAAGGCTGATAGTGCATATTAAAATAGGGGACCATCCTCTAGGGACTATCTAGTTCGGCATTGCCAAAGCTGATGGATATATTATTTACATGATAGCTGTTTATGATTTTCTAATCACTCGTTCAGATAGCCCGACATGGGAATACCGAATGATTTCTTCAGAGTTTGGCATCGACAAGTCGCGCCTCCAATTGCTCAATTGCTCGTATCAAATTCCCTCGTCTGGATTCTTCGGTTATTAATGCTCTTACGTCTTCAATTAGCATCTTGGCGACGTCTAATTTTCTCCTTAGTCCTCCAACAAGGTTGTCGTAAATGGCGAATGGGTAAATTAAACTATAAAGGTGTTCCATAATTTTAAAGAGCTCTCGTGCGTCGTCGGACTTGCCCTGTCTAATTCTGTCATAAATCATCCGTTTGGTTTCTCCAATGGAATCGAGTAAACCTAGGGTGTAGGAGGGTCCTGACACTTTAAGATCAAGCACTCCCGGAATTTCAGAATTCTCAATTATCGACATTAGGACAGAGGCTTCCACGAACTCTTGTTCTGGAACTAACATGTATCTCTTCAAATCGTCCTCTGCATAATCACGAAATTCAGCAAGCATCGTGCTAGCTTTGGTTAGTTTTTCTCTCGCTTCATTTTTCTTGCCGTAGTGCTGGTCTACAATGGATTTACTGCACAGAGAGATAATGTCCCGTGTTCCCTTCAATAGCTTCTCTCGTCTTTCCTCAATTCCCTTGAGTTCATTACTTATCGTTAGCAGCGACTCTTGTAAATTATTCATTAACATGCAAGGACATTATCTATACCGCATCCCTAAGAATTTATTGTTCGATAATGAAGTACGTTTTCAGAAAATATAAGAGATATATGAGATACTTGTTATGCAGTATTCCTGCAAGGAAAACATTGAATCAAAACATGAAAAGCCAAGCCATTACATCAGAACAGATGTATAAGATAGAAGATAACGGCCACAGAATACTTGGAATGAAGAGATTATTGATGATGGAAAACGCAGGACACGGAACTGCGGATTTATTATTGCGCGAATTTGACAGCACCATAAAGAGTAAAAAAATCGTAGCTATTTGTGGGGGGGGCAACAATGGAGGGGATGCTTTCGTGGCATGCCGACATTTGGCTGCTTCCGGTGTTATCGATATATCAGTCGTTCTTTTGACACCACCAGGAGAAATTCGCACACCTAGAGGCTAAGACAAATTGGACAATCCTTAAAAAGATGAAGTCGATAAAAGTGATCTCCCTCAAGAAATAGTGCTTTAGGTAATTTAGATCAATTTTTTGAAAGGGAAATAAAAGGTGCAGACATAATTCTTGATGGCTTATTTGGGACTGGAATAAAAGGGAAGATCAGGGAACCATACTCTTCTGCAATTGACAGGATTAACAAATCTAATGCATTCGTTCTGGCAGTCGATCTTCCTTCTGGGCTTGATCCGAATACTGGTAACGCTTCAAACAAATGCATAAAGGCCAATGCCACTATAACATTTCATAGGATGAAAAAAGGACTAAAACTAGCCAAAAAATACACTGGCCGAATTCAAGTCGAGCGAATTGGAATCCCTCCTGAGGCCGAATATGGAGTTCTGACCTAAATGACAACAAAAGTGGCACAAATAGAAGTTGGACCGATGTCCAATTTCAGCTACATTATTGCTGATGATAATAGTAAGTTTGCGGCGATTGTCGATCCTTCATGGGATCTTGAGAAGATACTCAAAATCTTGGAAAAAGAAAATTGGCAAGCTAAAATGATAATTAACACACATAATCATTTCGATCACATTCAAGGAAATGAGCAAATCGCTGCCGCTACGGGTGCCCCTATACTACAATATGCACGTTCCAGTCAAAAAGTAAATCATGTTAACGTGAAAGATGGCGAGCAAATTAAATTGGGGGATACCGAAATCACAGTGCTACACACCCCTGGGCACTCGAAAGAAAGTATTTGCTTATTGGTCGATGATAGATTTGTTTTTACCGGGGATACCTTATTTGTAGAGAGTTGCGGCAGAATAGATCTGGCTGGCGGAGATGTGGATGAAATGTATGATAGCCTGCTTAACAAGGTTCGAGGTTTAAATGACGAACTGATCGTTTATCCCGGCCATAACTATGGATCTTCACCGTGGTCTACTATTGGCAAAGAGAAAAAAAACAATCCGACTCTCCAGCCCCGTAGTAGACAAGATTTTATTGAATTTATGACATCCTAAAATTGCTTTTGGCCTTTCCTTCATTAGGCATAGTAACAAAAATAATTCTACCCACACGGTCACTTCACTTTACTGTAACTGATTTTGCAAGATTACGTGGGTAGTCGGGATCAGCGTTTTTCTTTAGGGCAAGATGGTATGCTAATAACTGAAGTGGAATTATCTCAATGAGTGGGTACAATATGCTGTCGAAATTGGGCAATTTGATGAAGTGGTCGTACACTTCCTCTGATTCATTTGATATACCGATTATAGTGGCCCCCCTGGACTTTATTTCATGAGCATTAGACAATACGTCATCGTATGTGTTGTCCCTGGGATTTATCACGATGACAATACTGTTATTATCGATTAAAGCCAGTGGGCCGTGCTTAATCTCTCCGGCGGCAATGCCTTCGGCATGAATATACGTTAATTCTTTAATTTTCAATGCCCCTTCCAAAGCGATAGGAAAATGCAAGGATTTGCCTAGGATGTATATATCACGAATATCCTTTAGGAGGTCAGCAATTCTAATAATCTGTTCTTCACTGGAAAGAAGTAGATTCTATTGCTGATGCTATCGACTGCCGTTTGCTATTGATTCCGATGGCTCCATTACACAATTTGTCGATTACTGTATAAATGACGGAAAGCTGGCCAGTAAAACTCTTAGTAGCAGCAACTCCTATTTCAGGACCACAGTTAACTGTAAGAAAAGAATCGGAGATTCTGGCCAGAGAAGACGTGCTTATATTGACGATAGAAAGGATCTTTGTGCCTAATTCTTTGGCATGCTTGACTGAATTTAAGACGTCCGCAGTTTCCCCGCTTTGGGATATTGCAAGGATCACGCTATCTTTATCAATGAAATCTAAAACGTATTGAAACTCGCTTGAAATAACGGGCTCGATGCGCATTTTTGCTAACTTCGCGAAGATATGCTTCGCAAGTAAAGCGGAATGGTAACTAGTCCCACTTCCTGTTATATAGATACTTTTAGCATTGAGCAAAATATCACAAAATCTTGTCAAGTCTTCTTCGTTTTGGATCATCCCTTTCAAGACACTTTTCTTTTGCTCATGAATCTCCTTAAGAGTGTGGTGAGCATATATTCCCTTGTCCGCTGCCCCAAGTTCCCATGCAACTTGAGTAATACTGCGACTCACAACCTTCCCGTTTGAATCATACAAACTGAGGTTTTCCCCTTCTATGACTGCTATATCTTTATTGTCTAAGAAAATGGCTTTGTCCGTGTATTGGAGAAAGCCAAGCACATCACTTGAGATAAAGTATCCATCGTTCGGCAAGCCTATGATTAGAGGCTCATCGTACCTACTGCCACAGATTGTCCCATCTCCAAAAATAGCAACGAATGCATATGCTCCATGTAGCTTATTACAAACTTGAACGATGGCCTGCACTTTATCGTGGAGTTGAGAATAGAACTCTTCAAGTAGGTGCGCAATAACCTCGCTATCTGTTTCGCTCTTAAACGAGTGTCCGGAAGCTAGGAGATCTTTTTTTAACTCCTTATAATTTTCAACGATACCGTTGTGAACTACTGCTATCTCTGAGGAACATCCCTCATGTGGGTGTGCATTTATATCGGTTATTCCGCCATGTGTAGCCCATCGAGTGTGTCCTATTCCTATCTGTCCTGGCATCTTTTGAAGTTCTAGTGTCTTGCTAACCTGGGCCACTTTTCCCACTCCTTTCTTGACCAAGATATTGCCATTCTCTATTGTGGCAATGCCTACACTATCATATCCCCTATATTCCATTTTTTTCAAGCTTTCAACGAGCAAGGGGGCTGCATATGAATTTCCCTTGTACCCTATAATTGAGCACACAGTCGCTATATCAGCCATCCCGTCTTAAAAGATTTATCAAAGAGTCGAACTGGCTCACAATTAAAGGGCATGGCAGAATAAAAAGTGGCTATTTCTCATTTGTAAACCTGCAAAAACGGCATGTTATCTTACTTTTGCCGGTCAATCTTCGTAGCATTAGCATTATCTTGCTCTGGCATCTATTGCTGTTGTTGTAACCTGTTCTTGTGGGACACCAGTAATATTTACACTACAAACATTGTATAATGACACGATAAACTAGCCAATCGATCTTGGCTGTCAGTTCCTTCGTCCCGTTGGCTATTTCTTGGTACTCGTTAGAAGAACTTATGACCAGCTTGTATATCGTTTCCAGGTACAGTTTTGATTAAACTGAAACTGATATTCGTTGAGCCGTTTGGTTTGGTCTTCTGGAACCACTTGACATCATTCTAATCAACGCAAAGGTCTCAGTCTGTTGTTTCCTTTTGTTTTTCGAGTTGTATTTCCTGTAAAGCTAATTTGTCCTTCCGCTCTTGCTCTAGTTATTGCATTTGAAGTGGTTTGGATTAATAGAAATCTAGTTGTTTCTGGGTAGTTCTCCCTAACTTTGTCGTCATTTATTGCTAAGGCAATCCAAGTACAAGACTGGAATATTTGTGAATACCAGCATTACTATCGATAATCATATGATTGTGAGTGGCTCCGATGGCAACACAAAATGAAACGCTTTAGCCAATTCAATACTTACTTGATTTGGCAGTTGAAAAGGAAGGAAAAATTTAATCAAATGAAAAGATGATGTAAAGAAACCACATACGGTGTTTTTCTATTTCAGAAGTGCTATTTGATTGTAGAAGTCTTAGGGAATTTCAATTACTACTACTGCACCTAAATCTCTAGCCGTAGCAGGCAGCCATGCTCCGCTCACAATAGCTTGGATGGTATTTATCATTGCGATAAACATGTCGCTTAAGTCATTAGCATTTCTAAATTGAAAAGAGTTTTTGTGGTAACGCTACCTAATTTTATCAATTAACAACGCGAATTCTTTTATCTTCTTTTTGAAGCACAGACAACAGCCGTCTATACTATAGCCATACTTGTCATCAACGCAGGGGTAGCTTTCCTGCCAGGTACTTTTTGCAATATCTAAACGGAGGAGACTAGAGGAAATTCCACGATAATAATAACGAAGATTTGATCCCTCTTGCTTTAGGACTGGGACTATGGTTTATTGCAGAATGTTCTTGAGCCAATTATCTGCTAGACTCGAAAATACACATTCCATTACTGTTACTCGCTGTCGGCCTTTGGTTATGGATATCATATATATCTAAAATTCTTATTTCGGTTAGAAAAAGAGTTAAACCGATCTAATTAAAATATGTTATTTCGATACCTGCAGCCGAATTTACTTTCTGCTTGGCAATTGGAATAAGTATCGATGATTCATTGTTATCAATGTTTGAACACAGGAGGGCTGTAGAGAATCTTGTTACTCTTGAATATCATATTTTGGATGGGATATTCAATCTATTTTTTGGATGCTAAGAGAAGGAGGAAGCCTAGCATTTACCTATTTGATAAATGGCATCATGTGTGTTGGTCAGCCGACTTGACCCTAGAAAATATCCACACTTTTTTGTAATTCGTCGTCTTGTTGTGTGGTTTACTGGTTGTCTATTAGATTCCTGTTAATGGAATCGACGACGATAATTAAATATATATTTGAGTTAAAATAATTAAAAAAATAATAAAAAATTAGTAATTAAATCATAATTAGGTAAAAAGTAAATAGAATTAGAATGGAATTAAATTAGAATTAAATTAGAATTAAATCAGAAATAAATTCATTCATATATTTTTAATTAAATTAAATCAAAATTAAATTAAATTAATTCAGATAAATTAAATCTCATCTTTTAATTCGCCCAATTTCGTAATTCGTCCTTTATTTTTTTGACGCCTTAAAACCCAAATGATATTTTTCTTCATTAATCGACATACGCAAGGGGTAAATATCGTTAGTTTTTAAGGATTAAAACTCAAAAATGCAAAAAATTGATGTCAGGCCTACCCTCAGGTTATGGGTCATATATCTTCGAAAACACAGGTTTAAAATTTTTCTGCCGGCGGCGTTCCTTAAGGGTAAATCCTGATCTTTTAAAAGACTTTTAGAAAATATCGGTAGCTAGAGAATATTTATGTTTCAATCAGCCATAAGAGGGATTTTGAATCAATCAAAAATTGTTAATAATGTTTTCAAAAGTCTTCATATAACCTAGTGATTCTTTTATTGAACTTGGAATATGGCTTGACTTCGAGATCACTCTCAGTCATTAAGCACCAATAACCTACCTAATATGTTCTGTTTTGAAAGGAATGACTTGCGAAGATAATAATGACTTAGAACCCTTTGTCTAAATAACACGACCTAGTGAAGTACAATTTAATGAGTAAGATCTATAAACTCTATGACCAAATAAGTCATTCTTCCGTCAGCACTAATCTAAAGTTCCTCAAGGTTTTGCTCGTTCTGAAATCTTTTTGGGCCATGTTTTGATATTGACACTCATTGTAGTGCATTATCGAGTGTTTTCATGATCTACACACTATGGCTGGCATTGCCGGTTTTGCGAAGACAGCCCAAAACTATATATAACTATCAGTGTTGATGTGGGACATTCTAACATACTCGGGTATGAAAGAGTCAGGGTCAGGTCCAAGTATGGCATGGGGTTCGACATTTATTACATAAGTATCAAACAAATCTCTATTGCTGTCAATAAATTGCCTAAATGTTTTCTCCAATTCTACAGATGTTTTTAATGCAAACGATGGATTGCCATGCAAAGATGATGATGGACCATTGGAAAGCCAGTTTAGAAATACCTTATTTAGATTACCTCTAAATCTTAACCATGTATATCCTTTGTTTTTGTATACTACTTGTATCTTTGTTAACTCTCGTTAGAAGTATGAAATTTTGTAAATGCCTATTGAAAATCTAAATGCCCTGTTAATGCCGATAGCCCTTAAGGAGATTCGGATGGAGGTTGGGATGGAGATTGGGATATAACGAGCTCTTGTCGAACCAAAATATTTGGCTCCTCGTCTTTCTTTACGAGATATCCTGGCAAATTAACCGTCCGATTCCCAATAGATACATGACGATGAGAAACTATCTGGCGTGCCTGAATAGCGGACTTGGAGCCAATCCTTCTCATAACTATTGTTTGTAGCCTACGTTCAAGTATATCTTCAATTTTTAGATTCAGTACGTCATCAAGCGTTGAAGATTCTTTCACGAGACCTAGCCTATTGAGAAAAGTGAGCAACTTGAGCTCTTTATCATGTCTAACTGCTGTCGGAATGGCTAACAATGCCCTTGCTTGATTTCTTATTCTTGCAATTTCCGATTGGGCTTTCCACAGCTCACGCTTATTTCTTAGTCCATATGTGCCTAAGGTATAGAGTTCAGCATTAAGTTGGTCTGTGGTCCAGATTCTACGCGGTCTATTAAAGGTTTTTTTTGGTTTATGTGGATCTCCCAATTCTATTCGTCTCTTCCCAATTGATTTGAACCTATGTAGTACTAGATGAAGGTTGCGTACTATCAGCCACTTTAGGTGCTGCCGATGCGGCTGGTGACGATTGTGCTGCAGGCTGAGTAGCAGTGGCTGTTGGAATGGTTTTGCCTGTTTTCTTAACACCCACTGCACCTCCTCGTCGCCCCGTTGTTCTTGTGCATTGACCTCTCACTCTAAGCCCAAACATGTGCCGGTAACCTCTCCAACTCATTACCGATTTTTCTCTTTCTATATCACCAGAAATAGAGAAATCCAGATCGGAGGTTATGAGATGATTGTTACCTCCGCTGTCCATATCTTTTTGACGGTTAAGGTACCAGCCGGGTACTCCTGTCCGTGAAGGGTTTTTGATTGCAGTTTCGATCTCTGTTATTTCTTTATCTGTCAAAAATCCTATCCTTAGACTCGGATTAACGTTTAGAGACTGAAGTATTACCTGTGCAAGATTGTAACCTATCCCTCTAATTTCACTGAGAGCGACAACAATTTTTTTGCCGCCATCTATATCCTTACCTGCGATTCTAATAATGTGTTTATACTCAGATACTGACAATTATAGTATGCCAATCATCTCCCGCCATAAAAACCATACCTGGTCACAATACTCAATCCTCGCTTTCAGATATTCACCAAACAGGACATCCTAGATATTGTCAATCAAGGGTTGAGTTTTACTCATTTCTACAAAATCATTCACTGCGTACTCCTTCAATGTGCAATACTTAAATTCTTGATTCCCTGAAAAGTCTAATAGTACTAATGGCGACCAATGCTATTGAGGACTTGGTCAACCGGTCCTATGATTTGTCACCTAAGTATGACGAGATGATGCCAGGGGTGCCTGAAGATTACAAGGCGATTAAAACCTTGGGGCAATTGTTGGAGGTTAACTACAAGCATGCATCAGTTGAGGAACAACTACGTGGAAATCTTATTCGTAAATTGAGATTAGGGGGAGAGGTCTACAAAGGAATTATTGGTTATAAAGAATATGTTATCCCGTCTATAAATAGAGCTATTCTTTCGGGACATGAAATGCTGTTTATAGGGCATATTGGACAGGCCAAGACGAAGCTTGCTGAATCTATAGCCTACCATCTTCTTTCCCCAATACCAATCGTTCGTGGGTCTTTAACTAACGATATACCCACAACTATACCCAAACAAGATCTGATTAGTTTTCTAAATGATACAAGCCTTGAGCGTACTTCTCCTGAATTTGTGGTTTCTCCAGAAAGTGAACAAACAATTAGAAACAATAAGTTGGATACGAAAATAGATTGGAAGGAGGGGCAGGAGAGGTATCGTTACGTACTTGCCACTCCTGACATCTCCGTAAAAGATCTTATAGGGCAAATTGATGCGATAAAGATTGCCAAAAAAGGAGTTGAACTTTACAGTATTGAATCCTACTCACCCGGACAATTGTTGCAGGCTAGATATGGCGTGCTTTGTATTGACGAACTCCCGGTTCTTGATTCACGTAAACAGGTTGCATTGTTAAGCGTGCTGCAGGAAGGAAAGTTCACAACCGGATCCTATCCTGTTGTTTTTAAGCCAAACATCAAAGTAGTGGCTACTGCGAATCCGATAGATTATACACATTCTGGGAAAATCATAGAGCCATTATTTGACAGACTTCGAAGCCACATTGATACACATTATCCGACCAGCATTGTTGATGAGATGCTTATTATCGTTCAAGAAACACAAATTAGCAGAGAAAGGAGAGTCTTACTGCCACTTTTTCTAGTAAAGACCATTGCAAAAGTAACACAATTGGCAAGAGAGCATCCTGAAATCAATCATGATAAGGGGGTAAGTGTTAGAATGGCTATCCATTCTACGGAGGTTCTGGCTTCCGAAGTAGAACGTGTAAGAGCTATTTGGAATAATATAAAGCCAATTCCTCGATTCTCTGATCTTCCTTGCATCCAGCAAACCTGTAAATTCGAATTGTCCGAAATTGATGACAACCGCCAGAATAGAAATAATATTTTGGAATCAATAATTGAAACCGCTATCCGAGAAGTATCGCTAGATTACACACAACAATTGTCCCCTGAACAAATTATGAAGTTCAAAGAGGAGTTTGAAAATAATGGATCGTTTGTAGTTTCACAAAAGAGCGTTAGTCAGGGGGATAATGATTCTATGGGTTATGAATCTCAACTCCTGAAATTTCCTTCTCTGAAAGAATTCGTGAGTCAAACTATGGAAAAAGTAAAAGAGGAACACCAAGCCTTTTTGCAAATTGCCGCACCTGTACGAAATAGATGTAAAATCAATCCAAATTTCTGATGATATAGATGGTGAGTTCACCGCTTCTGTAACCGAATTGATCCTAGAGGGTTTAAGATGGATAAATCCTCCCTTGCTTGAAAAGAAGAGAAATGGATATTCCGCAAAGCCGCAGTCAGTAACGAAACTGGTCTTGAGACCTTGGATGAGATTCACTATTTTCTTGTTCAACTTAGAGATGACGATTACGCTAGGACCAAAAGCCGACAGAAATTCAACATCAGAAAAGCGGAGTTAGACAAACTTCTTAGGCTGATAGGAAGAGAGGCTTTGCGTGAACGCACTCCAGACCTCCAAGAATTAGCGCAAATTATGGAAAATATGGAGTGTAAGAAAAATCCCCTCAGACGAGATAAGACAATACCAAAGGAATCGCATGACGAGAGACATACGTCAAATTCTAGGCCACCTAGTATGTCGGGCGGGGAATCTATAATAACAGAGTTAATTGAAAGAGGCTACCTAAAAGATTCGCAAAAATGGCTAACCCGCAAAGGCTTCTCAACCATCGGCGAAAAAATATTGATGGATATTATGAATCCCTTGACTTCAGGAGAAAGCGGATCGCATGAAACCATTGTTCAAGGATTGGGGTCCCTCGGTACTAGATACTACCAGGAAATTTGAATACGGAAATGATTTAAGAATGCTCAACGTACCCACCTCCTTACTAAACGCTGTGCAACGGAATGCTAGAAACAACCGACATTTTGAACTGCCGTTGCGAATTAATATCGATGATATGGAAGAGTATGAAACGAGTCAAGATGTAAGGGTTTCCGTAGTATATTGCATCGATCTCAGTTCTACTATGCGTTACTCATCAATGTTTGGGGATCTAAGCAGGATCGAGGCAGCAAAAAAAGCCCTCTGGGGACTTTTCCTTTTCAATAAGAAATTCTTCCCATCTGACTCCATTTCTGTTATTGGCTTTGGAGCCTTAGCCTCACCAATACCTGGCCGAGACATCCCTTACCTTAAGACTTTTGAACCTGGCGCAGATTTCATGCATTACACTAATTATCAGGCAGCATTCAGGTTAGCTTCTAAAATTTTGATCAAAGAGGGCATACCTAACAAGCGCATAGTGCTGATCACAGACGGTCATCCAAGCGCCTGTTTTATTGATCATCAAAAAGATCGAGATGAACTTCTTTCTCAGAAGCCATACTCTCACTTTTATAGCCCCGACGTTGAAACTCTTCAGAGAGTTAAGACTGATCAGAACTTAAGCTTGGACCTACACTCCGGAAAACTGGTATACCTGTGCTACCGTTACCGACAGGTCGACGAATATATCGCCCAACGAACCGTAGCGGAGGCTAAGAAATGCCATCGGAATAAGATACACATCGATACCATCATGATAAGTGAAGAGGATTCATTACTCGCCTATGTCAATCATATGGAAAAAACCGTAAACGGGAAATCGTATTACATAAATCCAGGAAACATGGACAAAGCATTGCTAACCGACTACGTCAAAAACAGACGTGCTATTGTAAGGTCCTAACCTAACCTTGCCAAAAATTTATCCCATGTCCATTAGTTTTTATTGATAAGCTTACGCATCCAATAACATGTAATATGGAAGAGACATATCTGGATTGGAACGATTCTTTAGACATACTTGCACGGGCGTATAATGCAGGCCTCTTTACTATTATTATCGGACCAAAGGGAACTGGCAAGACTACTCTAGTACGTCAGTTCGCTTCGCGGACGAAAAAGAATTTGCAATCGGTAAATTTTAGTCTGCGAACCAGAGAATCCCATCTGATTGGAAGCAAGACTCTTGACAAAGGCGAAATTAACTTTGTGGAAGGAATCTTGGTAAAATCAATGCGGGATGGCGGCCTACTTTATCTTGACGAGTTAAATGCTGCAGAAGCCGATGTTTTGCTTAGACTAGATGAGGCGCTAGATGATAGAAGACAAGTGGTATTAAAGGAAGCAGATGGTCAGACTATCACTGCCAGAGATGATTGGTCTGTTATAGCAACGATAAATCCCCTTTCCCATGTCGGCACCAAGGAGCTTCCACCCCAGTTGCTGAGTAGGTTTCCTGTCCGGATCAGATTGGAATACCCGCCCGAAGATGTCGAGCTTGAAATCATTAAACGACATGTTTCTAATCTCAAGGATTCAAACCTTGACGACGTAAAGCGAGCTATCAAGCTTGCAAAGAGCCTAAGAGATGCCGCAGCCGTAGAGGAGCTATATTACAGTCCTAGCTTGAGGGAAACAATAGCTTTTACAAAACTTCTTGGCACCGATATCCCAGCTAAAAGGGCAGCAGAAATAGTCTTTGCGAATGCCTACGATCAATGGGGAGATGTCGAATTCCGTAAGGTTATGGATATGGTAGTTTCAATTTTCGGTGATTAAGATTTTGTCTGTAAAGTCATCTCTTTTACTGCACAAAGAAGTTTTGCTTGATATTGGCACTTTTTTGGCTAGAAGATGGACTGGTAATTCATATGTACAGATCATTTTAAGGGATCAAAAGATCCCTATTACAAGACCCGATAAAAATCAAATTACTCTTCCGGGGCCGAGTCATTTTCCTGGCACCGACTTTCAGCGATACAGGCAATGGCGAGTCATGTTATGGCATGAAGCCATGAGATTGGTATATTGTTCCAAAGTATTGAGCTATGACCACATTTTCGGATTTTTACTAAATACGCTTGAGACTAAAAGATCAGAGATCCTTGGTCTCTTGTCTTGGAAGGGGATGGAGAAAGAAATCGTATTCAACGAAGGAATTTCGTGGCTATCAAAACCTCTCTTAAATACACTTTATGGAAAGCACAAAGTTGCCGAAGGTTTTTCCCAGTTCTTTTTGACTGGTTCTGTGAAAGGTGAGTTATACGGAAATGAATTTGCAAGGGTGCAGAGGGGAGTTGATCTTGCACATAGGATCTTGGAGGATGCTATCTCCAATAATAAAGGAACGGTTTCGATCGAAAAACGCATACCTGAACTTCTGAAAATATTGGAACTTACTTCATTGGCCTCTTTTCCGATTATCACACCTGCTAGCAAAGTCGGATTTGGTAGATCAGTCGATGAAAAGGATCTGATTACAGAGATTGAGAAATTTGTTAAATTGAGAAATCTGGGGAAACGTGACATTGAAAGAAGGTCAAAAGAAATCAATGAGGGTCATGACCTGATTGCCGAGTTCGAAACCCTAGTTAAGGAGAGTAAACGAACTGAGAACAAGGGCTACGAAGGTATTGAAAACCTTGGTTTAAGCGTGCCTGAGGAGATGGATGCTGACGAAAGTCAAATTTACGACATTGATTTGATCCGAAAAACAAAAGCAAAATTCAAGCATTGGAGGACAGGTTGGATGGAAAAGCACGAAGAAGCCGGAGATGAGTTCGATCCCGAGACTTTCATAGAGAGGTTACCCAAAACTTTCATCACCGATCTCAAGTTGTCCTTTAGATCAAGGGTTGCGATTATTCTGGATCACTCTAGTAGCATAGAAGATTCTGAGAAGGACTATAAGCGCGCAACAGTGGCCTTGTGTGAAGCTTTGCAGTTTCTGAAAATCAAATTTGGTGTATATGCTTTCAGTACTGATGCAAGAAGGGTCAAGTGTTGGATAATCAAGCCTCCCAACGCACAATGGACAAGAATACATGCACGCAGACTTGCACAAGTCAAGGCAGTAGGAGGTACACCTTTAGCCGAGATCTATGCATTGCTGGAGCCTATTTTAAAATCTTTTAGACCTGATATCGTGGTCACTCTTACTGACGGCGAGCCCTCTGATTACGATGCTGTAAGGCAAATGGTGCTGTTATATCGTAGGATGGGTATTAGAATGGTGGCTCTCGGCCTGGGAAGAACATTGAAGGAGGCAGTTGACATTAGCCAAAATTTGCAGTATCTTGACTATGAGAAAAGCCTAGCTGTAAGTAAGCTAGAGGACATTCCAACAAAAGTAATAAACTTGCTCCAAACTTAGAATACTAGATCCGGGTTCAAGTCCTTTACCTTATTCCAATCCGAGAGAAAGCTGCTCAAGCCCTTATCTGTAAGAGGATGCATTAGCATCTTTTGTAATATCTCCGGAGGAAGCGTGACGATATCAGCACCACATTTTCCGGCCTCGATTACATGTAGGGGATGTCTGATGCTGGCGACAAGAACTTCGGTGTCAAAATTGTAATTACTGAAAACCTGAGTAATTTCTTTGATGACGTTAATACCATCCTGGCCATTGTCATCCAGCCTGCCTATAAACGGACTGATATACGACGCTCCTGCCTTTGCTGCTAAAATAGCCTGATTACTTGAGAAAATAAGCGTCACATTGGTCGACTATCCCCTCTCGCTTTAAGCTTTTAACAGCCTTTAATCCCTCGGCTATCATAGGAATTTTGACAACAACATTTTGTCCATACTTCTTTAACCTGTGGGCCTCCTCCATTATGACCTCGTAGCTTGTCCCAATAACCTCTAGGCTCACTGGTCCTTTTATGATCTTGACAATCTCGTTCATTATCATTCTTGGATCTCCTTTCTCTTTTGACAACAGTGTGGGATTAGTTGTCACCCCATCAAGAATGCCCATGTCATTATATTTCGTAATACTTTCGATGTTCGCGGTATCTAAAAAAATCTTCATGAAAAGTTCGTCTTCCTTGAATTAACCACTGCTTTTGCTATATCAGAAGCAGTTAAACCATACTTAGCCAATAAATCTTCGATTTCTTCATCTCTTGCTGATTCCCCGAAGGTATCCCTTACTCCAATTCTCTTCACCAATACAGGATAGTTGTCAGTGCATGACTCTGCCACGGCAGCGCCTAAACCTCCGATAATATTATGTTCTTCCGCAGTAACGATGACGCCTGTTTGCTTTGCGGCTCTATAAATCAAATCTTGGTCTATGGGTTTTATAGAATACATATCCACTACACGGCAGGCAATACCTTCTTCATCTTTCAATACCTTTGCAGCCTCCATTGCTCTCTGAACCATCAAACCACAACTCATTATTGTGGCGTCATTGCCTTCTGATAATACATTTCCCTTCCCCAATGTAAATTCTGCATTTTCATCTGAATATATTATCTCGCTAGATGGTCTAGCGAGCCTCATATAGAATGGTCCTGGCAACCGGGCGACTAACTTTGTAAGATGTTTCACGGCTATAGCATCTCCAGGGACAAGAACCTTCATGTTAGGTATTGCTCTCATGACAGAAAAATCCTCATTTTGTTGGTGAGAAGCACCATCAGCGCCTACAGTCATACCCGCATGCGAAACAACCAGTTTGACATTCAAATTAGGATAACATATGGCGTTACGAATCTGGTCTAGACATCTTCCTGGTAAAAAGGCGGCGTATGTGCTAGCGAATACTAGTTTTCCAGCTATGGCCAAACCAGCAGCTACTGAAACTAGATTTGCTTCTGCAATCCCCAGATTGAACAACCTGTCTGGATATTTGTCCCCAAATTTTTTAGTTTTCAATGAATCTGTGGTGTCAGCACCAACACACACTAAATCTGAGTTCTCCTTTCCCAGTTCTACTAAAGTTTCCCCATACGCTCCTCTCATGTCGGCCGTCTTCTTTACGTTACTTAATTGCATGCAATTCCTCTTCTATTCCTAGCTCATTCGCTAGCGGAATTAATATGTGTCTGCGTGCTTTTATCCAATCTTGTCTTATGTCTAAACTCGTCGAGTGGATGAGCAGTCTTTTCTCCAGTGCAACATTTGCTTTATGTTTTAGCTGTATTATCGCACCGTGTATATCTGAACTTCCGTATACCGCATTGCCTGCTACGACAATTTTAGCGCCCGCATCGTAAACCTGCTGAAGTGTCATCGAATCTATACCTCCGTCTGCTTCAATATAGCCTTTAAATCCATGTTCCCCTAGTTTTCTGTTCAATACAGTCATTTTTTGCAAAACCTCTGGCAGAAACTGCTGTCCTGAAAAGCCTGGATTTACAGACATCACTATCAGAACATCGATTTTGTCTAAGTGTGAATTAAACCAAGAGGGCAACTCAGTTGGTGGATTGATCGCTAGACCTGGACTTATGCCATTCTTCAATAGTTTTTCTGCTATTTCCAGAAATTCGTTTTCGTTGCATGTTTCAGCATGCACCGTGACTATGTCACATCGAGCATCAATATATTTATCAATATGTCCTATTGGCTTTTCAATCATAAGATGGGCATCAAACGGTAAACTCGTCACATGCCTTAATTTCTTAATGGTTTCAGCGGTCATAGTCTTATTTTGAACAAATTTTCCGTCCATAATGTCTAGATGGATCATGTCCGCTCCTCCTCGTTCTGCCTTTCTTATCTTGTCTTCATAGTTCTCTGGTTCGCCTGCAATAATGGAGGGGGCGATTAGACACTCGTTTTCAAGTTCTTCAAGTAGTAGAGGCGTATGTTTCCTGGGAGGAGCTTTACCATGCCATTGTGGGTTGTTAGTCATGTGCTTGATTCCATTGCCTTTGATCGTGTTTGCTATAATTATGCTGGGTCTATCCTTTACTAGACTTGCCCTGTGAAGCGCATCTATTATTTCTCCCACACTGTGCCCCTTAATCTCATCAGTATTCCAATTAAATGCAGCCCATTTGTCTCTGACAGGATCCATGGGCATAATGTCTTCCGTGAATCCATCCTGTTGTATTCGGTTTCTATCCAAGATTGCCGTAATATTGTCCAGTTTGTACTTTGACGCAGCCATAGCTGCCTCCCAGATCTGTCCTTCATTAGATTCTCCATCTCCTATCAAAATGTACACGTGATTCCTTTTACCATCTAGTTTACTGGCCAGCGCAATTCCGACGGCAACTGAAAGCCCTATCCCTTCCGAACCCCCAGAATACTCTATCCCTGGAACGCTTTGGTTCTTTTGGTATGTGCTGTACCGAACCGGATGTCCCTGAAGCCTTGATCCTAATTTTCGCAAGGAGCCCATTTCATCTGAAGGGAAATAACCTGCCAAGGAAAGTGTAGCGTAATATCCTGGAGCAGAGTGTGCTTTGGAGTTGACGAAATAGTCTCTCTCTGGCCACTGAGGATTGTGAGGATCATGTTTCATTATTCTGAAATAGAGTGAACCCATTATCTCTGCCGCAGAAAATGAAGCGCCAGGATGTCCTGAACCTGCTTCGGCTATCCCTATAATGGCTAACATTCGTATATCCCTGATTATGGTCTTCAAATTAAGGTAGCGCAGCTTAAGACTCAAGATATTCCACCCAGGTAATGACAAATATGCATGAGGAAAATCATTACGACAAAATTCCGTATTAGCCAACTTAAAAAGATATATCTTTGTTTGTAATAGGATTTCCTTTCGCACCGATTCATTACCATCATCGGCCTGACGGATAACAATGACTCATAATGTAAAATAATGTGTATCTCCGTATGACTTCGCATGGTTGAATTAGTTGTTGAAAAACCGTGGTTTGAGGGAAAACCGACTTCACTACTGGCCATGGGGATTTTTGAAGATAAGGATAAGGACCACGAAAATTTATCCAAATATATATGCACTAAATCGGCAGACGCCTTAAAGGAGATTCTTTCTGGAAAAGCATTTGTAGGAAAATTTGGAACAAGTTTTTTGTTACCACTCATTGGTAATAGAGATATTAAAAAGATACTATTGTTGGGGCTTGGCAAAAAAGAAAAGTTCACAAAGAGACTGCCAGAATAATGGCAGGGAAATCAGCCCTAAAGTCGAGAGAGATCAATGAAACCAATTTCTCCATTTTTCCATTTGGAGAACCGGAGGAGGAAGTTTATTGAGCCAATGGCTGAGGGAATCCTTTTATCTCTGTACGACTTCGACAGGTACAAGACCGCTAATTCCGAAACAGGAGATTGCAAAATTCATAGGTAAAGTTGTTAGTTAGTGAAGGAAATACTGAAAAGGTTCAGGTTGAAATCGGGAGAGTACAAGTAATTACCCAAGCAGTTAATTTTGCACGTGAATTAAGCAATCTTCCTCCCAACGATTGCTCTCCTTCACAGTTAGTAAGGCAGTGTTTGACAATGGCACATGAGTTTAGGCTCCGAACAACGGTTCTAGAGCGTTACCAGATGGAGTCTATTGGGTTGAATGGGATAGTGTCAGTAGGAAAGGGAAGCAATAATCCTCCGAAAATGTTGATTCTTGAATATAATGGTTCTAATCCCAATGAAAAGCCTTATCTGCTGGTGGGCAAAGCGGTTACCTTTGACACGGGAGGAATCTCTTTGAAACCAAGTGACAAAATGGACGAAATGAAATTTGACAAGTGTGGTGGATGCACAGTGTTCGGTTTGATGAGAGCAGTTGCTGGACTGAAGCTTCCAATACGCGTAATTGGCATCGTGCCTTGTGTAGAGAATATGCCGTCGAGCCAGTTCTTACCGACCCGGGTGACATTATAAGGATGTTTAATGGTAAGACTGTGGAAGTTCTAAACACTGACGCTGAAGGTAGGATAATTCTTGCAGATGCAATCGCGTACGGTGTAAAATACTTCAAACCCAGATTGATAATTGATTTAGCGACACTTACAGGAGCTAGTATTATTGCATTAGGAGCTAACGTCGCAGCGATGATGGGAATGGATAAGATGCTGAAGAGTCGGTTGCAGAGAATGTCTGAAGAAACAGGCGAAAAGATTTGGGAGCTACCTCTATGGGATGAATTCCATGACCAAATCAAAAGTCGTGTTGCTGATATAAAAAATATAGGGGGGAGACAAGGAGGCGCAATAACAGCGGCCGCCTTTCTATCAAATTTTACGGACTCTATACCCTGGGTTCATTTGGATATCGCAGGAACAGCATGGACGCAGGATGGGACGTCGGAGAAGAGCTACAACCCTAAGGGTGCGACTGGTTTTGGAATACGTACAATAGTAAGGCTCTTGACAGAGGAAGTGTTAGAAAAACACGATAGATAATTTGATTTGTGACGCCAGCACTGCCGTCTCCCAACCGCTCACGCAGGTCAGTAACACAGCAGCGATAGCAGGTTTGACTTCCGGGTTCGGAATGGGTCCGGGTCGCGCCCTGCTTCTATGACCGGCTAGATATGAATAAACAGGAAGGCCAATTTAATTTTATCGAGCCGGTAATAGATAAATTCTAATGTAATTTTTTGTGTATAGCACTACTCACAATTTTTCTAATTCATTTGTAGAACTACACACAAGCTATATAACGCATTATTGTTGAAAACAACTCAAATTTGGTTCACAGTTCCGATAAGACACATAGAGTCGCAGTGCTTGACGAAGAGCTCTGCCAGCCACGCAAGTGTGGTTTGGAATGTATCATTTATTGTCCTGTAAACAAAACCGGCGGCGAGTGCATCGTACAGAGAGAAAGTGATGGAAAAGCAGTCATATCTGAAGACCTGTGTACAGGCTGTGGAATATGTGTAAAGAAGTGTCCTTTTGACGCTATTGTTATTGTCAACCTTGCCAAAGAATTAGGATCTGACAAAATGCACCAGTTTGGCATCAACTCGTTTAGGTTATATCGTCTTCCCATACCAAAAAGAGGCTATGTAGTAGGGTTGCTTGGGAAGAACGGAATTGGTAAATCAACAATTATCAATATTTTGTCTGGCAACGTTAGACCGAATTTTGGCGACTACGACAGAGAGCTCACATCTGAAGAAATTCTTACTCGGTTCCAGGGCACCGAATTAAGATCGCACTTTGAGAAAGTGTTGGACGGGAGCATTCGTGCATCCATCAAGCCACAGATGGTCTCCATGATTCCAAAGGCCTTCAAAGGTACCGCAAAACAGCTTCTCGATAAATATGACGAACGCAAAGAAGCTGATAAAGTGATTTCACAATTGGGTTTGTACAGTTCGCTGGATAGAAGTCTTACTGAACTCAGTGGAGGAGAATTACAACGGCTGGCAGTCGCAGTGGCCGCTGTAAAAGATGCAGATTATTATTTCTTCGATGAGCCTTCATCGTACAATGACATTTATCAGAGACTTGCTGTCGCACGTGTAATCCATGACCTCGCGAAAGCAGGACGTAGTGTAATGGTTGTAGAACATGATATAGGCCTGCTAGATTACCTTTCAGATTATATTCATATTTTATATGGTGAACCCGGTGCTTATGGAATTGTTTCTACTCTACAAGGAACAAAGGTAGGGATTAATAGCTTTCTCGAAGGTTTCTTAACCTCGGAGAATATAAGATTTCGAGAAAAAAGCTATACTTTTGATATAAAGAGTTCTGGCGATGAGTTAATCCCTGACGAATTTGTTGCACGGTATTCTGAGCTTAAGAAATCATTCAAGTCTTTTTCACTTTCTGTTGCATCTGGTCGCATTAGGAAAGGTGAGATTGTAGGAATCGTCGGTGCAAATGCGCTTGGCAAAACTACCTTTATGAAAATGTTAGCGGGTGTCGAAAAGCCAGACGAGGGTCAAATAGAACTTGGTGCGACGGTGTCTTTTAAGCCCCAATACCTTAACAGCGAATCAGATTCAAGTGTTATTTCGCTCCTCGTATCGGCATATCAAAACGTAATAGAAGGTTCTCCTGTGGAGCAGGAGATTATTTTTCCACTTGGCATTAAGCGGTTATATGAGAAAAATGTTAGGAACCTTAGTGGAGGGGAACTGCAGAAAGTCGCAGTAGCAGCATCTCTACTGCGGGAAGCTGACATCTATGCCCTTGATGAACCATCTGCGTTTCTTGATATTGAAGATAGAATAGCCCTTGCCAAATTTTTGCACCGCTTTGTAAGGGCTAGAGGGAAAACTGCAGTTGTTATAGACCATGACATGCAACTGATAGATCTCTTGGCCGATTCCCTAATTTTTTTCCAAGGCGACCCGGGATTGCGCGGCTTCGCTGGTCAATCTATGAAAAAACAAGACGGAATGAACAAATTCCTTCAGGCTCTGTCTATTACGTATAGAAGAGATGAAACTACGGGAAGACCGCGGCTTAACAAGGAAGGAGGAAGGCTAGATAGATTACAGAAAGAGGCAGGCCAATATTACTATATCAATAGACAATCCATTTAGGCTCGATGGCTAACAAATTGAGGACACTCTTGGGGGATGTACTAACCCCAGATGAAAGACGGAGCGTCTATTCATCGTTCGACGTGATTGGAGATATCGTCATCATGAAGATACCAGATTCTCTTCTATACAAGAAGTACGCTATCGGCAACAAGTTACTTGAAAATTTGAATTCAGCCAATAGTGTTTTTCTTCAAACATCTGCCATTGAAGGAGATTATAGACTTCGAAAGTTAGAACTCCTTGCGGGCGCCAATCGAACTGTAACAGAACACCATGAACACGGTTGTCGATTTAAAGTGGATGTCAGCAAGGTATATTTTTCACCCCGATTGTCGACCGAGAGACTTCGGATAGCAGAAAAAGTTCAAGATAACGAAATCGTAACAAATATGTTCGCAGGAGTTGGCACATTTTCAATACTGATAGCAAAACAAAATCCTAGGTCAGTGGTATTCAATATCGACTCTAATGCAAGGGCAAGTTTATTGTGCCTTGTAAATGCCAAGTTAAACAGAGTACAAGATAGAGTTTTTCCGTTTTGTGGTGATGCCAAGCATATCGCGAGCAAGATCTTGTCTGGGATTTCGAATCGGGTGTTGATGCCTCTCCCAGAAAGAGCCAAGGAGTTTGTTGGCTCAGCAATTGCATGCCTAAAACAGCAAGGAGGTACAATTCACTATTT
Source organism: uncultured Nitrososphaerales archaeon (assembly GCA_963737815.1). Classification (GTDB taxonomy): domain Archaea; phylum Thermoproteota; class Nitrososphaeria; order Nitrososphaerales; family Nitrososphaeraceae; genus TH5893. The sequence continues at coordinate 85,781 of CAVTUB010000002.1, read as the reverse complement.
TGCACATGTGGGAGGTCATAACAAGAAAGACGCGATAAATGAGGGAATATTGAATACCACAAATGCATTCAAAGACTATAACCACGTAATCGCTGGTACAAGGGTCGTAAGAGAAGTTGGGCCAAGATTGTACCAAATCGTTTCTGATGTATCAGTGTGTAGGGGGTAAAGTCCCAAGACAATTTAGTCAACTCGTGTTCTTGGTGCCGTCGCCATTGTGAATCCAATCCATGCCATTACAGCGGCTAATGCAGCCACGGCGGCTAGTATTGTGAGTTGTAAAAGAAGAAGGCCCCATGGAGAGGCAAGCAAAAAATACGAATAAATAATGAAGAGCAAAATAGAGATAATCAGGATTGCTAATCCTGTCACCCTGTTTGCCTTGCTCGGAGGTTTCATGCTATTACTGGGGAAATTCTAAGGCCATGAGGTAGGCATCTTCTCCATCACGGTAGTATGAATGCAATCTTGACTTTATAAGGAAGCCAAGGCGTTGATACATCCTAATAGCAAGATCATTGCTCACTCTGACTTCCAAATATATTTCATCAGCCCTTCTGGCTGTCAGGCCATTTATTGCTTCTACCATAAGCGACCAACCGATTCCCTTTCCCCGATGTTCCTGTAAGACTGCTACAGATACCACGTGACCTTTCTTTACGAATCCTAGCTTTCGGAAATTTGAAAACCCGAATTCTATCTTACACATAATATATCCTACGATCTTCTGGTTGGTTTCGGCCACGATAAAGGATTCTGGCAACTCTTTTAGGATCGATTCAAAAAAATAATCTGAATAGTGTTCAGGAAGAGAGACTATGTTTATCTCTACCACAGAAGGAAGATCAGGATGATCACAGTGCCTTATTACGCAATCTCCAATCTTCCGAAGGGCTGTTTGCAAGGCATTATTTGATGTACTAAACAAATTATTTAATCTTATCAAAAGAAATAACCTACCTCCAAAGGGATTACTTCTTCTGAATTAGATTGACAAATTCCTTTCGGGGCAATAAAAAAAAGATTACTCCACTTGTGCTACTCCTCCTTCATACATATGAAATAGATGTCCGTAATGTTCCGCTCAAGTTGGTGACGACTTAATAGCTACCGCCTGTGAAATGTACCCCTGAATTTTCAAACAACATTTTAGTCGAGTTATTAAGTTCTGCCTTGGGTGAGGGAATCTCACTAACTGTGCGGCTCCAAATGCAAGATTTTGCTCATCGCGACTGCAACGACCAGGCCGAGAAGAAATCCCCCCACTAACGTCTGTGAAGTAGGATTGCATTATATACACTCTAGATAGTGCCATGAGCGATGGATAGAACCATATTGCTGAGGCTAACAATTTTGACTTATGAATAATTTTCAATTCAAGGATGCATGCTAGGCAGGTTGCGATTGCGATATGGCTAGATGGATAGGATAGATCTTTGGACATAGGAGAAACGCTTTCTGGCTCTATAATTTTATTTTGCCATCCACTAAGAGAAGGTGAAAAAATGAATGGAGGAATATCTCGTCCGACAATGACCTTAATGTACATTGCCGAAACTACAATAATCAGAATACAAGTCAGGAAAATCATGCCAGCCCTCCTTGTTCGTTTGATAATAGTAAGAACTACCGCAAGAAGCAATAGAGTTGAGATATCTCCTAGAATTGATACACTAACCATTAGCACATTCAAAGCATTACTTCCGTGCAATTTCCTAACATTGTCCGTGATTGAGTAGTCAAGTGTAGAGGTTGCCCCTACAGCCACTAATATAGAAAGAATTCCAAACACAAAAATCAAGGAAAAAAAACGTAGTGAACGAACCGCTGTCCATCGAGAATACCTAACTGATTTACGTGACAACAGAAAAGTGATATTTCTGAAACTTAAATATTGGTATTGCTTCGGTCGCTGTGTTAGGAATATTATCTCATGACAAGTAGTAATTCCGAAATTGTCACTTACAACGATCTGGAATCATCTGCAAAAAGCTTTGCTGATTCTGGATCCTTGGATGCAAGATAGTTTACCATCCCTAATTTCATTACTTTAAGCGCCAATAGAGCGCACTTTACTCTAGCAGGCCCAAGGTTAGTAAGGCCTATATTTTCCAAGATATCTGTCTTTGCTATATCCTTTACGCTAGTTAGTGGCTTGTTGATTACCATTTCTGTAAGCATGGAAGCACTAGCCTGGCTGATTGCGCATCCCCTTCCTTCAAACTTCACGTCCAGTATCTTATCACCCTGGACTTTCATATGAATATCTATTTCGTCGCCACAAAGAGGGTTACTATCATGAGTGCTTATGTCGGCCCCTGGCAATTTGCCCTTGTTTCGAGGATTCCTGTAATGATCTAATATAATCTCTCGATATATGTCATCACTCAAATTTTGAACAATCTCCTTGCATCGTCAAGTGCCTGTACAAATAAGTCTATTTCTTCTTTTGTATTGTAAATATAAAAACTTACCCTGGAAGTAGCGCTAACCTGAAGTTTCCGCATCAAGACTTGGGCACAATGATGCCCGGACCGAATAGCGATACCATGATCATCCATAATGGTAGCCAAGTCATGGGGATGTATATCGCCCAGATTAAAAGCGATAACTCCTCCTCGGTCTGAGGGTTGCATTGGACCGTAGATAGTCATGCCTTGAATATCTTTTATACGCCTCATCGCATACTTTACCAGGTCAAGCTCGTGAGCTCTAACGGCTGACATACCGACCTCATTCAGATAATCTATCGATGCCCCAAAGCCGACAACATCTGCTATATTTGGGGTACCAGCTTCGAACTTGTATGGCAATTCATTATAGTAGGTTTCGTACTTGTCCACCTCTTTAATCATGTCACCTCCCCCCAAGAAAGGGCGCATTCCTTCTAGTATCTCCTTTTTTACATACAGTACTCCTACCCCTGTAGGGCCGAGCATTTTGTGGGCGGAAAAGGCCATAAATTCACAGTCCATTTCTTGTACATCTACTTTCATATGAGGGACGGATTGTGCAGCGTCAACGAGTACCGGCGATGCCTCTCTCATGGGCCATTTTTATTATTTTATTTATTGGTACTATCGTTCCAAGAACATTAGACATTTGACTTATCGAAAGAAGTTTAACCTTATTTCGTTTCATGCGCTCTTCGTAATCATTTAGATCCAAGTACCCATCCTCATCCACAGTTACATACTCTAGTTTGCAACATTTTTCCAGAGCAAGTATCTGCCACGGGACTATGTTGCTATGATGTTCCATTTCACTTATTAGTATGCAATCATTTCTACCAATATTCATCGTTCCCCAAGAATATGCTACAAGGTTTATTGACTCTGTAGTATTTCGTGTAAAAATAATTTCGTTTTCAGACCTAGCGTTTATAAATTTCCTGGACTCTCTCTCGAGTAGATTCGTATTCCATGGTTGCTTCCTCTGCTAGTTGATGCACACCCCTGTGAATGTTTGAATTATAATTCTTATAATAATTAGATATTGCATCAATCACAGACAACGGTTTTTGGGTAGTCGCTGCATTATCCAAGTATATTAGCCTCCTATTTCCTCTTAGAATTCGTTTCAGTATCGGAAAATCCTCGCGGATTCTTGATACATCAAGATCTTGGTTCCGTTGCCTGCTCAAGTTTATCCACCTTTCTAACCTGCTTCTAAACAGATATCGTTGAGCACTTATATAAAGAGAGTACTTGCAAGGTATTTTCTACATGCTAGATCACCATTTCTCAAAAAAAAGGTCATTGAGGAAACACGGTGATTTGTAGATACATACTTATTCATACAGCCAACAGAGTGCAAAACCACTTTGCGTTTTCGCACGTGGTGGTTGTTTTCTGCAAATATCCATGGCATAGGGACATCGAGGCACAAATTTGCAGCCATCCGGTAAATTCGCGAGATCCGGCGCCTGGCCCGTAAGAGAAACAATTTTTTCATTGGAACTTAAATTAGGAATAGCGGAGATCAGGAACTGTGTGTAGGGGTGTTTAGGGTTATCTAAATATCTCACTAGCATTCCCAAGTTCTACTAGCTCCCCCGAATACATGATTGCAATCCTATCGGCAAGTTCAGAAATTACACCTAAATCGTGACTAATGACGATGATTGTGAGACTTTTTTTGATTTTGAGAGATCTCAAGAGAGTGATAATTTGTGCTTGGACAAGAACGTCCAGTGCTGTAGTTGGCTCGTCTGCAATCAATATATCTGGATTCAATAGCAATGCCATCGCGATAACGACCCTTTGCTTCATACCTCCACTTAATTCATGAGGATATTTCTTAGCAATATTGTCATCAAGCCCCACATCATTCAAAGAAACCGTAATTCGATCCGCTGCGTTACCTTTGTCACCGTGGCTTCTCAGAATTTCTTCCATTTGATCCTGTATTATGAAAACTGGATCAAGAGTATTCATTGCGCCCTGAAAAATCATTGCAATTTTTTTCCATCTAATATCTTTGTTAAAATCAGAGTCACCGAGCTTGAGAATATCTACGTCATCCAAAATTATCGATCCATTCACAATTCTCGCTGAAGGCTCAAGATTTCGCATCAGTGCAGATCCAAGTGTACTCTTGCCACATCCGGATTCACCTGCAATCCCCAATGACTCATTTTCTTTGATTTCGAAGGTAACCCCATTGACTGCATTAATGACCTTGTTATGAGTGGCAAGATAGTGGACCCTCAAATTCGTTACTAATAATTTAGACTTTTCAGACTGCATACAAATGATTATTGTGTATAATGTGGTATCCCTAATTAACCATAACGAGTCATGTCAGTAAAGATTAGGGCCGAAATTGTTTTGCACTAAAGATTAATTGCAGAGAACCCTTATTAGTAATTTAGCCTTTACAACTCTAACAAGTTGTCCACTCGATCGCAGTAACAAGCTAAATAACAGGTGTGTATATTAGTCTAAACCTATGAAAAAGTGATGGTATTGAAAATTCCTATTTGTTCTTTTGACGCGAAGACCGGTGTTCTCTGTGGGAAATGCGAAGAGAGGCTTAGATCCAACGATTTGACCAAGGATGAAGTTGAGGCATCTGTACTTCTGACGAAATTGGCTCAGCGTGATTCGGAGGTCGATAAATTTAGCTTAATGACAGCATTTAAGGTAGAAGACGATTTCGTATTAGTTCTGAGGGGGTCTGACCTTATGTCTATAAGATCTCATGAAGAAATCCGAAGTGAAGTCGAGAATCTGTTCAACTCAAAAGTGTGGTTTGTGGAATCAGATTCCTCGGATCGGAGGTTTATTGAGAATCTTCTCTTTCCTAGTAGGGTTCTCTCGGTAAATTTAGTGTGGCTGCCCGATGGGAATAAGTTGACGAGAATAATATTGGATGCTAATGATTCACCCAATTCGCAACAGGACATCCAGAAAATTCAGGGAATAGCTAAGAAAATTAAAGATATTGAATTACTCGTGGAGTATAAAAAATAGAGATAGTTATGCAAGGTCTTAGGTACAGATCTCACTACATAGCCCAATTAAACGAATCTCTTATCGGCAAATCCGTTACGGTCGCTGGCTGGATCGAAGATGTTCGTGATATTGGACGTCTTGTCTTTGTTGTGATAAGAGATACGACTGGCACCGTACAAACGATAGCCCGCGGGGATAATGTGAGTATAGCAAAGGATATCCCTCGGCAGAGCTCGGTTATTGTTAGCGGAACATTGAAGAAAAGTGACGCTAGAGATTACCCTGTCGAAATTAGCATTCAAGACCTCCATGTTTTTTCAAGGGCAATTTATCCTCTACCTATCGATGCTACGGGGAGAGTGGGCTCATCTATTGACAAACGAATTGATTCTCGAGCACTGGATTTAAGGAACCCCGCAGTAAGTACGATTTTCAAGGTTAGATCGCATGCACTTTACACCATTAGACAGAATTTGTCGACAAATGGTTTTCTTGAAGTAAATACTCCGAAAATTATTGGAACAGCAAGTGAGGGTGGTGCGAATTTGTTTAGTTTTGATTACTTCAAAAGAAAAGCATATTTGGCTCAAAGTCCTCAGCTTTACAAGGAACAACTAACTCTCGCCCTGGACCGCGTCTTCGAAATAGGGCCGTACTTCAGATCGGAGAAATCTCATACGGTCAGACATCTTTCAGAATTCATCAGCGTTGATATCGAGGCCGCGTTTGTAGATTATAATAATTTGATGGTCATTTTGGAAGAACTTATAAAAATGGTTGTAGAGTCAGTTTATCGGAAGTACAAGGACTTTCCAGACATTCAGTTTCGGGATCAAAATGATCTGGGAAGCCTCGAAAAGCTTACTTACAAACAATGCTTAGCCGAGTTATCTAATCAAGGTGAGAAGCTGGAGTTCGGCGCAGATTTGACAGATTCCTCGCTGCGTCTCCTTGGAGAAAGACATAAGGGTTTTTACTTCATCACGGACTGGCCCACAAAACTAAAACCATTCTATATCCAGGAAAAAGATGATGATCCTGAATTGTCTGAGTCCTTCGATCTTCAATATGGCTACTTGGAACTCGCATCTGGGGGAACGAGGCTGCATAATAAGGACAGGCTTCGCAGGAGGCTCGAGCAGAACGGACTCAATCCCAAGAATTTTGCAGAACATTTAAAGGTATTTGATTGGGGGATTCCTCCCCATGCGGGCTGGGGATTGGGATTTGATAGACTGATAATGGTATTAACTAATTCTCAAAATATTAGAGAAGTTGTTTTTTTCCCAAGAGACGTCGAGCGCCTCAATCCCTGATGACATATCTGCACCTGCATCAGTTTATCCGAGTATAGAAAAGCTGAATATTCATTGCTCCAGGTCGAGTATATCAACCAAATTATTGGATTTAATTGCATAAATTTTTTATCTTTCTCTGATGGTAAGGGCAAGGACGGATGAGAATGAAAAATCCCGACAACTTCTAATCCTGACTTCTTAGCCTGTTGATAGCCAAAAAAAAGATCATTTGGATGTATACTGAACGAGAATTTGGACTCGTCGTAATTTCTTAACAGGACGGTGTCAAACACCTTACTGTTCCAATGCTTTTCTTCGCCTAGGAGGAGCGCACAGGATTCCAGGGGAAGAGCATCCTTAGCAAACTGAGCTAGTTTATTTAGCATTGAGGGCGTATACTTAGAATATTCGACAGGAATTTCTATAGAAGAGTCACGCATAAAAATATGTGGAAACTAACTCCCGGTAGCAAACTTATATGTTGAATAGCATAAATTTGGTAAATTTGCTAGTAACAAGTGTTTTCATCTGACAGCAAAGTGCAGGACTAATTTCTAATCATTCTCTAAAGTTTTGTAGTCGAATCTCAATGCATCATATCCGTATAGATTTTACTCCATTCCGGAACGGAGCAGGAAAGAGAGCACGAGAGCCCGAACCGATTCACTGGCTGTGATTGAATTTATATTACTTTCATTTCCGACAGCCTGTGTTTCATTCGTTTCATCAGACGTAGAAGAATCTACCTTTGGCGTCACGAGACCAAAGACGTAAAAAGAAGATCCCCCGATGACAGCTGCGACTATGAAAATGACTGCTAATGCTTTAATGTATGGTGTCCTTTTGTATGAAGCTACGGCCAACACAGCAGAGGGTATAGCAATTATCAGCATCAGGCCAATGTAGATGAAGATACTTGGAGCCTGGGTGCTTACCGTAATCGCTGCTGCAAAGCCAAACGTAACCAGAAATCCTAGCGTAATAAAGGTGGCCGACTTGGCTCTTCCGCTTGACGGGAAACCGTCCTTAAATAAACCTGATGCAAGAAAAATCATTCCAATAAATAGAGTAAGTAGACCCACAGCATGCATTCCCTCTATGAAGGTTTTCGCTATTCCTGACAGAGAAATTCCAACGGTTACAATTCCCAGCGAGGAAAGACCGATTCCTGGTGTCAGCAGATCCCAGTCTGTCATGATACATGCTTTCTGACATGATAGCGTATAATTAATCCTTTCTGGATTCCAAGATCTTCAAGTTAGAAAAGTTAGAAGTTAGTCGCTTCACTTCAGCACCAGTTCTTGATGCACGAGATGACGTTGCCATGATGTTAGAGGTCATGTCACTACTTGCTTCATCGCGGCTGTTGCATACAAAAGAGACTGACGACGTGGAGGCCCAGGAGTTCGAATAAGTTAAATGGTAGTTTGATACAGTGCCATTTAAGGTCGTTAGCAGTGAGCATAAAGTATTACATAGAAGTCTCAAAGCCGAGAATAGTTGTTGTACTCGTTATCACCGCTGTAACCTCCGCATTAGCAGCTACAAGATTTGACGCTTCTCCAGATGTAGGATGGGATGTTCTGGCTTCGGATTTACTTTTTCTTGCAGTAGCAGGGGCCATGGCGTCAATGGGAGCTAGCGCGCTTAATCACTATTATGATAGAGATATCGACAGAATTATGGATAGAACATCCCAGCGACCCATCCCTGCTCATAAAATCGCTGCGAGAAAAGTTTTCGCTTACGGACTTGGGATGTGTGTGTTGTCAGTTGCAATGGCTTGGTTTGTGCTCAACCCTTATGTCTCGGCAATGATTTTCATTGGCATAATATTTTACGTTCGTCATTTACACTATTTGGCTTAAGCGCAATAATCCCTTGAATATTGTAATTGGGGGGTTTGCAGGTAGCGCCGCTTCCATGGCGGGATGGGCTTCTACAACGGGGTCAATAGACGTGACTGGTTTTCTGGTTGGGTGGTTAGTTTTTATGTGGACGCCTCCGCACTTTTGGTGCTTAGCTATTAAATCCCGAGATGAATATGCGAGTGCAAAAATTCCTATGCTTCCTGTTCTAATAGGCAATCAAAGAACAGCGAGTTATATTTTTCTAAATACAGCAATTCTTCTGCCTTATTCTTTAGCACTGTATTTTTTTGGTCTCGGACTCATATATACTATAATAGCAGGTATAGCTGGTTCCCTAATGTTATTATATCACTACAGGTTGACAAAACAGCCTACACCGGCCTTTGCTTGGAAAGCTTACAAAGTAACGGCCCCTTATCTTGTGATCGTTTTTGTTGCATTGGCAATTGATGCGTTGTTCTATTATAGGATTTGAATCTATTAAGAACCCTTGATTGCCTGTCGCAGTTCTATTCTTTTCTTTTCTTTCGTTACCCAAGATACTCTTATCAATCCATATATTTCCAAATCCATTAGAGTCTTTGAAAGGTCAGCCTCCGTAATTTCGACACCTACCTTATTTAGGCTATTTAGCAACTCTGAGTCGGTGATATTTTCGAATTCTTGGATCTTTTCGTAAACGAAATTACGTAGTGGGTACTTCATGCTTTCACCTCTGAGGTTGCTATCACGACAATCCTAATAATTTGGTCCACACCGTGCTCATAACATCGGTCAAGTTAGCTTCGTATATAAGTATACTTCGGTATCAGCCATAGAATGCCTTATCCATAGGCTTTGGCATGGCATATGTAACATTTCTCTTCATCGATTCGTACCACTCCTCGACATCCTTCGTGATAGAGGGCTTCACGAGTTGGAGGCTCTTCTCGAAATCAGAGTTGTTGACAATTAGTGCTTTGCTACGCATCGCGTTGACCGCAGCTTCTCGGCAGAGCGCACCAAGATCTGCCCCGCTGAAACCTTTCGTTTTCGCCGCGATTTCGACCAAATTAACATCTTGAGATAGGGGCATTTCCGAAGTCAGTTTTCTGATAATCTCAAGTCTCGCGTTCTCATCTGGGGGTTCAACATAAACTATTAGATCGAGCCTACCTGGACGAATAAGTGAGGTGTCTATTAAATCAGGTCTATTAGTAATGCCAATAATAATAACGCCGGAGCTGCCGGAGTCATCCATCTCCGTTAACAGTTGAGAAAGTACCCTTTCATTGCCAGAGACATCGTCGTGGCCCCTCGGTCGGGCTAAGGAGTCTAGTTCGTCGAAAACTATTACGCAAGGGGAAGATGACTTTGCTTTTCGAAATATTTCACGTATTGCTTTTTCCGATTCGCCTACCCATTTTGAAAGTACCTCTGGTCCACGAACCACTATTATATTAGCACAGCTTATGGTTGCAAGGGATTTTGCAATGAGTGTCTTCCCACAACCGGGTGGACCAAAGAGTAATGCTCCCCTTGGGGCGCTCACTCCCATACGAGAAAAGCTTTCAGGTTCTTTGATTGACATTATTAGATTATCATACAATGTCCTTTTTGCTTGGGCTAATCCCCCCACATCTTCCCATTTTATGCGTGAAACCTCTACATAAAATTCTCTCATAGCTGTAGGAATAATTTCCTTCATTCCTTCTTTGAAGTCCTTGTTCCTGATTTCCATTATATCTAGCGTGTCGGGCGAAACCTTGTCGCCTTCAGAGTCGATATCTGGGATATATCGCCTCAGTGCCTTCATAGCAGCTTCCCTGCACAAGGCTTTGATATCTGCTCCAGTATAACCATATAGTTCGGAAGCCAGTCCTTGAAGACCTATATCCTGAGCCAAGGGCATTCCCCTTGTATGAATAAGGAGTATCTCAAATCGTCCCTCGGCGTTTGGTACCCCAATTTCAATCTCTCTGTCAAACCTACCAGGTCGTCGCAATGCAGGATCGATACTTTCCGGCCTATTCGTAGCGCCCAATACGATAACATTTCCGCGATCCGACATCCCATCCATCAACGCCAAAAGCTGGGCCACAACTCTTTTCTCTACGTCGCCAAAGGCTTCTTCTCTCTTAGGTGCTATTGCATCGATTTCATCTATAAAGATTATACTTGGTGCTGACTCCTTCGCTTCCTTGAAGATATCTCTCAAACGAGCCTCTGTTTCACCGTAATACTTATTTACGATTTCAGGACCATTTATAATATAAAAATTAGCTGCTGATTCAGAGGCTAAAGCTTTAGCTATCAAGGTCTTTCCACATCCTGGTGAGCCATACATGAGTATGCCACTATGAGGCTCTATCCCGAGTTTTGCGAATACTTCTGGATGCCGTAGCGGCAGTTCGACAATCTCTCGTAACCTCTTGATCTGGTCCTTCAGTCCGCCTATTTCATCATAGGTGACCCGGGGTTTCTTGTCGATACTTGTCGCTGCAATGATATTGACCTTAGTAGATTTTTCTATTTTTGAAATTGTTCGAGGAATGATCCGCTTGATAACGAAGTCGACGGAATTACCAAGGATTCCAACTGAAATTTCATCCCCTTCGTTGATTGGAAAGCCTCTCAACCTATTTCTAACAAACTCACAGAATTCTCTGTCGACACTAATTGTGTTCGGACCTAACGGCAATAGAAAAACTGATCTCGCTGCCTTCGAATTAATCTTTCGTACAGTCAACAATTCGTTAAGCCCAACTCCAACGTTTTTGCGTGTTTGACCGTCAATTCTGATAATGTCTGGACCATTCTCCTGACTTTCACCAGGCCATGCCGTTACCGGACTACTTCGCTTCCCTATCAACTCTACTACCTCACCTGGTTCGATTCCAAGTTTCTCCATTGAAGATGCATCTATCCGTGCACGCCTTTTGCCTACGTCACGATGCTTTGACTCCGCTACCCGCAACTGTATTTTAGGAGAGGCTTCGCCGCTGCTGAGACGGGATTTTTTCAATAGTAATCTATCTCCCTGACTACCTTTGAAAACTAGATTAGCATTTTTTTTATCACTTTATGCTTACCGATTGCCTGCTTACATAAAGAACCTCGATTTCGCCTACGCCGGGGATACTTTTGATCGAATCTTCCAGTTTATCCATTTCACCTTCTGCATCTTCTAGCATGAAATCTCCAATTATGGCATTTAAGCCAAATGCAATTGGTTCCTTCGTCGATTGCTTCATAACAATACCATTGGGTGGATTCTGTCTTAACGTTTCAACAATCCCCTCCAGATCAGAATCGGCTTCTGAGGGCAATATCTTTACCCTGGCAACAAGACGCGTCATATTTACGGACCCTCGAAACCACAACCAATACACTTATACTGTCTAGAGAAATCTCGGCAGCTCTCACAACGCCAAATAACCACGTACCCGCAACTAGGACAATAAAATTTTACACATTGATCATTAGGCATAATCGCCCTTCCGCATGAAGTGCAAACCGGCAGAACTAATGGCTTGGACATTGTAAAATCTTGGTTAGCTATAGGAATTTATACCTTGCTTGCTACAAAAGCCTTCTAGCTTCGTTATCTATCATTGTTTTGAATATTTTTAACCCGGTAATGCCCATGATTTTTCTCACAGAAATCGCGTGAAAATCAAATTCTCCACTTTCCGATACTCTATCTATATCACTAGAGCGAATATTGGAAAAAATCATATCCAAAGCCTTGTTGTCGAGCCGTTCAAGAAGTTTTCTAAATAACACCATATTGCGAAACTCCTTTCCAAATATTCTTGTCCAGCTCATTGGATAATCTTTTAAGCAGTTATCATTTTTACTTTCTATAGCTTTGGAAATGGCTTTGCCTGCGAGGATTCCTGCCAAGCCGCAGGTATAAATCCCACCTGCAGTTGTTGGCTTTGTTTGGCCCGCTGCATCGCCAACTATTATTGTCCTGTCTCTAGTAAATTCCTCAATTGGCCCGTTTATCCAAATAGGAGCAAATACTTTCCTAATAACAGAAAACTTACTCCCTTTGCTTTCTAAATAAGACAAAAGAGAACGGGCGGTATTAATTGATCTGCCTGCCACTCCAACCTTTCCACTACCTTCCCCTGTCGGTATTATCCATGCAAAAAACCCGGGGTATTTGATATTATCAAATTCTACTAATACGGTATCCTTTTCTATCCATGATGCATAAACCTCATACTGGGCTGACAAAAGGACACCAGATCGATCATTTTGAATTAATGAACTAATACCCCGTGCATCTACGAAGTATTGGGATTGAATTGTACCTTCTGTAGTTACTATTCGAAAGGTTTTCCTCAAAGAATCGGTCATACTTCTCGCTTCCCGAAGGGAACATTTTGTTCTAATTTTAGCACCCAATCTGGTTGATTGTAAAGCAATCGACTTGTCGAACTCGCGTCTTTCAAGGACTACCACTTTCTGATTCGCTGTGTTAATTTGAAAATTTTTAGAGGGAGAACATATCGATAGCGGTTTTGACTTGATTCTGAATGGTATTATTTCTTGGAAGGATTCCGAGTTTTCTAATTGCATCGAGGCTCACTAAACCACCGCAATGTTCTGGAGTCCCTATCTCAGAATCCTCCTCTATGACAAGAACCGAGTGACCTCTGGAAGCAATCTCTCTCGCCGAAGCAGCCCAGAGACGCTGCCACCAGCAACTACGACATCATAGTCTTCATTCATTATATGACTAGCGATCCTTTTTATTAGGTTAATAAAATTATGCCAAAGATTCGCGTGGAACTGAAACAAGTAATAGTTGTCAGAAAAGATATTGCAATGGGAAGAGGAAAATTGGCCGCTCAGGTGGCTCATGCTTCCGTATTGGCTGTGGAAAAAGCCCGGTCCACGAGAGAAAACTGGTTCAATCTCTGGTTCAAAACAGGACAAGCGAAAGTTGTTTTGAAAGCTGAGAATCTAACGGAACTCATCGAGTTAGAAGACCATGCTCGAACTATTGGCCTCCCGGCAGTTCGCGTTCAGGATAGCGGACTTACGCAGATCCCTTCTGGTACGATAACCTGCATCGGAATAGGCCCAGGACCAGTCGAACTGATAGACAAGGTAACGAGTTATTTGAAGTTGTTATAGACTACCGCGGAGGGTGATACAAGAACGTCTGTGTTTGTGCGGTATCTGGCGATATCGAATTATTCAAGACAACAAGCCAAAGATATGACCCTTTCTTGTGTAGTTGGAGACCCAAAAATTGATAAATGGCTAGATTACGATGAAAAGAGTGTCTTCTCAGTCGGAATATATTTGTGCTGATTGTGGCTCTCTACTCGGCCACAGCAATCCAGTTACTTTGCTGAGCATGAAGGAAGTGCACGATCAGCTCTGCGTCACCAAAAGACAGAAGTTGTTAGCAGAATTGTCGGCTAAGGTCGCGTTATCCAAAACAGTAACGCCTGAGCCCGCTTCGAGATTGGCACAACCGAGTAAGATGTCGCCCCCAGTTGCTCAGTCCGATCAATCACTCTCAGTCAATAGAGAAGCAGAATTACCCAGGCTCAACGAAGCCAGACCCTCCGTCGGAAACACAACCATATCCCTTACAGGAAGTGGAACTAGCTACTCAAAGATTGATGGTCCTATCGACCCTTCATTCAAGACAAAGAGACAGCCGGCTGGTACTTTCCAAGGAATTAAGGTATGGGGTCCTGTGGATCCACCAGGTCAATTAGGTATATGGGGAGAGGAAGTATGTGTAGATTTTGATATTTGTGTTGCTGATGGAGCATGTATCGAAGCCTGTCCGGTTAATGTGTATGAGTGGTTAGAAACACCGGGACATCCAGCATCTGAAAAGAAACCATTTATGATAAGGGAAAAAGATTGTATATTTTGTATGGCCTGTGAAAACGTATGTCCTCCTCAATGTGTAAAGATATTCCAGAAAGGCTAGTGCACTCGAACTGATGTGAGAAGTACAGATTGATTGAAATGTATCAATTTCGAACTTTGAATAATGGTGTCTGTCGTTGATATGTGAACCGTATTACGCAACGGTCGAAATTGCTAATTGTGCATGTCCACCATTTGCAATCTAGCAAGAGAATAGGATTGTCCACAAGCTTCGCCGTGCTTCTTTTTACGATGTTCCTTATTGCGGCGTGGACTCTAACCTTTTACAGTCTTAACTTTTATTTTCTGGTATATTATTTGTCGCGCAAGAAAAGAACTAGGAAAAAAAATCCAGATTCTAGCCAATATGCCTCTAGTTACCATTCAACTTCCATTTTATAACGAAAAATATGTCGCCAGCCGTCTTATCGAAGCAGTTTGCAAAATGGATTACCCCATAGACAGATTAGAAATCCAAGTACTTGATGACTCAGAAGACGATTCCAGCCAAGTCATAAAGAATGCAGTCAGAATGCACAAACTCAGAGGTTTTGATATACATTATTTGACTCGAGAAAACCGATCCGGATTTAAGGCGGGAGCCTTAATTATGGGCACAAAGAACGCTAGGGGAGAATTTATCGCAATCTTTGACGCTGATTTTGTTCCACCTCCCGAGTTTCTAAAAAAAACCCTCAAATATTTTTCCGACCCTCGAATAGGACTTGTGCAGTGCAGGTGGGGTCATATCAATGAAAATTATTCTGCGCTTACTGAAGCTCAAGCGTTATCGCTAGATTTACATTTTTTAATAGAACAGAACGCTAAAAGCTTGACACATCTTTTCATGAATTTTAATGGAACGGCAGGGATATGGCGAGCGTCTTGCATAAAGGATGCGGGAGGCTGGCAGAGTGGGACATTGGTAGAGGACATGGACCTTAGCTTTAGAGCACAAATGAGGGGCTGGAAGTTATTATTCGATGAAAACATAGTTGTTTCCGCTGAACTTCCAGTTCAAATGAATGCTGCCAAGAGGCAGCAATTTAGGTGGGCCAAAGGCACAACACAGCTTGCTATGAAATTATTGGGGGTATTGTTATTATGCAAAAAAATACCGCTGGATACAAAAATTCAAGCTTTTATTCAGCTCACAAGACACCTCGTACATCCTTTGTTTCTTGCCCAATTCCTTATATTTCCTATTTTGCTCAATCTGGACTATTCAACTCACCATACTGTGTGGACGCCCTATGTTGGCCTGCTTTTTTACGTTTTGTTGGGACCAGTTGCATATTTGTACATCATAAGAAGGATTTGGCCAACTCAGTGGATAACAAAAGCAAGGCAGTACTGGATTTTGCTTTTCTTTGGGGCAGGAATTTCTGTGAATAACACAATAGCGGTATTTGACGCCCTCTTGGGTAAGAATAATGAATTTCTTAGAACCCCCAAATTTGGTATTAGTGTAAGAAGCGATAAATGGAAGGGGAAAGATTACGTTTTGCCATTCACAAGGACAACCTTACTCGAGGTTTTCTTTTCTTTATATGGGTGTTTGGCCGTCTTCATTTGCATATTTTCTGGTAACGTGCTTCTTTTGCCAATAATAGCATTACAAACAATAGGGTTTGTCTATGTAGCATATCTGAGTATCATAGACTCTTGGGGACATACATCAGCTGTTCCTAGAAGCCGACTTAAGATTTCTTCGAATAATATGAATGCGACTTCGGGAGCTATAAATAACTTGCACAACACAGTACTGCCAATTCAAATAGTGAAACATATGACTTCAAAATTTCGTTTGAATTGCACACGCTCGTGGCATATTCTTCGGTCTAAGGCCTTACTTTTAGCATTCGTAGCCCTTTTAGCCAGTGGAATATTCAGTGCTTTCTATGGTTACCAAAGTTCAATTTACCCTTTGGACAAGGCAACTGGGTATTTATCACGAGCGCAGTCTGCACAGACGCCGCATTTGATATCATCTTACTTAAACGAAGTAAAGGAACTCATTCCACCTAATGGAAATCCAGTCTGGACATTTCCAAACCCAAAGACAGATTTCAAGCTTATTTATCAAGAAATAAATGCTATGCAGGAAAGAGCATTAGCAATTTCTCAGATACAACCTCACAGCGCAGCATATAACACTGCCCTTGAAGATCTTCATACTTCGATCAGGATAATTGAAATGAATCTAATCGAAGCACAACCCTATTTCTATGGCAGCCTTAGTAATTTTGCTTTCACTGGAATGTGGATAGGCTTAATACTATTGGCGTATACCTTGATCAGAAGGACAAAAAAGAGATTCAGCGAGTCAGAACTTACCTAACGCTAACTGTGTTTCTCAATTTGTAAGCCTTTGGGGGCTCAAGTTTTACAGGCAAATTTATTCGACAGCATTTTGGTCAGTTACCCTAGTGCTTTCATCATATATCAGAAAGAAGGTTCATCATCCCTTCTGTAAGCCAACTTCGAGATTATTAAGGCTACTCTAGGATTACTAGTTTTTTGTCAAGAATATAACAGAGAATTGACTTGTGGGTTTAAATAGAAATAAAAAATTCCTATCTTGTGTCTACGAATGAAGTAATGCACAAAATCTCTCTAAGCGGAAGAAACGGAATAAAGAGGACAGAGATAAGAAAGGAGTTTCAAACATATAGCTATAGAAGAAGTAGTTGAATCATTGCTCAAAAAAGGTGAGGTAGTGATGGATAAAAAAGGCACGGCATACTATCTTTGGCAGGCAGACAATTACCTGCAGTATCTGTTGATGACCGACACAAAATTTAGGCTTTTGTACGATACCGTAGAAGAAACCAAACGCCTAGTGGAGGATAAGATTAGACAAAATGCCATTCCTACTCCTGCTGATTCGACGAAAAGTCCTTCCAACAATACAGAAGCTGCGTTCGAAGATGCTACTGACAGATTTGACTCTGTTCCTGAGAGATTGGAAGAAATAACTTTTGATAAGGAGATGTTTAGACAAGAGTTTGACACCGCCCTAAGAAGAAACCCCAGTTCCTCAGGGTGGGTGCTGCTATCAAGGATCAGGGAGGAGATGGGAAAAAAATGCAATATCGGACAAGAAGAGTTCTATACATCTGGTAGAAAACATGACAAACAAGGAATATAATACATACGAACTTTCATCGGGTGGCAGTGAAGGTATTACGGTCAGAGGATTACTTCATGGTTTTGTGAGGTGTATCTAATGTACCCCTACAATCTAACTGAAAACCCTTTTCCAAGTGCTCCCACTCCTGGTGTTTCAGATATTTTCCTCCTTGGAGGGAAGAGACACAAAAAATCCAAGGCTTCAGTCATTTCCTGTCTTGAAGACATGGGCAAGAAAATACGTGAGGACCACGGCTCAAAACAATTTCGTCTTGTTACTGTAATTCATGACGTAGGTTCCGGCAAAACGCATCTAGCTTTACATCTTAGAACTTGCAACGAGTTGTCTGACAAAGCTATCGTATCCTTCACTGACATGTCACAACTCTATCCAAGAACAATCAATAACTTTTACAAAGGCATGATTACTGGCTTTCATCGGCACATCATTGACAGCCTCCGGTGCGCTTTCCTAAACTACTTACGTGAAAAAGCAGAAAGCGACAAAAAGGCCA
Source organism: uncultured Nitrososphaerales archaeon (assembly GCA_963737815.1). Taxonomy (GTDB): domain Archaea; phylum Thermoproteota; class Nitrososphaeria; order Nitrososphaerales; family Nitrososphaeraceae; genus TH5893. The sequence continues at coordinate 67,623 of CAVTUB010000002.1, read as the reverse complement.
AAAAGATCTTTAAGTATAGTATTTGGGATAAGTTAAGAGCAACTAGTTTAGAGGACAAAACTCAACTTGTATTAGACAATAAACTTTCTCACGATGAAATAGCTCTTCAGGAAGTATTAGCGGAAGAATTTTCTGCGGTAGAGATAGCCATGATCCAATCAATCTTAAGCGATAAACTTGCATTCCAACATTCAAAAGTTAATAGCTTAGAAGAAATTATCTTAAACGTTTGTGCTTTTGCTAAGCTTACTCTGCTGTTTCTAAATAGAATTACTGTATTTGAGATAGATGAATTTGATACGGATATTCACTCGATGGATATTCTAAAGGCACTAATAAACGCACACGTGCCTTCCGCATTACTATTGCTAGTTTTAACACCGTCAGCTTACTACGAAATAAGGAACACGAATGTTTCCCTATTTGATAGGCTCGAAAAAGCGAACTACAAGATTGATCTCGCCGGGTCAAATACACTTGATGAGATAAGTGACATAGTCCTAGAGTATATGAGATCTGGTTTAGGAGATAAAGCCATGGGCAATAGGGAGCAGGAAGATCTCCTCGCAAAAATAAAGATACTATATGATGAATTCCCTGACTTTAGAAACATAAGATCCATGATTAATGTCATGTATCATGCTGTTGAATATGCTGCTAAGAATGGTTCTCAATTGATAGATGAACAATCCTTAGATGAAATGCTTACAACCGTATACCCTGGCTTGAGGTTGAGAGATAGCATTATGGCGGTGCCCCTTTCTGAGTTTATGAAAATTGCTCGAGAATCCAAGGATGTTGAAAAAATCAAATCTAGTGTGGAGTTGGCGATAAACGCCCTTTTGAATTGCGCAAATGTTAGTGGAAGAGCTGCTTAATACCGCTCCTCTACAGAAGAATGGCAACTTTATCGACGTGACTTATGATGATTTTGTTGGGAAGAAAACGGCTGTAGAGATATCGATAAATGAGGGAAATCGTCCAGAATTTGAGGGGCCAGTAAATCGGCTTTCGTCTGAGTATGTTGCTGACAACCTTACAATTTTTTCTAATAACGAAAATATTGAGAATCGTCAACGGACCTGCGCGTCTGTAACGATTGATAGACACAAGCTGGTAGACTTGATTTATTTCAATAAGGTGTTCAAAGATAATCAGATGCAAGAGGACGATATAGAACGAGCATTAGCCCTTGGAAGATCTATAAAGCTTTACTAATTTTTCCTACATTGATATTGCTTCATCGATACTTTGGTCCGGTCACAAACTTTTTTAAGAGAGAATAACGTTTGGTCGCTTGTGGGAGAGAAGGACGGGTCTAGTGACGAAAACCTCAGATATTATCAGACCCCATCAGAAGATTCATTTAGATGCAATATTTGCGGTCAGAATGCGGAATATGTCATTCAGCTCGAGTTAGTCAAAGAAAGGAGTAACTATAATATAATGGACCCTGATGACAATATGCCTTTTTATCTCTGCAAAATCCATGAATATGTATACAAGAAAATGCGAACAAGCATCGAATTAAAAAATTACTTTGAAGAGACAATTAAAGTAAATCAATAATACACTCCAATATCTGCCATTAAAGTGGGAGACAGTCTGACGCTTCGAACCCCGGATGTTTGCCTAGAAAATCTGTATGTAGTGGTGCGCGCTTGTTCATTTAAAACGGCGATGCCCATGCCTTGCATATATTTATGATTGGAAGAAAATCAACTTATAATTAGCAACGCATTTTGTATTTTTTTCCCCTGGGTTAGAGTTATTTTTTTTCACGATGTCGACGTTCACGAATACTATGCTCGAATTTGAGCCTATATCAAAGTCAAGACCAATTATACTTGTCCCCCAGAGAAAATATAAGGTCATAACCTTCCGCTCCCAAATTAGTAATTATAATGTCAGACTCCTAACATTCCGCTGGCTGAAGTTAAGCATCTCTTAATGACTTGAGAATCTATTTACTCATTCTCTATAGTGCACTCAGGCTGAGACGTGAATGTTAGCCATAGTTTTGATGGTGTATTGTTTGCAGCGGTTTGTTCATTATTCTAATGATTATAATATTTTGTAAGATGCGACAGCCGGGATTTGAACCCGGGTTACCAGATTGGCAATCTGATGTCCTAGACCAAACTGGACGACTGTCGCTCCGGTACTGGACAAGATAAGAGGATATTAAAGCCTAACGAAACTTATCTCTTGAACCTTCTTTTTTTAGTGATGGTGTCCAGGATTTTTCTATCCGCGGGCGTATTGCTATTGGCTCCGTCAAGACCTTTGTCCCTTGTAACTTATCATAAATAATTCATCTCTTATTTTACATTTGGTTGGGATGTAAATATTTTTCCCGTCACGTACATCCGCAAGCCTTTTGATATTCTGAATGGTTAAGATTGTTCAAAACTTAAGGGTCTTCACAATACCTTTTACTATTGATGGTTGACAACCCTCATGACGCGATGCATGGTCCTTACCTGTAATTTATTTCGATGTAGGTTTTCGAATAATCAGAAAGGAAGACGCAAAGAAAAAATTTAGCGATTGTTGCGAATTTGATTCATTTATAGTATGTGCTAAGCCACAATCTCTCATGGTTTTTGGCACGGTTATGAAGGAACTAAAAGCGAATATAGATAGCAATAAATTGGTAATTGAATCAGCTCTCAGGAAAAATCCAGGTCTTGCTTACAATAAAGTCAATGAACTCGCACGTTCCGTGGGCCGGAGGTACAATATGGAACTAAATATTCATTTTCCCGATAGCTCCAAAATTAAAGAAATCAGTTCCTATGGCACAGAAAACATAGGCATAATCATAGACAAATTCCGGAAAAAGTTCCCGATTCCCAGGGAAGATATTAAAAGAAAGGCCATGGGCATGACAGGGTGCATAGAAGCGAAAGATGCTTACATGTACGAAGGGAAAGAAGGTATTCGCGTGTCATTAAGATCTGGAAGGATAGAGATTCAGCCAGGTGCTATTCACCTGTGGTGCAATATAGACAGTGACGTTATTACCTTCGTTGATTGGCTCATGCAGTACGTCTACTTTAATAACAAGAACTGAGTGAATCCGAATAAGGATGCAGGGGGAAGACCTTGTTGCCGTTTGAAGATTTTTAAACATTTAAGGGAAGCAATCTTTAAAGATTAACTGGTAAGAGTATTGAAAATTCTCTGAATTATCGTGTAGATATGCGCGTGCTGGCATTGGCATATGCAAAGTGTTTGCTGTACGATCCATTGTTAATGGATACTTTGAAGTCAGCATCAGCAAGTTTATTTAACTTAAGCTATACTGTCGCATTATTTAGTTAGGATCAGTCATTCATTTTGCTAGTTAAAATTTATTGGATAGCTAATCGATCGATCACTGTTTCCCGACGGTCAATAAGTCAGCTTCAATAGGAGGTCTAAATCGGAATATACTTTCCACAAAATTCGCTCCCCATTCCGACGATAACAGCACTAATGATAATACGCATTAAACTTGATAATATAGAAAGGAATAAAACACGACCTTTGACAGACATGAGTCTGTTTCGTTATTCCTACGGGTGATGAGTAATTAAACCATCAAGGTTTTTGTATTACATAGAGTTAGCTATGAGCATTGGCTGAGTAATATAAGGAATGGCACGATGTGACGAGAACATATTTTGAGAGAACTGAGGACCTCCGGCATCTCTCATTTCTTACGTTGTATGGGAGCACGTAATTAGTTTGCTGGTTGGTATTGAGTTGTCCCCAAATTAATTGATCACTCTTTAGAATGTCTTAGATTTAAATAGCCAAACTCGGCTAACAAGATCATGTCAGATCCAACACAACAGAATCAACAAGTTCAAAGAGAAGGCACCCGCGATGCAATCTACATAGGAAAAAAGCCTCTGATGGCCTACGTAACATCGACCCTTATTCAACTCGCCAACCAGCCCGCGGTAACCATTAAGGCAAGAGGATTGAGTATTGGAAGGGCTGTAGACGTTTCACAAATCATCCTTAAGAGAATGGAAAATGCAGGATACAAAGTTGGCGATGTAAGAATAGGTTCTGAGACAGTCCAGTCAGAGGATGGTAGGACAAGGAACGTTTCCACGATTGAAATCGAAATAAAAAGAAGCTAAATGTAGTTAGCCGTTCCCCGACCATTTTTGTTAATTGATATTTAGATGCAGCCTCCTATTGCGGCGCTTCTTCTTGCACATCTGAATCCAGTAACAAACACTCACGTTCGTATTATATCTTATCTGGAAAGTTTGTATAGGACAGTGTATGTTTTTCCCGTCAGATTCTTAGAATATGACAGGGAAATTAATACGAAGAGTTTCCCATTTCCTTATGCACTCAGAAAAACCATGATTGAGTCTGTATTTAAAGGTACTAGCAGGATCCTTGTACTTCCGGACTATACGTTCCGGGCTCCTTTCATAAAATATCTGCCACCATTGATGTCTCCGTATTCATGGTTTCTCAGAAATAACATAGTTAGAAATGTCTCGGAAAGCAAGTTCGTATCATATACCGGGGATCAGGTAGAAAGAATCGCCCTCAAGTTTTACCGTCTAAACCCTATAAAAGCTAGCCGGCTAGAAATCTCTGCGTCTTCAATTAAAGAAATGATGTACGTTCAGGCAAAAGAAGAGCATATAAGAAATTTAGAACAAAAAAATAATTTAAATTGGCACAAGAAAGTTCCGATACAGGTTTTAAAGCTAATCAATGAGAATTGGGAGATTGTCAGAAGATTTGCTTCGTCTCCAGACCAAACACTCAAATTTATGGGTATGAAATTTCCGACAGAAGGATTCCTGTAGTATCGAAGATTTTTATATTCCGCAAATAATTTTTGCTATCAATGAAGAACAAGAGCGCGGAGTTCGTTTGGTTCGATGGTAAGTTTGTGAAATGGGAAGAAGCAACTATACCTGTAATGGCACATTCCCTGCACTATGGGACTGCTGTATTTGAAGGGATACGCGCTTATGCGACCGGAAATAACCTCTTTATCTTTAGACTTGAAGATCATATGAAAAGGCTCCATCGCTCAGCCTCAGTTTATTGTTTTGGGATGCATAACACTGTAACAGAGTTGTGCGAAGCAACACTAAAGCTGACACAAAAAATCATGATGAAACAATCTTGCTACATACGGCCCCTTACCTTTGTGGGATTGCACGGCATAGATCTAAATGTTAATAAAGATTCTCCAACTCATACAGTTATCATAATTTTCCCATTTGACAGATACTATAAGGAGCATGGTATTAGTGCGTGTATTTCTTCTTGGAGAAGAATCCACGACACTTCCACCCCACCTCTAGCTAAAGCTGCGGGCAATTATCTTAATTCGGTCCTCGCTACCCAGGAATGCAAGCGCAATGGGTACGACGAATCCATAATGCTTGATATACAAGGAAATGTTAGCGAGGCATCTGGCGAGAATATATTCGTAGTCAGAAACAACAAAATAAGTACTCCTACCATCGCGAATTCAGCTTTGGAAGGAATCACAAGAGACACAGCGATGACAATAGCCCGGCGATTAGGCTATGGATTAGAAGAGCGACCCATCACTCGGACTGAGCTGTACATGGCTGACGAACTTTTTCTGACCGGGACCGCTGCGGAGATAGTAGGTGTGACTCATCTTGATGGCAGAGCAATATGTGACGGCAAAGAAGGACCTATTACACAGAATATACGTGAAACGTACACGCAAATTGTTTGTGGCAAGGTCAAGGACTTCATGGAGTGGTTAACGCCAGTATGGTAAACACACACAAGCAATCTGCTGCACGCGTGGCAGTAATTGGAGTAGGGGGTTGGGGAAAAAACCACGTTAGGGTACTTAGCGAAATGGGAGTTCTCGCTGCAATATGTGACTCCAGCGAAGAGCGTGCAAAGGATTTTGCTGCCAGGTACCATACACAATATTATACGTCCGTGGATGACATGCTCAGGGACGAATTGGAATTGCATGGATGTGTTATTTGCACTCCCACAAAGACTCACTATGAAGTCGCAAAAAAAATGATGGATCACGGCATCAATGTCTTCGTGGAAAAACCCCTTTCATTTTCTTCGGCCGAATGCGAGGAAATGATCAGAATAAGTGTGGATAGAAAAGTTATTCTCACGGTCGGCTACATAGAAAGGTTTAACCCTGTAGTCCGGGACATGAAACGCCTCATAGAAAATAAGACTTACGGAGATTTATTGATGATGGAATTCCACAGAGAAAATAGGATGCCCCTGCATATCAAAGACGTAGGGATTATTTACGATACTTCTGTTCACGATATTGACACCGCGATGTTTTTGTTTAACAGTCGACCCCATGTGATTTTTGCCCGAGCAGGCGTCAAGTTTCACTCATCTGAAGACTTTGCTACAATAATGCTCGGATTTGAGGATCAGAAGGTTGCAATAATAGCATCAAATTGGATCACGCCAAAAAAAGTGAGGACGTTCAACGCGGTATGTACTGAAGGAATAATTTTCAGGAGATTTCATAACTCAAGAAATACTAATCGATGAGGCAGAACGTACTATAATTCCTCGACGTGAAAAACAGCTTCTGGAACCACTCAGTTTGGAATTAAGAAGTTTTATAAGTGCTATACAAGGGAAAACTGATCAACTTTTGATATCTGCAACAGATGCAACCAATGTGACAAAGGTTGCAGAAGCAGCGATTCTTTCCAGTAAGACAGGATCGCCAATATATTTGGAGTTGAAATAAATGAAAAGGCGACTATTGGATATCCTTGCTTGTCCCATAGACAAATTTTATCCTCTGGAACTTTTTGAGCTCAACACGAGAAAGGAGTATAACAATGGTTCTGACCGGGAGAAAGAAGAGTTAACGATCGAAGAGGGAATCCTTTTCTGCAGTAAATGTAACCGATTCTATCCCATTATGGATGAGATTCCTATTATGCTGCCGGATGAACTGCGAGACAGAGACAAAGACATAAAATTTTTGAAAAAATGGCGTGACAAAATTCCGAACAAAGTTATTAGTGATCCCAGGCCGTACCAAATATAAAACAGACGTCTGAAAGGACAGACATGGATAGAGAAAATGATAGAAATTCTTTCGGGAACCAAGATGTAACAAACTATATCTCCAATACAGCAAAGATTGGAAACAATGTTAAGATTTGGCATTTTTCATATATAGGAAACGATACTCAAGTTGGTGACAATGTGATGATAGGCTCCTTGACACACATAGACTACAAAGTTAAGAATTGGTGAAGATACCCGCATAGAAGGTTCGGTATATATTTCTCCACTCACAGTTATTGGAAAACGTGTGTTCATAGGTCCAGGCGCCACATTTACAAACGACCCGTATCCAATGAGTCCTAAGATGACAGGAGTTATTGTTCATGACGGAGCCATAATAGGGGGCGGGGCAATAATCAAAGCAGGTGTTGTTGTAGGGAATGATGCAGTGGTCGCGATGGGATCCGTGGTCACTAGAGATGTACCACCTAGTGTTGTCGTGATTGGATCTCCTGCAAGGGTAAAGTATAGCAGGGATGAGTATAACAAGAAGCAGCATGAGTGGAATTCACGGTAGCAAATTCATTTATTTTCAAGGTATGATTTACAACGAAACCATATAGTTTGAGATGTTGCCCATGCGTACTTGCCTTTAATATCACAATTGATGAGAGCTATGGTAACCTTAAAGGTTCAACAATTTATGAGCTAGTGGCGTTCGACAATCATTTAACATTGTTTCTCTAGCGTCCGGATCGAGCTAGTCCTTATCAAAGTCCTCTCACTACGCATAGTTTACTATTAGTGCAGAGAGGACATTATCTCTTATTTCGTTTCCAAGATTTACTGTTTGGGTGAAGGGGCCTTTGCGGTGTATTCACTCGACGATGCGACACGCAGGATTTGCTTGCATAATTATGGATTCGGATACGTGGTTATTTTTGGTTTGGATATTATTAAGATCTTTTTTTGAACATGCAATGATTATCATAGTTTTGTCAGAAGGGTACAACTCAACTCTAGGACCGTATTTTAATTCTACATCGCCGATATAATCCTTGAGTTTGGATTCAAGAGAGTACATGAGGTCTATCTTATCTCCTCTCATTTCGTTTAGATCTAATGTCCAGGCCACCACAACCTTGGTCCTACTTGCCTTCAAATCCCTGCTTTTCAGCGTGTCTCGAATCCTATCTATGATGTACTTTATGTATCCCTCAGTCGCTTTTATCGTTCCATTAACAAGGTACATCAAAGGCCCCGCACCTGTGAGAGAGGAGCTTATAGCTCTTAAATCATACAGACCGTTTGATAGATCATCGAGAAAAACATCTGGAAAGGAGCCATAAATTCCATCGCTTATCTTATTATTACGAGCATGTTTGGAGATCTCAAGAATACTAGCAGTACCACTGTAATGACTCAACACCTTTATAGCATGTCCAAGCTCTGCTGACACAGTATCGATTACGATCAATTTCTCATAGAGATCGGGTTGGTTCATAATTTGGTATATTTCTTCAGTATTTTCGGAATTCATCGATCCTACTATCAACTCGTCTGAAAACAATCTTCCCGAAGTTAGGGGCATATAATAATAGTAGAAATCCCTATTTACAGATAATCCAGTCACGTGCTCTATCAATGCTATGTTCTCGGAATTTCCACCAATTCCTGTAGGAAGAGAATAGACTACAGAACAACCCTTACTAAGTGCACGCATGGCATCTCTTAACTTTATAACGGAATCGGCCTTGGCCTCCTGGCCAATTTTCCTGATTTTAGGTGCGAAGAAGAGATATGACGCATCCCTAATGGCAATATCGATGGGCTCTAGTGCTAAGAGGGGTTCATCTTCCATTAAAGATGAAACATTTGGATAAGAGCTAGCAACTTCTGGCTTTAGAGTAATGGCCATCCTAGCCGCTTCATCAATTAGAGAAACCTTAAAGCCCCTAATCGCTAGTGAGGAGGCTATTCGATAGCCTTCTGTACTAAGTCCATAAATAACTGTATTTTTAGTATCATTTTTGTTCATAATGAGTTTAGACCTACCTCCAGAACGCTTCTCCCCGCTGAGGTATGTAAGAGGGTTAAAGAAAAGGTTTTTTCTAACGAGACTTATATTGTCATCACTCTTGAGAGTTTGGTTTGATATCTTAACTCCAAAACAGGTAATGTTTTTCAAACCTGCGGTGGATATGCTAAAAACACAGGACCATGAAATTCTTTGTACATCAAGAGAGTATCGAGAGGCAAATGAACTCGCTCGACTGAGAAAGCTCGAACTTAGGATAGTCGGAAAACACGGTGGTGCAGAAAGAAGCCAGAAGTTGTGGCAAAGTGCAAATAGGATATTGAAGCTGACGGATATAATTAAAGCCTTTGAACCAGATGTTTCTATTTCTTTTTCCTCTCCTGAGGCGTGCAGAGTTGCATTTGGGTTGGGGATAAAAAATATAGGTTTTAATGATTCTCCGCATGCGGATGCTGTGGCTAGACTTTCTCTTCCCCTTCTTGACTTATTGTTATGTCCTTGGATTATTCCCAATTCTTCTTGGATCAGATATGGTGTGCAGAGAAGTAATATTATCAAATACAGGGCGCTGGATCCAGTCGCATGGTTGCACAAATGCAGTGCGCCTTTTAGCAGCGAGCCAAACCCATACAAGCACCGGGATCAAGTACGTGATATTCAATTTCATGACGATAAGAAAACTGTTCTCATACGGATGGAAGAAGCTCAGGCGTCATATATCGCAGACAAAAACTTTGTAGATAGCACCATTGATATGATTGATAGGATAATAAAAAATTTATCCGACATTGCGAATTTTTGTATCTTGTGCAGATATGAGGACCAAAGAAAGGAAATTTCAGCTAGGTATCTTGATAAAGCAAATGTAATTTCTAATGTCATAGACGGTGTCGCCCTGATATCTCAGTCTGATATTTTTATAGGCGCTGGAGGAACCATGACTACTGAAGCAGCTCTCTTGGGCAAACCTACGATTTCGATAGCCCCTGTTAGCTTTTACGTGGAAAAATACCTTGTGTCTCGTGGACTAGCTGAAAAAGCCTCAAGTCCCGAAGAATTAGAAAAGATAACAAGAAAGATGGCGACAGATCAGTACTACGCTCAGAAGCAGCTAAAACGAGCGACGCGTGCTATAGAAAAAATGGAAGACCCAGTGGAAAAGCTGGTACTGCTTTTGACCAGAAATGCATAACATTATAATGATAGTAAAATGTATCAGAAATGCCCGGGAAGCCCGGTGGAGGATCGACTCTGTTCCGCCGATTGTAGAGGCCAAGCATAGAGGCCTTTGGAGCCTTTGACCCCAGTTCGAATCTGGGCCGGGCTAGTAGTCTGTTTTTGTTTCAATCCTGATGATCTATAGCGACTGAACTTGAGTTATAATCCTAGATATTTGAAATTAAGATTAAAGGTTTGGATCCGCAAGAGCTGTTACCTAATTCAATAGATCTAGACATAGAGGCCTTCACTCAATGGGATAAACCAGTTTGTCCCCCCTGCCCGACTTTTGTGAAATTTTTGACTATCTGGGATAAGCAAGAAAATGCTGAGGCAACATCTGATTCTCGTTCTGAAATTTGCTCCTCATGTCCTCTCTTTTTTTCGCCTCTAAGACTATTTTCGTCTTGTTGCTGGTGTAAGGAAGGAGACCCCAAAGAAAGCCTTGACTCTATTGATCTTTCAGGAGTCGTGTCTTGGATTATCGCGATTAACTCACGGGGTTCAATTTGAAAACCCGTTTTTTCTAACACACTTACGAATTTCATGTTCGGTTAATTTGGACAATGGAATGTTTCCCTGTGCTACAGCTCTTTTCACTAAAGTACCCACAATAATGTGAGCAGATCTAAATGAGATGCGCTTTTCAATAACGAGTCTTTCTGCAATGTCAACTGAAATAGCATAACTGTTGTCTGCTGCATCCCTCATCCTCTTATTGTTTATTTTGAGATTCACAACTAGACCGGCAAGTATGGCCAAGCTGTCTAGAACCGTGTAGGATGAGTTTATTATCCCCGGTTTTATTTCCTGGAGGTCCCTGCTGTACCCAGAGGGAAGACCCTTTATTATCGACATTATTGCGAAGAGGTTGCTAGAGACTACACTAGTTTTGGCCCTTATTAACTCAAGTGTATCAGGATTTTTCTTTTGTGGCATCAAGCTGGAAGTCGAAGAATATTTATCTGGAATTTCAACATAACCGAATTCAATCGTCCTCCATAAAATGAAATCCTCAGCTATACGGGACAAATTCAGCATCAGAATGCTAAGCGTAGACACGAATTCAATTAAATCATCTCTAGAGGATGTTGCGTCAATAGAATTGTTTATTACGCCCTTAAATCCAAGCAACGAGGCTGTCCTCTCTCTGTTTATATTAATACTAGTGCCTCCTATCGCGCAGGCCCCCAAAGGAGAGTAATTTATCCTATTGTACATCCCATTTAATCTATCGAGGTCCCTGAATAGTGTGTCTACATAAGATAAAAGAAAATGAGAAAATGTTCCGAGTTGTGCTTGTTGAAGATGTGTATACATCGGCATAATGGAATGAAGGTTATCCTTGGATTTGGACAAGAGCGCACTAATGAACCGGACAACTTCTCGTGATGTTTTATTAGTCAAGTCTCTAATCATCATGCGAATATCAAGAATCACCTGATCGTTTCTAGATCTAGCAGTTTGTAACGTGCCTCCTACTTCATAGCCCAATTCCGATATCAGACTGCGCCTCAACACATTCATGTACATCTTCAAATTTTTCAGTCGACAAAATATTCGGGTTCTCTCTAATCCTCTCCAATCCACACAAAAGCTTTCCTAAGTTAGAAGGTGCCAAGAATCCTATTTCATACAGCATAATAACGTGAGCTTCGCTCCCCAAAATATCGTAGTATAGCAAGTGACTATCTGTCTCGGCTGAAGAAAGAAACTCAAATGCATCCTTGTCCAAAGATTCCCCTGTTCTCGACCTATACACAAATAGAGAATTCAGGGAGTTTTATTTTAATATTCTAACCAATCCACACAATCAACTTATCAAGAATTTTGAGCCAACTCAGAGTTACAGTGACAGACAATGATTAAATACCAATAAGCAGCCCTATACTATATGGTTCAGGATCTTCAAAATACTAGAAAGCAAATTTTCGATGAGCTAACAAAGATCGTAGACCCGGAAATAGGTGTGTCGATAATGGAGCTAGAATTAATTGATAACGTAAAAATTGATTCCGATAGGGTATCAATAGATTTGCACTTAACAAGTCCGTTTTGCCCTGCGGTTTTTGGCTTCAAGATAGCCCAAGACGTCAGAGACAATGTTTATAAAATTCCAGATATATGCGCCGTTAAAGTAAACGTCAGCAATCATTTTATGGCCGAAGCGATCAATAAACAAGTAAACGAAAGCACACCACCTCAAAAGCCTTAGTACTTTTTTATTTAAATCTACATTATACTGTTGAATCTAAACGATGTTAGACATACCGATCAGCAATTATACATCCGGCCTTTAAGGTCCTCAGAGACTATTCATTTATTATTGTCCATTCTTTGTGATTATCGTGTCTTAAGATTCCTCGTTATTTATTTCTCGTAATTCTGCCAGTTTCTTGGGACTCTTGGATATGGCCATGAGATGGCTTCTCAGCAATTGTATCCCCAATGCTGGGTCGACCCCTTTTGGACACACTGTGCTACATGAACCAGCGAAATGACATCTCCAAATACCATGTCTATCGTCTACAGTGTCCAAGCGCTTTTCTGAAGCATCATCCCTATTATCTGCGAAATATCTATAATCTTGAGACAGAGCCTGTGGACCAGGGAATTCCGTATCTGTGGCGACTGTAGGGCAGGCAGAATAACAAAGTCCACATTTTATGCAATAGGAAAATTGAAGATAATTATCAATATCTTGAGGAGTCTGTTTGAATTCGCTTAACCTATCTTTAGTAGGATCAGGAGACTGGTTCTGAATGAACGGCTGCATATTTTTATGATGCTTGAAGAATTGTTCGAAGTCAGTTACAAGGTCACGGATGACAGGGAAATTGGGGAGAGGATCACATCTGATTGTATCGGTACCTAAATCCGAGATCTTGGTATAGCAGGCGAGCCTTGGGATCCCGTTTATTCTCATGCCGCAGGATCCGCATGATGCCATCCGGCAAGAATACCTTATCGCTATGCTGCTGTCTAGATGTTCTTTTGCATAGAGAAGTGCATCTAATACAGTTGTCCATCGGCGGACAGGGACATGAAAACTAGTATAGGTGCCTTCAGATTTTTTGTCGGCTTTCCCTCTGTAGACCTTTAACTGTATTTCCGTATTGTTTTTATTGTCTGTCATTGAATGGTTTGCCCCAAATATCTCTTTCCTGAATAACACATTTATATCACTTGCCTTATTCTACGCGTCTATCCTAAGTTCAAACCATTAACGATTATAATTGTTCGTGTTCCATAGCCGATAACTGCCAGCATCGCAGCCAAGGTAAATAGGGTCACAAACTTTTCCCATTTCACATTTTGTCTTAGTTCCAGCAACATAATTCTCAAGCCATTGAACCCATGAATCGAAATAAGCACTAATATGCTCTCTAGAAGTAAGACATAAAAAAAATTCTGATAATTAGCGACAACATTGCCATATTCAAGAGACATAGAAAAAGGCATTATCAGCCTCATCAAGATGTGTACCGCAACAGTGAACAGCGCAGCGACCCCGGTGATGTAATGTATTTTCATGACTGTACTTTCTTTCATGAAACTACGTTTTGTCTTCTGCATGTTTCCAGCCATTTTTCTTATTCGCCTCCAAATAGTATGCTACTGCCATACAGCATCGCTGCTGCGGCCAATATCAATGCGACCCATATCCCGGACCTCTGAATATTGTTGAGCGAAACCGCTTCGTAAGGATAATCCGGTCTCCCTGGTTTGCCAAGACCTCTTGCTGATTCTGCAAATATAAGCCGGATACCATTTACTGAATGGAATGTACTGGTCCCTATAACTAGAATCAGGAACATGTGGCCCCACGGGGTCTGGGTAAGCTGAAGCATGGAGTTCCACGCATCGATTCCTCCTACTAGATTACTGGTTTCATATACGTGTCCCACAAAATATACAAGCAAAAAAAGACCTGTTAAACGCATTAACCAGTAAGATAGCCGCTCCCAGCCATAGCGTGTGGGATTCAACCAACCTTTAATGCCTTCACGATTCGCACGGGGGTTTGGATTTTGATCATCCCTAAATGCTTCCATCTAGTACTTTCTCTCCACAGGTGCGTACCTTGTAAACGTAACAGGGTACCATTTCATATTGGGCTCTATCTCTGAGTAGTATGATAGGGTGTGTTTTAAGAAGCGAACGTCGTCGCGCCGAGGATAGTCTGTCCTCGCGTGGGCTCCTCTTGATTCTTGGCGGTTGTAGGCGCCAATTAAGACTATCTCAGCTATCCTAAACATTGAGTCTGTCTCCATTACATTAACAAAGTTGGTGTTATATTCCTTGGCATGATCGTCTACGTGTTTCCAAGTCATGTTCTTGAGCTCTCTTAGTTTTTTTAGTCCTTCACTTAAACTCACCTCGTCCCTAAATACATACGCTTTGTTATCCATTGTATCCGTCATGATTTTTCGTACCTCGTACGGATTAGCCTGGCCACGGCCCCGGAATATTCCGTCGTAAATTCTTTTTTCTTCTGTCCGTACCTCCTCCTCTACTATAGGTGGTGCTTTTTTCATTAATGCATATTGCGCAGCCAATTTGCCTGTTATTATTCCCCACACAAGGCATTCAGATGTAGAATTTGCTCCAAGACGGTTAGACCCATGCGTACTATTGCATGACGCCTCTCCTGCTGCCCAAAGACCAACCATCTCCGTCGCGCCCTCGATATTAGTGTGTATTCCGCCCATCATATAGTGGCAAACGGGTCTTATTTGGATGGGCTCCTTAATTATATCGACTCCGGAAAACTTTATGCCAATTTCTCTTATCCCTGCAAGACGTTCTTTTATGCTTTCTTCTCCAAGATGTGTTAGGTCAAGTGCGAGGCAATCAGCCTCTGACTCGTGTGTCATTCCTCTTCCCTCCTGAATTTCTCTTATCATTGAACGTGAGACGACGTCTCTTGGAGCTAGCTCAAGCTTTTCTGGTGCATACTTCTTCATGAATCTTTCCCCCTCTTTATTGATAAGAAATCCTCCTTCACCCCTTGCACCTTCCGTTATGAGTATTCCTGAAGGAAGTATCCCCGTAGGATGGAACTGGACAAATTCCATATCCTTAAGACCGAGGCCAGCTCTGTATGCCATATCAAGTCCATCAGGTGTCGAAGAATAAGCATACGTGGAAAAGCTATAAATTCGTCCTGCTCCCCCGGTACAGATTATCCCCGCGGGGGCCCTAAATATGACAAATTCTCCGGACTTCATTTCAATGGCGGTCACCCCTGCAAAGGTATTACTATCACGAAGAATAGAAGTGCAAAACCATTCATTAAAGAATTCGATATTTTCATGTTTTAAACATGTATCGTATAGAGTCTGCATTTCATAAAAACCGACTTTGTCTTGTGCATAGGTAGCCCTTGGAAAAGAATACCCTCCGAACTTTCTCTGTCCTATCCTGCCGTCATTTCTTCTTGACCACGGCATTCCCCAATGATCGAGCTGGTAGATTTCCGGGGGCATCATTTTAACAAGAAGTTCGGCAACATCCTGATCAGCGAGAAAATCACTTCCTTTGATGGTGTCATAAATGTGCGACTCTTCGTTGTCTCCCTCTTCTTGAAAAAGAACTGCCGCCGTGCCACCTTCTGCTGAGACAGAATGAGAGCGCATGACTTGAACTTTTGATAGTACTGCAATCGACAAGTTTGCTGAGTCGCTGCTGCTAGCAGCCGAAATGGCCAGCTCTTAAACCAGCGAGACCAGATCCAACAATAATTATATCATAAGAAACCGAGTCGGCCACCTACTAAATCATCCTCCTCAAATAACGAGCCTAAATATTCTCATAAATACCTTTATAACTACCTATTCATTGATGTCTTGACTGCGACCAAATATAAAGCAAAGTCGTATTTGTCTAAAACGTATAATGTCAGATCTGTTAAATTGTTTCTGTTAAGACCAATTGGGTTTCGGACTCATTACAATTGTTTCGCAGGAATTTGCTACCTATATGACCTGCCGTTTAATCCAATTATAAGTCCTCATACTGGCTTCTGGATATCCACATTTAGCGCACTGCTTTCCGCGCTTGTGAAAAGAGTTATGACCACATCTTCTGCATCTTATATGCGTCTTCTTTCTAGTGAATTTCCCCATTGAAGTAGTGCCTTTCGTCATCGGGATCCCTCAATATTAAACGGGTGGCGGGGAAATTATAACGACATTGTCTCCCCTAACTACTATCATCCCAAGGTCATTCGTATTACTTCCATCGAGTATTTCAACAGAGTCTTCGAGTAGTAAATTCATGTGCTGGTCGAAACCATGAAGATTTCCTCTAATTACCTTACCTCCCTTTAGCTTTATGAGAACAACCTTTCCCAGGCTCTCATCCAAAACCTTTACAGCCATATCTACTGACAATGTGTTCTGTTACCTACTCCTAAAGCTAAATGAGGCTATATATTAAAATTTCATTATTATTTCTTCCCATGAGATTGGTTCACAGTTCATCTAGCTCCAAAATCACGCTAGTGGTATTTTTAATAATTTGTCTTAAGAGTACTTGACCTCTCCTCACAGTTGCTTTTCTAGGATCTCCCCAAATACCATTTCCGGTTATTTTTGGAAACGAGCCCGGATTATTTGTAAGAGTTTGATAGGTTCTTTTCAATTTAGGGCGACTAATAGCACTAGGCTCTGCCTTATCCATCTTGACATGTTCAATACTAATCGCTAACATGATCGAGGTCTCTGTCTCTCCTCCATGGTCAAATTCGCTGTCCATCATATTCCAATAATTTAACGCATATACAGAAAAATCTTTAACCACCAGACGTGCAACACCATGCATAACGTATTGCATTGCGCCGGTGTTCCCATGATGGCCATTTACAAAAATAACTTTTTTTAAGCCTGTTTCTGAGAGAGAGACAGCTATATCATGAATCGTATCTATAAACGTAGAATATCTTAAGGACACATTAAAAAATGGGCTATGTTCCCCCGAGATGCCATAATAAATCGGCGGAAATACAAAGGAACCTATACGCTTGGCAATATGTTTTGTTACATATTCTGCAATTATCAGATCAGTTGCAACGGGAAGATGTGGACCATGTTGTTCAAGTGATCCAACAGGAACCAATCCTCGTGAATTATTCCTTTTCATATGATCAAATTCAGTAGAAGTTATTCCACTACCGACTTCAACAGCTCCTATCATTTAGTTACATTAGTAGAATTGATGTTTATAATTTTGGTGAATAATCATTGCCTAATGTCAGAAAAAAGCTGCAAATTTAATAATTATACTTGGATCGTTCAAGCGGATAGACGCTGGATGAAGAAAATCAAATTTCAGAATTTCAATAGTGTTCGTGGTGGGGTTACGATCCCGAGAAATGAATATTAGTGTATGTATCTTTCACATTTTTTCGCGAACCTGAACTCGTCCCCAGTACACTTCCAGTTTATTTTCCAAGTAGAGTTTTATTGCATCGACAAGAGTTTTTGCTTCCATCTGTCGTCCTTTCTCTTTAATTGATTCAAGCGTATCTGAAGGAAGCACATTAAAGGCATCCTGACAGATGATTGGTCCTTGATCTCAGCTCGTCAGTTACAAAGTGAGCAGTGCATCCTACGATTTTGGCACCTCGCTCGTATGCTTGAACATAGGCATAGGCTCCGGGGAATGCGGGTAAGAGCGAGGGATGAATATTGATTATTCTATTTGGATATCTCCACACAAAATTAGGACTCAGGATACGCATGTACCGCGCCAGCACGATCAGATCGATGTTGTATTGGTCAATCAGTTTCAAGATATGCAACTCAGCATCTTCTTGACTGGTATTATGATTTACCACATGGAGAGGTATATCAGCATTTTTTGCCATTTGCAAGAATGTATTATCTGTTCCTATTATGACTGAAAGATTTGCTTCAATTTCGTTATTCTTCCTTGCATCCAAGACTCTTCTAAGACAATGTGCTTCTTTGCTCACGAGAACAGCAATGTTCTTTGACCTATTGGGTTCCTGGTAATGTATTTTGATTTCCATGTTTAGCTTCTTAGAAAGGCGTTTCAGTGATTCATCTAGTTCTTTCCGGTCAATTTGATTAAATGAGGCTTCAAGCTGCATTCCAAATAGGCCTCTGACGACATTTTGACTTATTTGTTGAATATTTCCTCCTCTTTTGAAGATGGCATTAGTTATTTCGGCAACCACTCCCTTTCGGTCCTTCCCTACGACAGTAACCTCGATCAGGGTTTCGTAATGGTATTGTGGCTTGTCCAATATTATGACAACATTAACACAGGGTTAAATATCATCTTGATGTTAATCTCTCACACGCTTATATGACTTACAGTCCACCCTCCTTTTAGGCTGCAATTAATTTGTGTATTCTTCAGTGTATTAGATATTGGTTTTGGCCACAATTGAGTAAAGGGATTTTCAAAATGACTGAATACAGCCCCTATCGATAGAGGGTATACAAGTTTCGTTGAGCATTGATAACAAACTCGTGGACTCAGTTATTATTTCCAAACCCAAACCCTTTATGTAATACGCATTTTTAGCTGTTAGTGCAACTCGTCTTTTCTTAATCTACCGATTTGATATTAATTTATTGGATAGCACAATATTAGTTGAACTGCAGATCACTATACTTAAATAATTTAAGTTATACTAAAGGTGATTATAGAGGCAGTCTAAAGTTTGGAACATAGGTTAAGGATAGATGAATTGTCTGAGTGTTTGCACGTTTGTTTACACTCCGATAGATGAGGAAATATATTTTCGAATGAGAGAACAACAGAAGCAACCAAGACCTACGCGGTATTTTGATTATAATCAACCTACTGGAAGATGCAAGGTTTGTTCTACACTTTCGGGATGGCATTGTTATGATTGTGGCGGTGATTTCTGTCAGAATCATTTTGAGCATCATAAGGACAACCATTTTTGTGGAAAAAACTGAGAAAGAAAGAATGTGTTGTTGGATCTGGCAAATTAGCCATTAGTTCGCCATGCGAGTCCCTTTATTATAAGTTCAGTGACAGTGACATTCCCCAATGTTCCAAGACTCACTTTTTTTATATTGAATAACCCTATTGCATGTTTCAAGAAAAAACCGCATCTTTGGAAAAGACATACTCTATTATGATGCGGGGGGTGGGATTCGAACCCACGAATCCCTAAGGAACAGGGTTGTAGGAGACAAACAGCATCCTGCCCGTTGCCCGCTCTTTCTAAGCTTCGCACCTTTTCTTCTACTAGAAAAGAACCTGCGCCGTTGACCGGGCTTGGCGACCCCCGCATGGTCCCTCCAATTTTGTACGTATGCTAGATACATTTATCTATTGTTAAGCAGGCTAAACCTCTCGATTGCTCCCCGCTTTTATCAGATAAATACAATCACTCAAATCAGATGTTCATCAGGAGGATTAATTTATACCTAATACTCTGTAGAATGAGGGTAACAATAGATGAATAAAGAGTTAGGCAAAGCGTTGTTTGGGACGAACGGAGTTAGAGGTATATTCGGAAAAGATTTAACCCCTGAGATAATCATTCGACTTTCAAGTTCTCTTTCAAGTCATCTCCCTGAAGGACCCGTAGTAGTAGGATATGACGGGAGAAATTCTAGCCCCCTAATATCCAAAGTAGTATGTTCGGCTTTTAATTCAGAGGGAAGGGACGTAGGGGTGGTTGGCTCAGTCCCTACTCCTTGTCTTCAGTATGCCGTCAGGTACAGGAATTTTAGTGGTGGGATAATGATCACAGCTTCTCATAATCCTCCTGAATATAATGGAATCAAGCCAGTAGCATCTGATGGAGTGGAGATATCAAGGGAAGATGAGTTGAACGTACAAAAAATATATCATTCAAACAAATCTTTTGGAAACGCTCGGATAGGTCGGGATTTTATTGAGGAGAATGTAGTTGAATCCTACATGAATACTGTTCTAAGCCTAGTAGATGTCGAGAAAATTCGAAGCCGCGAATTTAGAATAATTATCGATGGAGGGAATGGCGTTCAGGGAGCTGTCGTCTCAATGTTAGGAAAAAGGCTTGGATGTAAGGTAATGACTCTCAACTGCAATGTGGATGGCGATTTTCCAGGCCGTGGTCCAGAACCAACGATGGAGAATTTAACATCATTGTCGGACGCCATCATTAGTGCTGGCGCTGATCTTGGAGTTGCATTTGATGGCGATGGTGACCGCAGCATCTTTTGTGATGAGACTGGTCGGGCTCACCCCGGGGACAAGACAGGGGCTTTGCTGGCTAAGTTTTTGTTATATTCAAGACATCCACATGCCGACATAATATGCCCCATAAATACGACTTTAGCAGTCCCACTAGTGGCCAAAGAAGCAAACGCAAACGTGATTTTTACCAAAGTCGGAAGCGTTGAAGTTTCAAGGGAAATGGTCAGACGCAAGTCAATCATAGGGATGGAGGAAAACGGCGGATTCATGTATGGTAGGATGAATGAAGTAAGAGACGGAGCTATGACTACTGCCTTGGTTTTAGAGATGTTAGCTTCGGATCAGAAAAACACATTTTCCAAACTAATTCAAACGTTACCGAGAATTTTTCAATTTAAATCAAAATTTTCATGTCCATCAACAAGAGTTGCGTCCCAGGTCATGAATAGAGTTCTGGGCCATGGCAGCCCCAAAAATATTGAAACTTTAGATGGTGCTAAAGTTTGGATAGACGATGAAACCTGGATAATGATAAGACCAAGCGGGACTGAACCGTTAATACGTCTATATGCCGAATCCACGGACAAGAATTTACTGGATTCCAAAGTGGACGAATATGTGAGACTTATAAAGGAAGAATTATAGCTTACGTATTAGATTGTGAATCTTACTTTTAAATGTCATACGTGAATGCAATGCCTTTCCTTTCTACCATAGTAGTTCCAGAAGCATCCACATCTGCATACCGCAAAAGTATATGTTGACGGATTTCCATTGCTGCTATCCGCCAGTTTCCGCCATAGATAACACTTTTAATACGCTTCTGATTTTCATAAGGAACGAAGGATGATCCCGATGGGTGATAAAAATTATGAGTAAACCATATTATGTTAAATTTGAAACTCCGAAAGATTTGGTGAACGCAATTTACGAAGCGGTACGATTGGCAAAGCAGAGCGGCAAGGTACGAAAGGGAACGAATGAAACCACAAAGGCAATCGAACGCGGCATTAGCAGATTGGTAGTTATTGCTGAAGATGTAGAGCCCCCGGAAGTAGTTGCTCACTTGCCGATTCTATGCGAAGAACGAAATGCTGCCTATGTCTTTGTTCCGAGCAAGCAGCAGCTGGGCGCGGCTCTAGGCATAGACGTAGGTTCAGCAGCTGCTACAATCGTAGATTCTGGTGAAGCTCAACACATTGTTGAACAGGTAGTGACTTCGATCACTCCTGCCAAGGCCAAATAGGGGTAGAAGAGGAATCAATGAGTCGTAATGTAGAGGAGAAGGTTACCCCTGCAGAAGTTATCCAAATTGTTGGCAGGACAGGAATAGCCGGAGAAGTGATTCAAGTGCGGGTTAAAGTGTTAGAAGGAAAGGATAAAGGTCGCATTTTAACTCGAAACGTCAAGGGTTCTATCAAAATGAACGACATCTTGATGTTGAGGGAAACTGAGCGAGAGGCCAGAAAGATAAAGTGAACTTTTCTGTATATCCTAGAGGTGATTAAGAGTCTTGAGCAAGACAACGGCATCCTTACGCAACTGTTTTTTCTGTGGTAAACAGGTCACGACGGGCCAGGGAACCATGCTAGTAAAAAATGATGGAACAATTCAGTGGACATGTTCTAATAAGTGCAGAAAGAACCTTAGAATCCTAAAAAGGGATCCCCGTAAGTTCAAGTGGACGAGGAAATACGTCAAAGGCGGGGTAAGGGTCAAGAGATGATCTCGTGAAACGCGAACAGACCCTAATAGTTATAAAACCTGATGGAATTAGGCGAAGATTAATTGGAAAAATTATATCTAGATTCGAAGATAAAGGCTTCGAGGTAAAAGATTTGCGCTTTTTTATTTTTTCTCCTAAAAAAGCCGATGAATTCTATTCAGTGCACAAAGAAAAGCCTTTTTTTGAGGAATTGGTTTCTTTCATTTCCGCTGCTCCTGTGGTTGCGTGTGTACTTGAAGGTGATAATGCTATTACCACAGTTCGGCAAATGACAGGTGCTACCAAGTCATTCGAGGCCTGCTGCTGGCACTATAAGAGGCGACTATGGGTTGGGTGTTACAGAAAATGTCATCCACGCTTCGGATTCTGCTGAAAGCTTCATAAAAGAGTCTGGAGTCATTTTCAACCATACATAAGTGAAACTGCGTCAGCCGGTTCTTGTCGTATTAGGTCATGTAGACTCTGGTAAGACTTCTTTGCTAGACACCATACGCGGCACTGGAGTTCAAGCACGGGAGGCTGGTGGGATCACTCAACATATTGGTGCTAGCTTTTTTCCCATCGACACAATTAAGAAACTAACCGGTCCTCTTTACGAAAAACTAGCAAAGTCTGAATCTCCAATTCCTGGTATATTGGTAATAGACACGCCTGGTCATGAAGTGTTCGCAAATCTTCGAAGTCGTGGAGGTTCAGCGGCAGATATAGCTGTAATTGTGGCCGATGTAAACAAAGGTTTTGAGCCTCAAACATACGAAAGTATGGAAATTTTGAAGAAAAGGAAGGTTCCTTTTGTAGTTGCTCTCAATAAAATAGATATGCTTACAGGTTGGCGAAGGATAAACTCTCCATTTGTCACGGAACAAGTGAAAGCTCAAGACTTTTCCATTACATCAATGTTAGATGAAAAAATCTATAACGTGGTAGGGTCTCTTTCGAGGCTTGGGTACAATTCTGAAGGTTTTTGGCGCGTCAAGGATTTCACAAAAGAGATTGCTATTGTTCCAGTGAGTGCTGCAAAGAATATTGGAATTCCTGAACTGCTGGCCGTGATTGTTGGCCTTTCTCAACAATTTATGACCAAGAGGTTAGAGAGAAGAGAGGGACCGGCAAGAGGCATCATCCTAGAGGTTAACGAGGAAATAGGACTTGGACCTTCTGCTAATCTGGTATTGATAGATGGGATTTTGAAAGTAGGGGACACTGTTATGGTAGCGAAAAGAGACGAAGCAGTTGTTACGAAAATAAAGGCCTTGCTACTACCAAAACCCCTAGACGAGATGCGGGATCCACGTGATAAATTCAAGCCAGTAAATGAAGTAATGTCAGCAGCAGGAATAAAGATAACGTCTCCTGACTTAGAAGGTGTGTTAGCAGGAAGTCCTCTTTATGTCATAGAAAACAAAGAAGAAGAGACAAGGCTTAGGGTTTTAGTAGAAGATGAGATAAAAAGTAGCATCATAACAGATACTAATACACAGGGAATAATATTACGTTGTGATACCATCGGTTCACTTGAGGCAATTAGAGACATGTTAAAGAAAGCGGATATACCCATACAGACAGCAGACATAGGGCATATAACTAGGAGGGACGTACTCGCGGCTTCGGCCGTTAAAGAAAAGAACAGATATCTTGGAGCCATTCTAGGCTTTAATGTGAAAATTCTTGAGGAAGCTAATAAGGAAGCTCATGAAAGAGGAATACAGATCTTTAGCGAGCAAATAATTTACAATCTTGTAAGGAGTTATACGGACTGGGTAAAATATCAGAAGGAGCATGAGGAATCTATTCTCTTTAATGAAATTCCACCTATATGCAGATTTCAATTCATGAAGGGTTATGTATTCAGAAGAAATTATCCGGCAGTTTTTGGAGCAGAAATTCAATTAGGTAGACTTCGTCAGAAGGTTGAAATAATAAACGAAGTCGGAAGAAAAGTTGGCGTAATTCATCAGATACAAGAAAATGGGAAACCTATCGATGAGGCCACCAAAGGAGAACAAGTGGCGGTATCGATAAAAGAGATATCCGTGGGAAGACAGATCAACGAAGGTGACATCTTTTTTACTGATTTGAATAGCAAAGAAGCAAAACTGTTGTCAGAACGTTTTATGCACCGTCTCAGCCAGGAAGAAAAGGATCTACTGGCTAAAATAATCGCCATAAAGAGAACTGCTGATCCCTCATATGCATATATATAATTCAGGCAGCGCGTCCATAAAATTGCATGCTAGAATGTGCCTGAACTCTATCGGGTTATTGATACTTTTGTAGGAGACCTTCTAGGCCCTTTTCTCCTACCGCACCTACAGCCCTGTCTATTGCCTTTCCATTCACAAAGACGATAAATGTGGGTATCGCATACACATCAAACCTCATTGCTATTCCTTGATTATCGTCCACGTTAAGTCTTCCAAATGTAACTTTTTGACCGTATTTCTTGGCCAGCTTATCAAAAATAGGAAGCATAAACTGACAAGGGCCACACCATGTGGCCCAAAAATCTACTAGGACTGGTTTATCTCCAGAAACTATATCATCAAAATTTCTTTCCGAAAGCTCAAGTAATTGATTGCTGCCTGCTCGCAGCCGTAACGCTGCCGGCCATCTTCTCATTATCACTCATGCTACCATCTTTTTAGTGCCGATTTGATATATAAGATTTTTTGGATCATTAAACTCTCTATTTAAGTCATATAATATTGTCAATAACTCGAGACATGTTATGGAAATCGGCTCAGCATTTGTTGCATTTCACATCCAATCTAAGCCTGACAAAGGTCAAAGGTCAACCAGAAAGCGTATAATGACTTTACCCTTTTTGTCAGATATTTTCATTCCATGGTATGTGATAGCTTTTACTTCAACCTTATACTCATGCTTTTGTAGCAGGAAGTTGTCTCCTTTACACGTACTAAATAGATGATACTTGTCTTTGTGTCGCTTTATCTTAACTTCGAATTTAGCTAGGATAATGTTATCAATTAAAAGTACTAGGAGAACTTTTTCTAACCAATTATACAGAAGGCTCTTTCGGTCAAAGCCTGTGGTCTCGATACTGACAATCTTATGAGGATCTACTTTGGATACATTACACACTAAATTTACAAGGGCTCTCGCGGAGTGTGCAAACGCCTCGCCTAGTGTTCGTCCATACGCTTCCACCATTGCATCACTTACGTGTTCGATATAGCGAAATTCAGCGCTGGACATAATCTATTCTATAAATGGGTCGTTATTATAATAAATCGCAAAATCTAAATTGTAACAATTGATGGTTCATGTTGTGAAGCTAGAACTTCCTCGTGGAATGCGAGACTTAGACTCTAACGACCTAGACGGAATCAATTATGTCCGAGAAAAGTTCATTGACTCAGCTCGCTTATTTAACTTCACCGTCATGGAACCATCACCAATTGAGACGCTTGATACTCTTGAGGCAAAAGCAGGACCATCCATCTCAAATGAAATCTACAGCATGATTGATAAGGGTGGAAGAAACATCGGCCTAAGGTTCGATCTTACCATAGGGTTAACCAGGTTCGTAGCTAGGCGAAGAGACTTCAAAATGCCCATGAAGGTTGGATCATTCGGTGGAGTATGGAGATATGACGAACCACAGGCCGGAAGATATAGATATTTCCACCAATGCGACATTGAAATTTATGGATCTCATAAGGTCGCATCGGATGCCGAGATAATTGAATTCATGTATGTGTTCCTAAAAAATCTTGGTTTGGATATAAGTATAGAAATAAATCACCGCCAACTAGTTGAGGAATTTGTTAGAAAAAAGCTGCAAATTTCAGATGATATGTTGGTTTCTGAGATCTTCAGAATGATGGATAAGGTTCCAAAAAAAGGATCAGAAGCAGTACTCAATGAGTACATAGGCAAACTCAACATATCCGTTCTGGAGAAGCTAATTGCCTTCTCAAGTGTAAGAGGAACTATACAGGAGGTTAGCCATAACACAGATGTAACCGAATTAGAAAATTGGAGAGCAATGGTAGAGATGATGGACCTTTTAGAATCTAGGCACATCAAGAAATCCACAATTAATTTGGGCATAGTTAGAGGTTTGGATTATTATTCAGGGATAGTGTTTGAGGCATATGATACAAGATCCAATGTCGGCGCCCTTGTGGGGGGAGGACGGTACGACAGATTAACTGATGCATTCGAGAGAAAACAAATGGGCGCTACGGGTGCGGCGGCAGGTGTAGAGAGAATTATACTTGCCCTTCGACAACGAAACCTCTTACAGAAACCGCACAATCAGTTGGTCTACGTAGCTTTTACTTCTGAGGCCACGAAACCACAAGCTATGCAAATCGTTTCTAACCTGAGAAATAATGGATTTGTGACTGACTACGACCTTCAAGATCGATCCCTCAGAAAACAGTTCGACGATGCGTCGTCAAAAAGTTCGTCTGTGGTGCTTGTTATAGCACCCAAGGAAATAGAACAAGGACAAGTTATCATCAAATCGTTAAAAACCGGTAAAGAAAGAAAGGGTAATCTCAAGACCTTGATAGAAGACCTAAAAATAGAGATCTGATAAAGGTAACTTCGTTATTTGACATGATAAAATCGGACGAAAAAATTGAGTGCTTTTGGCTTCCCTCTCTGGTTACTCCAACGAAAAGATTGCATTTACAACTAGTCTTAATCGACGGATCTAAAAGTTGGCTCTAACCAATGACAATTGCTTTTCGAGAATATGTCAAGCATTACAATCCAGGAAAAGGATATAATTCCCCCATGGATTATATCCCAGGAGATAAACTGACCTAATGGCATTAGTCTTGGAAAATTTTTCACTACTCATTGCGAGTGGGATAACCGTATCGTTCCTATTATTAGGAGCTACCATAGGATTTGCGATTAATAGGCAACTAAGTAAAAGAAAAGCCTCTTCAATTGCTAATTCCAGCAGTTTGGCTTCCGGCTCTGACTTGAAATCCCAACTCCACTCGTTAGAGTTCGAAAAAGGCCTTATAGCTCAGGCACTAACCCGGGTATCCGAGGCAATGACCCAAGGCAGTATTAGTTCTTCAGAATACGACAGACTCACTTTGCAATATAAAGAAAAATTGCGGATTTACGAAATAGAGATTGCAGAATTGAAGTCGACTTCTGATTACGTTGAGGTTCAAAACCTACGAAATGACCTCAATTATTTTTTACAACACAAAATGAAACAACTTGATGAGAAGCTCAGTCATCTTTCCAAAAATGAAATAGTTCCTGATTCAAAGTCTCATTTTCTCAAGGAATCCATCTCTTCAAGTAATGCACCGGCAGCAGAACAAACTCGAGGACCGTCACATATCCTCTCCCAGCGTTCGCAAACATTTTCTGATCAAGAAAGAAAAATACAAGATACCCAACATGATATAATGATCGCCCTAAAGCGTCTAGAAAGTCAAGAATTCAGTGAAAAAGATCCGAACGTCCCCCCAATCAACAATAGCAATAAAGATGCGCTAGCTAGTTTCGGCAGGGAGTGACATTATGTTTTGCTAGTCTCGGGTTTGAATCCGAAAGATGCAAGATCTATGACAAGAAATCATTTTTTGGAGAAATGTATATTTTCGAATTTTATATAGAAAGATAAAAAGCTATTTTCTATGCCTTTATATAAGAAGCATATTTAAGAAACAATTGTCCAATGCATGACTTCGCATATTTCCTATGATTCTTTCAAGAAAGAAAAGCTGCAAGAATTATTCCAGCATGTAAAAAAGCATTTTCTAAATGACGAAATTCAAGTTATTGGACTCGGAAGTGGCAAAACACTCGCAGGTCTTGTGAGGCATATGAGCAATTTATCTGACAAGAAGTCCCGCAGATTCATTGCCTCTTCTTTACAAATTAGGTTGGAGGCAGAACAAAGCGACTTAAATATAATTGATGAAAAACAAGTAATGAACATTCAAGTCCTTTTTGATGGCGCAGACCAGATAGACTCAGAGTATCACATGATAAAGGGAGGAGGAGGTGCACTATTCAGAGAGAAGATTTTATTTGAAGCTGCACAGAAATTGGTAATATTGGCAGAGTCCGCAAAGTATGTCAACAAACTTGATCGAGCAGTTCCAATTGAGGTTCATCCGTTTGCACGAACTCTATTTGTTAAGAAAACTGATTGATTTGGAGGCGAAAGTAGTCGACTGCAAACTAAGAACACTGGATAATGGCTTCCCATACTTTACCGAAAATGGGAACATTATTTTTGATGTTAGCTTCGAATCCATTACCTCAATAAAGCGAATGAATACAGAAATAAAGAGTATCCCCGGGGTTGTCGAGGTCGGTCTCTTCGCTAGGCCCAACAATGTGTCCTATTACAAGATACATCCAGACGATTCCTTTGAAGTGATTAGGTTTGAATGAGTAAAAATTAGCAACCTTTATGATGGCCTCTGTACAAATCGACCATGTCCGAGGGTAGATTCATTTACTTGCCCGTCTTCCATGATGACTTGCCCTCTAACCATAGTCATAATAGGCCAACCCTTCAACTCCCAGCCATCATAAATCGTGTAATCAGAGTAAGAGTGCAGTATTTCAGGGGATACCTTCTTTTTCATTGACAAATCAACTATAACAAGGTCAGCATCTGAGCCAGGTTCAATCGTACCTTTCTTCGGATACATGCCAAAAATCCTAGCAATGTTATAGCTGGTAACCTGAGAAACTTTCAAAATATTTATTCTTCCCTCATTAACCCCCGCGCTTAATAATACAGGAAGCATAGTTGCTACTCCGGGAAAACCCGCCAGAGCGGACCACAAATCGCCGTTACCTTTCTTTTGTGACAAAGCATTCGCCACGTGATCGCTCCCTATCGTATCAATCAGTCCATTTTCCAGTGCCCACCAGGTAAAGGCCACGTCCTGCCTAGTTCTTAGTGGGGGTACCACTTTACCCAATACGTTATCATAGTCTATAGAATGCGTCAAATAGTGAGGGCAAGTCTCAATAAATATTCGACCAGCGAATCTCGACTTTTCACGAGCGAGCGGTCTCTAATGCCAGTTTCGAACCTAAATGAACAAAGTAAATACTGCAGCCGGATTCTTTCGCATAACTACAGGATAACGAAATAGTCTTTGCTTCTGATATTGGAGGTCGGCAGTATGACCACATTCTTAGGGGTTTCTTTTTAGAAGTTAGGCCTTCTTTTTCAGCTTTTTTGGCTTTTGCGATTCTTTTGGAGCATATCGAAGAATCTTCGGCATGGACTAATACAACGGATGAGGATCCAGAAACCCTTTTCAGAGTAGAAAGCATCAATTCAGGAGTAATGTTAACTTCTTCGCTGATGATGTTGTTTCTTCCTGGTTCTTTATCCATAGATATTGTAGTCAGGTCATGTCCGAGGTTCAAGTACAGTTTGAACGAGCTTATTCCCTTTTTCTTCAAGTATCCAATTTCGTCTAGGTGACCGAAATTTAACACTGAAGCATGTATGGCATAATCAACGTAGTGTGTGTCGGTGCTGGCTTTCAGCTGCTGTTCAATATTTCTATAACTACGATTAAGTCTCATCATGCGTATAATTGTGGTCACACCCCCAATCGAGGCTGACTTCGACTCTGTAACCGCTGCCTTTTCTATCGGACTATAGACCCCATAATGGACATGAGGATCAATTAGTCCTGGCAAAACATATTTACCATTGGCATTAATTTTCTTGCTTGCCTTGATATTGCCAATGGATTTAATCAGTTTTTTTATCTTTCCATTCTCAATTAAAATATTCGTATCAGGAAAGATCCCTTTTGTAGGAACAACTAGAGAAGCATTGGTAACAAGAAGGTCGCACATGTTGTCCATTTTATTACAAAGTATTGGTGATTAGTTGTTCTATTAAAGTGTGGGATTATTTTCAGGGGGCTGACTATAGGCTACCTCAACAAGGCGAGTTCTTCGATAATATTTGCTCAACTGACGCACGCTGTTAAGAATAATGAAAATCCTCAAATACAGACGCAATCAGTTATGACCCTGCTAAGCGTTCGGTTAGTTCAGTTCAACGGCGAAACCTTGAGTTAGCGTCGCGGACGAGAATCCCCCGTTACTATGTATAGAACCGAATCACCAATATAGCAAGCGTGATCAGAAATACGTTCTAAATATCTTAAAATTAATAGCGCAGAAATGTAACATTTAGGATCGGAACTGATTATTGATGCATTTATCGTTTTGTCCTCCTTCTCTTTTTCGGGGATATGTGGTGTAGGGTCCCTTAAAAAAGTTCGATATATAGAGTCGACGGTGTCATCTAGCTCATAAAGTTTTTCTGCGATGGTTTTGTCCCTCGCCTGTAATCCATTGATGCTGAGAAGTATCATTTCCTGCACTGTATTTGCCATCATTAATTCAGCGCCCTTATCGCACTCAGATACAGGACCAATCGTTTCCATTACTTCGACTATATCAAACGAGTACCTTCCATATCTAGAGAAGCCGTAAGCAATTTCCATACATGATCTAATGAATCGTAGGTCTGTGGCAACAGGCTGGTAGCGCGCAATTAACTCGATAGCAAGGTCAGCGACCTCATCTTGCATTACACGAAGCATTTCTGACCACCCTCAAAGATTTCTTCTTTCACGTTAACATTTTTCTCATAGGACTCTATCGAACGGAGTACAGAATCTCCGGAGATTCTTGACATGTCCATCACTATCTGCTGGATATGCTTTATTCCAAGGTCTAAAAGGCGTGTTATTGATTCATAAAAGCTCCGCTACAATAGTGATGGAACATCCCCTAATAATTATGACACTTTATATTTCAAGTTGTCTGACAGAAGAGAAGTACATATAAAAATGACTCAACCATTTTTTAAAGGGTGGGAGAGTCCTTCAAACATTTTTGCGATACTATTATCAAAATCGACTCTTCAATTCGATTCATCGGAATAGCCGATGGGCACGGACATATATTAGCGACTATTGAACGCCCAGGTCTTGAACCCTTGTTAAATTCTCAAGAGACAGAACAATATGCGATAACTGCCGCAACACGACAATATACTAGAATAAGGTGGCAACATATTTTAGGCAAGGTCAGTTTCACTTGTTCCCATTATGACAAGCTTCTGCGATCAACTATACCAATTACCGACGACGCTAATCATCTTTTGTATGTATTGATACTTACATTTGATGTGGACGCCGATAACTTTCACGAGACAATAACGCAAAAAATCCTGCCATTAGTTAACAATAATCTTGACAATTTTCTTTCATTTTCCAAGATTTGAGTTCGGCCATCTGCTATAAACTGGGAATATGCGTGGAAAGTTTGTTCAGGCTTCTTGGCCCTCCCTGATGACATTTCAAAATAAATAAGAAAGAATACGGCCTAGTTCTGAACTGTCACATTCTACGATTAGTTTCGTTTTTGCTCACATCACCATGGTCAGACCCTTTTATCCATTTCCTTCTCAGAGGATCGTAAGTGTATATTAGCAGTGAAGTCTTGTTCATTATTTCCGACAGTTCCAAAACAATAGTGTCCACAAGATATTCAATTTTTTCGATGGCCATTTCGAATTCTTTTTGGTCTTTGTTATTCAGTTGGAAAACAAGATCAAAATGCAATATTTTTTCATTTTGAATCAAGCCATCAAAGTAAAATTGAACTGTTAGAGCCCTTTTACCTCTTCTTCTCTTCATATCTTTTAGAACATGTTTCATATTGAACCATCCTTCCGTGAATAGTTCAAAGAATTGCTCACAGAAGGGGAGTGGAAAATCGATTTTAACACCTCCGGTCACATTTTGGTTTTTTAAAATTTCTTCGTCTTCTTCTACATGGAAGGTCTTGTTAAGTATATTGTAAATCGTCTCAGATTCTGCGATTGAAATTCCAGTATGCGAGAATCTCACTCCTCGGCTAATCTCCAGCACAAGCAATATTGTACAAGATTGTTAATAACTTAGTACAACATTACATTTGGCTATGCATAGAAATGTCTATTGCCATACGATCGAAAAAAACTGATTTTAGTTACAATATGGAAGTTACTTCTCTAAATCAACCATATGAACGATTTCTACCTGAGGATAGAAAGGAATGGCAATGAAGGCTACTCCAGTATAATGTATTAGGAATAGTCCTCTGCCGGATCCATTAAAGATAAATTTGACACGTGTACCTGAATCGTAGTGATTCCTAGCAGAACTAGAATTGTATATGTCATTCTTGATGGAGTTGGCGACCTTCCTTGTCCTCAGTTAAACGGCTTGACCCCTCTACAGGCTGCCTCAACCCCAGCTCTGGATGCTCTTGCCAAGAGAGGTTGTATGGGTCAGGTAACAACCGTCGGACCTAATATAGCGCCACAATCAGATATAGCTGTTTTTAATATGTTAGGTTATGATTTCAAAGAAGAAGCATACGTTGGAAGGGGAGTAATTGAACTAATCGGATCGGGAATCGATTTTCGAACTGGTGACCTGGCTTTGCGAGGGAACTTCGCCACAATTGATGGAAGCAACCGAATTGTCGACCGTAGAGCCGGACGGAATATTTCAGAAGAGGAAGCTAATTCCATCTGCGAAAGTCTGTCCTCCAGATGTCAGATTTAATGACCCGAATGTGTCTCTTGTTATTAAGCCGACTATAGGACATAGGGTGGTAATCAGGTTCAGGCACAACCTCCAGGCGCTTTCCGATCAAGTAAGCAATACCGATCCTGCGTACGATAAAGTGTCTGGAATAGGAGTTGCGAGGTTGTCTTCATTTCAAGACACAATTGGAGAAAGTGTCCCGGAAGAAGACACTATTGCGTCCAAGAAGTCAGCTCAACTCATAAATGATTTTAGTAACCAGGCCATCAGCATACTAAAATCGGATCCGGTAAATAAGCAAAGATATAATGATAGAAAGAAACTTATAAATTGCGTCCTACTCAGGGATGCAGGGAACAGGATTCCAAAGCTTGTGCCAATCGGAATAAAATATGGAATGAAAGCAGCTGCCGTAGTTGACATGCCAGTCGAAATAGGAATAGCAAATGTGTTGAACATGGAAATCTTGCCATCGGGCAAAGTTGATGACTACAAACGGAAGGCAGAAGTAGTCTATTCAAACCTGTTTGATTATGACCTTATTTATGCACATATCAAGGGTCCTGATGAGTTCGGACATGACGGTGACGCTCAGGGTAAAAAGAAAAATATCGAGAAAATTGACAAAATGGTATTTAGCAAGATGCTGGATGCATCTATACACGACGATGTCGCCATCGTTGTATCAGCAGACCATTCTACTCCTTGTGTAAATAAATCCCATAGTCCCGACCCGGTGCCTCTCTTGATCTCTAGTAGCAGGGTTCACAGAGATGGTAGCCTTAGATTTACCGAAGAATTTGCGGCAAGGGGTATGCTAGGTAGAATAAACGGGAGTCAAGTAATCTCTACTGTAACGCATGCACTACAGATGAGTTGATTTTATCCGACTCATTGAACATATAGAATATCAAGTACATCTATTCTTAAGGAAGCCCTTTGCCGCGTTAAGTTTAGAGCGTTTGAGAGCATGCTAATAGAAGATAGGCCTAGGACTGGTGCTAAATCCGTGTGTGTAAATCATGTCTCATTACTAACGTAAACTACAAAAAATTCTCTATAATCTACCTGTTAGTAATATGCCCTTGCACTTCTCACAAATTTGCTCATCGATTTGAGATTCTATGCTATGATGAACATCACAGATTATGAAGGTATAGCGCATATAGTTACACAGCTCAACAAATTTGGCCATGGTGCTTGGAGTATATAGCTTATTTGTTGCAAGGTCGCGGGCAATCTCTTCTATCATTACCATAATCTGTGGCGTGGATGAGAGCCGAGACATCAGCTGGGTATCACCCCTCGTGCCTCTGATATAGTTGCTTACTGCGGCTTGAGTTACCCCTAATACCTTGGCGACGAGCTCTTCCTTTAGATCATATTCTCTGGTTAACTTTCTTGCCAGTATAGACCTTATCGCAGGGATTAAAGATTTAGCTTCTATTTCAGAGGGTAAGAGCATACCTGGCTTAGTTAAAAATTTATCTGATTATTATATAAAGTTTGTCTGATCACTCATGCCCATTCCCTTCTAATAGCTGGGCGTCCGACAAAAATTACAGACCAGTAGACCACAAATCAAGTCATACTTAAATATACCGAGTTTTGATCCTTGAGTAAATGGGAGAGATCATATTTCTTTTTCTCCTTATTCATACTGAGCGTAGGAGAGATATCAATTCAAGATGAAAGTAAAGTTTGGATTCACGCAAGGACTCAACGTTGCTAGGCTTGGATTGGATGAAACTCAAGTATTAACTGCGTGTCAAATAGCTGACAGAATGGATTACGACTCCGTGTGGACGATGGACCACTCTAATGTTCCTCAATGGAAGAATGCTGTTGTTAATGATGCTTGGTTGATGTTGGCAGCGATAGGAGCAGTTACATCTCATGTTGAGCTTGGAACCTGTGTAACAGATGCGATTAGGAGACATCCCTCAAGTATTGCGCTTTCCACGATCACCCTCGATAGAATAACTAAAGGTCGAGCCATTCTTGGTATCGGCGCTGGAGAGGCGCAAAATGTTGTGGACTTTGGGATTGATTTCTCCAAGCCGGTATCCAAGTTCAAAGAACAACTTGAAGTAATAGAGAAGCTTTTTGAATCGGATCCTGACCATCGTGTTAGCTACAAAGGTCAGTATTATAGCCTGTTGGAAGCCTGTCTTCAAGCCAAGAGTATTCAGAAACCGAGACCTCCAGTGTATATTGCTGCAGGCGCACCCAAAACTTTAGAATTATGTGCTAGACATGGAGATGGTTGGATTCCAATCGGCTACACTCCCGAATTGTTTAAACATCATGCTAACGTGATAATTGAGAATGCCAAAGAGATTGGGCGAGACCTAGAAGCATTTCAATTCGCTAATGATGTCGATATATATTTCACAGAGGACGGGGAGGAGGCTTGGAATAAAATGAAAAATGCAGTTAAAGTAAGTCTATTCAAACCAGAGCTTCTCAAGGTCCACAATATTCCTCAAGATTCTGAGTTCGATTTCCGACGTTACTTCACGGAGTATGCCATGAATAAACCCGAGCTCATGGAACAAATGAAAAGGGCGGCACTGAAAATACCGGATTCTGTAGCAAGGACTGCAATAGGCGTTGGTAAGCCTGATGACGTAATTCAGATGCTAGAACGATTCATAAAGGCGGGAACGAATCATTTCATAATACGCTTTTGGGGAGAAGGATACTTCAAAAATATAGAAACATTCGGAAACAAGGTAATCAAGTACTTTAGAGATCAAAATCGTTCCTGAGGTTGGATATACATATCTAGTGTTCTATTCTTTGCATTATGCAAGCTTGGCTCCCGGGCTCTGTGCGCCCCTGTCAAGGGTTCAGCATCAAAGCCTAATTTTCTAAGTGATTGAGCAAACTCCTTGGAAAACCCATGGAAAGTGTAAATCTTCCGCGCACATGAACTCTTAACTAACTGTAAAAGCTCTTTGTAATCACAGTGGTCGCTCAACGGAAGTGCATAATCCAAACCCATCATAAACTTGTAGCCATTATCAATAGCCCAGCCGCTAAACCCTACGGTAATGGCTTTATATCTTTGTTTAATCGCCTTAATATAGCCTGACCTGGAAGTCCCTAACGGGCCAATCATTACCCAAGGAGCTGATTTTTCCAATAGGGATTGCTCTTTGGCATCGGAAAATAGAATGCCTTGTTTTAATTCCACCCCAAAGGCTCTATAGACATTGTTTATTTTTGCAACTGAATCATGAACGTACAGAGGTGCCCAGTGCTCAAATAGCTTCGTAAGCATTTGAGCTTTGCCAAGAGGATAGCCCAACAGCAAAACTGACACCCCTTTATCGAACATCTCGCCTATTATTTTATTGGTTAGGTGTACAATGTCTTGGATAGGAGGGAACACATACCGGGGTAAACCGAAAGTTGATTCTACTATCAAACTATCCACTCGAGGTATGCGAGCGCTACCCATAAATCCTCTCTTCCTGGTCGAAATGTCCGCCGTGTAATAGATTTGGTCGTCTATCAATAACCCCTTTGAGCCGAGAACGTGGCACGTATCAATTAGATCGTATCCATCTGAGCATTCTTGACAATCAGCAGGTGCTAGATCGGTCCCACGTACCTGAGCCAAGTATGAAGTTGCTTTCGATGCGAGAACTTTCTTTGAATAAAGAGTTTTCCTTCTTGTGGTGGGAATAAGATGATCAGTATGGGCATGGGAAAAAAACATTACATCTGCTAATGACTCTCTTCGAGGATCTAACAGTATCTTATGTCCATTGTTGTAAACCACAAGTCCACTTTCGGATGCCGTTACCGTAGGATTCATACTGCTATATAATCCCTCTTCGTAGGACTTCAGTTATTTTAATATTAATGGAGGAAGATAAATCACCCTAGGTTAAATTTATTCTTTAATTGCTAAATTTTAGTGGGAGTCATGGGCTGCTGGGAAATTCTTATCTCGGCGTGTAGAAATTTCTATTCGTATCTGGGTTTTGAAATGCCCATAAACCTCCAGTGGACAAGGGGACAAGCTCATTTAAACGACTTGTCGAAAACAATTCGCCCGACCGCTATATGTTTAAGCATCTTTTGGATTATCCCTTACGTGCTTAAACTAGCTATTTTGATTTCAGGTAGGGGAAGTAATATGAAATCGATACTACTGGCCATACAAAGTACTAATTTGAAAGGGGTTGAAGCAAAGGTTGTAATTTCAAATAATTCAGAAGCCGAAGGGCTCATGATCGCAAAAGAATTCAATGTTGCCACCGAGATATTGACTGATTGTAACTTACAAGGCTGGGCCTATGACATGAGGTTAGTTTCACTTTTAGAGAAGTATGGTGTTTCATCGAGTAGCGGCTTGATATGTCTGGCAGGATATATGCGAATCCTAAGCCCTGAATTCGTTGACAGGTTCAAGATGCGTATCATTAATGTTCATCCTTCACTACTTCCATCGTTCCCTGGCCTGCATGCACAGAAGCAGGCTCTAGACTACGGTGTTAAGGTATCTGGCTGTACTATTCACTTTGTCGATGAGAAAGTAGACTCGGGATTGATTCTCCTTCAACAAGCTGTAGACGTTTTAGATTGTGATTCCGAACAAACCTTGTCTGAGAGAATATTGAAGGAAGAGCATAAACTCTATCCCCAAGCTATAAAGTTAATAGTCGATAAGAAAATAACAATTCAAGGTCGCAAAGTAATCTTAATATAGAAAAAGATTGAGTAACAATCGTCGTGATTCTTAAGTATGTCATGAGCAGAAAAGGTAATTGCATCTATTCATTCCAGGATTTCATAAAATTAAGACGTTAGTAAAATGAATGCAGAAATTATTGATGGTCTGTCTGTAGCTGCAAGGATCCAAGCACAAGTTAAAAGTCAGGTCCATGGATTAGTTGCAGGGAACGTTAGGCCTTGCCTTAGCACAATATTAGTCGGCGAAAATCCGGCTTCAGTTTCCTATATCAATAGGAAACAAAAAGCTGCCAGTGATGTGGGAATCGTTACTAGAGACTTAAGATTTAACTCGACAGTGCAACAGGAGGAGTTAGTAAAGGCAATATCCGACCTCAATGCTGACAATGATGTCCATGGGGTCTTGGTGCAACTCCCGCTACCTGCGCATATTGATCAGAATGATATGATAAGCAAGCTCGACCCAGTAAAAGATGTTGATGGTTTGACCCCGTTCAACGCGGGTATGCTATTGAAGGGTAATCCTGTAATAATGCCGTGTACTCCTGCCGGTGTTTTGGAATTGTTAGATTTCTATCACATAGACGTAATGGGGATGGACGTGCTAATCATCAACAGGAGCAGCCTAGTAGGCAAGCCATTGGCATGCTTGCTTGTT
The DNA here is from genome assembly GCA_963737815.1 of uncultured Nitrososphaerales archaeon. Classification (GTDB taxonomy): domain Archaea; phylum Thermoproteota; class Nitrososphaeria; order Nitrososphaerales; family Nitrososphaeraceae; genus TH5893. The sequence goes on along the minus strand of CAVTUB010000002.1, from coordinate 29,467 downwards.
GGGAGAGGCGCTAGCGTGACTATTTGTCATTCAAAATCAAAAAAGATAGAAGAGAAGATATACAGCTCCGAGATGATAGTAAGTGCAGTTGGCAATCGCGAACGATTTACTATAAGTGGTAACATGGTAAAGGCGGGAGTAGTAATAATTGATGTAGGCATTAGCAGATGCAGTGGAAAAATTTGTGGCGACGTTGACTTTGATTCAGTCAAGAATAAAGCTTCGTGGATTACACCCGTGCCAGGAGGTGTTGGCCCAATGACCGTAGCCATGTTATTAAGAAATACAGTCGCCGCCACAGTCTTGTCTAATAGAGATAGGAATAACAGGCTAGATGAATAGTGTCGCAGAGCAGAAAAAAACCAACTCAGAGAATTCATGCTATACAAACGCAACAGGATATCAATCAGGCACGCCTATGAAAAAAGCAAACGTGTCCAGCATAATGTTGTCAATTCACGCCAGTTCTTGATCGCAGAAACCGTAGGAGTCTATTTCCCTCTAGGTAGTGAAGTAAGGACTGAAGAAATCATAAAAGTGGCTATTTCCTCAGGTAAGAAATTAGCATTGCCCAAAGTTGAATCAGGAGGGATGAAATTCTACCAAATAAACGATAAGCATTTTAAGTTAGATAACTTGGTCATCGGCAGATTTGGAATAAGGGAACCTATCAAGAAAGGAGAAGAAGTCGTTAAGATAGATTTACTCATAGTTCCGGGTATCGTATTTGATAGCCACGGATCTAGAATAGGTTACGGGCGAGGATATTTTGATAGGTTTATCGGGGAGGCAAAGGTCTCGTTTTCACTAGGGCTAGCATATCAATTTCAATTGGTATCTTATAGACTGCCTCAATCACATACAGACCAAAAAATAGACGGACTATCCATTGAGACAGGAATCCTATACTTTTAGGCAAAACCGTCCTTCTTACTCATCCTGCCAGGCGGCTTCCCAATGTCTCTCCTATAGTGCTCTTCTTCATGCCCCCACCAAATCCTCCTAATAGTAGCATATGCTTTTTTCCTTGCCGCATCCAAGTTTTGTCCTGTTGCGGATACACATAGAACTCTGCCGCCTGCGGTCACAATGCGATTTGGTAATTCTTTCTTTGTGCCTGCATGAAAAATTGCTACATTCTTAGTAGCCCTGGATGGCAATCCGAAAATTTCCTGGCCATTTCTATATTTTCCCGGGTATCCTTTCGAAGCCATCACCACACAAACCGAAGATTGTGTTTTCCATCTAATTGGTGGCATCGCATGAAGTCTTTTGTCTATCCCAGCTTCAATATACGGATACAGATCCGAATCCATCCTTACCATAAGACTCTGACATTCCGGATCGCCCATCCTGGTATTAAATTCCAAGACATAAGGAATTGCATCTTGTTTATCTATCATCAGACCGGCATATAGAAATCCGGTAAATGGCGAATCTAAACGGTTCATGCCAGTAATTGTCGGTTGTATGATGCTCTTTATTACCTCCCTCTCCATGTTTTTATCAAATCCTTCTACTGGGGAATAGGATCCCATACCCCCGGTATTGGGGCCCTTATCGTCGTCATATACTCGTTTGTGATCCTTACTAACCGCAAAAGGCACGAAAGTATTTCCATCACATATTACAATATAGGAGGCTTCCTGTCCAGATAGTTTTTTTTCAATAATTACCTTCCTACCCGAATCTTCGAATCTCTTGTCAAGCATTAATGTTTGTAGAGCCTTGACAGCTTGCGATTTGAGTTTCACATACAAATACCCCTTTACCTGCAGCCAAACCGTCAGCTTTAACTACTCAGCTCGTTATTTTGTGCTTTGACATAATCTTTGGCATCTTTGTATGAAGAGAATACAGCGAAAGGCGCAGTTCTGATCCCAAGGTTCTTCATAAAATGCTTACTGAAAGCCTTGCTATACTCGAGCTTGGCCGCGGCCTTTTTGGGTCCAAATATCCTCAGACCTCTACTTAAAAATTGATCCACTATCCCTTTTTCCAACGGGATCTCGGGTCCAACAACGGTGTCGCACCCATTTTCTACTGCAAACTTTATTAATTTATCAACGTCTGAATCGTCGATTAGCACGTTATTTTCAGTCCCGCCGTTGCCCGGACAAAAAAAAACCGACTTCACCCTCGTGCTTTGACCAAGTTTCCATCCTAAAGCATGTTCCCTACCTCCAGATCCAATTATTAGGAGGTTTTTCTTTCTTCCGACAGGACCCAAGATGGAATCATTGGAATTCCCGAATAATAAATTGATTGAATTGAAGCAAAATAGCCAAATAACAAATGATGTCCTTTTATTTGATCTTGTTTAAGTTGTGTATATGTCTGGAGAAGTAGATCTACGACGGCGCAAACGAGGACTTGCCTCGGCACCAGGAGTTACTCGAGAAAGAGTTGCCAAGAAAGGCGGCTCTGCTCCACATCTCACCCGTGGGCTGGCTGCTGCAGACGCGCTTACAAGATCGCGGGTAGCAAAGTCGGGTGGAATCGCTCGGGCGCTCAACACTGAGGGATTGAGAAGTGCGGGTAAAAGGGGTGGAGAAGCGGTAAAGGCTGATTATGGTAAGTCATTCTATCAATCGATAGGAGGAAAGGGGGGTCAGTCGGTAAAAGAGAAGTACGGTATACAGTTCTATAGAGAAATAGGCGAGAAAGGGGGTGCCATCGTTAAAGAAAAATATGGCTCGAGTTTCTACAGAGACATCGGGAAAAGAGGCGCTCAAAAATTGAAAGAGCGATCAATAACATAATAGTAGATCAGAAATTCAACACAAGTATACCCAATCTGATAACTGGTCACTTTGCAAGAACAGTTTTAGATGAATCATTTATAATGGCCCTCACGAAGTCGTCGTATTCCTGGTCTGCGAATTCCAATAAGGTAAATCCTCCTACTCGCAGGCATTCAAGAGGTACTCGTCAAATGGTAGCATGGCTTTCCTGATGAAAGGGACCTATAATAATAATTTTTGCAGCTACAAAAGTTAAGTCAGGCTCCGTCCAATACTCCTCATCTTTTCCTACTATGGTCAGGATTCTCCTCCCACTGGGTCTGAAAAAATGTACTTTAAGTGCTCTTGGCTCTATGGTATTGTTCTTGTTAAGCTGCAAGCCGTTTTGCATTTACGATGGTATCTATAAATATATTTGTGGGGGAAAATTGGGAGCCGTTCCCGAGTCAGATTCTAAAAGCCATTCGATCGCAAAAAAAACTCCCGCATTGCATTGATTATGCCTGCCTACAATGCCACATGAAAGCTACACAACATGTTTTCCTTACCGCTCAGTGTTATAGTTGCATAATCTGATGAAAGGGATCAAGATTTGGAATATAGATATATTATGGAAGATAACAAATCAGACTATTTGAAAGACTATGACTATGTAATCTTATGGTTGGACTATTTCAACAAGAATCTTTCGCGAACAAAAGGTCGCAAACTTAAGAAAGACCAGGCGATATTCGATCCAACATTATCTGATCTGGTAGAAGCAGCGAAGGAGTGTGGATATAATCCTCAACAGGAGCAGATAAACGATGGGGCACGACATCCAAGAAGGGCATTCGTAAAATCCGCCTATATAGCATTGCCGAAAAAAGAGGCTGTTAAAAAGAACACATTAATTCTCAACATCGCGCAAAAAATGAAGAATAGAACTAAATGGTCAAAACATTAGGCAATCATTTGAAAGTCAAGCTCAACTTATACAATGTGATACGTGATGAATGAGCTAGGAGAAATTTTACATCTCGCAAAAAGTGGTCAGGTAATAGTGAGGCTCAGTTCCCAAGCGAGCGACAAAAAGGCAACGGGTTTGACAGTATTAGACATAAATGGGAGGCAGATTGGAAAGATCTTAGAAATATTCGGACCCGTGGGATCCCCCTACGCCTCTGTCCAGCCGAGTAGACAGAAATTGACAGGCATTGTGGGGACCAAGGTTTTCGTGGCGGATGAGGGCAACTTTAGAAACACCCGACTTAACCGCTCTTTTCCTCACAGGACTAAAGATAAGCCTGCAAACCGCCGCCGTCATCGTAGGATAAAGAGATGATTCTCGACGAATACCTTGGAAGAAAGGTCAGGCGACAAATTATTTGGATGTGACAGAGTGACCAGCATGAGTGTACCTCTTGTTAGGGGTACCTAGGTTTGCATATTGATTCCGACACATCATATTTCAGGGCCTATTTCCTTATAATATTCCCAGAAAGGGTCTCCAATATAGTGCAGGTTGTCTATGACATATCCTTTTTCATTCTGAATAGATATTATACTATCTTCAAGAGCTCTACCCACCGCTAAAATTTTTGAGAACTTTACGTCTTTGACTGTTACCAAATCACCCTTCTTAAAGGTGTCGAATTTAACTATGCCAGGCCGCATTATCCTAGCACCATTACAAACAAATTTTATTGCTCCCATATCTACTACGACTGACGGGAATGCAGACAAAATTTGCACTGTTCCTAAAAAGGGAACGATTGTCTCAGCGTCAGTCTGCACCGCTGTAAATGCCTTTGTGCTAACAATCCTCTGGCCATTGTCTAGCTCGTATGATGCGAAGTTTTTTTCGTTTTCTAAATTCTGAGCTGCAGGTGGCCATTTTTTGCGAATAATATCCTTTATTGTTGACGTGTCTCTTTTCGAAAGGATTGATTTCTTCATTTTCGAACCGCTTTCCGTTATTTCACTTGGAAGCACGTGTGCTACTATGGATTTTCTCAGCCTCGCCTCGGTCTTGGAGAGGAGTATACTCACAGCCCATTGGTCCACAATATCTTCCTACGTAAAGTGCCTTGGGTCTGTAAAGTGCTGGTTTAGGTGCGGCTTCGGCAAATTTTTCTTCAATTATGTGGGAAGACCAGCCTGCAATTCTAGATATTGCAAAAATTGGTGTATTTAGATCCGTCGGTATATCCATATCATGATATAACGAAGCACTATAAAGATCAACGTTGGGGTATATTGCCTGTTTTCGCTGATCCATCATGTATTGTTCAGTTATCCTCTCGACTTTTTCGGTAATTTCAAACCAATGACTTTTCTTGCGACCCGACAAGATCTTTGATAGTCTTGAAAGCACCTCTGACCGAGGATCAGTGGTTTTGTAGACTGCGTGCCCCATGCCCATTATCCTCCCTCCTGTATCAAGGCGGTTTTTTACCCATTTTTCAACATTCTTAATATCGCCGATCTCAAGGAGCATCTTCATTACTTGGACGTTTGCACCGCCATGTAATTCGCCAGACAGTGCACCGATTGCACCTCCAATACAGGAATACATATGTGCTCTTGTGGAGGCAATTTCTCTTGCAGCGAAGGTTGATGCATTAAAACTGTGTTCTGCATGCAAGATAAGACAGATATCAAATATTTTTGCTTCTTCTGCAAGCGGTTTAGTACCCCTTAACATATACAGAAAATTAGAAGCGTGTGTTTCCTCAATTGCAGGAGACACTATTTCTTTGCTATTTCTAATCCGCTCCCACGCCGCAACTATTGTGGGAATCTTGGATATCAAATTAATGGCTCGGTTAATGTTGGCATCCTTCCCGTCGTCGTCAAGATTCGAGTCATAGTCTGCAAGTTCGCAGATACTTGATTGGAGTACGTCCATAGGCCTTGCAGTTAGTAGACGGTTTTTCAGGCTAGTTACAAGACGCTGGGGAATATTTCTGGCCTCTTGAAGTCTCTTAGAAAATTCATCTAACTGACCATTGTGGGGAAGCTCTCCAAAGAGCAACAGGTATGAGGTTTCTTCAAACGTTGAATGATTAACGAGGTCGAGAATGTCGTATCCACGATATATCAGTTTGCCATTATTACCATCGATTGAACAGATCTTCGTATCGGCCACTTCGATGTTCCGTAAGCCAATGTTCCTCGCATCCATCTAGAATCATAGTTGCGTCAATACTAAATATATAAATTGACGTACAGGTTTGGGCCGTTAGGAGTTATCAGCTAATTTAGCTACCAAATATCATGATTCGTTTAACTTGAACTAGTGGCTGCCCCCCATACCACTAGAATATCGGCTGGTAGAGTATTATCAATCTAAAAGTTTAGAGAGAACAGAAAATTCAGGGTGCGCGAAGTAGTCCCGAGAAATGTTTGAAGTTCAGGAGGCTGAGGTATATTAATAGATGAATTTAGTCTTCCCCTGACAGAAAAGCAATGACACGCACGTTTTCTGACGCAGGAAGATGCGATCGACCCCCCCTCACTCACTCACTTACTCACCAAACCACTCTTTCCATTATTAGGCTATTTGACGGGCAGTAAATCTTCGCGTAGATCGTTTTTTGTTATCGTCAGAAGGTCAATCCCATCACCGCTTGAGGAATCTCGTTGTATGGATGACTTTATAGCTTTGATAACTAGATTCCTGGCGTTATCCTCAGACATACCCTGAGTATAATCTGCATCCATTACTCCAAGCGCCATTTCTGCTCCAGAACCCACAGCCGCGTAATCATCGGGTAATACCGAACCGAGCGGATCTAAGGTATAAATTTGTGGTCTTTCTTGAATTCCTCCGACCACCACCTGCGTTAATAATGGGAAAAACCGTCTTTCGAACATTATCACAGACATTAATTTCGCGATAGAGTTCGTGGCAACTACTCTCTTAGTTTCTAGCTTTCTGATTTTGGCCAAAGCAGTGACCTGCCTTACCAAAACTTGCATGTCCGCAATCATTCCTGCGCACGCCGCTCCGACATGTTCTGTGACTGGAAATGTTTTCTTAGTATTCTTATTTACCACAAAATTTCCATAGGACACACGTTTTTCTGCGGCCAGAATGATTCCCTCACTATACGATATACCAATTGCAGTTGCTCCGGGAAAAAATTGAAAAGCCATGTTTGGTTCATCTCTGGAATTAATCTCATTTAGTCTTTTCTAAAAAAGAATATATTAGATTGAGATTAACCCCTTCGCTGTAGCGTCCCATTTTATAGGTTTACCGATTATTGTCCCAACCATTACCAGCGGATATAACGAGTGATTGAAAAATAAATGTAAGGACCTGAGACGAACTAAAGAGAGTTTTTTTCTGGTTTGAGAGTGTTGCTTTTACTCAGAAAATTTGGTATTTGATTTTTTATTTTTTACTCGAAGTATGGTCATGTATTCTAATAGCCTCTGAGACGAGCCTATTTTGGAGCTCCAGTGCAGTCTTTCCTTCTGGATGCTTTGACTCTGCAATTGCTTCGGCCACAATTCCTATTATATGCCTTAACAAGAACTCATCGCCCCTGGTTGCTTCCGCTGTATATGTTGAATTTGCCTTGTTAACAAACACAACATTTTCATTGGTAAAACTATACCTGGAATCGGATTCGTCTTCGTAAGGGATTACCTTGTAGCCTACCTTTTTCAATGCGAAGGTTTTCTTTAGTATCGGCCGCCTAACTCTCCGAGTTGCTATGTTTACTGGCTGTTGTCCCGTATCGCTCACCGTGGAAACAAGTTGGCTTGATAGGTCTATCTCTACAGGATTACTATAACTAGATGTATTTTGATCTCGATCCAAAAAATCTTCCGATGGTATATCATTAGTGCTCGTTTCTGAATAAATCTGATTTGCCTGTCCTTGCACTTGAGGATTCGGCTGTGGGAAATTCTTGAAGTTGCTGGCGGCTGGATGACTAACATTAGCTGCAGTGATAGGGCCAAGAGTTTCTTCCGATTGAATCAAACTACTGTCTGTTTCAGTTTCCCCTTTTGTTACCACTTGTTTTACCTCGATAGTCTCATAGCCTTCTACCTCCTCAGTTTCAATATTTTCGACTATCGCCTGGCCAAGCACCTTGTCAATCTCCTTATAGATTTTTGATTCCTCTCTTGTTATCAAAACGTCCTCATATTCGCTTAAGCTCGGGATGAGAGTATCTGTTATAAACGCCTGCATTGTCTTATAAAATTTAGAATATTCCTCATCTTCAATCAGTGCTGACTTGTCCGCAAATCGCGATGTTAATGAATCGCATCCAACAAATCCAGTTACCCTTTTGAGTTTATTGTCAAAACCGAAAGAACTTCTAGTTACTATGTGATTTCCCACCATTACTGCGATCCCGTTTTCATCATCTGAAAGCGGCCTTTTTGCGATAATGATCTCTCCCGTGACCTTGCCGTTGTCTAGGTTGATTGGAAGCCTGTGACCTTGTATATCTGGTGGCCTTTATTGGCTCGGCCCCTGTGAAATCCCACTCAGCAAAAGTTTCAGACGATTTTATGAATACTTGAAATAATGGTTGTCTTAATATTGCTAACTTTCGGATTTCCTTCGACAATTTCACCAAGTCGATTGATACCTTGGGGCCTTTTAAGGAGAGTTCTGTTCCATTTCGCCTTAAGGGTTGCTCACTAATTTCACTAACAGGGGTGTTTCCAGCAAATAACTTGTCTAGCACTGAGGCTTCTAGAACGATTGATTTGTTAAAGTTGTCAAGTTTTGTTCGTATCTTCATATTCTGAAAAGAGGTTAGAAATGATAATCTTCCGGTGCCATATCTACCGGTCCTTATTCTACGCAGCCTAGGAGAAATTGAGTCAAACCTCTTATGGGGAGATCCTAGGAGAAGAAACTTCTCCATTCCGTCTGCATTCATTCCTGCATCATCTTCTATCAAGATAGATCCATCCTTCAGGATGGTGATAAGGACAGCGGTTGCATCCTCGTCAAAAGCGTTTTCTATCAACTCCTTTATGATTTCATTAGGGGAAATCCAGGTTTTAGTAGCAAATTCCCTAAAGAAAGATGGATGTACTTTTAATTCTACTGTCATTTCACGATTGAGATTTTACAGCATCCCCTTTATTTGTTGCGTATGAAAACTTATTTGACAATGTAGTCACATAAGATGGTATGAGGAAATCAGTCTCCGACCCCTGATCGAAGCCGATATCGCCTTGCAAGGAAAAACGAGCCCGCAGCCTCTCATTCATTGGTTCTTGCGATCGGTATCATATATGGAAAGGTTCAGGCTTGCCATTCTGTATATTATTGTATACTCTGTCTTTTAATTTGTCAACATCCATTCGAAAGTATAGCCCGTTGACATTTTTTAATTTGTTGAGGGCCCTTGTGAGAATAGAAATACAGATTTCCCCTTCGTCCTTTTGGAAGTGGACAAAAGCGAGCACAAACCAGAATAGTCCCGCCTAGAAGTTCCTTTTCGACGCCGCGGGATCCCTTCCATATAGATTCAAGTATCTCATGTGCTATCCAATACTTCTCTTCATTGAAGAAGGTTATGGCCTCGGTTACACCCTCTTTTTTTTCTCTTATTCTATCAACAACATGGTAAGAACTGGCATAGGCGCCAATGTCTCGGAAGATGTTAGCAACTTCCCTGACTTCTCGCTTGTCAGGGATGCTTATGTCATATTCAATGTAAGACTTTGATACTCTCGTATCTCTTATGATCATCTCATTTTGTGAAGCCAAGGCTCTGGCCTTAATTTTCAGCGATAAAGCATCTTTTGGTTGATACGAAAAATTCTGAAGAAAAAGGATGTACCTGGATAGCATTTGTCGTATTGATATATTCACACAGAAAGATAAACCATCGCCTATAGCCATATGAACGCTCTCACCTAACATGAAGTAGCTGAGGGATAATCTATTCAAAAATACAATAATATAAGATAACGCTTCTTAAAAAAGTGGAAATTAGAAGCAAACAAAAACATTCATTTTGTACATTGAAATTCTCGTGACCTTGTAAAAAAATGGTAACCCAGCAATCATCCTTTTGCGGGTCTATCCGTTATGAACTAACCAATCGCACATTTTAGAATTTCAACTCGTTATATCAGTTCTAGTTGCAACGAGAAGAGTCAAAGTTAGTTAGCCGTTTCTCCTAACTTTATCCTGCTGGCCAATCCTAAGCCATCTCGGCAAATACATAAGCAGTGTCAATGTCTTGGTCGTTAGTCCATAATGTAGGCAAAGTAACACAGCCAATCACTTTTAAACCAAATTCTTCGATCACATTTCCCCAACCCCATTGAGTTTTGTCAGCCGTGTATTCTCTCATCACATGGCTCCCCATGAAATTAAAGCCAATGGTGTCGCATGTATCTGAAAGATTTTTTGCTCTCTTTAGGACATCCATCGCAAGCATATCTCCGGACTGAGGGAGGCCGGATATGAAAAAGACAGGACGAGAGAGGGCAAGGGACTTGTATTCGAACCCCATAGCATCGACATTAAGGATTTCAAAGTCTATACCTGTCGATGAGGCGATATTGCGTTGTAGGAAAGTCAATTCGCTATCGATTTCCACGCTGAAAGACTTCAGGCCCAGAAGAGTTGAACAATAGGCAATTCTCCCATCTCCGGAACCCACATCAACTAATTCCTTGTATCCCAATTCCTTGGAAATAAGAGATAAAGCGTAGGCAGACAATATCCAGGTTGGATAAAATGGTTGATAGCAAGTATCATGTTTCTTACTGCTAAGCCAGTAGTGATTGATGTCACCCTCATATGATTTGCATTTAGTGCCATCAACTATGATTTCGATCTGCTTTGTATAGATCGGATTATTTTGTGCAAATAGGTCGAGTTTATCAAGTATGCCTTGTTCGATATCCAAACCAGTTGAAAATTGACAAGGCAGTATCTCTGAGACATATCCCGTCGGCGAAAAATATTTCATATATCGGTTTTTAAGTCCAATTATAGATGTTGAGATAGACCCCGATGGGAAATGTTGTATTGACATTTATTTTAGTACACGGATTCTGCGCTTGGCCGCAGGGCTCGTTTGTAGCTCTTTCTGCCGCATACCACGCAATAGTATAATCTCTTTTTCTTGTATGTATAAATTATATCCTCTTCCTCTAAAATATTATGGGTCGTCTTACCCATGCAGCGATCGCAAAATCGCTTCTCTGTGGTATTACACTCCATAAGAATTTCCCTGGCTATATCAATAAAGAGTTAAGTGTGGCATAAAATTTTTCGGTTCTATCTCTTTAGCTTTCGGGACAACAAAGTGGCAACCTCTGACGGTATCTTTGCTATCGGAACTTGTGCCTTACCAAAGCTTGCCAATTTAGATTCAGCAGAACCATAGTCCCCGTACACAATAGCCCCCGCGTGTCCCATCCTTTTTTCCTTTGGCGCTGATCTTCCAGCAATATATCCGATGACTGGAGTGGAGAAGTTAGTTTCGATTATGTATTCTGCTAGCTGCTCTTCCGCATCTCCGCCAATTTCCCCTACTACGACAACACCCTCAACATCGCGAATTCCTCTAATCATTTCAAAGCATTCGATTAAATTCGTACCGTTAATAGGGTCGCCTCCAATACCCAAACACAGCTTTTGCCCGTAATTTGCTTTGGTTAAATTGTAAGCCAATTCATACATTAAAGTGCCACTTCGAGATAGGAGAACTACTTTACCGGTTTTAAATGGCTGGGCGGGCATAATTCCAACCTTGATAACCTCAGGAACAATTATGCCTGGTGTATTAGGACCGATTACTAGGGCATTATTCTTTGTGGCATATTCGGTTACCTTGAGACAATCCAAAATAGGAACATGTTCTGGTATTGCTACTAGCAATTTTATTCCACTATCAATAGCTTCGATGGCGGCCTTCAGGAAAAAAGGAGCAGGCATAAACATGGCAGAAATCGTGGCTCTAGTCTTTTTGACGGCTTCGGCCATATCATCATATATTGGGATTCCATCGAATTCTTGCCCTCCTTTGCCGGGTGTTACTCCTGCTAAAACGTTAGTACCATAGTCTCGCATTAGTCGGGTATGAGTAGATCCAAAACTCCCTGTCATACCTTGAACAATAACTGGCTTTTTACCATAATCTCCCTCATTTTCAGTCCCGACCAAGATACCCATAAGGTCAAATTTACTTGCCATAGATCTCCTCCGTTTTAGATAGTTCATCGAGCATTCCTCGAATTGCCTGTTCGGCTGAATCATACATTTTTGCGTTGCTGTTTTTTAGCAAAGCCTTTGCAGTCTCAGACTCTGCCCCCGTTATCCTAGCAAACGTCGGCACCTCTATAATGCCTTCATGATAGGCTCTTAGGATACCCTGTGCTACCATGCTTGTTTTCACGATTCCCCCGAAAAGGTTTATCAATATAGCTCTTATCCTTTTTGTCTTGCTAATTACTTTTAAGGAATCATATATCGTTTCCGCTGTTGCACTCCCACCAAAGTCGAGAAAACAGCCCGCTTTTCCGCCTTGGTCAGACACCATATCAAGTGTAGACATCACAAGTCCAGCCCCATTGCCGATTATAGCGATATTTCCATCTAATTCTACGAAGGAGAAGCCGCTTTTTCTTGCCTGCAGTTCAGATTCAGACATGTGTTGATACTTGCTGAGCTCAGGATGTCTGAATAAAGCATTATCGTCAATGATGACTTTAGCGTCAAGAGCCATTAGAGATCCATCTTCAAGAACTACGGCAGGATTGATCTCAGCTAATTCTGCCTCCTTTTCGAAAACCAACCTAGACAAGTTCATGGCAAAATTCTCGAATGACTCAGACGTTCGACCCTGCAAGTTAAGTTTCGACGCCGCTTTGCGCGCTAGTGACAGCGTCAGGCCAGAATTCGGAAGATCTACTATGAACTTGTTTTCGACACCCTCTATTTCAACTCCTCCCTGAGCAGAACAGATTAAGGAATAACACCTCTTACCTCGGTTCAAAAAAATGGAGATATAGAGTTCTTGTTCAATGTGTACTCCTTGTTCGAGCAAAATCGACCTAGGAAGTTCCCCCTTAATTTCCTTGTTCATTAGTTCTGGGAACTTTGAGACAACATCCACTTGTGTCCTGCATTTGACGATTGCCCCAGCCTTCCCTCTTCCTCCAGCTGCAACCTGTGATTTAAGTATCAACGGAAATTCAAATTTGGAAGATAATTCTTTTGCTTCACGCAACGAATTTGCCAAATAAGATTTAGGAATTGGAATTTGATACTGAAGAAATAGTTCTTTTCCTTGATATTCGAGTAGCCTCATACCGCGGGTATCAAAAATTGTAATGGACTCATTTATAATTCTAGTATACTAAATTATATAAGATCGTGACCAAAAACAGAAGGGTATCGCCTAAAAATATAAATATATTATATTTATTTACCCATAAGATATGTTGTTTTCAAAAATAGAACTCCGAATTGGCAAATAGCCGTGTCTGTGGTCCGCCAGAATAGAGAATAAAAGAATAGAATCAGTATACACTGCATTGAGCGAAAATAAGCTTTAAATATTTAGCTTGTGTCAGACGAATTATGGCTGAAAAAATGACGGCTGTTTGGTTAATACTTCTGACGATTATTGTCTGCGCTGCCGTTCCAGCCGCGATGATTTGGTTGACTTCACAACCCAAACCCGAATTCGTTTTGGGGCTTAAGCCACATGACGTTCCTATGTTAGGCATTATTAGTTTGTTCTAATATGGGTTAACGAGTATTTCTGATAAAATAATTTTCTTATAAAGCCATCCATGGGTCGGCTCCATCATCAATTTCATATCCGGTTTTTTTCCTGAAATCTTTGATGACTATAGTATTATATTATGTCAGAAAGTATGACTTTACGTTTTGGCCGAGAATTATTTGCTTACGATGTTACTTTGGCTCGGCGAGTTGATAATTTCAAGCTGGGTTCTTTCTTATGGGGCCGAACATCTTTCAATGAAATACGGGGCCAAGTTCGTGGGAAGAACTCTCCTAAGCATAGCCACCACTCTTCCCGAAATTGCTATAGTTATTTACGCTGCGGCTGATGGATTTTACGGAATCGCTATAGGTGCAGGATTAGGCAGTAATTTATTGATGATGACTTTGGGATTGGCAATAATGCTGCTTATTGCTACTACTAGACTGTCAAAGGCACCTTTGAAAGGTATAGCTGTAGGAATGTTCAAACTTGATAAAATTTTCTTATTGGCCACTGCAGTAATCAGCGCTGCACTCTTCATCGACGGTTACAATTTTTTGGACGGATTTGCTTTCTCAGCCCTTTTCATTGCTTACATTATCATGGCATTTCTAGAAATGAGGAAAGACAGAAAGAACGAATCCCTAGAAAGTGATTCCGGACTTAGAAAATCGGAACATAGGAATGAGATTAGCGAGATTAACGACTCTAGCGGTCCATCGAGAATGTTTGATAAGGAGATGCTAAAGGCGGTATTAGCATTTGTTGCCGGGACTGTTGGGATCGTATTTGGAGCAGGGCCGTTCATCCATTCGTTGCAAGGATTTTCATTAGAAGTTGGAGTATCGGTCATAATACTAGCTGTTATTATTAGTCCCATAGCAGGCGAAATGCCAGAAAAAATCTCTATGATGATTCTTGCGCGCAAGGGAGCAGCGGGCGCGTCTATAGCTATAGCCAACGTACTTGGATCGAAAATCCTAAATAATACACTGCTTTTGGCAGTAGCAGTATTCGGTGCCATGTATCATGGTGGATTTTATACGACTATTGAACTTACCCCAGTGCTTTCTTATCAGGTGATTCTCGTTACCTCTGTTACGATTATTGCTCTTCTTCCACTATTTAGGAAAGAAATAGGTCTAAAAGTAGGGATCCTTTTGGCAAGCATGTATTTGGTTAGCTTGTTCATACAATTTCTTCTTCCTCAAGATATTGCTTTACACTAGCACCGTTGGAACATTCAGTTGAAATGCAACAGGTGCTGACCATATTCCTTAATGACGAACAAATTAAGTGATCATCATTGGTAAGATAGACTTTGAAATTACCTCTTGAAACTTGAATTTGTTATTAGGAATGGTGAGATCCAAGTTGTCCGATCGTTACAAGATTATAAAAAAATGTTACTAACGTTAGTAAAATTAGAAATGACTAGCAGGATTCGAAAATGTGGAATTTTCAATTCTTACTCGTAATAAAGGCAATGGAGACAAATCGAGGATTGCATAATATTGCTGTTTAAATCAGAGGACGTACCTCTTTAGACTGCTTTAATAAATTTGATGGCAGAACATCCTATTGTATTATCTCGATTTTTTTGGCTAATTCTTAGTTAGTGGTCTTTTTCAAGTACGAGATACTACACAATAAACCTGGACTACCTTCGAGAGAACATCTTTATTATTAACTCTTATCATTATAAAATATACCCTCCTTTTCGCGGTTTTCCCATGCTATCCAAATCTATTTATTTTCGATGAAGACAGTTTTGTTTATGGGCATATTTCTCGGAAGGAAATCCAAGCGGACAGTAGTTAATCCCTCTGCTGATTCAGTTCCTGAAGAGAACACATTAGATTCGCGTGACTTCCAGAAATACGATTTGTACAAAAAGGGAATCAACAGTATGTCTAACGAAAAATTCGAAGATGCAATCCGCAGCTTCGAATTAGCATTGCGCCTTGATTCTAAATACGTCGACGCTTGGATAAAAAAAGGTTATGCTCATTTTCATTTAGGCGAATATAATAGCGCCATTTCCTCTTACGATAAAGCGCTAGATGTAGATGTCAACAATGCAGAGCCTTGGAATCTAAAGGGCTTGGCATATTACAAATTGAAAAATTACGACAAAGCGATAGCGGCATGTGAAAAGGCTATCGATGTTAATCCAAATGAAGCCATGGTATGGTATAATTACGCCTGCTTCCTTGTATTAAGCGGACGGATAGATGAGGGGCTAGAGGGTCTGAAACGATCTATCGAAATAGACATTAGTTATGCGAAGAGGTCAGTCAGGGATAGAGACTTTGAAAGTGCCAGGGCGGAGGAAGGATTCAGAAGGATTATTGAGGTCGTAGTGCTAGAATCGATTAGACAGGGTTATAATTACGTCGGCAAGATCGTGTGGATTACGGGTATGGACAAACAAGATGTAGAAGATGCAGTGATGAGACTAACAATGAAGGGCCTGTTAATAAGAAGAGAGAAGAAAGGTATCACGAGCAAGGAAGAATATTATGAGATGGCAAAAGAGATAGCAGATAAACTGGGGTCCGCCAAACACACAGGTTTTCTAAATAGAAGTAAAGTCATTTCTGCGCCTTTACAGGAGTTGAAAGACATTAGTGACGTTATTGGTACGGCAAAAATATCCATAGAAAAAGGAGACATCCAATTGACCATAGAAGCTTTGGAAGAATTAATAAATCCTGCCAAACACGGTAACGCGATGATAGAACAGTTCTTCGATGAACACAGAGATTTAAGACTTTTTGATATACGATTAAGGGATAGGGGTCAAGAGTATCTAAATTCGCACAAGATAGAGCTAACTAATTTACTCTCAGAAATTGACGTGAAGGTTCGAGGCAACCTCATGTCGAGTCCACCGAGCGAATAGACTTGGAATCACTGTGATGAGGTATTTGACGTCGGGTGCAGAACAATATCGATCGCCTGACGACTGGATAGCCAATAGATTGGCGCCATAGATGCAGATATTATACTCAGCTACGTATTCAGTGTAATGAATATTAGATGGTCGACTAGAAAAGGTTCATCCGTCTTATCAGTTGTCACCCTTAGCTAAGGCAAAATTTCCAAACTTGTTAATTGGCTATTGAAATTGTGTCCGACCTTACCACTCTGTTTTTTGTTAGTATTATCCACCCATGCTATACGATTCAGATAATATATTATAATAGGTGATACCAATACTTTAGACATGAACAAGACGTTTGCTGAGGTCAGCGAGAAGGAAATTACCAGAAGCATAGCATCAATGTTTAATGAAACAATTCAGGAATACGCTGATTCTGACATAATAATTATCGGAGCAGGTCCAGCCGGGTTAACCGCGGGGCGCAGACTCGCTACTACAGGGTTAAAGACCCTCATTGTTGAACAAAACAATTATCTAGGCGGAGGTTATTGGGTTGGCGGATATATGATGAACCCAGTTACGGTGCGTTCCCCGGCCCACAGGGTCTGGGATGAGTTAGGCGTACCATATCGTAAAATTGGCGAAGGTCTATACGCCACATGGGGCCCACATGCTTGTTCCAAATTAATTGCTGCCGCATGCGATGCAGGCGTTAGGTTTTTACAGCTTACTAAATTTGATGACTTGATATTGAAGAACGGACGTGTGTCAGGTGTTGTTGTTAATTGGATGCCTGTTTCAGCATTGCCAAGAAACGTTACCTGCGTAGATCCAATAGCCTTAGAAAGCAAGATTGTAATAGACTCATCCGGTCATGATTCAGTCGCAGTAAAACGGCTAATGGATAGAGGATATGTAAAGTGGAAAGGAATGGATCCTATGTGGGTTGATGGCGGCGAAGATGAAGTAGTTAATAAAACAGGTGAAGTATTCCCAGGTTTGATAGCAGCCGGAATGTCGGTTACAGAAACCTTCGGATTGCCAAGAATGGGCCCCACTTTTGGTTCAATGTTACTGTCGGGTAATAAGGCAGCAGAAGTAGCCCAAAGCAAGATTCAAGAGATAAGCAGCGCTCCACCTCTACTATAGCAATCTACTCTTTTTTTGCAGCTGCCGATCTCCCTCAAAAAGGGATTTTTCTTAATCCTACCATTTTGACTTTCCGAACAAATTATTAACAGGTAGCATGGTTGTAAATTGTAGTTACTCCACATGTCTTATAGTGTCGACGACGCTGAATTTGATAAATCAAAGCCACTACAAACTTATGATGTAATTATTATCGGTTCCGGCCCTGCAGGATACACCGCGGGCATCTATACATCACGCGCCAAACTCAAGACCAGAATTATTTCAGGTACACTGCCAGGAGGTCAGTTGATGACTACAAGTGAGGTAGAGAATTACCCGGGTTTCCCAAACGGAATTTTTGGGCCAGAACTGATGATGAATATGAGGCAGCAGGCTGAAAGATTTGGCTCTTGCGTAGTCGATGACGAAGTTATTCGTGTGGACTTTAGCAAAAGACCATTTGTAATCGCATCACATTCTGAGATTTGTGAGGCGCATTCAGTGATTATCTGCACAGGCGCTACCCCTAGAAAGTTAGGCATTCGAGCTGAGGAGCATTTCGCTGGAAGAGGAGTTTCATATTGTGCAACCTGTGATGGCCCGTTCTTTAAAGGGGAAGATATTGTTGTTGTGGGAGGAGGAGACACAGCATTGGAAGAGGCTACATTCCTAACAAAGTTCGGCCGATCAGTCCGAATCGTTCATCGTAAAGACTCCTTAAGGGCAAGCAAAATACTTCAAGAAAAGGCTTTTGAAAACCCCAAGATTGAATTCTTATGGAATAGAGTTGTTTCCAATATTGAAGGAGACAATAAAATTGGAGCAGTTATTGTAAAAGATGTAAACAATAGCAATGAGCAAAAGCTTTCTGCAGGAGGATTATTCGTGGCAATAGGCCATGAACCCAACACTGCAATTTTTAAGGAACAGATAGCACTGGACGACAAAGGTTACATAATTCTAAAAAATCATACAGCCACGAATGTAGATGGGGTATTCGCTGCGGGTGATGTTCACGATTATAGGTACAGGCAGGCAATAACGGCAGGGGGCTTTGGTTGTATGGCTGCCTTGGATGTAGAGAAGTGGATAACCGAACGGAAACACAGCTAATACTGTTACTTAGGGATCACTCACTTTTTTGATATGCCAAACGCGGAAGGTTTCTTGCACTCTTTAGCAGATTTTCATACTCGGTGTTTGTAAAAATTCCCTGTTCGACGTAAAGACTTTTAAATTTCCTCCCATCATCTGCAAACAGGCCAACAAATATTCCTTCCTCAAGGTACTTAGCCGTCTCTAACATCGATGCCATGACAGATCCCGACGATGGTCCGACTAGCAGGTTTTCGCGCTTACCAAGTTCCCTTGCCATATCAAAAGAGTCTTTGTTGGTTGCAGTGATCCAGTGATCAACAACTTCCTGTCGTCGCTTAAACAAATCAGGCATCGCAGACTCCTCAAAGTTCCTTAAACCTTGGAGCAAATGATTTTGCTGCGCTTGGATAGCAATGATGCTGACACGCCGGTTCTTTTCCTTCAGGTAAGTGGCCACACCAGTGATAGTCCCACCTGTACCGCAACCGGTAAAGAAGTGAGAGACTTTGCCATTTGTTTGTGCCCATATCTCCGGTCCAGTACTATCATAATGCGCCAGAAAGTTGGCGTCATTTTCATATTGATTAGGCATATAGTAAACGTCAGGTCGGGGTTTTGCAATCGCCTTTGCCAACGCAATACTTTGATCTGTTCCCGCTCCGACTCTTGGACACAAATCATCTGATGTTTCATGAAGTAATGCACCCAGATCTCTAAGTATTTTCTTCGTTTCTTCACTAACTTTTTCTGGAATGACAATTTCTACTCTGTACCCTAAGCTCGTCGCAATGCCTGCCAAAGCTATCCCAGTATTACCAGATGTAGGCTCAATGATGACACTCTTTTCCTTTTTCAATAGACCTTTTTTCTCTGCATCTTTAATCATCCAATACGCGGCACGGTCCTTAACCGAACCAAATGGATTATACCACTCCAACTTAGCATAGAATTTGATATTCTTAGTGGAAAAAGATGATAACTCGATAAGTGGGGTATTCCCAACACTTTCGACAATATTTTGACTGGTTATACTCTCCATTTTATTTTGCCTTCTTTATTACGAACTCAAGATCCTTTTGAGTTTTATTGACTGACAGTAGATGATGTCCGGTTCTGCTTATCCAACGAGATATGTCCTCTTCTGATTCGGGATCGTCCGCTAACACCCTCAGTACGTCCCCGCTCGCAAGTTTTTCGATTTCAATCTTAGTACGAAAAACAGGCTCAGGACAAAACAAACCTCTTACGTCTATAGTTTTTGCATGCTCATCCTTTGTGTCAGTGGCATCCATGCCTATAGATTCTCTTGCATATGCGTAATAATAAACGTTTATGATTCTATTAATTGCGATATTTTATTGATGATTGCACTGATATTATCTAAAGAGATCTTTTTCTCTTGCTCTGATCAACTCATTTATTGATGCCTTCTTAGACATCACAAAATCAAAACCTCGTACAATTGCGACTGGAATCCCCTTGGACTTACCCATAACCAATTCCGCAGCAGAGGCAAGCTCATCAACCACGGCAATCTCTGTCACTTTTAACTTTTTACCAAACATGTCATCTTCTCCTATATAGCTTTTAATTGCGTTCAATCCTGCTATACCAATCGCAACATTAGTCTGGCCGTTTCGAAATGGTCTTCCGAAACTATCTGCTATTATAACAGCGACTTCTCTATTTGTTTTTTCCCGTAGCATATTCATAATCTGATTCGCAGAGGCATCAGGGTCATCAGGAAGCAATAATGCATTTTCATTGCTCTTTATGATATTGCTTTGGTCGATCCCGGCATTTGCACAAACGAAGCCATGCTTAGTTTCACTAATAATAACTCCATTCGCTATCTTGACAATGTTCTTCGAATGTCGCAATATTAGTTCGAGTACGCGAGCGTCTTTTTTGTAAACCTTGGCTAAGCGGATTGCTTTAGCAGATGGAGTTAAAGAACTTAGGGGTACTATTCGACCCTCCGCTTTAGAAACTATTTTCTGTGCTATAACAACAATATCTCCATTCGCAAATTTTTGTTTTTGAGATATCATCGATCGCAGAATTAATCTGTATATCTTATCCCCCGGTTCGACATTTTTTAGTATCCTCAGGGGGATAACTTTTATCTCCTGCTTCAATCGCAGCCAATAATTATAGTCTATCTAAAATAATTACCTACAGTCTAGATAATCTACTGAGTTCTAGTCAGCACTGCATTACCAAACTTCTTCTCAAGTAAATTAAGCAATAGTGATAAGTCACGTATTTCCAAGACCGCGTCTGATTTCTCCTTTACCTTCTCTACTGGACAAAAGCCAACGGTATATCCTGCGATATCGAAAAGACTCAAATCATTAGCCCCGTCAACTACTACTACTGTCTCACTTTTCTGAATTCCCCACTCCTTTATTGCCGGTATTACCGCAGCAGCCTTGTCGGAAGTCACATTCATTTTGAGGCCTGTAAGAACACCATCTTCAAAAACAAGTTCATTACAAAATATCCTGTCTAGGCCCAGTTCACCTTTCAGTCTGTCGGTAATTATCGAGAATCCGCCAGACACCGCTATCATTCTCCAACCAGCCTTTTTTAATGAGGCACACAACTCTTTTGCTCCCGGCATAATCTCCAGATTCTCACCGATCCTCTTTGCTTCCTCAAAACTTATGCCTCTTAATGCAAAAACCCTTTTTTTGAGACCTTCTTCCCAATTAATCTCTCCTCTAATCCCTTGCTTTGTAATTCGCCAAATTTCTTTTTCTTTTTCGGGACCCAATACCTGTGACAAAACTGGGAGATATTCTGCATTTAGAAGAACACCCTCGACATCAAATATCACTAACATTCCGAAGAGCTTCGATTTCCTCACCTCGCGTGTTCTATATTAAGGTTGTTTAAAAGATCAATGGTAAGATTTTATTAAAGAACAATGCATTACATATAACTGAGGTTATTAGTTGAAATCCGAATAGCCACTCATTGGGCGTCTGGTTTAACATTTGAAACTTAGCAAGGGTGATATATTGCTAATGTATTGTGCTAACCAATGAGCGAAAGTGTACAAACGAAATACACTGTGCCTATCAAGCAAGTAGAAAAAGGAATTAAGTTGACGGATGAAGCTAAATCTGAGCTGCGTAGTATAGGCATGATGGATGATAAAGGTAAGCTGAAGTTAAAGGGTGTAAGTCCTAAGATGCTGAAAAGAATGAAGTTGGAAGCAGTTGATTGTCCTGTTCTCAACCAGGAGATCGGATTCATTCAGTGTTATGTTTGCAAGAATTTTAACAGCAGAGTTACCGGCCAAGTATATTGCAGAGGAGATCCGCTGTAACAACAAACGGTCTATTTTAAATTTCACACAAATTGCGTGACAGTCTTGGACAATACAAAGTTAATTGGTATTTCTGTTAAGAAATTTGAGGACTTCTCAGAGTGGTACCTTCAGGCTATAATAAAGACTGAGCTTGTAGATTATGCCCCCGTCAAGGGTTTCATTGTATCTACGTCCCTATGGATATAAAATCTGGAACAGTATAAGTCAAACACTGGACAAGAAACTAAATGAATCGGGTCACGAAAATGGATTTCTTCCTCTTTTGATCCCTGAAAGTATTTTGGCAAAAGAAAAGCGACACTTTTCTGGATTCAATCCAGAAGTCTACTGGGTGACAGAGGCAGGAAACGACACCTTGTCCGAAAGACTCGCATTAAGGCCTACCTCTGAGGCTATCGCTTATTCAACATATTCCAACTGGATAAAAAGTTACAGGGACTTGCCCCTAAAAATGAATTTCTGGAATACAGCCTTACGTGCAGATATTAAAGGGACAAAACCTCTCATAAGGAACTCAGAATTCCTGTGGCAAGAAGGGCATACAGTCCATGCAAACGAGGAAGAAGCCGAAGACGAATCACAAGCAATTCTAGATATATATCGAGAAATCATAGAAAATTATCTGGCTATTCCATGTATCGGGGGCCATAAGAGTGAAAAAGAAAAATTTGTTGGCGCTGACGATACCCTGACGCTTGAGAGCATAATGAGTGATGGGAAGGCTCTCCAAATGGCCACATCACACAATTTAGGCCAAAACTTTTCGAAGAGCTTTGGCATAAAATATCTGGGAAAGGATAACCAAGAACATTTTGCATGGCAGACATCTTGGGGACTATCGTGGCGTCTCATTGGAGCCGTAATCATGATTCACGGTGATGACAAGGGAATAATTCTTCCTCCCAGAATAGCTCCAATTCAAATCGTAATCGTCCCAATTTTCAAGAACAATGACTCAGCTCATATAATACGAGCAGCAGGTGAAGTTGCAGAAAATTTGAAAAAATCAGGATTAAGAGTCCACACTGACGACCGAGTTGAATATACATCAGGCTGGAAATATAATGAATGGGAATTGAAGGGTGTTCCCCTAAGAATCAACATTGGAAAAAGGGAAATCGAAAGAGGAGATGTCGAATTAGTAAGAAGAGATACAATGAATAAAGAGTATGTGAAATGTAATGACCTCCTCTCCCATATAGAGGATCTTTTAGAAAAGATCCAGGGAGATTTGTTCGCTCGAGCTAAAATCGCCCTCGATAAAAGCACATCAGAAGCCACAAACCTTAGTGCGTTGAAGTCCATCATAAAAGAAAAAGGTGGGTTCGTTTTTTGTGGATGGTGCCAGAATCAAGAGTGTGAACTTCGAGTAAAAGAAGCCACCGGTGCGGATTTGCGAGTCATCCCTTTTGATAGACAGGATATTTCAAAATTTCCAAATTGCGTCTATTGTGAGAGAAAAGCTTCTCGAGTGGTTGTCTTTGCACTTGCCTATTGAAGGGAGTTAACCTTGGATTTTAATGAATAAAAGTTGAGCTATGTCCAAGACGATTCCCATAATATTTTGCAGATTCACGGGCGTGGCTCTAAATGCTTGAGATATAACACTAGATATATAGGTCCGCCGTCATTTAAGTTGCTTGGTTAGTTTCGGCGAGATATTCGCACTATATGAGGGATTTGGTTATTTAGGTATACTTCTGATAAGTTTTATCGGCAGTATAATCGTATTTATTCCTGTTCCCTACTTTCCTGTTCTGGTTACCGCTACACTAAACAGAAATTTTGATCCGCACCTTATAGCGCTTTCTAGCGCGGTCGGTGCGGTAGCTGCAAAAATGATAATTTTCTATGGGAGTTATTATGGCCGAAACATCCTTAGCAATACTACGAAAAAGAGGATTCTGCCTTTGCAGAAACTACTAAGCAAATATGGATGGGCAGGGGCATTTGTCGCGTCAGTTACCCCAATACCTGATGATTTGGTATATATTCCTCTGGGCTTGGCAAAGTATAGCCCGTGGAAATTCGCTACTGCTGTATTCTCTGGGAAATTAATACTTAATGAAATGATAGTTGCCGGAACTATTTTCATAGGCAGGCCATTTGTAGATATTCTTTCGTCAGAAGAGGTTAATCCGGTATATTTAGCAGCTGGCGCTGTTGTTAGTGCCGCAGTTTTAGGATTACTAATATATTTTTCATTGAGGATAGATTGGTCAAAAATTATAGGTAAATGGTTTCCTTGGACCCTCAGCGATAATGATATAGATAAGGAGAAAAGAGGCTCAGAGCCACAGTAGAATATAAAGCATCAATCAATCTTATTGCTAGCGAATATGAGCTCAACATTCAAACGTCCGAGACAATCATCTCTAGCGGCCAATGGCCAACAAGAATCCTCATCAGGAAGAGGCATAAGGCCACAGATGTCAATGAATCAAAAATGCCTCGCCCATTTGTTGTCAACAAGGCAATCGTTTTGGTCGGGTTATTGTGGACTTAATAATTGATAGCGAAATCCTACTTGAAATTTTTTCGTCGATACTAAGCATATAGAAGGTCACCGTGCAATATTGGCGGAGATCACGTAACAAATGTGAATATCCATACACATGTGTGGACCTTACGATTGTATATTTATACAATTATATCATATTTTTTATCCCAACAAGTTGCAGAGCAACTTGAGCAGAATAGGATCATCTTTATAACTTGTTGTGCCATTGGACATATATGCAGTCAAAATTTCTCTTCTATAGTCTATATTTGGCCCTTAAAATACGGATTTACAAACTAATAAAGAGTAAAAAAAGAAACACAGAAAAGCAAATACCTACGTAGTACGGCGGAACATTTCCATTCTTGTCAAGCCATTTTGTTGTACCGTAGCTGACGATGGCGAAAGCTTACAACTTAGATTTAATATCAGAATAGGCCAGAATACTACTACTTTTCCCGGTTGTTGGTTATGATATTTGCGGGAATGGATTCGTTAAGTACTATTTATTCACCCGGTTGCTTCGCCCAGCATAAAGACGCAACGGGGAGGACAACCATCCACATATTAGTTTTCAGAAAATGTAGTCTTGCTTACAAGAAAATTTACTGATGCATGGATTCAAATGTTTCACGATTTAGATAGTCTCTTTATCATGTCGCCAGCTTCCAAAATAGTGCCAGGCAATTGCCTGAACCGCTAGGTTACAGGCTGAAAATCAGGGAGTCATACAAGATCTATTTGTCAAAATTTCTCAACAGCTCTGAGCTATTTGATACTCTTAATTGTACAGCTTAGTAAAGTAAAGCTGTTCTATCGGAGTAAGTGGGCCTTGTCGCAGTAACTGCAGTGACTGCAGTAGTGACTGCAGTTAAATCAACTCGATATACCGCAGATTCAAAAATCACTTTTAAAGGATAAATCCTTAGCCGCAGTGAAGTTGACCAATGTCAGAAAAAAATGGCTTTGTCCTTCCTGTTCCCACAGATCCTCAAGGAAGTACAACATGCAGGTGCATATGAAAAGGTGGCATAAAGCGGTCGGACAACAACCAGAGCTGCTAGATCTGAATCACCAAGCAGCGCCATTATTAAAATGCAATGAGGACATTTTTTCCAATGAATCCAGTGCCGTAGATGGTAACAGCGTTAGCAATAGATCATTCCTCTCTCCTTTTAATTTTTCAGAAAAGCCAGAAGATCCGTTCGAATTTGTAAATAAGATCTATCTTAAGGCCATTAAGGTTAGAGAAATGCAAAGAAAAATTGAAGAAATACATAGGGTTTTCAATGAAAATTGTTCTCACTCAACAGGATCTCCTACCAATTCTGTTGTTCTCGCAAATTCGAAAAAGTCAAATGTGTCATCCATTTCGCTTCCAACATTCTGTGCCAATCTGTCATCTTCGTTACCTGCTACTATTAATCCACAAGAAATTAAAAAAGAAGAGATAGCGGGATTTAAGGCGAAGGTCTGTGAAAGTTGCACGGAAATAGTAATAGAAACGCAATATAGCATTGATGTAAGTGGAAAGAGCCCTGAGGTGGTAACAAGAAACAATCACATTTGTATTGTTTCAAAAGTGCCTTCGAAAACCTTAACTCTTGAAAGTAAAACACGACAAGAATTTGAAACGCTAGCAAAGTCAGTTCAGTTGCCGTGGGAATTAAAGAGAGCAGTTAAAAGATGGACAGACAAGGATGGCCAAAACAATACCTTTTTAGTTGGGTTCAAATTGCCGCTTGAAAAAGTTAGCTCCAATGATATTATCGACATCTATCCTCTTTCAGTCAAAGACAAAATGAACAATACACTCAATAACAACAACCTTTACGCTAACGAGACCAATAATGAAAAAGGAAAACATGACTGGGCGTTGGGAGCAATAAAAAATGGTCAGACGATTCTCAAGGATAATGAATTGCTGGATTTTCTCGAGACAGCAAACAATAGAACTTCGGGTTACTTTAGAATTCACACCAATAATCTAGAGGACAATTCAGATATAGACAACTCTGATTCTGCTTTAGAAATCTATTGTCTTTTTGTCAACAAAGGTTCTCTATAATAACACAAAGATCTGCCAATAATTAAGAGATTACTGCCTACAGCCAGAACTGAGAGGGGAAGCTATTCTAGGTTCAGTATCCTAGTATATACGGAAAAACGAATCTGTAGCAGGGTTTTCTTGAATTGGGCGCGATGATGTTGGTTAAAATATACCGTGACACGTCGATAGAATAGTTAGACCATATGAACAAACGCCTAAGATTTACTGAAAAAAGTCATTGATTCAAATATAGGAGTAGAACAACAAGTAATTTAAAGTTGAAATTGTAAATCTACCTACCTCTGAATATCTTATTTTGACAAGTCTCATTTCAGATTGGTTTACCTAAAAACTAGTCCTTACTTATCATTCTTGATTATTATGTAACTCCAATCCGTTAATTACAGCCAATATAATATCCAGAATGAGCGTGGCATCCATTCCTCGTTCGATCTTGGATAAATCTTCCAGAGATCCATTGAATGAAAATGACTTACTCACAGGTATATTCCGACGACAATCTAAAACGAACGTAAAGTTAAACTTGACATCTACAATCAAGACACTATCTTTATTCAAGTAGTAACTAGAAGTATTTTTTTCACTGACCTGTGTTTTATATATTTTTTTGATGCTACCGAGATCCTATGCATTTAACGGAGATTGACCAGAAGAGATGACTGCCATCTCCAAAAATTGATGTACCGAATAACACTGTTATCGACAAAGATGAAGCTTCTGAATAAGATTGTATTGTAGCCATCGCATGTTCTTGCTTAATTGATAGTTATCAGGATATAATGCGAAGAAAAAATAGAAAGAATGTTCTTCCAATAACCCTCGCTCTCAAAATAGATGGCATTCATAGCAAATGAGGATTAACAACAAATAAGCCCTCATTTGCAGGGCCGAACCTTGTATATTTTATAGGACGACCCAGCTCAACAATCATTTAGAAAGAAGAAAATCACATAGGCCTGCACAATTAGGATCGCAAACAGAAATTCAAAGCAGATATTAGTTCGAAAAAAAATGGCGCACATATGGAGTCCAGATGCGCTGTCCCAGGACGCGGAGAGGATCCTATGGACGAATAATCTTATTGAGGCCTTTAAATCGATTGTCAAGTTTTTATTCTCTACAAACATGTGAGTTACGTGGTCCCACTAGAGATCCTTAGAGAGGCTTGCGTCAATGTATATAACAGAACACGGAATATTATCGGAACTCAGGAAGGTAACCGGAGACTAGGAATCGGAGCAGGGGGCGACTGGTCAAGGAAGATAGATGTGGAGGCTGAAGAGGCAGTAATAAGTACAGTCAAGAAATATGGACTATGTCCTACGATTATCGGTGAGGAATGTGGTAAAATCCCTGGACAAGATGGCTTTTTGGTAATTGATCCTATCGACGGAACAACCAACGCATCTGTTGGCCTTCCTTTTTACTGCAGCTCATTGGCATATGCTTCGGAATACAAACTTAGCGCCGTGATGCATGCAACAGTAATGGACCTTTTCCGAGGAGAAATTTATTCCGCATCTAGAAACAAGGGAGCGTATCTAAATGAAGTCAAGATTAACGTAAACAGGGATAGACAATATGACGAGTTAATAATAGGTATGAATGTCTCGCGAACCTCTTCCGAGGACATAGACACCCTTTCAAGGGTTCTCGGACTTAGCGATCACATCAGGCTATTTGGTGCTAATGCGCTTGAACTGTGCTACCTGGCAAAGGGATCTTTAGATGCATATATTGATTTGCGTGGAAAAATTAGAGCAACTGATATGGCGGCTGCCTACTTAATAGCAAGAGAGGCAGGAGGAATCATTTATTCTGCCTCACAGCAGGTTCTCGATACGGATCTTGGAGTTAATTCTCGAATGTCGTTTGTTGCCGTAAAAAATGACAAGGTTCATGATTTCATTTTTGAAGCCCTGCGGATCAAAAAAAGAAAATGACTAAATGTAAACGCCCGGGCCGGGATTCGAACCCGGGTCGAAGGAGTGACAGTCCCCCATACTAGACCGGATTTTACGGTACCAGATGCTTTTCTGAACATACCGCTATACTACCCGGGCGCAATGACAAGAGCTCATTCAAGAAGATTAAAATGTTTTGTTGCTTTGACCGATCAATCAAATGTATAAAATTAAATTGTACTGCCATCACCGTATACTAACTGGGGCCCGTAGCTCAGCCAGGTAGAGTACCGGACTTTTATCCATGGAAGAAATCCGGCTGTCTCGGGTTCGAATCCCGACGGGCCCGCGTCAATCTATTCATTTTTGATTAGAGCCCACATTCGTTGTAGTCTAGATCAATTCCTAATCAGCTGACTATGTTTCATGATTTCTCAAAGCCCAATCGAACAATTGCAGACCAAGTTAAATGTTTCTTTCAAGTGCCCCAATACGATAACATATTTTATTAAATTCGGCATCGAAGGAATGATGTGTGCCGTCAAAATAACGGATGCTACTCGTCTCTTTTCCCTCGAAGAACATCCCTATTATCATTTGGATAAGAATTATCGCCTTCCTTGTGATAAATCCACAACTATTGGTTCAGGGAAATTAAATTAAAAGAATAAAAAGAATACGGCCTGTTAAAGTCACCTGGATATAAATTTTCAGTAGACTTATTTAACTGATTGGGTTCAACTCAATTCCAGCCGACGGCTTACTCTCCTTTAGGAAGGATAATCCTCCAGATGAAACTGAAGCCCGCTTCTGTGCGTTCACCTGCTGGTCATAAGCATCCTATCGCTCCCGTCACAGAAGATAGGATTGATAAACTCTTTTCGGATTATTGGGTAATAGAATTGTACGTTACTACAAATTAGTATCTATTATGTTACTTTGGATTGGTAACCCTACTGTTACCCTCTATGATAACGTCATCACTCAACATGCATAATTATAAGAAATAAGGTCATAGTATGAAGCTGGTTTTGGTCGAGTATTTAACTGCCAAAATATTGTGGTGACATGTTCTCA
>CAVTUB010000001.1:0-110087 GCA_963737815.1 uncultured Nitrososphaerales archaeon | reverse complement strand
GCACATCTATTTATGTAGTACACCCAGTTGGTTATAGAACTATGTTTGTTAATTTGGGATAGATCATTTATGAAAGTTGCCTTATACTGTAATCTGCAATAACAGCCCAAACAAAACTATCTAAAATCGTTACTATATCAGAAGACGTTAATGAGTTGCCGTAGACAGCGTCTATTTTGTCAATAAGCCAAAAGGTAAGAATGATCTAATAGATTTTAAGGCAGTTCGGCTGAAAGTATACCGGTATAGAAACCTTCATCCAAACCAATTTTATTGCTTGCTCTCCTCGGGAAAAATGCTTTGGTTGTGTTCTATGCCAATTCGAGTCCGTTTTATCGAACATACCATCAGTTCATGAACCATACACGGGTTCTAGAAGACAAGTAACAAATTCTCTGGATCAAAGTTCAATGTTGATAACCCTTTATAGGACAGATTCTCACTAAACGCCGGACCCTACTCTAATCCCATTTCGATAAGGGGTCAATTAATTTCACGATGAGACGCTAAAATGGGCGTTGGTCTAGTTAAGCAGGATATTGATTGATTCTATACTGAGGGATAATTTCTCCATAAGTCATTAGAGCAGATTAGGTCGCTCTTTTATTGTTCTCCTGAAATATACTCCAAGTCTAAATTCCACTGCTGTCTGCTTTCTTGATCTCTACAGTCACTTTATCGCCAACCTTTAATTGTATATCTTCATATTCTCTCATACTGAGTTTAATTGTAGGAGAATCGGATGCCATTCCTGCGGCCCCTGCTCCCCCAAACATATTAGACATTGCTTTGGGCAGATTTTTCATCAAGTCTTCTGGAGACGTAAATGCACCAACGCCGATACCAAATGGGCTCTGAGGAAAGCCCTTTCCTGCACCTCCTCCTGCCACAGCCGACTTTGGCGTATTACCATCAGCAAACGCAACATAAACATAAGGACTCCCGTCCTGAGAAGCTTCTATCTTTGAAACTATGAACTCTTTTTTCATGTAAGTATTTGGAGGGAACAAACTTATAACCTTTCAGAATAATGTGTTCTAAATTAGTGAGAGGTCTTTCAGTACATTAGATTAACTCTTCCCGTCACAAAGGCGAGTACTTCTGAAATTAATTGGAATCTTACCGACCTCTTGTCTGTGCTCTTTTACAGGAGCCAATAGACAATTGATAAACTAGTTTGCTCACATCACACACATTTTGGAAATTTCTTGACTTCAAAAAGCTCATTTGCGAGAAAGCCTAAATTCAAAGAAGTCGTATTGCAAGTGACTTGCACTAATGGTAACTCCTTTCGTGTAGAACTATCATGAAATGAAGTTCCAAAACAGTCATTATGGGCAAAGCAAATACAATGGCATCTTAAGTGAATAGGTAGAGTCACTGTCCTGCTACTGGTTTGACCGCCGTTTGATTGGATGTCATATTATTGCTAGTTGAATTTACCAATCGGCTTGATTGTTGCTCTCCTTCTCCTCCAGTGACGCCTGAAGTTGGAATGTCTATAAATGGAGTAACTCCTTGTCCATCCCCTCCAGCTCCTCCAGTCACTAAAGGTAATTTACCATCCCATTTCGTTGCCTTTAGCCATTCTAGATAGGTTGGATTATTTCTTAGCTGTTGATTTATTATTGTTATAGCTTGTGCTTCTCCCTCTGCCTGCAAAACATTAGCTTGCTTGATTCCTTCGGCTCTAGCGATATTAGCCTTTTGTTCCCCAATTGCTTGTGCTTCATTTTGTTGTGCTTCTATTTGTATTCTCCTCAATTCATTTTGAGCTTGTAATGCTCTCTGTTGTGCTTCTACTTTGGCCTCTACCGCTGTAGTAAATTGTTGCGAGAACGCAAACTCTGTTATGGACAGAGCATCAACGACGATGTTATATGGAGCAAGTCTTGCTCGTACTTGTTCTTCGATTTGATTCTTAACGGTCTCTCTATTCGTAATTAATTCTTCTGCATTGAACCTGGCAGTAACCTGCTTCACAGATTCTTGAATAGCTGGTACAATTACACGATTTGCATAATCGTATCCTAGCTGTCTATAAACAATCTGTGCATTATCAGGATTTATATGATAGTTGAGAGCAACTTGAGTGCTTACGTCTTGCAAGTCCTTAGACGCAGATGTCGCACTTTCTACAATTTTTTGTGTCCTTACTTCCATCTGAACTACGTTGTCACGAAATGGTACAACGAAGTGTAGGCCTTCGTCTAACGACATGCTGGTATCAACGGCACCAAAGTGTAGCAATATTCCTCTATTGCCCGCCTCGACTATCCTAACACTAGATATAGCTATTATTGAAATTATTATAATGCCTATTATCACAGGAACCACGATCCTTATTAATGACCGTGAAGAACCTGAGCCTTCGAGCGGTTCACCTTCCGGCGTTACTCTCCTCCTTCCATAAGGATTGCTACTGCCAGAACGTTTAAAGGGATTTTCCATCGATACTTTATTGCAACAACCATTTTTAAGTTTTCATAATATAAAAGTGAAATCCCGATGTTGTTCGAGAACCAAACTATTGTTGTACTAAACTAAATTGCAACTCTCACGAGTATAGTGTAAACGCAAGCTTTGTGCCTATCACTTACCAGGGAGAAACTATTATTTTTCGTTCTTGACAGAAACTCGATAGAAAGTCAAAAATGAGAGCCATGATCTCTACTGTAGTGGAAAAATCAATTTAGGCTAGACAAAGAGGTCTCTATTTTCCCAGTTCGGATGTGAATGCACTCTGATAATGAAGTCACAATAATTCTTTCTAATCTCACGAAAACCTGGGACGAATAACTAGTCAATTAAGATCGCCACGGACCCGGGTCGTGTGTGATATATAATTTATAATGGAAAATCAAATGTGCACTTTTCCAATCCAACTACAGGAATATATAGCGATTTACTATCACTACCTATCTTATCAACGAAACTATATTCTCCCGATAATCTTTTAAGTTCGATCCATTTTGTAGTTGGATTGCGGTCCTGGATAATATAATGCACGACGGGTGTAAGAACACCAGATTCTATAAAAAGAATATCTTTGTTATTGCAATTTATATGGTATAACATTGGGCTTGAACCCAAAGGAGATTCTGCAGCATATAGTATGACTTTTAACATATCATCTATTTTTTGATACTTTAAATAGCTTATAGAAGAAGGAGCAATTGGTTTATTTTGATTTTTTGTTGCCATAGAGATAGAAGAAATTGAATAAGATTTTTCACTTATTAGCGTTTGCATATTTCATCTAACTGACAGATATTTATCAAATATCAGCCATGGTATTGTCAAATCTTTAGGCTTATGATATAGTTGTTCGTTAATTTGTGAATTGTCACCAGTATAAAGGCCAAAGCGTTTTCTGCCAGCATGTATACCAAAATATACTGGCATCTTGACAAGAGCTGGTTCCATAATTTAATGCGTTGTAGTGGCGTGGGTTAGTGTCTATCTTAAGTCGATATAATCACAATAAACCTGAACTTTTCTTATCATCCAGCTCTCAGTTCTATAGGGGGAGGTAACGATATGGTAGACTGAGTAAAAACTTCAAATTAATATGAAGCGCTTTCACTGTTTCAAAAATTCTGGTTTCGTCTGGTGATATCCTTGATCCCGCTGATTATCGTTGAATGATCAGCATCAACTTTGGTAGTAACGTAAATGAGATGGTTATCACCCAATGGCATGGTGATTCGCTTAATATTTTCATACTCTGCTAAAACGTATTTCCCTTTTCCAATTTTAGGCGCCAGTTCACCACGAATTTTCCACGCGTTTAAAGCTAACTCGAGAGATTTTTTACTCTCTTCTGGGGTGAGCAGATTCTCCGTGCCCTGTCGATGATCAGAGTACCTTATTTTTCCGTTGATATCGAAAATAGTAACAAACCGTATATTCAGATCGATACTCATGATACCTTCGAAGATCTCCCTATAATCCATCCAGGTATGGCGATGGAAAAGCTTTTTTTGGTGATCTTGCACTTTGCATTTATCAGAACAGTAGTAGTTTCCGCAGCAATAACACTCTATAGCGTAATCCTGAGATTTCGTTCCGCAAACCACGCAACTGGTACTCATATCCATATAAATAATAACACATAACTATAATAAAAGGAATTTTCTTTTAATTTTTTTGTGATTCAAACCGTAATTTCTAAACAAATTATCTTGGAAATAGAAAATTTATCATTTCAATCTTTGAATCATTTAAATGCTCTCCCATCGGTTTTCAATGTAAATTCTCCATTTTGGTCTATATGCAATAGGAAAGGAGGATTACACCTACTCACCTATGACTCCCATAGCTTTAGTGAATTTAGTGACCTTAGTTCGTGTCATTTGAAACCCGTGGCAAAGTAAAACTAAATGTAGCACCTTTTCCATCAGGATTGTTTTCAGCCCACATTATCCCTCCATGGGCTTCAACAATACTTTTGGATAAATAGAGTCCCAGTCCTGTTCCTACATCGGATGTTATAGTAAATTTTGTAAAAAACCTTGGTGCGATTTCAGAATTTATACCTTCTCCAGTATCCTTTACTGCAATAATCACATAATTATTATCATTAACGTCGGTACTAATGGAGATAGTTCCTTTCTTCGTGAATTTAATAGCATTAGAAAGTAAATTCGCTAAAATTTCGTACGGTCTGGTTTTGTCTTCCTTGACATATAGAGACTGTATTGGTTCTGCAAACACCATCCTCAATTTATCAGTAGAACTGATATGATTCTTTATTTCGTTTATAGCATTAGATATTTTTTCGCTTACATCAACTTTTTCTTTATGTAACTTTAGGGTACGGCTTTCAATTCTTGTAACATCTAAAATGTCTTCTGTAAGACGCTGTAGCCTTTTTGCATTTCTGGTTGTGGCAGTAATAACTTCATGATATTGTTCAATATTTCCCTCTTTAGAAAGAAGAACTTCTGACAATCCAAGTATTCGCTGTACTGGAGTTCGAAGCTCGTGTGCAGCCACATTAATAAATTACTTCTGCATTCTATCATGTACTTTTAGTTGTTCGTATAACTCTGTTTGTTTCCACAGACTTTCAAAGATTGAGGCATAAGAAGATACAATCAATTTGCTATTGGAGTAAGTGGACAAACCTGCTGCGACATATGAAATATCTTTTGTATCATCTTTTAGTTCGATGATAGTACATTCGATTCTGTCTGATAATACAATCGTAATTCTAGTACGCAGACTTTTTTCCAAACTCCTAACAGCCACATGAAGACATTGTAGTTTCACCTCATTTATTACTGTAGAAAGTTTGTGCCCATCAGCATCATCAGGGATCAATAGTCTTACTTTTGCCCCATGTCCTTCTGAGGCATCGTTCAATAATTGTAATCCTCCCATAGGTATTTGACGACGCAATGCGTTTGCAGAAGAAAACACTATTGATACTTCTTCTGTTGCAGCTCTTATGCACTCCACGCTCTTGCTATCCCTCCTTAGGATTCGGAACAAGCTCTATCACTGCTGAATCTACCCTTTCTTCAATATCTCTTATCCTGTCATCCGCCTCAATCCCATTTTTCCATAATTCTTCAAAAATGGGATGGGAAAAATGCCATAAATAAAGAGGTTCATTACTTATCAAGAGACTTGAACTCTCTTACCACTTTCCATTTTTTCAATAGTTGCAGCGATTTCCTTGTCTGAAATTCCAAAACTCATGGGTGGCAATTTTCTTACATGTCTTACCCGTATTCCAAATTCAAGGTATTTTCTTACTAGTTTAACATCGTCCTTGTCTATGATAGTAACATACCTTATACCCCTATGTTCCCCTCTTTTTTTGTTTATCCAAAAGATTCCTCTTTATATCAAAAAAATAGTTGTAACTATATTGCATTCCTCCCGGAGCCAAGCAAGTAGCTAGTTCTTTTGAGTCTGTAGTAAGCCGTGCTAGTTGCTTGATAATTTCATCAGGATTATTTTCTCTTACTTAAAATTCTCTTTCTTCTTTTCAGCTGGAATTTCTTCATTCCATAATGTATCAAAGATGTATTGTCCTTGTTCTACAACTTCTTTCACATTACTGTAGAGAACCTGAGTGAGAGGTTTTGCTTCCTGCAATACTGCAGTAGGCATGTATTCCGATTCATTTATTGCAATATCTCCTCTGACTCCATCTAAATGACGAAGCTCATCAACAAAGAAAATATCCATCTTTTGCTTAACATTTGACATAAAGTATACACCCCTTCCTACCGCATTTTCCACTCCATATTAAATCTCAGATTGGTTTACATGACAACTATGATGAATAGGTGGGATAGTTTTCACTAAAATATTGTATGCAATTGATATTTATAAACAAATTACCTAAAAATAGTGGTATTTACTTGCAATTTTCTATGATGCAAGAAAAGACCGTGAAGATTATCTGCACCTGCTATTCTCAATAGGATCAATACCAATACAGTATTGAGTCAATATAGAGAGTCAGAGAACCATTCCCCCACATTCAAAGAATATGCTTTTCGGCTTATCAATGGGGTTGTAAGGGTTCGGGAGTTTGCATATTACGAATATGGGTATTGACTTTGCAGAACCATGTCACAGTTTTTATGAGAATATGTGGGTCTACCAGCATCTTACAAGATTTTATCTCCTCTACAATATGAAAAATGGAAGTAGAGCTCACTTTAAAGGGATGGACTAAAAAGGAATTGGGGTCCAGTTGGTGGATGAAATTGATTCATACCGATCATAACATTAGTTTTTCTGTATTGTTTGTATCAAATCGATATTTCTTCCACTGTTGATACTGATTCTTATGAAACCTCTATTTGTAGTAATTCTAGGACTCATTGCAAAAAGGTAACTATAATATGGCCCCTCTTCTATCGCAAGTGATCCTACATCCGGCACAGCTTTACATTCAACTCCATTCTCAATGATCTCCTGGGCTAATGTTTCAGTTAAACTACTTCCTTCCTCATCCCTAAGAATGATTTCGGGTGGCACTGCAGTAGAGGCTTTGTTATGACCCTCAGATGTTAGGTCTTGCCGAATATCATTCACTTTTTCTCCTACTACCTTCTTTGCTCTTTTATAAAAGTACCTCGATACGTTCTTTACCAATTGTGGAAATCATATAACAAGAGGTATTACTTTATTATTTATCTTTCGTGTATTAGGTGTGAGGTACAGGCTTGTGGGTTGCCAAACCTAACAATTTAACTTTGCCTTGACTTTTTCGATTAATTCTCAGATTGGTAACAGTTTTCGAATAACGCAAACCACTTCATGTTTCAGAAATGATTCCTGTAGATCATCTTGTACTAGCTCAAAACATTCATTATGGGCATGATAATATCACAAAGCATAAACTCTTGTAGTTAGATAAAGTCAATACTGATCAACGATGGTGTCTACACTAATCCAGAGCTCTCCAATACAAGCTTGAATTACATCGATGAATCATATTCATCACCAAGCAAAAGAATTCAACTGTTTATAATAGCAAAATCGGAACTAAACCTAAACGAAGAATGATGCCTTTTCTTGCTCGTTACGACCAGACTGGTTATCTTCATCGGAAAGGGTTTAGGTTTTCTTATAAGGGTTTTTTGGCATCTTTAATGGCCCAAATTTTTCTTATGCGATCGCCATACGATATTCAGTATTATTCAGTTATATTAGTGGTGAGCAACTAAACCAACAAATCCGATAACTACCCTAATGAGGAGAAATTTGGTAGGGCGAAAAGGCAAGATATCTACATCAATTTCTAACAAGTAATACTACGCCAATACAACGGATTTTAGAAAGCCCGTATTAAAACTTTTATTTAATGGCCTTCATAATGAGATCATGGAAAAAAGAAAAGGAGACGAACATCTTCATCATCCAGTGTGCGAGGTTTGCCAAAAGGAGTTCACTGATACTCACGAACTTAGTGTCCATATTGATCAGACTCACAGGAAGAAAGATATTAGCACATAATAAAAATTAACATCTGCGTCAACCTATATCTGAATCAGTTTCGAAGCAAATATTCCCCACTATTAGTTTGGGTTACTATTCTGTACACTTGTCCTTGAGTATCTAATTCAGAGACAGACAAATCGGGAGAGTGTGATTGCCAAGAAAGACAAATTGAACCTGTGTGTCCAGTATTGATGCGAGCAAAAGAACAAGAAAAATCTTTACTCTATGGCGATATAATCTTTCTCGTGTTTTGAGAATTTTCGGTTGTTACATTCTCCGCTTCATAACAATTCAATAAAAGATATGTAGATATTTAATAAAATTCCCAATTTAAACTAAGATTGCATCAACACTCGTAGCATCATGTTAACTGCATGGAACGCTGACTGTTCTGATTACTCAAGATAGACCAAATCGAAATTCCCATCACTATTAGGAAAAATTGTAGGAATTGTATTTGCCTTACTTCGGCTTCGAACTCGTCAGCTTTTCATCCCCTGATTTTGTCTTGTATTTCTGCAGTACCCTCGTAGTGAAAATCTCATCTTCAATCTTTTTTATGAATCTTACAAGCTCAATTAAAGCACGCTTATCTTTACTCCTCATCACTGTTGTAACGGTATATTGATAGGTCGGTTACATTTGGGTTGTTGCATTTAAGTAAAGTTGATTATTGTAGAAATGTGTTCTATAGAATAGTAACGCCCATCTTGAGGCTCAAATTTTCGAACTACAAATGAAGACACCTACTAGTTCAGCTTTTCGCTAGATCTTCATAAATATCAATAGAATCTTATTTTCTATTGTGTTCCATTTGGTATTCCACCCCACATTGTTCCGAACAAAAATCATTGGAATTGTTGTCATCATTAATATCCTCACCGCAGTTTTTACAGAGCCCTTTTTTATTCATATACTTAACATTATACCTTTTATTATTACATCTTTCTATTTTACGATTCTTCATTCTACATAGAATCATAAAAATGAAGAAAGGATATTGTGATGGGATAGTTGTATTACCTAACAACACATTTTATTACGCGTATACCTGATACTAAAATATAACCCGATCCATTCTTGTTATGACTAAGACTCAAACTGCTGGATGACACAGATGAGTTGTAGGTACTCATGCCTCTGAGAAAGAGAAAAATAACAAGATAATTGTTAAATGGCCTCTCCCTGGCATTGAGGGTTAGGCTATTAGCATACAGGTTAAAATGACAAGATTTGCAGAACCTACCATATTGTGATAGGCCAGTTTGTTTATGATACATTAATTTGCTAACAAAACCTAGTTTTAAAATTCTGCCAGCTTGGCCTGATGCCTGGAGATGTCAGTAACAGTACAGGAGAAACTTATGGTCTGAATGGCAGTATGATAAAGAAGTAATGTTAAGCGATTCTATCATTTGGTCAGAATAATAATACCATTAGCGGACTATTTGAAGGTCGTGTATGCGTTATACTGAAAAGGTGACCTTAGGGTGAGAAATAATATCAACTAATTCACTCGGTGTCATTCGAAATATATACTAAGACCTAATTTTAAGGCTATCTACAATACCAGTCCGACAGATTACTCCTACAAGAGGTTTAAAACAATTTTTGGGTGGTAACATTTTTCATTGACTAAATGCAATCTCTTAGCAATATGTCTTCTATAGAAGAACAGGTTAATCAAATCTTTAATCATAGAGATTATAAAGTCTTCAAGTGGGTATTTTGCAGATATATTTGCGAAACTAGAATCGAACCTATTACCGGCTTTGAATTATTCTTACGTAGTGGTCTTGAAGGATATATGCATAATGAGAAATCTGTAAAGGAATATGTCCTTGATAACGCACATAACGTCTACAGAGTATTCATAAACAGAGTATTGAAAGGCTTGGTTGACAAGGGTCTACTTAAAGAAGTTAAGCAAAGATATGGTGACACAGAATTTATAGCATTCGAAAGTACAGATTTGTTCAAGACTAAGTGTCCAGAATTTATGAGATACCTAATGGGTGATATCGATACGATTGGATGAGTGTTTGTGTTATGTCAGTTTTCTATAGTTTTGTTAGTAGTTGATGGGAACCGAGGTGGTCTTTAGTGTATATTCTGATCTTGAAAGTTCGAAAAATATATTCTAGTCTCACCTGGCAATATTCTTCCTGCAAACCATGTGTGGGGGACAAAATATTTTAGCAACATTAACTATGGTTTATAGCATATGACGAACGGGGCTTATTAGGTTGCTTATCGTGTCTGATTTCTTGGATACAATAGCTCAACCTTATATGAGTTCGCTCCTTTTCTGTACAGCACAGGTCTTTGATTTATTTACGTCACTAAATCTAACTCTACTCGTTCCATAAGCTTGCTTATTTCTATTGGTGTCGAACCACAATTAAGACAATCTATTTCTAACCTTGGAAATTGTTCTCTCAATGCGGTTTATTCTACATCTTATGAGCTAGGAAAACAAAATTGTCAGTGTAAGCACGTGAATCAACTATAATAAACAATATGAGACTTTATATGTCCACACGGTTCCTGATGTTAGTTAACAGTACCTATGAAGAAAAAGGTAAGCAAAAAGGGGAGAGGAGGGCGAAGATCTAGCGGAAGAGATAAACGAGAGGAAAGCAAGGTAGCGTATGGTGGTAATGACATGGCCATAAGCTATCTGAATAAAGCAAAAGTAGAGAAAAGTAAAATCAACGGTAATACTGATGCTTCCAACAAACCTACTTCTACTATTAATACCAATATTAGTGCTGATCCTACTACTAATGCTCAGATTAAACATCCCAGAGAGTTGGACGAAGGATTAGTAACGGAAAAGACTGCCGCTGTTTTACATGATTCAATTAGTTCTACCATTCCAGAAGTGTCTGATTCCTCGGAAAACAATGCCGTGGAGGAAATGAAAGAACCAATCAAGAACATAATGGAGAATGAATCACAGTCAAAAGAAGAAATATCATCAGATCTACAAAAAGAAGAAAAACCTGTTATTGAACCAGCAAATCTAGGAGTTGATGGTAGCTATCCCTCTTTAAATAATATTGATACTAGCAATAATAACTCATCGTTACAAGACGAACAACATCAAGTTGTAAAAAAAGAAACAAATGAAATGAATTTTCAAAGGATAGACGGAAGAGAATTAGAAGTTACTCAGATAGAATCAAGACAAGATGAAATAATGTTAGATAATAATCAGTATTTGGAAAATAATAAGGGGATCGCAAAAGTAGACGGAAATGTAAACAAGAAGGAAGAAAATAGACTACAGCAGCAACAGCCACTGCAACACCTTACCAATTTACCTCAATATTATATTGATCTATGGCACGGTTCTACTAACGCTTGGGTTGATATGTACACTGAAGGTGTTAGAAACTCTGCAAAGGTTACTGAGTACTGGTTAGACTCATTTTACAAACCGGGATTCAGGCAAAAAAGTAACAATCAGAACGATAGTGTAAAGATAGAATAACTTCTTTGTTAGAAAAGAAATTAGATTACAGTCTTTTAGCAAAGCTAGAAAAGATTTGTTTGATTTTTTTTCTTCTAACGAATGTCAGTTTCCGAGAGCACAGAACAATATGCGAAGAAATCATCTATTAAGTCTACGATAAGTTCCCACTTAAAATCGGCTCCTGAATTTGTCTTGTGCGAGATATGTTATGGGAGTGCCACATTTCTGGACAAGTACATACTACGTTAAGAAGAAAGAGTCGGCGATGAAAGTAAAAAGTGCTCCCATTGTGATGCTATCGACAGTTTATCGAGTCTTCCGATAACGACTAATGAATCATTTACTTTTAGTCACACAGCAAAACGAGGAATAGAATTAGAATTTAAAAGGAGAATATAGATACACTTTCGAATGTCTTTTTTCCACTTGTATCGCATTTCTTAATTAGATTTCATTAGCAGATATGGCTGACTCCGACTCAGCATACAGAGAAATCAAATTCAACATAACCAAAGCGAAATGGGCCGGGTCGGATTCGAACCAACGACCCCCGCCATGTCAAGGCGGTATCTTAACCAGGCTAGACCACCGGCCCGCAAGTAAATTGTCCCTAATTCTTATAGCACTCTAGTTACGTATTTCTCAATAACATACTTATTACATTTAAAAGTCTTTCATACAACCCCATAATATTACCATAGAGATATCTACATGAACGATATAAAATAGGGCTAACTTATTCTTACTGTAAGCTCATCAAAAAAAATGTGAATCTACCTCTAATCCCACTGTAAAATATATAATATATCCTAGTCTTAAGATTTAGAGCGGGTAGCTAGAGACTTGGCATTCGGATCAGATACAGCGAGAAAAATCAAATCTCTTTGTTCCCGGGCTGGACTTGATAGTCGTGAAACCCAACTCCCAGCAAAGGTCAGGAAACTGACTAAATCGTTTAGTCTCTTTTATAATGATCTTTCCCGCTGGCTATTTATCACGTTAGCGTTTACAGGTATTTTGTCTACGGGTTGGTTCGGCATACCACTTGCTCCGAGATATTTTTTGTACAATGAAATTGACATTCTTTCAGGCCTTTTCGCTTTATTCAGTGCGTTGGGTACTATTTGGGGAGTCATGGCTTACCGTGAGTTTACTATCTCGGGCATCTTGGTAAGGGAGGCCAGTGAGATGGCTAGGAAACTTGACCCAATGATAGGAGATTATCAATATCGATCATATAATCCCGAAACCAAGGGGTATGAAAAAGGATATGTTCCTATGGGTCCAATAGATTTCTGGGATCGAGAAACTCAAGTTCCTGACTGGCTTGACAAGGGCAAATATTGGCTTATCCTGCTGGGCCTTCAGACTTCTAATAGGGAAATTATATTACAGGTTGTTCAGGATCGAGATTTGCCATTTTTGGAGGATCCACGGAATGTTGCAGTGACATCGAAGGAATTGGATACTGCCAGATCAGGGTTTGAGAAAAGAAGATTTCAGCAGAAAAAGTATCGTTACAGGGTGAAAGTACCTCAGTGGTTAGTTATGAATACAGAATTTTCTCGCATCGAAAAACTAAAAGATCAATGGAATATCGAAGATTCGGATTTGGGTGCATTCTTGACAAAACTTAATGCAAAGCTATCCCGCGCATCAGAAGAAGTAGTTGAGAGAGAAAAACCTCGTATCCAATATCCTTGGAGAATTTCTGGGCTAGTAATATATCTAAACAAGAGCCTGCCTATCCGAATTATATACAAAGAGGCGATTAGGCGTTTTCCTGGTGCAAATAAACGTACTGTGGAATATACGAATGAGAATTTAGCAAATATTACTGATGATCAGCTGATTACTTCTGTAATCGATATCGCTAAGGGTAAAGGAATTTCGGAAGAAAGATTAGACAAATTTCGGATTCTTGTCTTATTTCTTAAAAATGAATATAGTAAGCAAGGGATCGGAGAAGGTTCTAACAAATATCATAATTTTCATCATAGTTTAGAAGTTACCTATCTTAGCTTACAAATGCTACCAAAAGAATTCCGCGGGCATATTTTTACGTGGAGGGATTACGAGTTTCTCTTGGTAGCTGGTATTTTACATGACTACGACCCAAGTGATGCTCATTTGGATTCGTTAATCACCATTCATAGTGACAACAATGTTTCTGCACAACCAGGGGGACCGAGAGTATATAGAACAATTGATGAATTAAATAAATCGAGAATTCTAGATGCTTACTTTACTATGAGTGCAATCGAATTTGAGAACTTTTTTAGAGAATACAAATCTACTCTGCTTCTACCATTAGAACTAGCAACAACACATCCAGAATATGTAAAAGTCGATTGGAAACCTACTGAAAGTTCAGTGATTGAGGCATTAATTTGGAGAACCGACTTCCCTTTTTTTAAACAAACACAAGCCCAGGAGAAATTCGAGCAACACATAAAAGTCCTTGAAAAAAAAGGATACAACCCTGATAAAGTACGACTGCTTGGAGCGGTTCTTTGGCTGGCAGATCTGTCCGTAACCTATATGGGTTCAGACCCTATAAGAGCTTGGGATAGGGTAAGCAAACTTTACGATGAATTGTATCTTCCCCGATTTGAGGCGGTTTCAAGGACTGATGCATTTTTCTCAGATTTTGCAGATAATGATCTTTTTAAGGAATTAATACACATGCGAAACTTTCCTGACATTCTAAGGCAAAGATGGAGTTTAGTTTATCAATTCTTCCATGAAGGAAACCCCTCCACACAATTAAATAGAACAATTAGCAATGCCAGAAGGCTCTATCTAAAAGTAAATGTGGATTTGGGGATGCTAGATTATGAAATGCTGTATACTATTGCGTCTAACCACTGGTCAGAATATTTTATTGGCATAGCGAAGGATCAGAACGATGTATTACGGGCAAAGTCAAAGTTTGCTACGTTGGATCCTCAGAACGCTTCATCCTTCTGGGGAGACATCATGAAACTTGTTCCCCATATGCAAAATAGATCAATTGATAATTTTCTTATCGTCTTACCTGAGAATATCGTTTCTTCTAATACAATCCAGTCTTTAAAGGTGCTACTTTCCCTATTGAAAGTCAAACTCACTAGCGATCGAGGAACAGTTCAAATTCTAACAGATATGAGTGTAGATACTGAGACTTTCAAAGAACTTGAATCCAATCTAACAAGTTCGTCGTTTCAGTTAAGCAATATCGATAAGGTGTACTTTCCAAAGGCTCAGAATGATGGCTTGTTGTTAAACGAAAACAACACACGAGTACTAGCACTTCGAAGCGCAAATGGTGCTAAATGAGCTAAAATACTTGAACGGAAT
Source organism: uncultured Nitrososphaerales archaeon (assembly GCA_963737815.1). Taxonomy (GTDB): domain Archaea; phylum Thermoproteota; class Nitrososphaeria; order Nitrososphaerales; family Nitrososphaeraceae; genus TH5893. The sequence continues at coordinate 95,302 of CAVTUB010000001.1, read as the reverse complement.
CTATTTTTTATTCATAATAACAAGAGAATGTAGAATAGATAATTTCTAGTCTTGCAAATTTGTTGGATATCCAGTCACTCAAAATGGATCCAACAAATTAGTAGAATGTGAGTATGTCAGATGATATTTATGAAATGGAAACTGATTAAATTATAATGACTATCTATCCTTTCACAAAATCTGTCTTAATCGATAGCAATATGGAAGCGAGCTTCACTTGGTGATCGCTTATTTCGAATATATTGGTTTTACTAGATCAGCGACATCAACCCAGCACCTTGCTATTTTATCCATGGAATATACAGAATTCAAGAGCGAAATACTAGGCAGAGCATCTCTTAACCCATCGTGATGATGAGTAGATAACTCTTTTATTGAATCCAATAGTTGGTTGAATTTATTGTACAATTTTATCAAGTCTGAAGAGTCGATTCTGTTATTATTTATGAAGGCCGCTACAGATTTTTCTTGCATTCTAACCGTAAGCATGCTTGCTTGGATTATCTCATCTAATAGTTCCTTTGTTTCCAGATGAGGTAAATTTTTTGCAAAATCCTTGATATAGTCTCCTGCATTTTCTAGATGATTAGCCGCAATTCTATAGTCTAATATGTCTATATTGCTCAAATTAAGTTTGGTGGCAAGCTGTTGATTTAGCATAGCACTCCGTATCAACCTTACGAGAAGAAAATACTGACGGTCAACTTCACCATCTCTACTTATTATCGATTTTCTTATATTAACCTCGCTGGTCTTCCCTAGGAGATCAATAGTATCCTTATACATACCAGCTATAATTGTACTCATACGCCTGAGAATCTTTTCTATATCCAGAGTACCTGCATCGAGTAAAAACTGGCATATTATGTTGGTACTGTCTTCCTCTATGATTTCTAATCCTACCAGTTTGCGCATTGCATGCTTTATTCGATCTCTATGGTCAAACGTTATCTGTTCATTTCCTTTAATGCGAATTATATCATATCCAAGAAGATAGGTCCCGTAGATCTGGTTCACAATATTATCTACTGAATTTGGCGAATAAACGATTGTGACCTCTTTTGGTTCTTCACCAGTTACATCCGATGAAAACAAAGATAATGAATTATCATTGTTAACCTCAATCAACACCATATTTCCTTTTTTTAGATTGTTCCTCTTTACCCATCCTTTGGGCAATGAGACAAGAAAACTACTACCTATCTGTTGCATTCTTCTCCCGAACCTGAGCATGAGAATAATTTAAATAAATTTATACTAATTAAACATTATTTTTATATTTCACGATATCTATAAATTTCCATGGTTATGAGTGTAGTTGCAGCGTCAACTGTTTCTACGGCCAAGGCCTTTTGTCCAGGGCATATCACGGGTTTTCTTGCAAAGGCCTCAGACTTAGGTAGTTATAATAACCACAAGGAAAACGGGAATCATAAAAGCGCTTATCTTAATATGGGTTCGCTTGGCGCCGGCCTAGCGATAGATCGAGGCGTCACCACCACCGTGAAAGTATATGAGAGAGGGGATAATCATACTCGGACAACATATGACGTTTCCATAAATGGCTCGAACCAGAATTCCAATATGGATGTAACTAAATCCGTCGTAGAAGATTATATCGAAGTCTTACGAGGCAAATCATATTATATTAAAATTGAGCATGAAACATCCATCCCAATTGGGTACGGTCTATCGTCTAGCGGAGCGGCGGCATTAAGCTTGTCTTATGCCCTCAATAATGCCTTGAATGTGGGCCTAGATATCAAGCAAGCAGCCCAGATTGCGCATTGTTCTGAGATTGAATGCAAGACAGGGTTGGGTAGCGTACTTGCACAGTATGCTGGAGGGTTTGAACTGCGATCTAGAATTGGAGCGCCAGGAGTGGGTGTTATAGACAAGATTGCGTCCGCACAAAATCTCAAAGTTGTCATTTTGTGTCTTTCTCCTATTTCTACAAAGAAATTTCTCACTGAGCGTGTTGGGCTGTTAAATGGCTTTGGAGAAAAAATGTTTGAACGACTGAAAGCCTCTAGAAATATCAGTGAGTTCCTTGATATGTCTTTTGACTTTGCAAACAGCATTGGATTAATACAAGGCAGAAGCAGAACTCTAATTGGGAGACTCAAATCACTTGGTTTTGGTAGCAGTATAGCGTTGTTTGGGAACACAATTTTTTCGATTGTAAAATCAAGTGCCGTAAGCGACGTAATAAATTGCCTTGAGGGATACGGTGGAAGATTATTGATATGCGATGTAGATCACAACGGTGCCAGGCTCGTTGATATATAGTAACAATCACAAAAATTATAGTAATGATATCTCCCCCCATCCACATTCTCATATACCTGCAAATCACCCTCGTGCGGAGTCGCTTCTTATACGAAATATGCTTGTTGATGGATACAAAAGGGGCCTAGTCGTATCCGAGGGCTTGATAGCACATGGAAGAGGTGAGGCTTTTGATTATCTATTGGGTGAAAAAACTAGCAACATCGCACATATTGCTATTGAGGCGGCTTCATCTGCATTAATGTTGGCGAGGTATCCTGTAATTTCTGTTAACGGAAACATTGCGGCGCTTTGTGCAAAGACGGTTGTAGAATTAAGTCATTGGATAGGAGCGAAAATTGAGGTTAATCTTTTTTACCGAACTCTGAGAAGAGAAAGAATCATTAAGCGGGAGCTAAAATGCTTTGGCGCAAAAGAGATCCTCGGGACGAGTTTGAAATCCGCAGCTGTAATTCCGGAATTACAGAGTGAGCGAAGACGAGTTGATCCCAGTGGTATCATGAAGGCGGATACCGTACTCGTGCCACTCGAAGACGGCGATCGAACGGAAGCACTTGTTAAGATGGGTAAGACAGTAGTTGCAATCGATCTCAATCCTATGTCCAGAACTGCAAGATCAGCAAATATAACCATCGTTGATAATGCGATAAGATCTATACCAAAAATGATCATGACGGTAAAAAAATTAAGAGGCCTTAAACAAGAACAAAGAGAAGAAATAATGAAGAGGATTGTAAAGGAATTTGATAATCCCAAGAACCTCCTTGAATCTTTGTCCGTTATGCGGGAAAACCTAGCATGAAGTCAGGAAGGAAGAAAAGTGGTTCCAATACCAATGCTATGTCTAAAAATGATGATAGTGTGGGGAATGCTAACAAGACCGAGAATAAATTTTTCATAGACGGTAATTACGACAAGGTTACTGTGAGTCAAATCCTCGAAATGAAGAAGAGGAATGAAAAAGCAGACTTTCGTAACTGCTTATGATTATTCTAATGCTCTAATTTGTGACAAGGCAGGAGTTGATGGAGTCCTTGTTGGGGACAGCGCAGCAATGGTCATGCTCGGATATCATGATACGACTCGGATAGGAATGCAAGAAATGCTCGTATTTTGCGGCGGAGTATGTAGAGCAGTAAGAAGAGCGTTGATCATAGCTGATATGCCATTCGGTTCCTATCAAGGTTCAGTTGCTAACGCAATCCACAATGCGGTGCTGTTCATCAAGGCAGGTTGTAATGCGGTAAAAATCGAAGGTGGAAGGGAAGTAGTACCGCTGATAAGGTCGATAGTGGCAGCTGGTATCCCTGTCATGGGTCACATCGGCTTTACACCCCAGACATCTCCTATGTGGAAAAATTATAGGCTCCATGGAAAAACATTGGATTCAGCCTTAAAGCTAATTGATGATGCAAAAGATCTAGAAGAGGCTGGCGCATTTAGCGTAGTCTTAGAGATGGTGACCGATGAAGTGGCTACACTAATATCGCAAGATCTCTCAATTCCTACAATAGGAATTGGATCTGGCTTGAATTGCGATGGTCAGGTTTTGGTGTCACACGATCTCCTCGGCCTATACGAAAGTGTACGGTTAAGGTTTGTAAAGCGCTATGCCCATTTATCCAAAACCATATTGGATGCGATTTCTCAATATTCAAAAGAAGTTAAGGAAAAAAAATTTCCCCAAGACGCTAATAGTTTTCATATGGATAAGGACGAGTTAAATAAGGTTTTGATGACATTAAAGAAAGAAAGAATTTCCCGAGAGAATGGTACGACATGGGTAACCGAAAACTCAGCGGAGCAAAAAAGGGGTTATGCTATGAAAAATATCATTAAGGATAAGGATTTCGATAGTATCAATAAGTCTGGTAATCTTCTTGTAAAAGATATTTTCTGTTCTCGCAGCAGAGATCTATTCAGAAAGAAAATAGTCATTTGTATCACCGGAAGTGTTGCAGCGTATAAGGCAATAGATCTTACACGTTTGTTAATTAGGCATGGCGCCGAAGTATTTCCTGTCATGTCAAAGGCGACCGGAGTTTCTGGTGGACTGTTAACAGAGGGCATAATGCAATGGGCATCAGGTAATAATGTTGTTACCAAACTTACTGCGAACTTGGAACATATTTTTCTTGCCGATTACAATACGTCAGACCTTATTCTTGTATATCCCTGTACAGCAAACACCATCGGAAAGATGGCAAACGGGATAGACGATACTCCAGTTACTTCCATATTAAGTGTAGCTCTGGGATCAAAAATTCCTATAGTTATTGCTCCGGCTATGCACAAGTCTATGTATCACAATACCTTCATTAACAATAATATTGATAGGCTCAAAGAGCACGGTGTTCAATTTGTAGGTCCTTTGATTTCTGAGAATAAGGCAAAGGTGGCAGAGCCTCAGGAAGTGCTTCGCCTTATTTCACATATACTGATAAAGAATAAAGGATCAATACCTACTGCGAGACACGAATTAGGTCAAGAAAATAAATTCGAAAATGAAGACAATGAGGAGAACGAGGATGAAACTCTGCTAGGCAAGAATATTCTCGTTACGGCAGGGAGTACAGTTGAGTTTATCGATCCGATTAGAGTAATATCTAATCTGAGTTCTGGTAAAATGGGAAATGCTATTGCGCAGGAAGCACAGAAAAAGGGAGCGAATGTTACACTAATTTACGGTCATGGTTCTTATGAACCACACGAAGTCCCTAAAATAAATATCATTAAAGTTAGCACTAGTGAAGAGATGTATAATGCAGTTATGACAGAGCTGAGCACTAAATCATACGATTCAGCTATAATGTCGGCTGCAATAGCGGATTTCAAACCTGCAAAAAAGCTCCAAAAAAAAATGGAGACAAGAAAAAGCCACCAGTTTATCTTATACCTTTCTCCTACCAAGAAGATTGTAAATGAAGTGAGAAGGGCTAGCAAGAATCCCAGAATTTTTTTAGTGGCCTTTAAGGCGGATTACAATAAGTCCAATGAAGAGATGGCAACTGAAGCACTAAAGAAGATGGCTGAATGCGATTGCGATTTGGTTGTCGCAAACGACGTTGGAAGGATAGGGTCTGAAACAGGATCTGAAACCAATGAAGTTATAGTTGTAGACAAAGGAAAGAATGTTGTTTGTTTTCCATTACAGAAAAAAAAGTTTGTTGCAAGAAATTTGTTGGAACTTGTCACCGCCGGATTATGATTTGTAAAGTGCACGACGTGGACTGTGGACTGATTAACATATAAAAAGAAGTGGATGCATCTAAGTTTTTTATCGATGAATATGGAGGTGTATAGAAGAATCATCCGGTTATAACTAGATCCTTCGTGAACCGAGAAAGATTTTTCACTCCCCCTGTTACTATAACACTATCTTCAATTCTTACTCCAAATCTGTCTTGTAAGTAAATCCCGGGTTCAATTGTTACTGCCATGTTTTTTTTCAACTTTTGTCTATTCATGCTACGTAACCATGGAGGCTCGTGAACATCTAAACCAATTCCGTGTCCTGTTGCATGAACAAAGAACGCGTTAAAGCCGGATTGCTTGATAGCCTTTCTGCATATCTGATCAATGCGTCCACATGTAACTTCCTCTGATACTGCTTTAACACCCGCCTCTTGAGATTCTTGAACAACATCGTATACTCTTCTCATATCGGAGGATATCGACCCTAAGCCAAATGTTCGCGTAGCATCGGCTATGTATGCTCCATGCCTAAGAGTTAAGTCTACTATGATCATATCGCCAGACTTGAACCTGCGATCAGTGATCTGAGCATGAGGCAGGGCCCCATTTGGCCCGCTTGCAATTATCAAAGGATCCAAAGTCCACTTATATGATGGTGGGCTTGCTCCCATTTTCAGACCTTCATAAACGAGGGAAGCTTGCAATTCACGTTCAGACATACCCTCTCGGATTTTCTCTTTACAAATTTCATACAATTTATCTAAAATGTTAGCGGTTTTGCTGATGGCGGAGATCTCTTCATTATCTTTAATCATTCTGGCTTCATAAAAGGGTTCGTTGGTTGAAAGCAAAAACTGAGGATTCTTTAGCATTTGTTGTACCGTCTGAAAAATAGAATTATCTATGGAGTCGATACATGTTTTCCGATTTTTTATAGCTGAAACGAAATGTGATATCAACTTGCCACCCCTGTCGGTAGGAACGATTTCACAATCTTTGGAAGTATTGCTAGCTCTATCTGCCTCTAGTCTAGGGGTAATAAGTGTAGTTTTACCATCCTCATTACAAATTGCTATACCTTCTCCCCAGAAACCAGTGAAATAAAATATATTCTCGGGATTAAATGCTGCCACTGTATCGCATCCAAATTTTTTTTTTGCATGTTTCAAAACGCTCTGACGGTGAATTTGGTTCATGAGTACTAATATAGTGTCAACGGTTTCAGCCCCGTTTATCTCTACCGAAATGATGCCCTAATTATAAATAGCCGGTTCTATTTCGATTATCTGACAGAAAGAATGGAATATTTGGTTATGTTGCCGGGCCCAACTAATGTACCCAATAGGGTAATGAATGCAATGCTAGCTCCGATAATTAATCATAGAAGCGAAGATTTTCGTCTTCTATACCAGTCACTAGTTGAAAAGATCAAAGGAGTATTTCAAACTAAGAATGATGTAATCCTATTAACGACTTCAGGAACAGGAGCAGTTGAAGCTTCAGTAGTTAACCTAATTAAGAAAGGCGATAAGGCAATCGTTCCTGTAAGTGGCGAATTCGGATCAAGGCTTGCAGATTTGATAGATAGCTGGGGAGGAAAGGCAATTCGTGTGCCTTCACCATATGGGGAGAACCCACCATTCGAAAAAATTGAAGAAGCACTTGATCAAAACAAAGATACTAAGGTGATATATGCAGTTTACAATGAAACATCCACTGGTACGACCATTAGGTATATGGATAAAATAGGCGAACTCTGCTCCAACAATGGAGTATTCTTTGTCGCTGACGCAGTATCGATTTTAGGAGGAGATGAGTTGCCTGTGGATAAGTGGAATATTGATATATGTGTAACCGCCTCGCAAAAGGCCTTAGCTGCTCCACCTGGGATATCACCTATTTCAATCAGTGAAAGAGCGAAAAAGTATATTTCTTCAAATCCTCCTCCGATTCTTTATCTGAACCTTAAGCGATATTTCAAATATTACGAGGAAAATTACGAAACACCGTTTACACCTGCCCTTCCTCTGTTCTATGCTTTTAATGAAGCACTCGATATTGTTTTGGAAGAAGGCTTGAATAAAAGAATTGATAGACATAGGCTATGCGCTGAAGCATTTTATACTGGTCTTAATGCACTTGGGCTTACGCCATTTGCAAGAGAAGACGCGCGCAGTAATGTGGTGATAGCTGCCAAATATATTGATGGAATGGATGACAAAAAGTTCAGAACAATAATGGCTAAAGAGTTTAGAGTCCTCATAGCAGGTGGCTTCGGCGACCTTAAAGGCAAGGTCTTTAGAATAGGGTCAATGGGCGAAGTAAATAAATATCACGTGATGAGAACGCTTTCTTCTATTATAGCATCTATGAATATGATTGGCTTGAAAGTTAATCCAGAAGCATACTCCGTAGCCTTCGGAAAGATAAGTGATGTTCCATAGATTTCTTTATGGTCAGCTTAATAACCTATCCTATTAAGCTTAATATATGGTAAATTAATAGCGAAATTTATGACACTTGAAAAAGGCTCTCTTATTCTAATAGACTATACTGCAAAGGTCAAAGATACCAATGTTACATTTGAAACCACCCGGGAAGAAGAAGCAAAAAGGTCAGATGTATACGATCCCACTCGCAGATACGAGCCGCGGCTGATATCTGTGGGTGAAGGATGGGTATTAAAAGGGCTTGACGAAGCTCTATCAGAGGCTAAGATGGGTGATAAATTGAGCATTCAAATTGAACCCAACAAAGGTTTTGGAGAGAGAGACACAAGCAAGGTACGGATGATTCCGCTTCGCAAACTTGGTGATAAGGCTGACGAGATTAGAGTCGGAGATACAATTGAACTCGACGAGCGAATGGGGATTGTGAGATTCATCGGGTCAGGAAGAGTACAAGTCGATTTTAACCATCGGTATGCAGGACGCACTCTTATTTACGACGTTGACGTAACAAAGAAACTTGACGACGACAATGAAAAGGTTTCATCCTTAATTAGAAGGCGATTGCCAATAGATGAACAAAAGATAGAGTTTAACATCGAAGGATTGCGCTTACAAATAGATTTGCCAGAAGAGACATTTCTTGTAGAAGGGTTACAAATTATAAAGAAAGCTATTGCAAACGATATATTCAAATTCGTATCCAAAATCGAGAATGTTAAGTTTGTAGAAAGCTATCAGTCTCAGTCTTCGGTATCACGCAAGCCAGAAGAAGAACGGCAAGAAGAACTACCTCTCGAAAAGAGTGCTGAAACTGCTCAACCACGCTCGTCATAGACATCGTGGCCGAAGTAATACTACATCCTTAATTCGAGCCAGTCTTTGGGCTTTCCCCTCTAAGTCCGCATATGAATGACTGCTCAGCGAAACTATGCGGGTAACAAGCAAAATGCATGCTATATTGATGTAAGCCGATATTATACCTACCAAATAGAAGGACAACGGGTTATGGGTTATGTATCTTCAAAAGTGCGGTAAGCGGTACAATTCCTACAAAACGCCGACATCTTTTATTAAGCGTATTGCCGATTGTTCGTCCAGACCTGCTTTATCCAATATGGTATAGCGGTCAGGCCTTAAAGATTGAGCGAGCAGGAGCGCTTTCACAACGTCATGTTCCTCTAGATTTAATTCCTGGGCAGTTGTTGGAGCTCCTATGTTTTTAAGAGCTCTTACTATTTGATTCCAGTCTAAATCATGAAGTTTGGCCATTATTATTGTACCTAAACCTACTCGTTCGCCATGCAATCCACAATTATTGCCGGCAATGTATTCTAGAGCATGACTGAACAGGTGTTCCGAACCTGAGCATGGCCTACTACTTCCAGCAATACAAGCCGCGACACCAGCGCTAATTAGCGCTTCGATTATTGTTCGAATTCCGAAGATAGTATTATCTCTGAATTTGTGTGACTGTTCTAAGATAATCTCAGCGCTCATACAAGCCAAATTGGCTGCGTAGGTTCCGAAATATTCATCTTTTTCATCTCTAGCAAGTTCCCAATCTTTGACAGCAGTTATTTTTGCAACGAGATCCCCACAGCCACTTGCTAATAGCCGCCTGGGAGCTTCAGAAAGCAAGCGAGTATCAGCCAAGACCCCTATTGGAGAATTAGCCTTAATGGAATGTGGCTTATCTAAGCCCTTTATGGATACAAATGGACTAGCTATGCCATCATGAGATGCGGAGGTTGGAACGCTAACAAAAGGTTTGAATAATCGATAAGCCGTCATTTTGGCTACATCTACTGATCGGCCGCCACCTAGCCCTATAATGAAATCAGGAGAGTATTCTTCAAGACGTATCTGCAACCTGTTTACGGAGTCCATTGAGGCATCTGTTACGATATGCCACGAGCAGTCCAATGATGATTTGTCCATAGATGAGCGGCATAGTTTTCCCGCTCTTGCTTTGACAGTTCGGCCAGTTACTATCGCAATCTTTGAGGCTTTAAAATTTAGATCTAGGATGAAGCCACCGAGATCCCTAATTACATCATCTCCTATCAGTATTTTCCTCGGTAGTTCCATAAGGTGAGCCGGAGCAGGATTCAAACCTCAGATTCATCCTAAATAGGTGGGTGAAGAAAAAATACACTCTGCCGTTTGCAGACGGAATCGCTTTGAGTCCAGTTTTAGGAATCAGCTAGTAGTCGATGGTTGTTCATTATCTGCAGTAGTCGATGGTTGTTCATTATCTGCAGTAGTCGATGGTTGTTCATTATCTGCAGTAGTCGATGGTTGTTCATTATCTGCAGTAGTCGATGGTTGTTCATTATCTGCAGTAGTCGATGGTTGTTCATTATCTGCAGTAGTCGATGGTTGACCAACTCCTGGCTCATCATTTGCCGAACTCGCCCCTGCAATTTCTGCGGTAGCATACCCTCTCCCAACCTTGGTTATTCTTATCCTAACACTATCTCCAACTTTTGTCCCTGTAACAAAGATTACAAGGCCTTCCACTTTCGCAACACCTGCATCTCCCCTTTTACTCATTGACTCGATCTTGACATCAAATTCTTCTCCAACCCTTACTGGCGATGGTCTAAAAGGTCTAGGGCCTGCAAAGCCCCCCCGACCCCTGGATCCATAGCCACCATAGTCTCTTTGGGGCCGGTATCCTCCGGTATTCCTATTTTCTCCAAACCTTCCTTCGCTAGAACCTGAATCTATATTTTCCAAACTTTCTCAGTGGTAATTATAAATCAAAATACTATTTCAACTTTGATATTTCTTGCGTAAAATTACCTATCGAGAGTATCCTGACGAAAGCGAAACACTCTTTAAAGGTCAAAGGCAAATATATCAAAGCCGTAGTCGGAAATCAGCTATGTTCTTGTTGTTTAGAATGCTGGTGCGAAAAATATGCAACATGACTCATCTTACAATGGTCCAAATACTCAAAATATAATGGCTTCTATACTTCAGAGTCTTCCTAGAGAATCAAGCCTCACTAAGATAGAGTACGAGGGTCCTAGCATCGCGTTATATTCTGATAATCCTGCATACCTTTTGAAAAACAGTCAGATTATCTCCAATATGGTGAACACATTAAAAAAAAGAATTGTCATACGAACCGACGAATCAATCCGAAAACCAGAAGAGGAAACCATAGCTCTATTAAATAGCAGCGTTTCAAAAGAAATTCAGATAGATTACACGTTTTTTGACCATGCGTTGGGAGAGGCAGAAATCTATGTTCAAATTCCGTTTGGACTAACGTCTATGATTGAAGATGGTAACTTTGAAATAGTCGAAAAAACTGGATGGAAACTAAAATTTAGAAAAACACCATCAAATGTGAATATCATGCAGAATATTCATAAAATCCTCTATGACACGGTGGAAGACCGCGTTCAGTTCTATAAAGACGTTGGAGAGCGAATTTTTAGATCAAAATTAGATGATTCCCCAGCCGAAGCAAGTATTACTGCACTTGGGGGATTTGCTGAAGTTGGACGTTCTGCAATCTTATTGTCGACACACGAAAGCAAGATTTTACTCGACTGTGGACTAAATGTATTTGCAAAGGAACCATTGGATATCTTGCCGAGACTGGATATCACAGGTATCGAGGTTACTGATATCGATGCTGTAATCTTGAGTCATTCACATCTATCTCACAGCGGTTTTTTGCCATTTCTATTTAAGTACGGATATAGTGGCCCGGTCTATTGTTCCGAGCCGACCTTGCCCTTAATGAATTTGGAGCATATGGAATACATTAAATTGTCCGAAAATAATGCAATTTATTCTCTTAATGATGTTGAGAAGGTGGTTGTCCACACAATCCCTCTCAATCTTGGCGTTGTAACAGATATCTCTCCTGAAGTAAAACTTACACTTACAAGTTCATGCCATATCTTGGGTTCAACAATGATGCACCTCCATATTGGAAATGGAGATCACAACATTGTTTACACTGGCGATATGCGTTTCCGGGATTCTATATTGCTCAGCAAACCTACCCTTAATTTTCCTAGAATAGAAACCCTCATTTTGGAGAGCACGTATGGCGATAAAGTGGACATATTTCCAGATTACCAATTGGCAGTTCAACGCCTTATCGATAGTATAAATGCCACCCTTAATAACAAAGGAGTAGTACCTAATCCCAATTCCTCCCATCGGATTAGCCCAAGAGATTCATTCAATTATTGATACATCAATAGCTTTGGGTAAAATAGGTAAAACAAAGATTATGGTCGAGAAGATGATTGCTGACGCTTCATCAGTTCACGAAGTATATTCTGAATATCTTTCAAAAGAAACAAATAGTCATGTTCAACAGGCAGAAAAAAATCCATTTCAGTCAAAATGCGTTACAGTCATAGAATCTCAGGAACTGGATAGTGAACCAGCAATAATACTTTCTCCGCTCTTTACACAAGATGGAGGATCATCACTTCAATATCTAAAACGGATTTCTCAGAAACAAGAAAGCAAGATTATTCTAGCTTCATACCAGATACCAGGAAGTTTGGGAAGATTTATTCAGGAAGGAGGAAGGCAGATATCGATAGATGGTCAGGATATTGAAATACATTGTATGGTAGACAAGATCGAGGGACTCGATGTTCATAGTGACTATAGTCAACTCATGGCTTATGTGAGTAGGCTCAGACCGAAATTAAGACGAGTGTTGATTAATCATGGAGAGCGATCAAAGGTACAAAATCTTGCAACCTCAATAAATAGGATGCTGAAGATACAAACACAGCATCCTTCAGTTCTAGAAGCGATAAAATTAATTTAAAAGCAACTCTATTCGAACCTTGCTACACATTCCTTCAATATTTGGGAGTTTACATAAACAAAAATAACACAATTATTCGCATGTCATTTCAGTTCATAAATCCCCTTCCAGATCTTAACATTTGGAGGAGTGATAACCACACGTTCTTCTCCCAAGCGCGCTATGTCTCCCCCAGACGATTGCACATATTTATAGAGATCATCAATAGCCTTGCGCAATTCTTCAACATCCTTGTGCGCAAGAGGAGTGACTCGCAGAATTATAATCATCTGTTTCTTAGCATCATCTTTAATATTGGAAATATCGCTGATGCTTTTGAGACTGACTGCTTTTAGGTAAATTGTTGTCTTTTGCATGCATTTATCCATCTACTAACGAATGCAGCAAATTGTAATTTGAAGCCAAATAGTTCTAGTGGTCAAAAGTCATTTACTGTCTTGTTGATTTAGATTCTTAAGTTTACAATTTCTTCATCGAGAGCAGAGGAAGCTAGTATCTCTTCCTCTCTGTCATTTATCTTAGCCCTGACTGTATAGTTATGGCCTTTCGGAGAATCAGAATACCGAAGTAAGATGCTTGCAGAGGCCTTTAATATGGATTCCTCGTACCTCATACTTCTAAGCAGACAAGTAGGGCCAACATAGTCTTTAGCTTCCAATATAATGTCGCCTGGCAATGACATGGACATGATCCTCTCGTTTTCCTCCTTATTTCGTCCTACTATTAGCTTGGCATCATTTGACAATCGAAAATGCCTCCCGACCTTTAGCAATTCTACATCATTAATGTTAGGAATATCAGCAGCATGTTCATAAGCATCCTTAATTCTTTTGGAAAAAGCGGGATCAGTTAACAAACACCCCCCGGCTGCGTTAGGGGGATCTACAACGTCAAACTGCTTCGCAAGCCTGAGCTGACCTTTTCTAGACCTGCCCTTTATGTCACCCAGATTTTCTCTTTTGACGAGCCCGCCTTTCTCCGCTTCAGTAGGATTGAGGTGTTTGGCAGAAAGCGGTCTTAGGACTTTGCCAGCAGTGTTCGTTTCCTCTTCGATAATACGCAGGGCGCGAGTATTTTGGCTCATTGGCCTCTGAAACAAAACCTCTCCCGTGACTATAAAATCAGCACCAGTTGTTTCCAAATGCTTTTTTGCTGCTCTGTACATCATCGCTCTGCAATCGATGCAGGGGTTCATTCCCGAGCCATACCCATGCCTTGGTTTTTTTAACATTCTAAGGTATTCATTGCCAAAGTAGACTGTTTTTAAGGGGATTCCCAGCTCAGCCGACACTTGCTTTACTCTATGTCCACATCCCTTTCCACAATCGAAATCACAAAATGGTGTCTTAATTGCAATTGCTTCAACTTCGACTCCTTGCTCTAACATCATTCGGACTGCAAGACTACTATCCAACCCCCCCGAGAGTAAGGCTACCGCCTTGGGTTTTCTGATCTTGCTTTCATCTTCCATTTGAACATCCTCGGCACTGTTTCGCATTGGACTATCTGATATAGGAGAGCATATATTTATTTTAGGCTAGAACGATTATATTTAATAAGAAAGTAAGAGTTATGCATCATGGTAGGCGAAGTAATTGCAAATTTTGACCTGTATGTTTGGGTTGCCTTAGGGTTATTCGTGGCTGGTATTCTAACGGTTCTCGTATACGATAATAGTGCTCCTGGTTCAAAAATGAAGAGGCGGAAACAGCAAAACCAGCCTGAAACATCCTCTCAAAGTGATTTGTAGACGAATTTTGATCAATTAATTTTTGAGAAATTCAAAAAGCATGGATTCACATCCACCACAACAATTCAAACCAAAGCGGTTCCTGTAATTGCGAGAAGGATTAATTGTCTGTTGGTAGCTCCCACTGGGTCCGGGAAAACGGAAGCTGCGGTCATACCTATTTTTTCGATGCTATCACATAACAAGACATCAGACTCTTGCAAAGGAAAAACTCGAGTAATTTATGTTACTCCCTTAAGAGCTCTTAATAATGATGTCCTACGAAGGATAGTGAAATATGCAGAATCCGAAGGTCTTCGTGTAGAAATAAGACATGGGGATACTAATACCAAAACAAAAAGGAGAATAGTTGAAAATCCTCCTGAAATATTGATTACAACTCCAGAGTCCCTTGGAGTTATTCTTACAAGTCAGAAAATGTTGCTTGCATTACAAGATCTGGAATGGGTAATAATAGATGAGGTTCACGAACTTATCTCGAACGAGCGTGGAGCGCATATGTCACTAAGTCTTGAAAGGTTGCAATCACTGTCGTCGAAAAACCTCACAAGAATTGGACTTTCTGCTACATTGAGCAGCTTAGCCGAAACTGGCAAATTTGTTGCCGGCCTAAATAGAAAGTGTGCAATACTAGTCGATAATAGCATAAGAGAATATGATATAGATCTAAAATTTGTCAATGGGCCTTTAACTAACGTTGCCACGTTTATAGCTGATTATATAAAAAAAAATCAAATCGCTGGTTCGATACTTTTGTTTACAAATACTAGAGATGAGGCAGAATATATGGGTGCTATATTGAGGAACCATGATGAAGCTAACGTGGATGTTCACCACGGATCCTTATCTAGGGATTTGCGCGAAGAAACCGAAAATAGGCTGAGAGCTGGTTCGGCAGGGGTTGTTGTTTGCACCTCTTCTCTAGAATTGGGATTGGATATTGGCTCAGTTCAACTTGTAGTACATTACGGATCTCCGCGACAGGTTTCAAAATTGATTCAGAGAATTGGGAGAAGCAGACATAGGCAAGCCAGGTCTGCCAAGGGTTTAATTGTAATAAATAATCCAGACGATGAAATAGAAGCACTAGCCATCATAAGAAGAATGAAAAGGCGGTCTATAGAGGAGCAAGTAATACATAAAGACCCTCTAGATGTGTTAGCTCATCATCTAGTTGGTCTGGCTATCCAAACGAAAAGTTTAGTCAGCTTAGAATCAGCCTTCAAAATGTTCGTAAAGGCGTACCCGTTTAGTACACTTTGCTACCAAAATATGATCGCATCTATAGAGCTTCTTCATAGCCAAGGTATTATAAGATATGACCAAATTGCTCAATCTTATCGGCGAACTATAAGGGCTTACAAATATTACTTTGATAACCTTTCTACGATACCAGAAGTTCTAAAATTTGAAGTTGTTGACATAATAAACAATAGAAGAATTGGCAGTTTAGACCAAGAGTTTGTAGGTGATTATGGCGAGAGAGGAAATATCTTTGTACTAAAGGGATCTCAGTGGCGTATCATATCAGTCGACGAAGTTAAGATGCGAGTAAGCGTCGAGCCGCTTCGAGGTGCGGCAATTAACGTTCCATATTGGAATGGCGAAATGATACCTGTGGATTACGACACTGCGAAAGAAGTCGGAATTATTCGTAATCAGGCAGCAAAGAATGCGATAAAGCTTTCCACCGATTTAATAGAAAGGACCATGGATGTTCTAGACCCAATTCCTGATTCTACTAATATTGTAGTGGAAAGTTCCATTTCAATGAATACTATAGTGATTCACAGCACTTTTGGCACGAAAGTAAATAATACCGTCGCATCCTTAATGTCGACAATACTGTCCTCACAGCTAGGATATGTGGTCGAAACCAGAACCGATTCTTACAGAATTGTCGTTACTTCAAGTGCTAGAATCGGAAGAGGTCTCGTGGAATCATTCTTCAACGATATCTTTGATCTTGAGGCGGTCCTCATCGCCTCGATGACTGGAACTCATAATGTAAATTGGAAAGTCTGGACTGTTTCAAAAAGATTTGGGGTAGTAAGTAAGGAGGCTATCTATGACAAAAGAGTCGCTCGATTGATATATGACAGATATTCAAAAACGCCCATTAGTAAAGAATCGCTTCGGGAATTGATTCATGATAAATATGATATTAATCGAACACAAAATATTTTCACCATGTTCAGAAAGAAAAATATCAAATTACACTGGAAGGAGATTAGTGAGTTCTCGCAATTAGCAAAACCAATTTTGGAGCATTCCACTAAATTCTCAGCCAATCCTCTGAGCATTGAAAAGGGTGTAATGGAACTCATAAAAGAAAGATTAGAAAAGACGCAACATCGTTTAATCTGCGTAAGATGTGGTAAGTGGGAAAGACTCATACAGACTAAAGATGCACCTGATCTTATTTCCTGCCCTATATGCCGTTCCAGGCTGGTGACTGCCACATCTCATTTTGACAATGATTTGGGAAAAATAATAATAAGAAAACTCTCTGGGACGCAAATATCTGCCGAAGAAAACCATAAATTCAATCGGGCCTGGAAAGTTGCATCGCTTCTAAACAATTTTGGTAAGAGAGCACTCATGGTATTGGCTGGATATGGAATAGGAGCTGACAGTGCCGCTCGAATCTTACGGAATTACTGCGGAAGATCCGGAAGTATATCGTGCTATCTACGAAGCCGAAAGACAGTACGTTATGACCCGAGGATTCTGGAAGGATTAGACTTGAATTTCTACAGTTTTAACGATTACCCGTCGAGGACATGGGATATTACTAATGTCTGATTTCTTAAAGATTTGAGAATCTAGCCAGGTTCAAATCTAGATCACAATTCGAAATAATAAATGCCTGAAAAATCAAGCCAACACATACGAACCAATGCTATAATGGAAACTATCCATGGAGGGATAGAGGGGTAGGCTTACCTTAGAAAGATTTACCTGACATTAGACAATGCACATAATAGAGCCATCAACTCATCTTTATAAGAGAAGAATACTGCTTTAATGTAAGTTCCTGCCTTCCGCCTATTCCGGTATTTCCAGTGGCTCCAACAACCTTTATCCTATCACCTACGTTCAACTTTTTGATTTCCGAGCTTTGTTCCCGCCAACCTATCAATCTGATTTCTCCTGTATCGTCACCTATTATTGTATCAGCGAGTGGAACAACTTCACCGCTTTTGGTGCTTATTTCTGTCTCATTCGGCATCTGCAGGACTATCGCCTCTATTACAAGAGGATCCTGAGAAGAATTAATATCCTTAATTTTTGACTCGAGCGCCGATGTCAAGGGAAAAGAAGTATCCTCATCCACTATTCGAATGTAGGAGTCGTCTGTGGACAATATTAATGAATTGCCAAAAATTCTGCTGGGAATACACTCCACGACGACATCTTGGCGCATTTCCGAAGTCATTAATCTATTGTCAATACTGAGAATGAAAAACTTACGCGATCTATCAACTGCGAGGCGACTAATTGTCCTCTTCTTCGTTTCCTTTCCAACTGAAATAATCCTCAAGGACATCACCTCAACTTCGAGTTGGTTTCCTGAGAATTCCATTACGGTCCCTTCATCACCATGTATCTCAAAATCTGAATTTCCGTACTGAGGGTTCCCTTGTTTGATTCTGACCCCTATCAGTTTGAGATGTACACCGTTTTCCAACACTTTTGGGATCTTAACTTCGTCCACATTCCAAATAACAACACGGATTGCTCTAGTTTGGTCTTCATTGGATAACTGTAATTGGAGCGACTTACTACTTTCTCCTCGGGAATTGGTGAACTCTGAGATCCTGGGATTGGAAACGACTTTACCAGTTACGACCGAATTATCGCGAGTCTGTTTGATATCATCTACGTTAATAGTAATAGAATTGATATCTTCAATGGCCGTATCACTGTCATTTCCTATTTCGATGGACTGTTCGAACCTAAATTAACGAGGGGCCTTCCATCGAGAGAGGATTTTACATAACCTCTGGATATTTTTACTAAATCACCTGGCTTCAGTCCTGTTTCATCGGGAAAATTAATGAGCGAGTCCCATAACTTGACCTTGACGGTAGAATCATTATCGTAAATAGTGATTGTTCTGTTCATAATTTCTTCCTGGGTTTCCTTCTTTACAAATTTACGGGTGGAATAAATATTCATAACTCGTCCTGTAACGCTTATCTCCTTCGCGCCTACGTACAAATCCTTTATTCCAGATTTAATTTTAGGAGCATTTTCAAATGATATCCCTAAATCTGCGGCGACAAGAAAAAGAGCCCCTTGGTCGGTAAGATATCCTGCACCAATCGTTTTTTTCTTTTCTTCGATCATTTCTTTTACGAGCTCAGCATTTATGTCAGGTTTCTCCTGAAGAACTATCTCTATCATCTTTTTAAAATCTGCTGACAAAGTGAAATCCCTCCATATATCATAGCACTCTTTTGATATCCTGGCTTATTATCACGATCTACTTGCCTATATGTTTTGGCGGTAGATGTAATATTGTAAAGTTTTTAACCTTACAAGAAGAACGTTTTCATTTTTTGTTTCCTTTATATCTTTTTATTAATGAAGAAATAAATCAAGACCATGATGGCAATATTCCCCAAATGTACGGTTAAAGACGCTAAATTGACACGGGGGAAACTATTGCGATGTGAAAAGACAATGTACGTGAGTGAGTTGCCTGCTCTTTTCGCTAAAGCTAGACTAGAACGTTGACGCGTTAAGTACAAGTCATCATTTCTATCCAATGTTATGTCTGTCAGGACTTTGTCACTATTGATTTGAGCTTTATAATTAGATCTGACATGCTAATGGGCTTGATGATGAAATCTTTTACATCGATTGATGGCAAAACTTTGTTGAATTCTTCCTTATTAATTTCAAAGGCAGTTATAAAGGCGATCTTCATGGCGGGGTTTTTTTCCTTTATTCTACGGTATAATTCAAACCCATTCATTTTTGGCATTCGGATATCTGTTAATATTAAATCGTAATAATCGCTTGGGATGGCCCTCAAAAGCTTGTAAGGCTTGTTCGCTACTGGAAAAAATGTCCACTGTGAAGGTATTATTATTTGCCTCGAGATCTCTCTTAATTATACGTAAAATGTCTCTTTCGTCATCAACAACCATCACTTTTATGGGATCATTGTCTGATGGGTTGTTGATCATAATGTTTCCAAAATAGTGCTACTATTATTAAACATTGTCAAACAATTAACATTGATACATCTGGAAAGAATGACAGTTTTGATAATCTAGAGTTGGCTTTAGGTCAATGTCTATCTAAGTCACTATTTGCGGTAGGCAATGAGAAGTAAAATGTAGCCCCTGGTCCAAATTGGTTGTTTTCAGCCCAAATCCTGCCACCGTGGGATTCTATAATGCTTTTGGATATAAAAAGCCCTAAACCCGTGCCCCGATCGGATTTGGTAATAAATTTTGAAAAAAGTTTCGGGATTATTTCTGGGTCTATCCCACTGCCGGTATCTCTTATACTAACTATGACTTCTTTATCCGATTCATCAGTATCAATTGTTATGACCCCGTTGTCTGTAAATTTGATCGCATTGCTTAACAAATTAGTTATTACCTGTGTTAACCTTCCCTTATCTGCTTTTAAAAATATGTCCTTACGTGTATATCGTACATCTGGAAAATTTAGCTCTTTCGTTTTCGTATCTTCTTATATCGGCAAGACTACCACATACAACATCGCTTAGGTTAAACCTTTCCTTATGTAGTCTTAAGGATTTGCTCTCAATTCTAGTGACATCTAAGATATCTGACGCTAACCTGTCTAGTCTTTTGGCATTACGTATTAGGGAAGAGATTTGATCTTTTTCTATCTGTATTCTAACATCTTCGCTACTAAACTGACGTTCAATATATTGTGCATCTCCTAATATTGGCATGATAGGAGTGCGTAACTCATGTGCGGCTACGTTTATGAATTCTTTTTGCATCTTATCGTGAACCTTCAGTTGTTCATTCGCATCGGCAAGTAGTCTGTTTGACTCGGTTAAGGAATCATTTGCAGTCTTTAACTCGAGGGTTCGATTCGTTACCGAAGTCTTCAGCCTCTTATTCCAAGAAAGAATAACAAACGCGATTCCGATTGCTAATGCTCCAATGACCATTACTACAAGCGTACTGAAGTTTTTTTGCTGATCTATTAAGAGGCCCACATCGCTTGTCAAAGTATGAGGCGATCCTATATACAAAGTCCAAAGTTGTTTCCCGTCGATTATTATGGGCTGGTATGAGATGGTCGTGGTCTTATCATTGAAGGAAACATCCTCTGCACCGGCCTCTGGGCCAAGTGATCGCTTTAATATATCATTGTACGAATCTTTAATATTTACCGGAATAGTAGATTGAAAGGCTTTCGACAAAAAGTTTTTTCCGATGAGAGATTCATTTCTCGCATAAAGAAAAATTCCGTTTTTATCCATCAAGCCTACATTACTTATAAGTTCGGGCGAAAGCTTGTCCTGTAAAAATCTTCCTACGCTCTCTACATCAATGGCAGATACGATTATACCCTGGATTCCACCTGTGGTATTTATCCCGCTATTATCTCCTACGACGTCTGTCTTATCGTTAGGATAGGAAAGGAAATAAAAATTTTAGCGCCGTCAGGAGACTGCTTGACGGTGCTATAATATGGTAGTTGAGTATTTCGTGGAATCACATAGTATTCCATGTTGTGAAGATCCAACCCACTTTCAAATTCTAACTCTGTGCCACTATTATTACTCGAAGAAATAACCTTTCCATTAGAGTCCAGTAAATAATATGCACTTGTCAATTCGTCTGTACTATCCTGCGCATTGTTAAGCAGAAACTGAATGGTGTCAGTTTCAGCATTTAATACCGGCACAGAATTTGTTAGCGCTCTTAAGTTATTCGTAATTGAATTAATGCTATGAATTAGTATTTGTGACAAATGATATGCCTCTATATTTGCATTGGACCGAACGTCATCAGAGGCTATTCCAGCAATTTTACTGGCAGTGAACGAAGAATACTGATAAGAAAGAACAGATAATATAATCGCTATTATTGCTATAAAAAATAGCAAACCTATGTTGCTTTTAGAAAATAATGTGTCTTTCACTAATGTACTATGAATAGAGTGATCCGCCGGTACATAAAGTTAAATCCATAGCTCAAATGATATCAGAGAGAATAAAATTGAAGAAAAAATAATATTTTATATATATGGATGTGATGATTGTGGTCTGATATTTTTTGTTTATTATGTTGCCTGCGGCCTTCGGGTTGATTATTTGAATTCTTCTTCCAAGACCTTCCTTTTGTAATCTATTTGAAATAGACCATCAGTTTTGGCTAGTGCTTCCTGCCTGCTGCGTTTGTGAACCATAGATTGTAGAAGTAAATAGTTTTCTGGTATTACCATTCCGGTTTGGTCGTCAGAGTAAGGTATTTTTACAGTATCTTCTTCTACCCTAACAACTTCTTGGTGAATATGCACCATGTTTGTGTCTCCATGGGGAAATCCCAATTCCATTGCTTTTTTCCTTACTTGGGCAGTTCCTGATGCTGAGTTCAAAATCGCAACTCCAAATTCCTTCCTGAATGTTTCGACAATTGAATCCTTAGTTGGGGCTTTTGTCTTGAATCTTATCGACATTTGATGTAAGTGCATCATTCTCGATGGAACCTTGTAAGCATCAACATAGAGGTTTGCTGACGGTATGAAATCCTTGACGTCATCCTGATGATGAGGGTTGGCGTCCCACTCAATGGAGTCCTTTACCTGCTTGATATCCTCAAGGTCGGCCCATCTTCGAATCAAAGTCACATCATACCTTGTTATTTCATCACCAAACTTTTCAATCATAGGTTGGATAATCCGTCCCATTCCCGAAACATTACAACTCCCCTGGATGACATAGGCTCGGCTACTAGCTTTCTCGTAGTTGACCCTTGAATTGTGAATCATATCTGCGACCGAATACTCACCATGTCTATCTTCACCTCCCTGGAAAATCGCAGGCCTATTAATAGGATTGTATAAATTCTTTTTGTTCAGAAATCCTCCTCCCTCTTTAGCCGCATCTATTACTATATCGCATCTCTCTACAGCATCCTTTACTGTACCATTCACTTTATACTTCCTGTCCGTGAATTCCTTAATCTTCTCCTCTGGAACATAAATATCAATATGGTTACGGACGGCTTCCTGTGTTTTGTCGTCAGCGGTATATTTTGCGACCCCTATAAGTTGAGTTTCTTTGTCGCCTGAAATTGCGCTAGCAAGTCTGCGACCTATGTTTCCGTACCCGTTTATGAATACTCTGGCCAATATGTTATCACGATTTAGGTTCAGGTGAAATTATCTTCGACAATTAATATAGCTTGCGAGCTAGATTGAGAAATCAAACTACATTTCACAAGGCCTAACAATTATGGCTTTTGGTTTCATTAGTATTCAAAACTAGAAACAGACGTGAGTTAAACTCAATTCCAACCTAGAGTCTTTATTTTTAACGATGACATTATATAGCGATGATTTTGTCTCCCAGAGGTTAAATCTAGCTCTTCCTACTCTATTTCTCGACTCCCATCTCCCATCAGAAGTTATTCTAGAAGGTTTTTATGCTCATTCCCTTAATCAGACATATAGTGACAACTCCTATTGAGGATTTTAGTTATTGATAACTACGATTCATTCGTGTACAATATCGCCCAGGTTTTAGGTGAACTCAACATCCAAACGACAGTCAAACGAAACGATAAGATTAGTCTTACGTCTGTTAGGAAAATGAACCCAGATGGAATCATAATATCTCCTGGTCCTGGCCATCCAGCAGATCGCAAATACTTTGGAAACTGCATGGATATTATAGTCAACCTAGGAGTCGTAATACCTATTCTAGGAGTTTGTTTGGGGCATGAAGGAATAGTTAATGCGTTCGGAGGCAGCGTAATAAATGCGAAGAAGGTTAGACATGGAAAAACAAGCCCTATAGGATATAACTCTAGTAAATTATTTGCAAATATAAGTAACCCCTTTAGCGCTACCCGATACCATTCGCTTGTAGCGGACCCAAGGAATATTCCACAATGTCTTGAAGTGACAGCTAAGGCGCTTGATGATGGCGAAATAATGGGCGTGAGGCATAAACGATATTTGATAGAAGGCATTCAATTTCACCCTGAGTCAGTTTTGACACCGGATGGTCAAAAGATATTCCAAAATTTCATCTCCATGTTGAAAAAATGAAGTTCTGATGGAAGACCTTAGTCGAATAATCCAAAAGTTAGTTTCTACAAAGGAGCTTAATGATGATGAAATAATTTATGCAATAAGTTTAATCTTGCAGGGCAAAGTATCCGAGGCCGCTATCGCCTCATTTCTAGTGGCACTTCGGATGAAGGGAGAAACGGCACATGAACTCTTGGTGCTTATGCAAACAATAAAGAAGTATGCAATTAGAATTACTCCAAATATTGATGGATTCTTAATTGATACTTGCGGGACAGGTGGTGGTCGCATAAATACCTTTAATATTAGTACCGCCTCGGCAATAATTGCAAGTTCGGCAGGAGCAAAAGTAGCAAAACATGGCAATAGATCGACTTCTGGCGTGTGTGGGAGTGCAGATTTTATGGAATATATTGGGCTTAATTTAGAATGTTCGATAGCTGATATCATTGAAGCGATAGAACAAACGGGAATGGGTTTTCTTTATGCTCCTATGTTCCAACCAGCTATGCTATATGTTGCATCTGCCAGGAGAACAATTGGAATTAGAACCGTATTTAATATTATTGGTCCATTATGCAATCCCTGTACCAACTTGGCTGGTCAGCTAATAGGAGCACCTGAACCGAAAATAATTGAAACATTGGCGCTTGCATTGCAACAATCAGATTTGGAAGATATAATGTTAGTCAATCCAAAGGATGGTTTAGATGAGCTGTCCAATACTTGTGAAAATGATATTACTTGGATAACTAAGAGTAAAATCAAACGGGTCAGTTTTCATCCTAGAGAGGTAGGGATAGAACTGGCCAAATTGGAAAACCTTATGGTGGATTCTAAGGAAGGCTCTATACGAGACACATTGCAGGTAATATACGGAGTTGCTGATAAACAC
This sequence comes from uncultured Nitrososphaerales archaeon, assembly GCA_963737815.1. GTDB lineage: Archaea > Thermoproteota > Nitrososphaeria > Nitrososphaerales > Nitrososphaeraceae > TH5893. The sequence goes on along the minus strand of CAVTUB010000001.1, from coordinate 70,649 downwards.
AAACAAGATATTGCAGTTCTAAACTCTTCGGCGGCCTTGGTAATTGGAAAGCAATCAGCAAACTTCAGAGAAGGAGTTGAGCTTTCACGCGAGGCCGTAAGGGATGGCAGAGCGCAGAAGCAATTGTCGAAATATATACAACGTTGTGGGCGAAAGGAAATACTAATCGACGCAGAGAAAAAATTTCTTCAATGATAATTCAACCTCTACTTTTCTCCAATCTTTGATCGTAGATTTTCCCTTATGCTTCTAACCCGTCCAGACGATTTGCGGGACAAATCGATGTAGTAATATGTGATACGATATATGCATGGCAGGAACAGCGAATATCGATTCTAAGTTATTAGGTTTACTGATAATGAGGTTGCGGAATGATGACGAAATAGTTACGTCTAAATCTATGTGAGAGGTTGGTTAGCCGGATAATGAATCATAATTGTTTTCTGTACTTCATAAAAAAAGCCCCTCTGCAGGTCAAGTATAAAGGTAAATAAGTGGATAAGTGTATGGCCGTCATAAGCCTTATATTTTTATTCTATAAGTTACTTTACGTAATGAGCGCAGCCTAAATTGGATCACGATCCAGTTACCAATATACAATCTTTAGGATGGACTGATTTGGTGCTTTTAAAACGTAAATTTTCCGCCTCTATTAGGGAAGTTACTCAGGAAATCATAGATATTGACAATAATAAACTTCCCCGCGTTAACCAGGAAATACATGAGCAAAAAACAGGCCTTAACGGATCTGTGGTAGAATCTAGGAAAAATCGGTTGGGCATTCAGTCTGCCAATTCTGACTTGCTTGCTCTCAGTGAAAAGATCCATCAATCAAAAAATTTCCTTGGCATGATGCAGGGTAGGTTACCACAAGAAAAAGTAGAGTCTCTAATGCATATTGCCAAATTCAACGAGTCTCTAATAAATGGAGGAAAATATAGTAGCTCACGAGAGAAGAATCAGATTCTTTCGTTAGTAAAGGATGCAACAATGAAAATAGACGCATTAAAGGCCTTCCGAACAATCAAGGAGCAGCTTCAACAGCAAGACTACCAATGCGAAGTTACCAAGAAAACGATTCGAACGTTGGATGATGAATACTACACACTACAAAGCGAAATCTCCCTTTTCAAGAGCAAGATTAATAATCTATTTGATTCTAAACATGAGATTATTGCGGAACGGGCAGATTTACTACTCAAATACAACGGGATATCCATCCAATTGGACAAAATAAATGCACAGTTGGATATCATAGCAGGCGAGCGAAGAAGACAGAAACAAGACAACCTTCGAGCAGTTTACAATGTAAATATTTCCGAAGCAAAGGATTCAGCTAAGAAGAAGTTACAATCTGGTTCAAAGTTGAGCCTTGAAGAATTACGATTGCTTTATGATGAAAATGAGGATTAGCATCGCAAAAATCTATTACTGTTAATTTACTGCCAGCATTCTTGATTACTAATTATTGAGCCGCATAAAATCACAAGATATTGTCTCATTATACTCAGGTTTTCATTCATTTGACCTGAATCCCAGACAGACCATATAAAGTTCACTGCTTTGCTGTCTGCTTGCCACTGGCTTTGTCATTAAGACTTTGTTAAAGTAAGCTTTGACCTCTTTATTAAATCCGTTCAAAAACTCTCCCTCAAATACCTTAAGTACAGCGTTGCCACCTCTTACTAGTGTTTCTGTAGCAATGTTCATACTACTCTTGCTTAACGAAATCTGTTTGGAGTGATCAATGTCCCAAATTCCGCTAATCTTCGGGGAAATATCTGATAATATAGTGTTCGCCTTTCCATTCAGGGTTTGCATAAGTAAGTCAATAGTACCGGCATTCTCAATATCGCCTTGCAAAATTGTTGTTCCTTCCAGTTGTGCAACTTTTTCAATGTCGACTCCGATAACCTTTCCACTTTGGCTTACAGCCGTTCTAGCCACCTGAAGCCATCCTCCCGGTGCACATCCTAAATCTACGACAGAGAATCCTGGCTTTAGGATACGATAGGCCTTATTAAGTTGAATTAGTTTATATGCAGACCTGCTTCTGTAGCCTTCTTCTTTTGCTAGTTTACGAAAATAATCCTTTTGGGCATCACTTAACTTCATGAGAGAAAGCGAATGCTCTTGTCCTGAAACGTAATTTTCAAATCACATTGTCCTTCATTATTAATTAATTGAGATTCTTAGGGTATGCAAAATGTGATTCGGATCGGAATGACCCGAGATATTGGCGACCGGTCTGACGCTGTAATAACGGAAACCCTCGGCTACATCAAGGTTGACACAGGCGAAATCGCAAAACCTTAATTCGGAGGGGATGAATTTCATTTTTTAGGTCGTCACATTCCTATTTCATTTTTTGGATTTTCTATTACCCTTAGATACTCTGACCAACATTTTCGCTCTCTTATGTTTCTCAGATTGAACCACTTCGGAATCTCGATATATGTGGTCTTCAATTTTTTGCTTAATTTGTGTCTTTTCGAGGAATGATACCACAATCCAATCCTCGACTAGTCCGCAATTATGGGGGCCATATAGACTATCAATTGAACACATATGTTCAACAGGACAACTTAGGCAAGGTGCTGAATCGATACAATCAATGTTGATTGGCAATTTGGTAGGAATAAGCCTATAAGTCCACCGTCCGTTTTCGAAGGATTTCACTCTTTTGATAAGCAAACGCTTCTCAAGAAAGATTGCCACCCGAGACCCTTCTCTGCTACTTAGATCAAGCTTTTTGCAAAGGTTGGATTGGACGATTCCGTCCTTACCATTATTAGTAATAATTCGAAGACTTCTGCCTGTCAAATCTTCAATTCTGTCCAATTTTTCATTGACCTCAAGTGTACTAACATAAATCAGTCAACTCATAATTATTCGTTTTTGTAATGACGACCGAAAATCATGTCTTACCGAAGATTTTGTCAAAATATTCAGATTGTTCATGACTGAGTTCACTTGCTTCGCCTTCCTCAATACTCGCTAGATTTTTAGCTAATTTTTTCTTATACTCAAGTTGCATTTGGCGAGCAATTTGGATTCTTTGAGCCTGAGGCGAGCCTGCTCCGTGCATAGATTCAGTGAGATATCCTACAGCATTCCTGCCCAGAGTCATATTTTCAATCAATCGAAGTATTCTTACCCTGTTCTCTGTTGAAACCCCCTTTCTTCCCTTGAGATACTTCTCTAACAAAGGACCAGTCTCTGGACTTCTGAAGTCTTTTTCTGAAGGCATAGTAACCATCAGCCCACCTGCAATGTCTTGTGCCAGTCTGCCTATTTCGTAGGGAAATCTCGTGACATTGTGCTTGCACACATTAGCGAGCATGTCGTCATTCTGGTAATTGCCAGCCGAAGTTCTGTGAGCTTGATAAGAGGAAGCGATACCTGCAGCAAATATAGTTTCATTGAGATGTGTCATCTCGACGAGTTTGTCCTTAATATGGGATGCATTAGCTATACCATTATAATCTGCGATTGCCGCAGCTGCACCAACTAGGACGTCTCCAAGGCCTGTCTTGCACACATAGCTTCTCCTATGATAGCATGTAAAGCGTTCCACTAACATGGATGCAAATTCGACTTCGCCCTCCATGAAGACTAGTTCTTTTGGGATAAAGACACTATCAAATATTATCATAGCCTCTTGTCCAGAAAATTTTGCGTTCCCTGCATCCAAGTCACCTGCTTCCATGCTTCTGGTATCACAGGACTGCCTACCATAAATGTACGTAATCCCTTTAGCATCGGCGGGTACGGCACCAACTATAGCATATTCTTTATCTTCCGGTCTGAGACGCATCGTAGGCATTACCATTATCCAATGAGAATTTATACATCCCGTTTGGTGTGCCTTTGCACCGCTGATATATACCCCTTTTTCATCCTCCTTCACGACATGGACGAAAAGATCAGGATCATCTTGCTGAGAAGGTGACAGACTCCGATCTCCTTTAACATCTGTCATTGCTCCTCCGACAACTAAATTCTCGGTCTGAATCAACTTTATGAATTCTACAAGACGTTGATGATAGCTCGTATTATACTTGCCATCGATTTCAAAAGTTGTGGAATAAAGGGAATTGAGTGCATCCATTCCGACGCATCGTTGAAAACATGTACCTGTCAACTGCCCGAGTTTTCTTTGCATTCTATTCTGGTTAACTAAGTCTTGTGCACTTTCTGCAATGTGCAGAAATCTATTAATTTTCCTATCTGTAAGAGAGGAATGGGAAGAGCCAATTTCAGGTTCGCTGTTCGCAATATCGTAGGTTTCTGCCACCGCATTAATTGATGGCCTGATCATAGGATGATCGACGGGCTCCTTTACGAGTTCGCCAAACAAATATACCTTAATATCTCTCCCCCTGAGGCTTTCAATATATTCCGCCCCACTTGCAATAGGCATAATAAGTAAGTATATCTATGATATTATTTATATCTTATCGGAAATTTTATAAAAAAACGATATTGAATTCTAGTTGCATTTGATATTGTTGTTCCATTTCGGTTAGGACGTGGCTAGATGCCCAGGTTGTTGGCTTCCAGATAACAATAGTCAAGCACCAATATATAGAAAGTGGGACATGCAAAAAGCCAGATACGCGTCATTGTAACAAGTCTGACTTGGGCAGTTAGAATGGTTAAATCTTGAGATTCTAGCAAACTTTGATATGATTAAGTTGGGGATGTGTTCAATATTTTCTAATTGTCTTATGTATCATTCATAATCTTTTTTATGGCCGAAATATTCCATGAAGACTATGAGTGCAAATTATGTAGACCTAACCAAGATTATCAAAAGCTACCCTGATTTTCCAAAGAGCGGCATCTTATTTAGAGACATTAATCCAGTTTTCCGCAATCACGATGCATTGAATTACATGTCTGAAGAGTTTTGTGATCGACTCCGTGCATATCATATTGATTGCATAGTTGGGATAGAATCGAGAGGATTTATTATAGCAACGGCATTAGGGTTGGCCATGGCTAAAGGACTAATATTAGTTCGGAAAGCTGGCAGACTTCCTGGCCAAACTGTGAAGCAGCCATACGATATTGAATATGGTAATTCAATAATGGAAATCCAGACAGAATCAATCAAAGAAGGCCAAAGCGTACTAATAGCCGATGATCTTGTAGCAACCGGCGGAACTGCCATAGCGGCGGAGCGACTAGTAACACAGTTGGGAGGGAAGGTTGTTGCATTCGCATTTGTCATAGAATTAGCGAGTATCGGTGGAGCAAGCAAGATTAAGGGAATGGGATACGCGGTTCACTCATTGGTGGTGTACCCATAATGTCAAAGAAGCATCAAGCAGGAATTGGAATCATCGGAGGCACTGGCCTGTATGATCCAAATTTTTTCAAAGATATTCGGGACGTTAAGGTTGATACTCAATACGGAGAAACTTCTGATCTGGTAACTATTGGCGACTATAATGGAACTCCTATCGCTTTCATACCTAGACACGGAAGAAAGCATACAATCCCTCCTCATAAGATAAACAGCCGCGCAAACATATGGGCTCTTAAAGAACTCGGTGTAACCAGAATCCTCTCCCCTTCAGTTGTAGGAAGCTTAAAGCCAGAATTTAGGCCCGGTAATATAGTCGTGCCTGATCAATTCATTGATTTTACAAAACAAAGAGACTATACATTCTACGATGGAGGACAAGTTTGTCATATATCGATGGCAGATCCGTTCTGTCCCGAATTACGAGAGCATTCAATAGATTGTGCTAAGAATTTGGGTTATGACGTTCATGCTCAAGGTACCTATCTTTGCATTGAAGGACCCCGATTTTCTACCAGAGCAGAATCCTTATTTTTCAAAGATACTTAAACGCCGACATAATTGGAATGACACTTGTACCTGAATGTGTCCTTGCGAGGGAAGCGCAATTATGCTATGTCTCAATTGCAATGATAACAGACTATGATGTTTGGTCAGATTCGCCAGTAAGCACCAAAGCTGTCTTAGATACACTACATAATAACATTGAGAGAACGAAGAGAATGTTACTAGAATTAGCCCATAAAATTTCTGAAAAGAGGGACAAGTGTAATTGCGATAAGGCGTTAGAAGGAGCCCTCATATGATCAACCAATCTTTAATTCCGGTTTTCATGCGAATCTACTATTGAGATGTCTCCCTCGATCAATTTTCTTTGGACCTTGAGCTCAACCCACTCCGGATCTATCCCCATTTTCTTTATATCTTCAAATGTCTTTTTGGATATATGACAAACTAATGTTGTGGCCTCCTATTCTACCAAATGCAATTGCTCTAAATCTAAATGTCCTCCCGCCTTTGATGACAAAAAAGCCAGATAGCTTGCTTGCAATTTCTGTACCCATTACACTGTTGACGTAAACATCGACTGGAACATCCTCTCTATCTCCATTAAGAGATGATGTCATTTTATTCCCGCCTCCTCAGTCACCTCTAGATTACGATTTACATTTCTCTCCACGAGAAACGACCACCACTCTCGATCGATAATTTTGTAGTCTCTTACCTCCACTGTAACGACTTTATCCTCAAGGTCGGAAAATTCAAATTCTCCCTGGCTAATTAACTTGATTAGTTTCCATCTGTTTCTCCCCTTGATTATCCTGCTAACCGCGACTGCCCATTTCTTGCCTTCTTCTATCCTTGGCATTCCAATAAACTCGACGATATCCAATATCCCCAATCTTTTTTCCTCACAGAATAACTCCTTTGTTAATCACACTACGCCATACGTCCACCGCGCCTATCGTCTTTTGATTTTCATTAATATTAATGACTCCGAAATAAACTACCTTATCTTGACCTTCACTCTCTGGCATTGTTATTTACAATAAAATTATCAATTAGCAGAGATTATTTAGTCCTTGCATTTTCATAATGACTTTCCAATACGATACCGATATTATCTATTTTGATATTTTTTTTGAACTCAACATTCTCTTCTTCACAAAGTATTTTGTATCTGTTGGATGCGGCGAATCTTGGATGTAATGATTCATACTCATCGGAAGTTATCTCAATAAGCATTCCTTTATTTACTAATGACTCGGCTGCTTTTAGTGCATCTGGCATGGGTATTTGCAAGGATTTGGATATTCGTTCTGGAGTCATCCTGCCATTTTTTACAATGAGAAGGAAGGTCTTGGACTCATCAGTTGAAAGTTTTAGTTGAGAACTGATAACTCCTTCGAGCCTTGTGATCTCATCTGACAATAGCTATAACTGTTTCTAGTCATTTTTTAAGATTGTGTTTTTTTGCTGGATTGCCAATTAAGAATACCAGTGAGCATTTTATCTCATCACATGCTTTTCGTTGAAACTGGATTCTATTGGTTCACCGATTTTACAGGAAAGGAGTTGGGCAAGCGTTACTAGCAGACAAACACTTAAGTCTGGTGAATGTTAACCGTTCAAATACGATTATTTTGTTGTTTAATCTATAAGATCTATGGATCCATGTGTAACTAGAATCGCTCGGTTTATCGACTTGCTGGCATCTATTAGTTTTGAAAATTGCGTATTTTGTCCGAAATATCTTTCCCATGCACCATGCTGGGTATCCTTTCGAAAATCGACATTTGAATTAACTTCTAGTGACCTCGTAATTAACTAGGAGATCTCGGTTCCGAGAAAGTGAACAAGTTGAAGTAGGCAATATTGATTCTAACCCTAATATTTAGAACAGATAAAGTATCTGTCATGGAGAGTTTGAGTACGGGCTAGTGCTTTATTAGATTAATAACAGTCTACGTGTCTTGATTTTTAATTCAAATATTTCTTGCAAATGATGTATATCTGAGTAACTTCATTATGGATATCTCATTTCTCTCAGGAATTTTTAAGACAGACCTATCGTAACAAGTACGGTCCAGCAATGAGCATAATTACTATTGCAATAAAAATAAAAGTTATCGCACTATTCACAGTCGAGGGATTAAGCCTTCTTCCCTTGGACTTTAACTTGTTTTCAATCAGGGATCCATACAACTGACCTCCATCAAAAGGTCCAATTGGAAGCGCGTTGAATATGCCAACATTGAAGTTAATAAACCATAACCAAAATAGCATGTTAGAGATCATTGGAAAATAGGGTCCAAATAAAGCTGATTCGTATTTAGGTGCCATCGTGTCGGAATACGGTGCAGGGAATGGGCCTTCTAATGTCGGGGGTGTAAGAAGTAAAAGATAGCCTCTAGGGTCCAGAAAAGCCTTTTTATAATTATCCAAGGCTTCTGAAGGAGATCCCATTCCTATAATTGTGACGCCCAATATTCCATTCTCATTTTGCCCAGATTCTTTGATAATGTTTCCTCCACCGTCTTTCCATATTACCTCTATATTTTTCCCATTACTAGATCGAAGAACTTCCCCTACGTCACTTACATCCCTTATCTCTTGGCCGTCTATTGATTGAATAATCGATCTTTGAGTAATCCCTATTTGTTCTGCAAGAGATCCGGGTCGAACCTCTCCTACCATCACACTGGGTCTCTCGTCAAATCCTGGCAATGGACTAAGAGTAGACATAACAAAATAAAGGGCAATTAAGGATACTGCAGCAAGTATCATATTGTTAAGCGGACCAGCTGTCAATATTGAACTTTTGTGCCTAAGTGAGGTCTTTTCTAATTCCTCTCGCTGAATGTTTACAAACGCTCCGATCGGAAATATTAGAAATAGTACTAGTCCTGTGGATTCCACTTTAGCATTATAAACCCTAGCTACTATTCCATGGCCCGCTTCATGGATAACAATCGTAACGACAAGGGCAATCCACCCGTATGTCCAAGGGAGTAATGGATTTAAACCTGGGATCAATAAATTGGCCTGGGGTCCAATTTCACGCACCCCTTCTCTTGCGGCAGAATTTGAGAGCATGCTAGTCAGGCCGATAAAAAAAAGAACGATAGCCAATGCCGTAATTAACGGCATAAGATAAGTACTAAATTCAGAGTATATCCTAGCAGCTCTGGTTTTTGCAATTATATCAAAGAAATTCAAACCAAATGGAGTATGAATGAGAAACAAAACAAATTTTCTCTCTACACGTACTTTACTCTGTTGCTGCAATCTTAACTAAGTGTGGTGTTAGGTTATTTAAATTAATCCGCACGTATTGTAAATATTATCGCACTTATTTTACAGAACTAAAGGAAGTAAAATCTTATGTCTATAGAAGAGTTGAGACGATGACTTCATATTAGGTGCGGAGGTGCGGCTATTAATTATAAATAGGTATATTTCCTCTAAAATCAGTCTTAAGAACTGAATTCGAGGACAGTTATTTGAAAACAAGCAGACGATATTAAACAGGCTGAGCCAAATTAATCCTCTACCCGCCTTGCCAAAATTCGAAATCTTCCCGAGACTGAACACTAGGCTATTATAATAGGTCGATAATAGCTATCTTAAGTGTCGGGACCAGAAACGATTGAAAATGATACAAGAAAACTAATATCCAAACCGCCATTAAATTTGCTTTTTAATCCAACTTTTGTAAATAGGAAGGATATTTGGAATATAAACGTCACAACGCTTCTAGAGATGCTCCTTGAAATTATCAACAGGACTGACAATAAAGATTTGAGAGTATGTGGAATCGCTGCTCTATCATCCGCGATGATTCATAGAATAAAGGTAGAGAGTATATTCGAGCTCGAGAAAATAGCAATGCAGCATAAAAGCCCGAAAGACTCCAAGACAGGAGATACAATCCCTGAACTTAAGCCAATTGAAGTTCCATTCAGGGTTGAATCTACTTACCCAGTCTCTTTACCGGATTTGTTAATTGTCTTAGAAAATATGATCTCCGAACTCACAAATCCGAGGCAAAAGAAGAAGCAGATAGATCTAGAAGCTAACCCTACATTTGATTTTAATCAGTACCTGCTGAAATTAGAGGAAGTTTTGAGGGAATATCAAGATAGAATTTTAGAGTCTCTTAGAATTAGCGGATCCAAGTTGTTTAAGGAACTGGTTGCTGATATGCAGCCTATCGAAATAATTCGAACATTTATAGCAGTGCTCTATTTGGGCATGAGTAATGTACTTATCGTGGAAGTATTAGAAGAGGTCGATGATATTAAATTGGTTCTCAATAAATAAATTTTTAATGAAATCTAGTTGCTACTGTATGGAGGTTGTTGCTTAATCAAGTTGTTCTCTCAAGATGAAATTAGCGCACGGATTGAAGCAGCCCTTTATTCAGCCGGCAGACCACTCTCGGTGGACGAACTTATTAGAGCGAGTGGGACAAATTCACGAGAGAAAACTTTAAAGATAATTACTGAACTAATGAAAAAAACAAAGACTGTTTTTAAGGCGATTGAAATAGATCAGTTAGAGGACGGATCTTTTGTATTTCAACTGAAAGCCGAATATATCCCAGTTATCAGAAAATTTGCTAGCCAGCCCTTGGTTTCTGGAGGAGCACTCAAGACCTTATCATACGTAACCTATGAACAACCGGTTCTTTCAAGAAGGCTAGTTCAAATCAGGGGAAGTCAGGTATATTCTCATCTAAAAGAACTTGAACGAGTAGGTTTCATCCAGCACGAAAAAGTTGGGAGACTTAAAATATTCAAGACAAGTAAGAAGTTTCAAGATTATTTTGGTATAGAAGACGTTAATGCGTTGAAGGGAAGGCTTCTAACCGATAAAGCCTAACTGAATGACATAGGAATCACAGAAGCATTAATAATAACGAACTTGCATTTCGAACCTCATGCGTAAATCGATAGAGAATTTATCGGGGCGGAAATATACTGGTGGGCGCAAAATCGCTATGAGGCGGAGACGAAAGTATGAAATCGACAGATATCCTAATGAAGCTGTGTTAGGCGATAAATCTATAAAAACAAGACGTGTTAGAGGTAACAACCTGAAGGTCGCGGTGAAATTTGGTGCATTTGTTAGTCTTGCCGATCCTGTATTGAAGAAAACGACCAACGCTAAAATTTTGCAAGTAGTCAAAAACCCCGCGAATAAAGATTATGAAAGAAGAGGAGTGATTAGCAAAGGCGCCCTACTTGAGACACCGTCTGGTATGGCAAGAGTAATCTCAAGGCCCGGGCAAAATGGCTGCATTAACGCAGTCCTAGTAAAGCAGTAAATTTGGAATTGCCAATATTTAGGTGAATCAAACTCTATAGAATTGCGATCAAATAAAGCATGAGAAGTTGTTCTATACGTATCTTTTAAATAAAGTGCATTGTTCAAAGGAACACCAAAGTTTTCAATAAGCCTACTTCACCCAGAGCCTGTGTTACTAATTGATGGTAAATTAAATAAAGAATATAGGAGATTTATTGTAGCAGCCGACCTTCATTTAGGATCTGAAACCCACGGCATCGTTAATGGATTTAACCTGAATTCTAAAATCATATTTCAAAATACTGGTGATAAATTGATTACTTTGATAAAGTCGGCAAAGGCTGATGGAATAATTCTACTGGGAGATATCAAGTCTAATGTTTCTCGGATAACAAGAATAGATCGTGACAGTATACCACCAGTTCTGACTTCTCTTTCGCGGTACGCAGAAGTGTATATTGTACCGGGAAATCATGACGGTCTCATACGATACTTAGCACCAAAAAATGTCAATCTTATATCTTCAAGCGGGATGCTTCTAGGAGATATATTGTTCATACACGGGCATACAATGCCGTCAACTATAAGATCATCAGTGGAAAGAATCGTTATGGGTCATCTTCATCCGATTCTTCTAAAACCAAATAATATTGTAAACGGACAAAGGGTCTGGATATACATGAAGGTTCGAAAAAAGGCAATTTTTTCAGATAGTGTGGGATTGTTGGAAATAATAATAATGCCATCTTTTGATGTGGGTCCTAGTGCATCATTTGGGCACAGCCGAAGAAAGATTATTTCCCCTATACTTGACCGAGTGGTAAAGAATGGTGACATTGAAGAAATGCTATATTTGACACTCGATGGCTCGATAGTTGCCGACCTTGCATCTTTGGGAGATATGTCATTTTAATTGATCCTGGGCACGAAACCTAGTAGTTAGAGCTCCTTGAAATTTCTCAGTGAGTCTATAGTGGGCTCTGAAAAATTGAGCCACTCAAGAGTCTTTATGAAGGAAGTTGCACCCTCTATGGTGGTTAAGACAGGGACACCCATTTCTACAGCCTTTCTCCTTATCAAATATTCATCATAGAGCATGCCGACATATTTTTCAATTGTTGAGGTAGAAGGGATATTGACTATGAAGTCAATCTTTCGCTCAAAAAGTAAATCAGCGATGTTAGGCTTTCTTTCGGGCTCGCTTATCTTGTAAGCCTTTTGCACTGGTCCAAAATGGTTCGACTCAAGGAATTCGGCGGTGTGTTCTGTTGCCATAATTTGATATCCTAGCGAAGAAATGAGTGAAACCAAAGGTAGAAGTCTAACTTTATTTTTCTGCCCTCCCACACTAATTAGAACAGATCCTGCTATTGGTAGTGAGTAACCTGCCGCCAAATACGCTTTGGAAAGTGCATCATAGAAGCTTATTCCAAAGCAGGCAACTTCCCCTGTCGAATGCATCTCTACGCCAAGAACAATATCTGCCCCTTCTAATTGCATAAATGAAAACTGAGGAACTTTAATTCCAAACGCCGCTGTTTTCAACCATAAATCTCTTGCAGCCTCTGGAAGGTCCTTGCCAGTCATGGCTTTTGCTGCAAGGCCTATAACGTTAGCCCCGATGAACTTTGAAACAAAAGGCATGGATCTTGAGGCCCTTACATTGGCCTCAATAACAAATACCTCTTCATTCTTCACCAAATACTGAATATTAAATGGACCTACAATATTTAGGGCCTTTCCTATTCTTGCTGAATATTCCTTGATAGTTTCCAGTGTCTTTCTATCCTGCCTCCAAGGGGGAATACACATTATTGCGTCACCGGAGTGAATACCTGCGTTATCTATGTGTTCAATAATAGATCCTACGATGACACCGTTATTCCCCGATACAGCATCGACCTCAACTTCTGCTGCTTCTTGGAAGAACTTGCTTATTACAACAGGATGTTCTGGGCTGATACTTGCTGCAGTCATCAAAAACTGTTCGAATTGGGATTCTGCCCAAACAACCTTCATAGCCGCGCCACTTAGAACATACGAAGGCCTAACCAGAACCGGGTATCCTACTGTTTCAGCAAATTTTTTTGCTTCCGTTATGTCAGAAAATCTTTTCCATGCTGGCTGTTTGATTTTTAGCGAATCTAATAGTCTTCCAAATTTAGCACGATCTTCGGCTCTGTCCACATTTTCGCTGCTGGTTCCAACAATCCTCACTCCGTTCTCAGATAGTTTAGTAGTAAGATTATTTGCTGTTTGTCCCCCAACGCAAGTCACTATTCCAGAAGATTTTTCTCTTTCATATATGTCCAGCACCCGTTCAAAGGTTAATTCTTCAAAATAAAGGCGATCGGAAATGTCATAATCCGTCGAAACAGTTTCTGGATTGCAATTAATTATGCAAACATTTTTGATACCATTTTCTTTTAAACTCCATACCATGTTAACCGTTGCCCAATCGAATTCGACACTGCTTCCTATCCTGTAAGGACCAGCCCCAACAACGATTGTACTCGTCTCCTTATTCTCGAATTCGACGTCATCACTGTCACCGTTATAGGTCATATAAAGATAGTTAGTTTTGGCAGGCCATTCAGCGGCCAGTGTATCTATTTGTTTAATTGACGGTCTTATCCCAAATTTTCTTCTTAGACTTCTTACCTGTTTTTCATCAATACTCATACATCGAGCTATTTGCTTATCTGAGAAGCCGGTTTTTTTTGCCTCCATAATTAAGGATTCCTCGAATTCTGATGTGTGTAATTGATTTTCCAATTCTATGATATTATTTATACATAATAAGAACCAAGGATCAATATGGGATAGCTGGTTTATTCTATTAATACTGATTCCTGCTTTTAATGCTCGAACTACTGTAAACATTATTTCATCATCTGGATAGAGGAGAGACTGTTCAATTTTTTCTACTTCTTCGGGGGAGTCAATCTCATTGATTTCAGCATTGGATACAAGCCCATCCTTGTCTACCTCACACATTCTAATCGCCTTCTGGATCACTTCCTCAAAATTTCTTCCTATCGCCATCACCTCTCCTACCGATTTCATTGTACTTCCTAGCCTTCGCTTTACATGCTCAAATTTCTGAAAATCCCAACGAGGCATTTTCAAAGTAATATAATCTAGAGAGGGCTCGAAGCAAGCAGTAGTAACTTTAGTTATTCTATTGATAAGTTCCGGAAGCCCATACCCGAGCCCAATCTTGGCGGCCATGTATGCAAGTGGGTAACCTGTGGCTTTACTAGCCAATGCAGAAGATCTTGAAAGTCTGGCGTTGATTTCGATTGCACAATATTGTTCAGAAAAAGGATCCAGGCCGAACTGAATATTACATTCTCCAATAATCTTACACTCTGATGTAGCTCTCTGCGCAGCAGAACGGAGTTTATGATATTCGATATTGTTGAGTGTCTGAGATGGGGTAACTACGATATTATCTCCTGTATGAACTCTCATTGCGAGGACATTTTCCATATTGCAGACTACCGCGCTGTTTCCATTATTGTCGCGCATCAGTTCGTACTCTATCTGCTTCCAGTTCCCAACGTATTTTTCAATTAATACTTGATGGACCACGCTGAGGGATAAACCACGTTGTACAATTTCTTCTAATTCGTATTCATTGTATGCAACACCGCCACCTTTTCCGCCGAGCGTATAGGCAACTCTGATAATAACCGGAAAACTTATTTCCTTCGCAATTTTCTTGGCCTCGGCCAGTGAATATGCAGGCGCACTTGGCAAAACAGGAATGTCACTTTTCTGCATTGCCTCTTTGAATAGCTCGCCTATCCTCGGTAATTTTAATCCCTTCTATTTGTGTCCCTAAGACTCTTATCCCATATTTCCGTAATATTTCTTTGTCTTCTAGGGCCACACCGCAGTTAAGAGCAGTTTGTCCTCCGAAACCCAACATGATAGAATCTGGTCTTTCTTTTTCTATGACTTTCTGTACATATGTTACACTAATCGGCAACAAATACACTCTATCAGCAAATCTGGTGTCGGTTTGGATTGTAGCGATGTTGGGGTTAATTAATACGCTTCTGACATCATCCTCCTTCAACGCTTTGAGACACTGTGAACCGGAGTAGTCAAATTGGCGGTCAGTGTTACTGACTTTCGCCTGCTTCTCCGATTTTGATCGCGCCGCTTCCTATGACAAGAACTTTTCTTATTGATTCATGCTTGGGCAATTTTTTCCTCCATGCAATTTGCTATCGTGATTAGGTTTAAAAGAATCCTCTCTTTTCATTTTTTTATTATTATTCTCGATCAGTTCTTTGAACCTATCAAATATGAAGGCACAGTCATAAGGGCCTGGAGAGGCCTCCGGGTGAAATTGAACGGCAACAATAGGCTTTTCCTTGTGTTCTATTCCTTCTACTGTTGTATCGTCAATATTTGTAAACCAAATTCTAAACCCCGTTCCGTTTAGGCTTTCCGCGCTAATTCCATACCCATGGTTCTGACTAGTGATATAGGTTTGGCCATTGTTTAAGTCCATACAAGGTTTGTTCTGTGCTCTATGCCCAAATTTCAGTTTGAACGTTTTGGCACCTGCAGCTAAAGCCAATATTTGATTTCCGAGACATATACCCAACGTAGGCGTTGATGAATCGATTAACTTGGTAGCTGTTCGGATCGTCTGGGTACACTGTGTGGGATCCCCAGGACCATTACTGATTATAACTCCAACAGGGTCGTATTTTATGATCTCCTCGAAGGGAGAATCCCAGGGTAACAAGACAGCCCTGTATCCTGACTTAATAATATTTCTTATTATGCTATATTTCGTTCCTGCATCTATTAGCACAATACAATCTTTCTCATTGTCTCCGTACTGACGTACATTACTCACGGAGACTTCGGCCATAAAGTTTCTGCCCTCATAATTCTCACTATGCAACAACTCTGATAATCTTAATTTGTCTGCAATACAAGTTTCAGAGACAGACATTGCTCCCATCATTACTCCCCTGATTCTCAATTTCTTGGTCAGCTCTCTTGTGTCAATTCCGTAGATTCCTGGAATTCTTTCCTCATATAGCCACTGATCCAGAGTTTTAATGCATGTCCAATGACTTGCGACACTCGACAGGCTATGAATTAGAAGGCCCTTTGCCTGAATGCGTCCCGATTCGAAGTATTTTGGCAAACCATACTGATCCTCTATCTTGTTACTAGGGACTCCGTAATTCCCCACTAGCGGATAAGTTATACATACGATTTGTCCTCTATAAGACGGATCAGTTAATGTTTCTGTATACCCTACCATGCCAGTATTAAAAACTACTTCACCTGCTGTCTCGGTAGGATATCCAAATCCAATGCCTGAAAATGAGCTGCCGTCATCGAGCATTAGTTTGGCCAGATAACCACTATACAATCTCTTAAGTGTCGGAATTTTTACCCCTAAAAAGAATTTTAAGTTTGGAAATTTAAGTGTTACACATTTGCTACTGATGTAATTAATCACTTCAATTTTTGGAGACCTTACATTCGAACTTGCAATTACTGAATCTGTTCAAATCGTATATAGCTTTAGGATTTATACGTCTTGCTATTCCTATAAAGTCACTTCAACCAGTCGGTTGGTATATCTTGATACAAACCATTCGGCAATACTCTTCTTATTGAAATTGGGAGCGCTCTAGCATCTAATTCTAAAGATGCTAATGAAACAGAATCTTTAATTTCGTCTGGAATTTTGATCAAAGAAGGGGCGCCCAGAGATAATTGCAACGATCTTGCTCCTGTTATCCTGGCCCTTTCAAATCTTGTAAGCGAAGGAGGTCCAACTAGAACTTGCTTACCGTTATAAGTTATCTCTCTGAGTTCAAAATCAATTTCGCCGTACGTAACAACTTCGTCCTCTGGACGAGTTGACTTCTTTATCTCCTGTGCTTGTTCTTGATGCTTTGCTTTACTCTCGACGATTACTTTAGCAGGGTTAGAACCCTTCTTGCCAGCGTTCTGAGGACTTGCCTTACTTTTGCTTAAGCTAGCTTTCTTGGTAGGTTTTTGTTTAGGTTGTGTGACTTTCTTGGTAGGTTTTTGTTTAGGTTGTGTGACTTTCTTATGAAGATTGGTTTTACTTGAAGGCGATTTTAATACCAAGAATAATGCAAAAGATAATAAATATCTAATTAAATGTTGCGAATTTTGCAATACCACGAAGGTCGTTTTAATTTATATTTGGTGTTATTGTCGTTACCTTGTCGGAGTGTACTCAAATGGATGTAGGCTCAGTTTCAAGAGTTAACATAGTTCTTGAAATATCAAACAAAGGTTTTGCTGAAGGCAAAATAGTGCGTTATTTCTCACCCTTGACAGCCGCGGGGGTTTTAAAGTCCTTGCCGGTGCAGAGAAGAGCATACAAGTTCGAGAATAGATTCGTATACATCGAAACAGATTTAGCTTTGGGACGGGAGAAACAAAAATCTCAGTTCAAAAGGGGTGAGATAGCGTACATGACTTTTCATGGGGCCATATGTATATTTCTAAATGATACCTTCTCCACAGCCATGAATCCACTCGGGTTCGTATTATCTAATTTAGATTTGTTAGAATCGATAGTTCCAGGAGATTTGCTTAGTATAAGACAAGGATCCTAAAAGTACTAGATAGGTAATTTTCTTTCAAGTTACAATATTGCATGGTGAAGTAATAGATCCTGTCTGCTATCTAACGAGTTTGTATACCCTATGGCCGCTATATCCACCAACGCTCGTTACTACTCCTTTTGATTCTAGAGACTTTATGAAATTGTTGGCTACTGAGATCTTCACGCCAGATGCTCTAGCAAATCCTTGAGTTGTGATTGCCTTCAGGTTTTGGAGTGTCTTTCTACCCTGAGCTTCTTCTACGAAGACGGCAAGCTTTTGTTTTTGCCTTCCCTTATCTTCTAACTTGGCGCCGTCTTCTTTCCTCTCCTTCTTTGTTTGTCCAGACCCCGATGTCGTTTTGTCCGAGGAGGCACTGGATTTCTTCTTATTTGCTCCCATGTAAAAATATCGGCTGAACCATTTTATAAGTTATAGTCTTGCTGGGGTCCTGTCATATTGAATATTAGCACAACCAAAAATCATTCAATTATAAAACAGTACAGCTTATGATATGGAAATGGGAACCTGCCAACTTGGAAAAGACACCGTTGGTAATTCAACGGTGATTAAACTCTTATCTATTAACTTCTGATTTTCTCTTAAGTAGAAAGGCACAACAATTTTTTTCCTAATAGATTTCTGCTAATCAGCAGGTTTGGCTCACATATCCGTCAAGATATCCTCCTCTAACCTAATCTCATCTAAAACATATCACTTTTAAATAGGTTTTAAAAATGATAGATATGGTCATAGGTAGAGAGATTCGACTAAATCGAATTTTAAAGGAGGGAAAGATGCTCTGTATACCTATGGATCATGGAATTAGTAACGGACCTGTTAGAGGGCTAGAGAGTCCTCACTCTTTGATTTATGAATGCGAACGTGCCGGTCTTACCTGCGTGTTGGTGAATAAAGGTATCATTAAGACCATGCCAAGACCAATAGGGATAGGTCTGATAGCCCATATGTCAGCGAGCACTTCGATAGGTTCGTCTCCAAACAAAAAAGTTTTGATGGGAAGAGTTACGGAATCGATAAGACTTGGAGCTGATGCTGTTTCCGTTCACATCAATATTGGTGCAAAAGAAGAGCCCGACATGTTGTACGACTTAGGAGTTGTGTCTGACGAATGCACTGACTGGAATGTACCGTTAATAGCGATGATGTATCCAAGAGGGGAGAATATTAAGGATCCTCACGATGTCGAAGTCGTAGCTCATGCTGCAAGAATTGGTGGTGAAGCAGGAGCCGATATAGTCAAAACAGTATATACTGGCGACATTAACTCTTTTAGAAAAGTTACCAAAGGTTGCCCAGTTCCCGTGGTTATAGCCGGGGGTCCAAAGGTTAATACCGATTATGAACTCCTAAAGATGTGCGAGGCAGCGATGAAGGCTGGAGCAAAAGGCGTAACATTCGGACGCAATATTTTTCAGCATGAAAATCCTGTTTCCATCGTGCGTGCATTGCATAAGGTAGTAATAGATGGCCTAAATCATGAGGATGCTATTGAGGTGCTTCGTAGTGCTCAAGAGTAAAGAATTAGTGATCAAACCCGCAATATCGGTTAGAGACTTACCTGGTTTTCTTTCAAACATAAGAAAAAAGAATGTTAAAGTTTTATATCTGGATCCTCAGCTGGTCGGAGAGCGAGACTTTAAAACTATCTACCCGTCTGACCAAGCCGATATCGTCATATGCGAGTCCATTAACGAATTAAAAAAATTGAAGTCACTGAAAAAATCCTGCGGATTTGCTAAGAGGGTATCCAGAAATGAGGATTTAGAAGAGATCGTCATAGCATCTGCGATGGGTGCAGATCTAGTGATAATTGAAACTACCGACTGGAAAATAATTCCCTTGGAGAATATTATTGCTAGATTACATAAATCAGCGACAAAAATATACACGACAGCAAACAGTGTCGAAGAAGTAAGAACAATGTTCACAGTATTGGAATTAGGAACAGATGGAGTAATCTTCACAACGGACGATGAAAATCAAGTGGATGAACTAGGACTATATCTAGAGAATATGAATCTACCTCTTCAAGCAGCTCGAATATTGGAAGTCAGGGACGTGGGGATAGGCGAAAGAGTGTGCATTGACACAGCCTCCATGCTCAAAATAGGCGAAGGTTTACTCGTTGGCAGCAAAGCAAACTTCCTCTTTCTTATTCATAACGAATCTGTGGGCTCATCATTCACGTCGCCTCGTCCCTTCAGAGTAAATGCAGGGGCAGTTTACTGCTATACAATGTTGCCTGACGGGAAAACTAAATACCTCTCCGAAATTGAATCAGGAGCCGAAGTTTTGATAGTTAACAAGGAAGGAATGTCAAAGCTCGCAATTGTTGGACGGTCAAAAATTGAGACACGCCCTCTACGGTTGGTAAAAGCCGAAATGGATGGCGAACAGGGGAGTATCATTCTCCAAAATGCCGAAACAATTAGAGTAGTTACGAAGGAAGGGAAATTGCTCTCTGTAACTGATCTCAAGGTGGGAAATGAGATACTCGTTCACATTTCCCGACAGTCTGGCCGCCATTTTGGATTGGAAGTGGACGAGTACGTTTTAGAAAAATAATTACAGAATTTGCTTTGCATGATTTAACGAGTAATATTTCTTTATCTGAAAGTTCATTAATTTAAAGTATCTCGAATATGCATAAAAAATCTGTTCACGATCATGTTTCTGCATAAGAATTTTGTAGATCAGATAATAACTGGAGACTGCAAAAATGTCCTGTTAGAAATTCCTTCTAATTCTATTCAACTTACAATTACTTCCCCTCCATACAGAAACGCCATAGATTATGATATGCATGTGTCAGGTAGTGGGGAGTATTATCGTGGAAAGACAAGAATCGGAACCTCCGCATACTTGGACGAAATGTCAGAAATTTTCAACAATCGAATCTATCGAGCAACCAAGGAAGGGGGGTATTGTTGTATTGTAATCGGCAACGAGGTAGTCAATGGTACACTTTTACCACTCCCGCATATGCTACTGTCAAAAATCGTACAGCCCTCAGGGAACTGGAACCTTCATGAAGAAATCATATGGCACAAAGTCACCGGTGGAACTAATAGATACGGCTCATTTGTTATCAATCCTTATCCAAAATACTATAGAGCCAATATTATGCATGAGTTCGTCCTAGTATTGAGAAAAGGGGACGTTACCAGCGGAAGAACGCAGAGAAGTGAAATGCTCCCAGCTACTCATGAGGAATGGACAAAAGAAATAGCAAATTCCATATGGCATATCCC
Source organism: uncultured Nitrososphaerales archaeon (assembly GCA_963737815.1). Taxonomy (GTDB): domain Archaea; phylum Thermoproteota; class Nitrososphaeria; order Nitrososphaerales; family Nitrososphaeraceae; genus TH5893. Next base: position 49,629 of record CAVTUB010000001.1, on the reverse strand, counting down.
ACCCGTTCCACCGGGATTCATTCAGCATCCATGTCCTTTCCCCGAGGAAATTCCTTATCGTCTAATGAAGTTGTACTCTTACGAAAATGATGTTATACTGGATCCCTTCAATGGTAGCGGACAGACGACTAAGGTAGCTTTTCATTTTCACCGACACTATATTGGCATTGAAGTAATGAAACAATACAATACATTGGCTTCAAGTCGCCTTGCGAAGGAAAAGATGCATATAAGACCTGAAGCAGTAATCGCCAATTGGAAAAAAATCCCGTCCCATTACAAGAACTAGGTCGATTTCTTAATTCTTGATTTGATGAAGAATTATTCTGTTTCCCGATTCACTAGTTTTCCTATCTATCCCATTTTGCTGGCATTCATTAACGTTCAAATGTGGCAGTGTTTGAAGGCCAAGACAATAATACGTAAGCAAATTGATAGTAGGAATTAATGCCACTGGTGTATGAGGTCAATTAAAGTCCGCCCTTCTCCAAGCGTTGCGTAACATGATGACAACTAAATTGTTTTATAAATGACGAAGAACAAAAGACTTTGATTGAGAAAGATTTGCGGATCCATAGGAGCTATAAATGTGGAGTCTCTTCAAAGCCAGATACAGGAAGCTTTTTCCTTGGGGGCAGACTATGTAGAGATTCGCTTCGATTTCCTGAAGGTCTCAGATATTGAGCAAGCTATAAGAATTGCAGAATCAATAAAGTCGAGAGCTATATTTACATTAAGATCCGTACACGAAGCCGGTCAATTCGAGGGAAGTGAAAATGAAAGAATTGAATTATTAAGAAGGTTATCTATGGCTGAACCGATGCTTTTAGATGTTGAATATCTTACCATCAAAGATAATGATGACTTGGCGGATTTTCTGATAAATCAGCATACACCGATTCTCATTTCGTGGCATGACTTTGAATGCACTCCCCCAAATAATCGATTACAAGATATCCTCGGTGACATGAGGATCTATAGTAATTACGCAAAAATTGTAACAACAGCCAGGGATATGAACGACGCGTTTCGAGTGCTCGACCTTTATGAAGGGATTGTCGGATTAGAGTTGATTGCCTTTGCTATGGGTGAGGCTGGTGTTATATCCAGAATACTCTGTGCAATTGCGGGTAACGCACCATTTACATATGCTGCCATTAACAGGCATACTGCACCAGGACAGATCGACCTTCGGCGGATGAAAGGGTTATTTGAGAGAATTAACTCCTTTTGTAACGGCAAACCAAATGCAAAATAAAGGCTATAACAAGACTTACTGTATTATAGGCGATCCAATTCAACATTCTCTTTCACCTGCTATGCAAAATGCAGCGTTCAATTCGCTAGGACTTGATAGTACTTATATTGCATTTAGAGTTCGAGAGGGAGAGCTAAAGGAATCTATAGAATCACTCCGCAGTATCAAAGCCTCTGGCTTCAATATCACAGCCCCCCATAAAGTTGAAGCTATGAATTATGTAGATGAGTTTGATCCCAGCGCGTACAAAGCGAGGGCAGTAAATACCGTTCACAACGTGGAAGGTGTTTTGAAGGGGTACAATACGGATACTTATGGTTTTGTTCATCCGTTGCATTTAAGGAATGTGAATTTTGACGGAATCAAAATACTCTTACTCGGAGCAGGGGGCGCTGCAAGGGCAGTTATAGCGGCACTGTCAGTTGAAAAAGGAGTCCCTGAATTGTTAATTGCTAATCGATCAGAAGGTAAGGCAAGATCTCTTTGGGAAATATCTCTGGCCCTTGGATTGAATTGCAAATTGATTCCATGGGAACAAATAGCTGAGTATTCAAAAATGGCTCAACTGATAGTGAATGCAACAACGTTAGGAATGAAACATGAGCCTAGCCCAGTGAACCATAAACGCATTATGAAAGATGCGATTGTTTATGATATTGTATATAAACCGGTATACACTGACCTGCTTGCGAATGCAAAACTCGCTGGAGCCGATGTAATATACGGATATGAAATGCTCCTTCATCAGGGAGCAAAATCATTTGAAATATGGACTGGATTGCCTGCCCCCATCGATGTTATGAAAAAGGCGCTATTGGGAACAGTGGGTGAGCCTTCATGAAGACCAAAGTTCAATCGACCATACACGGGGCAATATCTATTGTCAATGCGATTGCCACAGGCTATGGGTCAGCCCTGGGCATATCCTTAAAGGTTAGAGTTGAATTGGAATTACAAAAAGGCCAAGGTATAGTAATCAAACCTGAGACAGGAACCACGTTACTTAGCAATATAGTTACCAAGATTCTCCCAAAAGAAATATTAGCAAACGCATTGCTAATCGCAAAAGTACACTCAGAAATCCCTGTTGGAGTAGGCCTGAAAAGTTCAAGTGCAGTGTCAAGCGCTATGGCACTCGCTTGTGCTGGTCTTGTTAACGACCACGTAGAGGACAATTTCATTCTGGATTCAGCAGTCCGTGCGTCGTTAGATGCTGGCGTCACAATCACAGGAGCGTACGATGATTCTACTGCATGTTATTTCGGAGGATTTGTGTTAACAGATAATTACGGGTGTAAACTTATACATAGAGAAGAAGCACCTAGCAATTTATACGCTGTAATATTTCTTCCAGATGATCCCAAGCGCGGGAATATTCGCAACTTGCATACATTCTCAGACCTTTTCATGGACGCCTTTAACCTAGCCAAAATTCGAGATTACTGGAAAGCTATGAAACTGAATGGCCTACTTACGACCTCTGCTCTTTCTGGTCAGTACGAACCTTTCTTGAAAAGCATTCAGAGTGGAGCGTTAGCCGCTAGTATTTCTGGAAATGGCCCATCGTTAGCTGCTGTTACATATCGGGAACATGTAGAAGACATCAAACATGCATTCGATCAATTTAATGGCACAACTCTTGTTTCCAAAGTTAACAATGAGAAGGCAAGTGTCAAATCAATAATTGGTTAGAATTAGAATAGATAAATCAAGGATTTCTGGAGTCTTAAGGTGCCCCCCGAGTAAAAGTTATACGCACAGAGCAATCGCCATTGCCTCACTTGCAGAAGGAGAATCTAGGATCATGATGCCATTGATATCTCGAGATACTCTTGCAACAATATCTGCTTCTACTGCGATGGGAGTAAGCATCGATCGCCAAAGATCGGGCCTAATAATTAAGGGTAAACACATTTTGAATACACCCTCAAACATCATCAACGCGGAAAATTCTGGGACTACAATCAGAATATTCGCCGTGATGGCCGCACTTGCCAGGTACTGGCTTTACTATTTTGACTGGTGATGCCAGTCTTCGTAAACGCCCGATGCAACCTGCACTTGATGCATTGGGTCAACTTGGAGTTGTTTGTTATTCCTCTCGAATGAACGGTTTGGCTCCCCTTTTGATAAAGGGCGGAGGCATTCAGGGAGGAAGTGTAATAATTAATGGAAATATGTCAAGTCAGTTTCTATCCTCCTTGCTTATATCGACGATCTACGCCAAATCACCTGTATCAATTCATGTCAAGGGACAACAGGTATCGAAGCCTTATGTTGACTCGACCATAGCTACTATGAAAGCGTTCGGCGTCGCCATTGACTATAAGAGAGATTTCTTGGAGTATCGTATCAAGAATAAAGAATACAAAGCAGGACAGTTTAATGTTCCTGCCGATTTCTCCACCGCTGCTATGATTCTAGCAGCCGGTGTTCTAGCGGGAGGGAGTATCACAATAAGCGGGTTAAATTTCTTGTTACCTCAAGCCGATTCGAAGATACTGGATATTCTGAATGATATGGATGCACAGGTGTGCGTTAATAGGACAAGAGGTGAAGTAAAAGTAACAGGTTCTAGTCTTCTGAAAGGCGGCAGCTTCGACCTTACTGATAGCCCGGACCTCTTACCCGTTCTTTCAATACTCGCCTTGAAAGCAAGGACACCAGTAGAGATATCTGGTATTGCCCATGCGCGTTTAAAAGAAACGGATAGGGTGTCAAATATAGCTTCCCAGTTAAAGAAATTTGGAGCCAAGGTCATAGAACAACATGACCAGTTATTGATAATTGCTCCAAAAGTTCCACAAAACTCACGAATTCAGACCTTTAACGACCATAGATTATTTATGGCTTTTACTATCGCATCATTGCTAACGGAAAAAACAGAGGTCGAAGGTGCAGAATCTATTGATGTTTCGTACCCAGGCTTCTTGCAGGACCTGGTACAACTCGGAGCTAAGATAAGTTTTCTATGATATGTCAATAATCTTGCAAACCTTGGATGCTCCTCTTTTCTATGCCAATCCATAGGAAATGAATAATATGTGTCAAAGAATAAAAAAGGTTATTTTTAAAATAAGATTGGTCTACTTTTGAATTATAATTGAGCTCGATGTATTGAAATTCACATGTAAGTGGAATATATATAGAGTAGCAGTAAACTTTGCTATATTATTGCAATGGTTGGGAGTGTGATTGGCGAACGGTTTACTTGCACGAGTTTTGGAGAGAGTCATGGAAAATGTGTGGGTATTGTAGTGGATGGATGCCCTGCAGGATTGCTGCTGAATGAAGCCGATATACAGCCTCTTCTGGATTTAAGAAGACCAGGACAAACAATAATTGCGACACAAAGGAAAGAAGGAGATAAAGTAGAAATTCTATCTGGGGTATTTGAGGGATTTACTACAGGTGCCCCCATCTGTATGTTAATATGGAACAAAGACTCCGATTCTCGTTCCTACGAAACAATAGCTACTCAGCCCCGTCCCGGGCATTCCGATTACCCTGCGCAGGTGAAGTATGCTGGATTTGCAGACTATAGAGGGGGAGGTAGATTTTCCGGCAGATTAACTGCGACTTTTGTGATGGCGGGCGCGATTGCTCAGAAATTAATATATCATTCTTTAGGTATCGAAATAACAGCTTATACAATTCAAATAGGCAGTATACGGGCAAAAGATATTGATTTGGAAGATGCAAGGAAGAATCGATATGGGAATGATGTCCGCTGCCCAGATTTAACTGCCGCCAGTAGGATGAGGGAAGCAATAATGCAGACTAAGAGGGAGGGTGACTCATTGGGTGGCGTTATTGAGTGCGTGTGCACAGGTTTGCCCGTTGGGCTGGGTGAGCCGATTTTCTCATCGTTGGAGGCTGATCTTAGTAAGGCTCTCTTTAGTATTCCGGCAGTTAAGGCGGTTGAATTTGGTTCAGGTTTTATGGGTTCTGTAAAAAAAGGATCTGAAAATAATGATCTGTATGCAATAGATAACAATAAAATTGTAACGAAAACAAACAATGCCGGTGGTATTCTAGGGGGACTATCCAATGGAATGCCTATAAGGCTTCGTATCGGGTTTAAGCCTGCTGCTTCAATAAGCCGGACACAACGTACAATAGATATTTCCACTCTCTCAGAAATTGATTTGAACGTGTCTGGGAGACACGATCCGTGTGTAGTGCCAAGAGCGCCCCCAGTGGTTGAATCCATCGTATCGGTTATTATTGCGGATCATGCTATTAGATCTGGATTTATAGAGCCAGTTTTGAAGAAATGGTCAAAAAAACGAGATACCAAGATTTAGATAGATTGCGATCCGAAATTCGCAATATTACGCTGGATATCCTAGCTAGAGTCCACAGAAGAATGGAGCTTGCCGAGCAAATTGGATCTATCAAAGACAATTTGAATATCGAGATAGAGGACGAGGAAGTGGAGCAGGATGTACGTAGGTCGGTATCGGAATTGTCACAGACACTGGGAATTGACCCTGCTTTTTCTGGGAGGCTTTTGAATATGCTTTTAATGGAATCAATTCGGTTGCAGCAGATCCAGCAAAGGCCCGGAGGTGTCCATTTGCGACCTACCCATCTCAGCGTCTTTATGAAGGCCAAGGATCTGGAGACTTCCGGGAAGAAAATCATACACTTAGAGGTGGGAGAACCGGACTACCCGGCACCGAAGAAGATAAAAAAAGCTCTCGTCGAATCATACGATAATAAACAATATCATTACACCGACTCCAGGGGAATAGTAAATCTTCGTCAGGCCATAGCAAGAAAAGTAGGCCATGGGATAGGTGCTGATGAAGTAATTGTAACTGCGGGCGGAAGGTTCGCCATTTTTTCTGCAATCCTTTCCATGCTGAAGCCGGGGGAGGAGGTGATCTCTATTGAACCGTCTTGGCCTGCCTATCGGGAGTTTGTTGACTTTGCTGGAGGCAAGATGAAGATCCTGAGCACGAACTTGGAGGAAAAATGGAACCCCGATCCAAGACGACTTGATGAAATGATAGATCATCATACCAAAATAATTATTCTAAACTATCCCAATAACCCTACTGGCAAGGTTTTGGATAAAAAGAATATTACAAGAATTGTCTCTATGGCCAAGGATAGTGGGCTGTATGTCATAAGCGATGAGGTTTATTCGGATTATTCGTTTAAGAGGTTTACAAGTTTGGCAGAGTACAAATATGATAAGAGTCTGGTAGTTTCGTCATTCTCCAAGTCTTGTGCTATGACCGGTTTCAGAGTTGGATATGGGATTGCAAACAAAGAAATTATTAACAAAATGGCAAGAGTTCAAGCGATAGCGATGACAAGTGTAGCTGAACCCATGCAGCATGGAGCGTTAGCCGCAATTGATTACAATTCTACAGGTAACGTCAAATTAATCCAGAAGAGGTTAGACCTCATTTCTGAGAAGCTACACAATATGTCACTTGATTTTACAACCCCTGATGGAGCAATGTATATCTTTCCGAGACTAAAAGGTTTAATCGAGGATGATGTCAGGTTAGTAGAAAAGCTTTTAGATTTAGGAGTTGCCGTAGCACCCGGAAGTGGATTTGGACAGAACTATCGACAATTCATTAGGATTTCGGCCTGCCAGCCAGAAGATGTGTTGGAAAAGGGATTGGAAATCATCCGGTCGGTTTTGTTTGCACGGTAGCGCTTATGGTTCAACGAATCTCTATCATCGGTGCTGGGGGCAAAATGGGGTCGTGGTTTTTGAATTATTTTTTGAGAAAACCGGCGACAAAAGTCCTGGTATATGACGTAAAGACATTGTCGAAACTTCCTGGAAATGTGACGCAATGCGTAAGTGTAGCTAGCTGTGTAAAAGATGCTGACCTCGTACTAGTGTGCGTTCCCATTATTCAGGCCCCATTTGTCGTAAAGCAGTGTGCTTTAAAAATGAAATCAGGCGCTATATTGGCAGAGATCTCCTCAATTAAAACCAGAACTTATACGATATTAAAAAAGTATTCAAAAAAAATTTTTCCACTCTGTATACACCCTATGTTTGGACCCGGAGCATCTCATATCAGAGATACAAGGATTATTCTCATACCTGTGAAAAACCAAAAAAGAGAGTCAAAAATGGTGAGTACATTAATGCGGGGAGCAGACATCATAGTGCTCCCTAACGCTCACATCCATGATAAATACATGGCAATAATGCTTGGGCTAACTTATTACGCAAACATTATACTCGCTAACTTGTTATCAACGGAAGACATTTTGTATATGGAGAAGATTGCAGGAACTTTCTTTAGAATCCAACTGCTTCTGATTCAAGGCATTTTAAGTGACGATCTAGGTCTTATTGTTTCGATCATTTCAGAGAATACCTATACTAGAAAGTATATTTCTGACTTTCTTGATCAAGCCGATAGGCTTAGAAATATAATAGATGATAGAAAAGGTAATGAATTCATGAGAGATTTAGCTAATGTCAAGTCAATTTTCCAACAAAGCAGCGATTTGCATATGTCTTATCGGCAGTTATATGCTATTTTTACAAGCCTGAAAGAAAAAAAGTAGTCGTACTCTATCATGTTTTTTAGATTATAGTTCATGAGTAACTTTAGCTCAAGGCGGAATTTACGCGGGTGACTTAATAGTGATTAGCGGTAAACTCTATTAAGAGACATCCATGCTAATAGATATTCATGTAAAATGATTCATGGAAACATCGTATATGTTTGAAAGTGTCGTGCATGCATATCCGCACTGCATATAGCTAATCAAGCAATGTCACCCATTATCAGTGAGCACAAAAGAGTTTCATTAACTAATAGAAGATTGGAAGAGGTCTTCTGCCATTTGGCTTTCCGTAGTAGTACTTTTTGTCAAAATCGTAGCCTAAACGATTAAGTGTTATGATATATATCGTTAATTATTAATGCTGATTGGAGACAATGAAAATTCAATTTGCGAACCATCTCTTGTGTCTTGAGCATAAAGACAAAGAGACTCGGCTTTCATTAAACCCACTACACACTGACGATAACAACGAATGCATAGAAGGGTTTTTGCAATGCTCGCATTGTGAAGCGCAGTACCCCATATTAGAAGGAGTTGCGATTGTTGTGAAGGACTTTCCGTCCTATGTTCAGAGAAGGACTTCTAGTTATGGCAAATGGCTATTGCAAACGAAAACTGATAAAATGAAAGATTTTCTAAGAAAAGCCATTAGAGATTTTCCCCGCTCGGAACTTGGCCACGACCGCTACGAAGAAGGAGGTGTTTGGTTTGCGCCATATAGATGGACACATTACGACCATGAATTAAAAGATAGACTTCTCAGCTCTCTCAGATGGCACCTAAAACCCAATGAACTATACAATAGAGTGGTCCATGGAATAAATCCAAAAATGGACGGCATAGCCCTTGACATCGGTTGTTCGTTGGGCTACAGCACGCTTATACTTGCAAAAAAATACGCCTTTACGATAGGGATTGATATGTCTTTCTCCTTCATAAAAGAGGCGAGAAGAAGAATGTTTGCATATAGGCAGGGAAACGTAGAGTTTTGTGTCGCAGACTCTCTTCTAGCACCATTTAATGCGGCAAAATTCGATTTGGCTGTTGTATTCAATATGATAAATTTACTCGATGTTTCAAGGCTACTTTCTTCCATTCATTTTCTTTTGAAGCCATCAGGGAATGCCATCTTTGCAGACCCTTATGATTTTAATTACGAACCTAGACCAAATACCATATTCGACAGTCAATCGTTCAGGAAGTTTCTTAAAAAGTCAAGGTTCGAGGTTGATGAAAAGACTGACACGAAGGAATCTTATATTCCCTGGGTTCTGAAAATAAACGAGCGAACTTATCTATTTTATTTCGTCGATTATATCAAAGCTAAAAAGATTTCTAAACACAAGACACGGTAGACTAAATATCTCCAGTCACTGACCTCTCATTATATTACCTTAGCGAATATGTTAGAACTCGACTGCATAGATCAAGTTTTTTGCATTTCGATCACAAAGTAAAGTCCAAGTTCGATCCTATCTATCTGATGGTATCCGAAGCCGGTAACTAACCTCAGGTCTATAGTCGGGAATACTCATAAAAATGTATACCGCCAGCACACAATCTTACTTATTTACCAATCCCAGGTAGGGTGTAAAACATCGAGAAGTCGAAAATACCATCCTAAAGTTTAGTCATGCCTTGATAAGTTGCACTTGCGTCCTGATTTATCTCTATATTTGAGACCAAATTCTGATAAGGAAGAGAGATGTTTACTATTGAACACAGTACCGTCTTTGCAAACAAGCTTATCTCCTATGCAACAGCTCGCACATATTCCAATTCCGCATTTCATATATCGTTCAAGGCTCGCCTGAACTGGAATTGAATCTGCAGAAGCAAGATCAAAGACTTTCTTCATCATAGCTTCAGGTCCGCACGTATATATGGTATCGAAGCATTCGTTACTGATCAGATCCAGCATAGCGTCTGTGGCTTTTCCTTTTATTCCGTAGCTGCCATCTTCTGTAGTAGTGACGATTTTATGGTTCGTGTCTGCCAAGCATTTTCCAGCGAGCTTTTCGAAGAATACTTCTGTGTGAGTTTTTGCGCCGATAATCATTGTAGTGTCAATTTTAGCATCGTTTAGATAACCTGTCAATCGAAGTAATGGAACTAAACCCGTACCTCCTCCTACGAGCATCACTTTTTTGGTTTTCTCTTCAATCTCAAATGTATTCCCATATGGCCCCCTTACACCTAACCTTTCGCCTCTGGATTTGTTGTATAGTGAGGTCGATCCGTATCCCTTTTTGCGTACCGTTAATGCAGCTGAAGATTTTTCATGCCATATCATCACACTCATAGGTAACTCTTCAGCCCCAGGCATCCAAACCATTAAGAATTGGCCTGCTCCTGCTCTTGAACTAATTTCATCCCTAAAGGCCAGAGTTCTTACTGTAGGGGTCTCCTCAATTATCTCCTCTATTCTGATAATTCGCATCCTGTCAATATTTGTGTGCAATACCTATTATCTCCATTACACTCTTCACATTTTTCCTCTTTAGATACCTCTGTATCCCACTGCAAATCATATCAAAACTCGCTAGTCCCTCGCTTGCAATAACGCTTCCCAATTGTACGGCAGAAGCACCAGCAAGCATAGCCTCGACTGCATCCTCCCAAGTCAAAATACCGCCACATGCAATAACGGGTATGCCAATGTGTTTAGTAATTTCATAAGTGCACCTTATTGCGAGTGGTTTGATGGGTTTACCTGAGAGTCCGCCTACTTTATTGCTGAGAATCGGCATTCCTGTTTCAATATCTATTGCCATGGCCCTGAGTGTATTGATGGCAGTTATTCCATTAGCCTTGGCATCTTTAGCAATAGATGCGATCGAGAGAACATCTGCATTTCCCACCCCAACTTTTACAAAAACCGGTTTTGTTGTATGCGATTTTGTTGCCTTAATGATCCGATATACCATTTCTGGATCATCACCTACCTCCATCCCCATCTTTGCTACGTGGGGACATGAAAGATTAATCTCATAGCCGATAATATTTAGGCTGTCGAATTTCTTAACCAGGGTAGGAAAGTCACTATCAGAGGATCCTACAAGACTTATCATGATAGGAAGTTTATCGTTTTCTCTAATTTCTTCTGAAAAGGCGTCTGCACCCGGATTGGCTAATCCTACCGCATTTAGATAGCTAGACTTGTCCAATGATACGACAGTTGGATTTCGATATCCTTCAATTGGGGAAATACTGATCGACTTGGTAACTATCGCCCCTACATTTAGTTTATACAACCTCCTGAAGAGATCCATCGAGATGCCAAGAAAACCTGAGGCAAGAAGAGTTGGATTACGTAAACACATGCCTGCAAAATTTACACTGAGGGTGTTGCTTTCTGAGTATTGTTCTCTTCTCAACTCTTGTGCATCCTCAGGAAACAACTATGTGCGTGTAAAAACTTTTTCTCATATGAATGTCTACTCCAATGATCTATAAAATGCCTCTCTTTACAATTGAGATACAGATGAAGATGAAACCTAAGACCTTGGGAGAATAATGAGGGAAATTTAAAAGCAAGATGTGCACAACTTATTTTTCAAGGAAAAAATGAATTTAAAGGAGAGGCTGTAAAATAGATATTAGAAAGATCGCAATGGCGTCACTTGTCCAGATGCAATCGATACTGTGTCTAATAGTACTTTATTATTTACTATGAAATTGGCATTTAGTAGTAATGCATTTAAGAAATTCTCATTAGAACGATCTATTACATTAATTTCACAGATCGGGTATTCTGCAATCGAAATACTCTGCGACGTGCCACACGCATATCCTCCAGTAGAACAGGATGCGCTCAGGATCAGAGACCTTTTGTCCAAACACAATTTGGAAATTTCCAATCTTAATGCCTTTACCTTATACGCCATTAAGGATACCTATCATCCTTCGTGGATAGAAGATATAAGAAAGTTAAGAAAAATACGCGCTGAACATACAAAGAATTGTATAGACCTTGCAAAAAAATTGCGTTGTAGGAATATCTCAACAGAAGCCGGGGGACCTTTTCACATTAAAACAGGAAATAAAACTCTAATGGAACGTCGCTTCAGAAATGAGATAAATGCGTTAGCACGATTTGCAGAGGAACGGGAAATAAAAATGCTTATAGAGCCTGAACCTGGTCTCTTACTAGAAACTTCCTGGGACTTTTTGACTTTTATGAAAACAGTCGAATCGGAATACGTTAGGCTTAATTTCGATATAGCGCATTTTTATTGTGTAGGGGAAGACCCTGCGGAAGTGGTACACCGGTTATCGGATTTCATAGAACATTTTCACTTGTCAGATATCGCAGTTAATAGGTTTCACAATCATCTTATTCCTGGAGAAGGATCCATTGATTTTAAATCGGTATTCAAAGCCATTACCGATTTCGGGTATAAAGGGTTTGTAACAGTAGAACTTTATCCTTATCAGAATGATCCTGTATCAGCAGCGACCAAATCATATGAATTCTTGAGAGATTTAGAAGTAGATCTCTAGTGTTGATATAGCAAAATATCCTAAATTACGTTGAACTGATTTTGTGTCAGCCCAATTCGTTACTTTTACTCCCTAACATGTTACTCAAGATAGTTAATATGAAGAAACTGCAAGCCTAAGCAAAGTCTGGTGAATATTGATTTTATATTGCCCCTTCCACTCGGAAATATAATTCTTTTGGTGTGCAAGACGAATTTATATATCGATAAATGCAATTACCGTATGAAATATACGAATAAATATTGATTCCGTCTGAAAATTCGCGATTGGTAAAGAATGTTATGCTACTGGGTAAAGTAGGTTTAGGACTCAAACACTTAGAATGTGGAGATCGGTTACCGAACATCTCCAAGATTTCTTCGACAGGCGAATGCTCCCAAAGGATTGATAGGTTATATGCGTCTACCTGGAAAAATAGATATGGGAACACGAAGAGGTAATTTTCATAATATTTATGAGGAATTTGCTGACCACATTAGAATAGGACTTTCCCAAGACTTTGGTGCGAAAACAATAAGTCCGAAGTTTTTCTATGATGATAGCGGGTCACGTCTTTTCGACAAAATATGTCGTCAACCTGAATATTATCCAACAAGAACTGAAATCGAAATATTGGAGAAATATTCCAAAGAGATCATTTCGGGTCTTAATTGCAATGCTGCTAGTATGATTGAATTTGGGAGTGGCAGTTCTTTAAAAACTAGGATCATTTTGAAGCATTTTTTCTCATATGGTGTGAATGTGATGTATTTTCCTGTAGACATATCTCATACGGCTCTTGGTTCTAGCGTCCGCAAACTTACTTCAGAATTTAAGAACTTGAGTATTATAGGTGTTTCATCAGAGTATCTTGAAGGGATAAGGAGAATTTGCAATTTGATTGAAGCGAACAATCAGATGCCTAAGAAGAAGGTAATGTTTTTTCTAGGATCAAGCATCGGAAACTTTGAACCTGATGCTACAAAATCCTTTCTTAAATCCATTAAGCGCAGTATGCGAACCGACACACAGGACAATCTCTTTATAAGTTTCGACCTCGAGAAAGATATAGATAAATTACAAGCCGCGTATAATGACAGAGCTGGGATAACATCAAGATTCAACCTAAATTTGTTAAAACGTGTTAACAAGGATCTAGGTGGCACGTTCAACTTGAGGATATTTCTTCCACTCCGCCACATATAATAGAAAAAGGAAAAGAATAGAGATGTTCATTGTTTCTAAGTACGACCAAGAAGTATACATACGAGATCTAAACCAAACAATTATCTTGAAGAAGAATGAAAAAATTCACACTGAAAATTCGTACAAATATTCTTTAAACCAGATCGAACAGTTGGCGGAGGAAAGCGGTTTTGTAGTAATGAGAAATTATGTGGATACAAACAGGTGGTTTGCCCTAGTGTCCCTATCGCCACGATAGCTTTCTCCATTGTAGTATCTTGAATCATATAACGAAAATGTTAATTGAATCTTGAACTCGAACCATTTATTTAACAATCCTAGCGCGGCAATTCAAGGTCAAAGCATAACATTATGAATGTCAAAAATATTAATGGCTCGAAAATTCAGGCCGCTCTGTTTGCCCAGCATACTATAGTAAAGGTACTCAAAGCTGAACCTGCTACTCCGGCAATCAGCGCTCCTATCATTGCCTGATTAAGAAAATTCGGTAATGCAGTTGAGAACCATCCTGTCAAACCAGGTAGGGATAAATACCCCGTGAAACCCAAACCGAACCCCAACATCCAGAATAAAAATATCGCTAATTTTCTAGACATTTTTCTTCCCTCGTAATCCTTGAAACCAAACCAGCGGGTTATCTTTTCTTGAATGGCTATTACACTGAGTCATGCTATTTGCTTGCCGGAAAGGATATTAAATCCGATTGTCAATATTTGTAAATAATATAGGCGTATATAGCATAATTGGGAGACTTAAACAGTCACAACACCTCACAACGTGGTCCATGTGTTATCTATCTTTATTTTGTATAATGGTAAATTCTTATGACATACCTAAATATATACAATAGTATTCCCTATCGAATGAACAGTATGACAAAAGTGGAGTTTTACGGACGATTTTTGCGTACACTAATTGGGTTTCGTTCTTCACGACGGATTAATCACCCATAAACACCAGGTTTTAGTGACACTTGAGTGTATGTTACCCGCTGATTCTGAATTTTTATAACGTGGCTCAGGGTTATCCTTATGCACAGAACCATCGTTACGGGCGTTTGAATTCAAATGACATCAGAGTATAATAGTATCTGTCCTGAATGTCAATCACATCTTATTCATGATCACAATAAGGGAGAATACATATGCCAAAACTGTGGCTATGTGGTCATGGATCAGGCATTAGATTATGGTCCTGAATCACATGCTTATGACCTAGATGAAAGATCTAAAAACGTTCGTGCTAGTGGATATACGAGTGTTTCCCTACATGACTACGGATTGAGAACAGAAATCGGGGTTGGATCAAAGGACTATAGTGGAAAATCAATTAACCACCAAATTGCAGAACAGATGAATGCTATGCGGAAATGGCATTCACGCATAAGAGTTGCATCTCCCAAAGAAAGAAGGCTATCAAATGTTCTCTCCAAAATTAACGAGATTTGCTCTGTAATGTCCCTTTCCAAAACCGTAATGGAGACCGCGGCTATGCTCTATAGGAATTTCGAAACTATAAGTGAGGCAAAGGGAAAGTCGATCACCTGTATAGCAGCAGCATCAATATACCTAGCATGTAAGAGATGCTCTATAGTAAGGTCACTTGAGGAGATCGTTAAGGCTGAAGGAATAGTGGAGGATGACAGATCCACTTTGAAACTCGCATCGAAGTATTATAGAATGATGGTTATTGAGATGGGTGTATTTACGTCGCAAGATTCATACGATGGGAACAAGGCTTCATGCATAACTCTCCCAACTGCAATTGCATCGCCGCCGCTACTTTCAAAATCTAGACCCATTCCTGTGACTTTGGCAATCGACCAATACATTGCAAAACTTACGAATATGGCAAAAATCGACACAAAAGTTGAAAGATTGGCAATAGACCTCGCCCACAAGACTAATAACAACCTTATAGCTGATGGCAAAGCACCAAATGGTTTAGCTGCGGCATACATTTATTTAGCGGCATTATTACTAGGCATAAATCTTTTACAGATGGATATATCAACACTTGCTGGTGTTACAGAGGTCACTATACGCAATAGATGCAAAGACATTTTATCAAATTTTAAACTTAAGGTAAAAATTAAACCTGTAGCAGGAATTGCTTTGACTGAGGCTTGACACATTCATGTATCTAGATTGCACACATCAGTCCACACTGAGAACACTGAATAACGACACCTTTCACATTAACATAACAACGACCTCCACAAAGTTGAAAATACTATTTATATTAATCTAATTCTAAATTTAGTCCTATGAAAAAAATAAACGGAGAGACTGTTGCAGGAATAGCCCTTATATTTTTGGCATTATTGTTTATCATGGCAGGAACGGTAAATTCAGTCTGGGCTCTGCTGTTCTGGGCCGACATTCTTATTCTTGTTATTGGGGTAGCATTTGTGGTCCTAGGATTATGGAGTCTCAGAAGAGACCGAAGTCATGCCCTCGCCGAGTAGCAAAATAAAGTATAGCTCGCAATGCCTGGTGCATTCGAGGAGGAACAGTTGACTTCTGCATTTCAATGATTCAAAAACTATTTACCGAAAAATTCGATTATGACCACAGTCATAAATGGAATGAGATGTAGTATAGTCTTTTTACTAAAATTTAGTTTGGTATATTCCAAGGCAAGTCTTAAATGGCAATTTAATATAAGAATGTATCTTTGAGATTGACATTCTTCTGTAAGCGGGGGACCCATGTGGATTGTCCAGGTGTGTGGCCCATGGACTACAGGGATGAAACTACTCATGATTGCTCTTTTGATATTATAATATCAAAATGTGAATGTAAATGCCACAATGAAGTCTAGCGTAATATCTTGTCCACTGTATCCTGTGTTGATATAAGCTAAATGGTAGGTTGAATATGCAACACCCCTTTCCAGCACCGATGTTGTAAACTCAATATGATTATAATATGATAAGAGGTATTCGGGTTTCGAGAAGATGACGGTGATTCTAACTATAATATTTAACGTAGGTTTGATTGAAAAGGATGTTCATTGTAGGATCTAGGTCATCATGATTGTCGTGGGAGTCATTTACTCATGAGCTCTTATTTCATCCAGCAGATACTGAGCCTTCCGACGAATATCTTCATTAACCTTTACTATAACCATTCCCTCAAGAGGCTGACCATACAAAACCACTGATCCATCTGGTACCATGATAAACAGTGGCAAGGCGAGCATGTCTTCTTCTCCATAGACAAATACTCTAACTGGAAAAGGCACTTTCAATGCGTCTTTAATAGTCGCTATAGCATTTCCTGATATCGATCCAGCTTCATTTGAACACTCCATGTAGGTTAACCTTCCTTGTTCAATCTCCTCAGCAAGCGGAGAGATTATAGTTCGATCCAAAAGTGTTCTCCTTTCCTTCCCATCTACGACAGACAAATCGGGAACTATTCCAAATGAGAGTAACTTGGCAGTTGTAGCGTCCCCCACTGTAACTAGGATACGAGCATCCACGATATAACTCGTGATTTTTTTTTTGTTATTTTATCGTCTGAAATAAGATCGCCGAAGGGCTCTTTTAATAACTTGTTTATCTTAGGAGGAGTGACCATTCTTTTGCGCGGTTGATATAGATGTTGATACTGATGTTTGTTCATCTGCTTGCACTTCATTAGAATTTAATTCTGCAGCTATCACACTAATTCTGCCTGCAGTTACTTTGGCCACTTTTCTTAGTGCGTTTGCTTGTATAGAATCCGGCTCAGAGAGTATAATGGGCTTACCCTTGTCACTTCCTTCCATGATCTGCGGAGACAATGGAATTTCACCAAGAAAAGGGATATTAAATTTCTCGCTTATTTTTTGGCCTCCGCCCTTGCCAAAAATGTTTATTTTCTCGCTGCAATGAGGACACTGAAGATAGCTCATATTCTCAATTACACCTACGATAGGAACGTTTAACTTGCTAAACATTCCCACAGCTTTTACGGCAACATTCATAGCCACATCTTGGGGAGTGGTTACTATAATAATCCCAGTTACCGGTATGGTTTGAGCCATTGTCAATGGCGCGTCTCCTGTCCCTGGGGGCAGATCTATAATTAAATAATCAAGTGATCCCCACTCGACATCTGTCAAAAATTGTTTTACGATTCCCGAAACTATGGGACCTCGGTAAATACCAGCTTGTTGTGATTGCTCGTAAAAAAAACCCATCGATATGACTTTAATCCCTTCGACGTTTGGAGGCTGAATTTTATTTTTCAAAACCTGAGGGGATTCCTCAGCCCCTAGCATAAGAGGGACACTTGGTCCGTAGATATCCGCATCCAACAGCCCCACCTTCGCTCCGCTTTTTGCCAATGCCAGTGCCAAATTTACAGCAATGGTTGTCTTGCCTACACCGCCCTTGCCGCTAGCTACTGCTATTATATTCTTCACATCTGGTATTAACTCATCCATAGATATGGCGCGACCTTCCATTACGCGAGCCGTAACTTTAAGATCAAGGTTCTCTACGCCTATATTTGATATAGCTGTGCGGACGTCCTGTTCAATTTCGCTGTTAAAGGGACAAGCAGGAGTCGTAAGCTCTAGATTAAACGAAACCTTGCCCTCGGCAATTGCAAGATCCTTGATCATTCCCATCGAGACGATATCCTTATGCAACTCCGGGTCGACAACCGTTCGCAAAGAAGTGAGCACTTGGTCAACTGTTACCATGCTATTATCAAAATCCCCTACCAAGCCTATTTAAATCCTTCAGAAATTAAATATTCATGGGAAGAGTTTTTTTACATCTTGAAATCGTTTTCTTAATGTGACAATACTCGTGTCACCTGCTACTGCTATCTGTGCCTGGCTAACCTTTTCCCCTTCTTTAAGACATGCCGCATAGAGGACCGCAACGGCTAGCGCATTAGGATCCTTTCCGTGGGAGATTGGGTTTTCTTTGATTACACTAAGCATGTCAAGTCCCCGGCGGTAAGTAATCTCACTAACCCTAGCCTTATTAGCTATCTTAGCAAGATACGCATTGGAATCTATGACTGGTAAGTGGAGTTTCATGTAGCGGACTAGAAGTCTATAACACTTCCCTGCAAATATTGAGTCAGTATTTGCGGTATCTGCAATCTCATCTAAAGTTCTAGGAACGTTTAGTTCCCTACATGCGGCATATACTGAAGCTACCACCAGTGCGCGAATCGATCTACCCTTGATGATATGTTTGTCCAGAGCTTTGCGGTAATTGTAGGCAGATTTCTCTATTAATGCATCATTCAAAGAAAGCTTGTCCTTTATTGTTCCGAGAATGGCGAAAGCATTTTTAAGATTTCGATGGTAGCTTCTATTATTGCTCGAAATCTTATTCCATCTTCTCATTCTCTGAACCTTACTGAGTTGTTCTGGACTGATAGTGGCTCCATTTGCGTCTACATTAGAATAGGAAATAAATGTCGAAAGTCCCATGTCGTGGAAAGCAAGCGATGTAGGCATTCCTGTTCTACTTTTGCTCTCCAGATCCTCACTAGAGTAAATTCTCCATTCTGGTCCCAACGACTCAATATTATCATGCAATACCATGCCACATGCGCTGCAAACTACCTCACTGTTGTCTGCATCATAAACTACCGCTTTACTATTACAAAGACTGCACTCCTCCTTATCAAGAGACAAGGGTCTTTGGTCAGGGGTCATCAAACTGTGATCCATACCGATTGCACTCAGAACAGTTGATATAAGTAACATGTGTACAAATGATTACAAAGTACTTCAAATAAACACAAATTTGATATAATGACATCTATGACTATATCATGGAGTGGTCAAGGTGCGGTCTGCTAAGAACCAGGATGCTCGAGCCTCGACGATTACGAGATCCTTCCGATTTGAAAACGATTTGTCGAAGATTTTAGACGAGGAAGCAGAAAGAATGGGAATCTCAGTTAATGCTTTGGTCGGAATTATCTTGAAAAGATATTGCGAATTCACACGATATTTGTCTAAAATAGACATGATTGTGATTAATCGCGAATTTCTTACCTTCCTTTTAGATACGTATGATGACGATTCCGTTTATAAAATGGGAATAAAATTAGGTCAGATTATTCCCTCTGATACGATTATGTTTTGGAAGAAAGAACTTAACGAGCAGTCTGTGCTTGATTACATAGAAAAAATTATTTGTAGATATGGCCACCTCGGCACATACGACGAGATATTACAGTCAAGGGGTAGAACCATTGTTATAAGACATCGTCTGGGAAGGAAAGGTTCGATTTTTTTTCAAGCGTATTTTTTCTCGGCAATTAAGACGATGTTAAATGTCGATGCCAAATTCGAAATAACAGAATCATCTTTAAAGTTCGATATCCTGGACAAATCCAGGATTTAGTATTGCACAGGAATAATTTGTCCTTGAATTAACAAAAGGTTCATAAATTGAACTAGATATCCAAGATTGTCAATAAAGAATGTTTGCAATCATACACATGTCTGATGTTGTTAGGATTCCTCCTAATAAACTTACAAATTCTCTGAAGGATACTGCGATTGGGATCTTGAAAGAAAAATATGAAAGCCTGATTAATCCAGAAATAGGATACGTAATAATGATTATCGATGCTTTCGCCAATTCCACAGGTAAACTTATCGCAGGAGATGGGGCAACATACCATAAGGTTAGCTTTAGGGCCTTGACTTATTTTCCGGTATTACAAGAAATAGTTGAAGGAGAAATAGTGGAGATAACTGATTTTGGGGCCTTTGTCAGAATTGGACCTACTGATGCACTCTTACACCTATCGCAAATCACCGATGATTATCTCAAAAGTGATGTCAAACAGGGAGTGATTGTTGCAAATCAAACTGCTAGATCGTTGAAAATGGGTTCCCGACTCCGTTCACGAGTAACTGCGGTCAGCCTGGGAAAGGGAGCCTCGATGGGCAAAATTGGTATAACTTGCAGACAACCATTTTTAGGAGCGCTGGAGTGGATCGAACAGGAAATAAAGAAGGCTAGGCAGCCTCAACCAACGGTTCCTGCCAAGGAAAAGAAAGGAGTGAACACCAAGTAATGCCTAGGGAATTAGCATGTAAGAAGTGTAAGGCCGTTACTGTAGGAAAGGTCTGTCCGATTTGCAAATCTTCGGAATTAACTCCAGACTGGTATGGGATTATCCTAATATTTGATCCTAGTAAGTCCAGAATAGCATCGTTGCTAGAGATTCATGCCCCACACAAGTATGCATTAAAAGTTTCATAGTATCAATAGATATTAAATTGGGTGGTTTTGCTGGCTACCTTGAAAGGCGTGGAGCGATAATAAAATTCCTAGAGGAAGATATAGGGACGGGGGACATCACGGGTAATAGTGTTATCCCCCCCCACAAAATAATTAGCGCGATAGTTATATGCAATGATTTGAACAAATCTATAACATGTGGTCTTGACGAAGCTCAGATCGTTTTCGATGTCTGCAACTGTAACGCTAGGATTGTCATCGAGGATGGTTCGTCGGTTAGCAAGGGTGACATTGTAATGAGCATTGACGGGGAGGCAAGGTCAGTGTTAAAGGCGGAGAGGACTGCCCTCAACCTGATTATGAGGATGAGTGGAATAGCTACTATTACTAGAGCATTTGTGAAGCGGGTTGAAAAATATGGTTCGAAAGTAAGAATCGCAGGCACTAGAAAAACTGCCCCGGGATTACGATCCTTTGATAAAAAGGCAATAACGATAGGAGGAGGGTACAGTCATAGAATGAGATTGGACAGCATGGTCTTGATAAAAGATAATCATCTATCGGTGGTGGAGTCAATAGAAAGAAGCGTTCAAATGGCAAAATCCAATGTAGGCTCGGCAGTAAAAATTGAATGTGAGGTGAAGACCACAGAAGAGGCCATACGTGCTGCTAAATCGGGTGCAAATGTGATTATGTTAGATAACTTTACCCCCTCTGAAGCTGCAAAAGGAGTAAGAGCCATAAGAGGACTAAACATTCCAAACGATGTAGAGATAGAAGTATCTGGGGGCATAAACCTTAGTAATATCAAAGAATATGTGAAAGCCCAACCTAATATCATCTCCGTGGGGTATTTGACGCACTCTCCAAAGGCGATTGATTATAGTTTAGAGATAGTAAAGAAAACATGAGCATTTTAGAAATAAGACAAGTTCTAATCTATCCTCTGGTCAAAGCAGATAGCAAAGCGCTCATAAAAACTAGTATTTAGAAAGGCATTAAAATGAGTCTGTTCTTATTCGTTAATCTAAACACATGCCAATTCAGTTCTATACTTAAGTTACAAGGCAATATTACCTAATTGAAATAACTTGGCTATCCCAAATCAATCATTCTTTGGATCGATAGTCGCGCCTTGTCAGCGATCTTGTTTGGAACTTTCACTTGGTACACATTATTGCAAATCGAGTTGTACACTTTTTCAAGTGTTATTTTTTTCATATACTTACATATAGCATCTTTTTTGATAGGAATAAATTCTTTAGACATATTCTGTTTCTGCATTCTATGCAAGATGCCTGTTTCAGTAGCAATCAAAAATTGTCTCGAGCCAGAAGCCCTTGCATGCTTCATCATCCCTTCGGTAGATAGGATATGTGCCTTTTTCAGTAATTGACCAGATGATATATCGTATAAAATAGAGGACGTACAACCGCATTCTGGATGTACGAGTAATTCGGCAGTCTTATAAGTTTCGAGCATCTTGTTAATATCTTCTGCTCTAATGCCTGCGTGAACATGGCATTCTCCCGGCCAAACGAACATGTTTTTCCTCTTCGTTATTTGAGCAACATAAGATCCCAGAAACATATCTGGCAAAAATAATACTTCTTTGTCGATTGGTATGCTATCTACCACCCGAACAGCATTGGCAGATGTACAACAATAATCCGACAAAGACTTTACTTCAGCAGTTGTATTTATGTAACTAACCACGACCGCATTTGGATGCTCCCGTATCCATGAATTGAGTTCAGCTGCGTTAATGGTTGATGCCAGTGAACAGCCAGCCTCTAAATCCGGTATTAAAACTTCCTTTTCCGGGCAGATAATAGCGGCCGTTTCCGCCATAAAATGCACCCCACAAAAGATTATAGTATTAGCTGAAGTACCAGCAGCAATCTGTGATAGTGCCAATGAGTCGCCTACGTAATCAGCTATTTCCTGCACTTCTGGTAGTTGATAGTTATGTGCCAGAATTACTGCCTTTTTTTCTTTCTTTATATTAGATATTCTATCTTTGATAAATGAAGTAGACTCTGACATCGGATGAATATAGCACTGTTACAAGACATTTAAAGTAGTATAATCGAGGTTAACCTTGCCTCACAATTGCATAGTGCGGCAAGTATTGCCAGTTGGCAATTAGGAATAACATGAGATATCGTCGACCACATATATATTAGGCTTAAATTAAGCGATCTTATGCCAACACATGGCTCCCTTACAAAAGCCGGAAAAGTTCGAGGTCAGACGCCAAAAATTGAGGGCAGAGAAAGGATCAGTCAGATTTCGAGGGTGCGTAACAGAAATAATTTCATTAAACGATTTGAAAAAAGGAGATCTCCTGGTCAAAGAAAACCTGAGCGGACGGGAAGACGATGAAGTGATTGGATTCTAGTATTTTTTTGGCAAGAAACCAACTGGATTAGATCGAGGATCGAAACCCTCAGATCCATGATTCTCTCAAATATGAGACTATTGTAGTTCGAGGAATATGAACCACAAATGCAAAAGAGAATTGGAGTGATAGGTTGCGGGACAATTGGCAGTGAGCTGGCTCTGGCAATAGATAAGTCTCACATTAAGAATGCTGTGATAGTTTTTCTGTATGACACTATCATAAATGCCTCCTTAATTTTGAGAGATAAGCTGCACAACAATGATCCGTCCACCTTTTCAAAATTTTCTCAGCTGATATCCTCGTCGTCATATAAAAAAGCAGACATTATAGTTGAAGCAGCTTCACAATCAGCAGTCAAGAAATTTGCTAAAAAAATAGTTTCATCCAATAAGAGTCTTATGATAATGAGTACAGGTGCCTTGTCCAACTCTAAATTGCTAAAGGAGTTGTATTCTGCTACCATAAAACATGATAGTCGTATCTATATTCCGACCGGCGCAATTGCTGGGATCGATGCGATATGCAGCGCAAAGCACCTTCTTGATTCTGTGATGCTCACAACCACGAAAAACCCCAAGGCGCTTGCGAGCGCTCCATTTTTCAACCTAAGTAATATCAAATCTGAAAACATAAGGAAAAGAACATTACTATATGATGGAAACGCAGCGGCGGCTGTCAAGATGTTCCCGACAAATATAAACGTCGCGGTGATACTTGGCTTGGCGGGGCTTGGAACAAGGAGAACCAGAGTTAGAGTTATCGCAGATCCTCACACAAATCGAAATGAACACGAGATTATTGCCAAAGGTAGGTTCGGAGAAATTACGATAGTGGTTAGTAATATTCCGAGCCGTCATAATCCTAGGACAAGCTTTTTGGCTTCATTGTCTGCCATTGAATGTCTTCGCAGAATTTGTGATGATAACATCAGAATAGGAACATGATTGATAGTGCAATCTGATCCTTTTAATGAGTGCTCTTCCTTTGACAGTTTATATGGGGTTTTGTTTTTCCTTGGATCAAGGTATTAAGAATGAGTGATGGAGGATACAGAAGAAATGATAACTTCGGCCCAAAACCTGTAGAAACAGGAAAGGAATATGATGTGCAAATAACCGAAATAAGTAGAAAGGGCGAAGGAATAGCAAGAATACAGGGATTTGTGATTTTTGTAAAGGAAGGAAAGGTTGGCCAAAATGCCAAGATCCGGATTGTACAAGTAGGCAACAGATTCGCCACCGCCGAAATTATCGACGGTCAGCCAAAAGAGAGCATTGCTGGCGAAGCAACAGGCTAGACGTGGTTAACTAATTTATAGAATTTGTTTGGCTCAGCCCAAAGACTGAATCTTGGATCGGATTATTGGTTATACATTAGTCAGTGTAATCTTGAAAATGAATTATTGTTGGCGACATAACTTGTTATGCCACCAAAAATTAGATGCACACAATGGGGACTTATAATACAACTGGATCCTGGACCCAGCACCAATTTATAAGGCTACTCAATTTCGATTTACCATAATATATGGGATTCGTAGGTTGGATGACCTTTATGTCCTCACTTCATCAACATAAAAGATCGTGTCGCTATTATTTCCAACCATATTTGAGATTATTTGCATTACAGATCTAGAAAGCCTTTGGGTATCCGACCCAGATCCCTCTAAATTCCCTGGAAGCATTAAGAACAATCGAATGCGTGAACCTAATACCTCAACGAGTTCTTGGTTAACTGTAGCAGCATATGGTCTCAATGCACCTCTAAAGATTTCCGATCTTGCTCGCAGAAGCCCTGAGATTTTCTTTCCCGCTGGACTTTGTGGACCCACTAAAATAATTTTTCCATCAGAGTTCTTGTATTTGACAGGTTCCAGTACAGCGTCTGGACACATTGCATTTACTGACTCCTTAGAGATTAATGCTGGAACATTAATGAATTGGTCTACAAGAGAATCCCATTCTTTTCTGGAAAGAGAAAGAATAGATCGGTTATAGTCGTAGTCTCCGGTCAGATATATCACCGCATCTATAACTCCGAATTTTTTTCTAACAGCTTCAAATTGAATTCTTACCTGTCCTTCGTCAGACAAATCAAACACCTTATAAGAAAAATCCTCCAGTTCCTTGGATTCTGGCCGTTTTCGAATAAATATAGTTAAACCTTTTAGGCCTTCTAATCGCAATCCTTTTGCGATAGTATGTAATTGATTTAAATCTTGTCTAGTAAATGGATTTGCTATAAGAATTACTACTTTTTCATCAACTTGTGCAGGGAAGGCTTTATTGTCAAGACTTGTTCTGATCATAGGTCTGACTGGATAAAAGACGCGATCGCTAGGGACAATCCTTCCATTAATAAGCTTGCTCAACTTGTCATCACACAAATTCAATACTACATCTGCAACGTCATCTTGGGCTAGGAATTCCCCATCCACAATCATATTTCTAGTATTATTTTGAATCTTCTCTGCTATTTCTTGGACCTTACTCATCAGTTCGGATAATGTTTGAATAAGGCGAGTGGTATCTGTCGCAGACCTATTCTGTCCTGTTTGTCCTATTTGCTCTGCGACCTTTCTTATTTCGGCAGTCATAATGGCCTCATCTTCCCCAAGCAGTGGTAGTAGTTTGGCGCATGCAGAATCTATTTGAGAAGAAGAAAGCTCTGAATATCCACTTATTCTCAAGAACTCTGCTGCGGCCTTGGGATAGACAGTTTTGTATATCCTGTCAGAATGAACAGGTCCTGGATTAGTCGCTATAGATCGAATGCCTTTCTCTTTGAGCTCCCATGCTAAGGCTTCAGCAAGCCTATTTTTTGCACCCTGAGCAGCTGTGTAGGGTGTTCTAAACCTATAAGGTCTCTGCTCGTAACGATTTTCTTCAGTAAAGAATGTAGATATGGTAATTATCTTAGCACCATCTTCCATCAACTGTAAACATTGTCGGGACGTCCAAAAAGTACCGGTTAGGTGAATAGCCACACAATCTTTAAACTCTCCAAAATCAGCGTTAGTAAATGTTTTTACTGGGCCTGATACACCTGCGTTATTTATCACGAAATCTATTTTACCAAACTCTTCGGCTATCTTTTTTAACATATCATCGATTCCGGATTCATCTGATACGTCAATGCCTGAAAAAGAGCGCACTCTCGCAGTGGACCCATTATTTGAAATAATGTTATTCAAAATTGTTGTGGTTTGTTCGAGTGGCCCCTTTCTCCTTCCCATGATAATAATATTTGCACCATTTTCAGCAAACCTTTTAGCGATTGACTGGCCAATGCCCGTGCCGCTACCAGTAATTAGAGCAACCTTGTTAGAAACTTTTAAAGATGATTCGAAGAGCTTGCTTTTCCATGACATATGAAGATTTCGTGCGTTATTAAAGTTAACTTTTGAGCCAACCGAAACAACCCAAATCATATTGTATCTTTTAGTAATACTACGTTTTATTATTTCTCTAGAACATGCCTTTGTGAATTTGGAAAACATTCAGCCCGACCACCGGACCGGTGCTCGAGCTTGAAGGAATTTTGGGGCCAACTTGCATCGGATAATTTAGGGTCACTTCGTCGTATCAAAGAAAAAGATAACACAAACCTAGTGTCTCATTAAAATGCCGTTCAAACGTTGATCACCGCTTCATGCGATCCTATTCAGTCACCAATTACAAAACTTGTCTCCCACGCAAAATACGGTATTGTACCGACAAGTTAATTAGAGTCTGAAGTGTGGCTAAACAAGTGAGCCCCTCTGAAGCCAAGTTCAAGATAAATATTAAGGAAGGTATAGTGGAGATTGAAGGCAACGATACGTTTGTTGAGAGGCACCTGGAGAAATTCGAAGAAATATGCAAGTCTGCGATACAAGATGTCGTAGCAAGAAGGATTGATAATGTGAGAAATACTGATGGAATATTTTTTCCAAAACGAAATGTTCAGCAACAAGAATTTACGACTCTAGCCACATCACAT
The DNA here is from genome assembly GCA_963737815.1 of uncultured Nitrososphaerales archaeon. Taxonomy (GTDB): domain Archaea; phylum Thermoproteota; class Nitrososphaeria; order Nitrososphaerales; family Nitrososphaeraceae; genus TH5893. The sequence continues at coordinate 22,527 of CAVTUB010000001.1, read as the reverse complement.
TCAATGAAGACGAGCAATAAACATTTAAACAGGCAGCAAGCAAGTCTTAGTCCTTTACCAGTAGACTTGAAAGGAAACGACAATAAAATCGGATTGAGGGAATTTTACGACCAAAAGAGACCAGTTAGCCATTATGAAAAAACGGCAGTGTTTGTTTATTTTCTGACAAAATTTAACCAGAAATTAGAGGTAAAGCTCGGGGAGATACTCTCATGTTACGAAGAAGTAGGTGAAAAGAAACCAAGCATTATTGACATAGTGAAAAATTCAATTAGATATAAAGGATGGCTATGCCAAGGCTCCAATAAATTCACTACGATTTTGACGATTTCCGGAGAAAACTTTGTTGGGTTTGATCTTCCACAAAATAAGGATTCCGCTGCAGCAGTTATTGAACAGCATGGAAGAGACCTGCTGTGTAGATAGGATTTCCGACTCATGCTCGCCACCAATCAAATCCGATGAATTCAACCTTCTTCTCATTTGTTTTAGGAATTGCCACGATAAACTGTTTCTTGACCGTTGTTGCCAGCCTACCTGCTAGCACGATTCCCGTCGCAGTTATGTCGGAGCCCGGTTTAGATACTTGAACTAAGTACGGGGCGTGGTCAATACCAGGGCCTTGCTCGTAGACTGCAAAGTCGCAACCGAACTTGATGCCAGGTGAAACTATATACCCCTTATCTCGCAGATCTTGGAAAACCAAATATTTTGAATCGAACTCATTATATTGCTTCTTACATATGGATTTAATATTAGAAACGGTTATCGGACTTCCATCTATAGTACATAATTTCAATTTCGATTTCAGAGTTAGATAGTATCCTTCAACCAGATCTAGAACAAGCGGATGATCAAACTGTGTCCCTTTCGGTTTCGCTATACCCAAGGGTTTGCCGAAATACCCACTTCCAAATAATATACGAGAACTGTCTATATTCCAGATAATTATTCTATTCCCAACTAGAACGCCATTGATCGGATCAGTTAAATGGTCACTAGTATTATCGTCAATGAGTCTGAGGCCTTTTGTCATTTATCAGTCCATATATTGAATACCTTTTATAACTTGCCTTAACATCAATCAGTTTTCTATTTTGCGTTGTTCTTTTAACCCACTTGTTGAGATACTTCTGAATTTGCATCTACTTCTCACTTCAACTGTTGTAGACCAAGTTCCACTATTTATTCCTAAAACAAAGTTGAGTATGTTATCGTTTGCTCTTTTCGCTGAAAAAGACTAGGGCATAAGATTCGCTATACCTCTTAAAATTTTGTTTTATTCCATCATGTAACACAGTGGAGGTATTTCGCTGATTTAGTTAGAGATTCTAGATTTAAACTGAATAATTGTAACCCGAACGGTCGGGGCATGCTTTTAATGTTCCTAAGGCAAAATATTCCTCAAAATAAACTGATAAGAGTTGACTTAAAATAAGTAAGGTAGCAAGATAAGGCACTGCTGCGGCACCACAATTAATATTCCATAAAAAATGTATTATCTTTCATAGATTGTATTTTTAATTTCTATTAAATCACGTAACACAGCACTAGCGGTTTCCATTCCCCCTGCTCCTCGTCCAATAATTGTCTGTTGCCCAGAGTGTTCAGATGAAAATGTCACTGCATTTAGAGTTCCGTTCACACATATCGGATCCAACTTAGACACCTCGGTGGGTTTCACAACAAGTTTCTTGTTTTCTGCTGTTCCAACCAACTTTATTGAACAATTTCTTTTCTGGGCTTCTCGTATATCTTTAAGGGTAACTCCAGCAATTCCAGTCCTTTCTACGTCATAGATTGTTTTCTTCATCCCCATAACCCAATTCGCGATTATTGAAACCTTAGCTGCAGCATCGTATCCATCAATGTCTAATTGAGGAATAGCTTCTGCAAACCCCTTATGCTGAGCATCCTTCAATGCATCTTCGAAGGTTAAACTCTCCTCCATTCTTGTCAAGATATAGTTAGTGGTACCGTTAAGTATTCCCTTGAAAGATAGAATTCTGTCGCCCTTGAGACATCTTTTTGCAAATTCTAGGATGGGAGTTCCTCCTCCGACGGTACCACTGAAACGTAGCATCACATTATTGTAGCTTGCAAGCTCCATCAGCGATGGAAAGGCCAATGCGAGAGGTCCTTTATTAACTGTGATGACATGTTTTCCGGATCTCATGGCTAATACTATGTTGGAAATGCCGGGTTCTCCATTTTGTAAATTGGTAGGAGTGAGCTCGAGTAGAACTTCGGCATCGATTTGTTCCACGATGCTGTTACCTTCCAATGTGTTTCCTTCGGAATTGTAGGCCCCCACCGTACCTTTAATCCTTTTAATCTCCAATAATTTTTGAAGGTCGATTCCAGTTGGAGAAACTACAGCTCCTCCTCTATCGACACACGCTACCACCCGCGGATTTATTCCATACGTGTTGTATAAATCCGCTGCGCGAGAGAGTATGAGTTTTACAAAACTCTGTCCTACAACCCCAAATCCGATGATTATTAACCGCAATTTGAATTGTGATGTGGTTGTTCCTGTGACATATTTAAATTCTAGATCGTTTCCTGTTCTCGGGTGGCTGGATATTCAAAATGTGTCAGGAGACAAGAGCGCTGTCAGTTCGATCTATTCCTTCTAGAGATATATGTATGAGAAATAATCTAAGTCTGCTATTTCTAATTTCTCACAAAGCAAACTCGCATGTTTTATGTTGATATCGTATGCTCGGGCGACATCAAAAACAACTAGATATATATTCTAGGATATATCTCACGAGCCCTTCTACCACCACTGGTTCTTCTTGGCTTATACGGCATCACACCCCTTTATATACTACATTGTCATTCCTCCTACCTTATAGTTATGGAGTATTTCGTTTAATTCCCGAACACGTTCACGTGGTTTTCAAATCCAGGCTTTTTTTATTGTGATGGCTCTGATGAAAGGAATAGTTAATACATGTTAATTCATCTGGACAAGAAAATACTTTAGAACTCTATCTAATCTACGTACGCCCTCTCCGCATGCTGTGTTATATCGAGACCAATTTCTTCCTCTTCGCTTTGAACTTTTAGACCTATTGTCTTATCAATAATCTTCATGATGACCGTTGTTCCAACAAATCCAAGGATAGCGAGCCACGGCTACCCCAAGAGCTTGAATTGCTAGTTGCATAGCATTACCAGACAATAGGCCATCTAGGTCCTGAAGGGTTGACAACCGTAGTGGCGATTAAGCCTATTGCGATTGAACCTATTATTCCAGTTATACCATGAACAGAACTTACATCCAAAGCATCATCTATTTTCAAACGCTCTTTTAGCAATAATATGCCATAATATGACGCAAAACCCAATACAATTCCCAAAAAAAATGAACTTTGTGCCGTTATGAATCCCGATGCGGGGGTGACACCAGCTAGACCCGCAACGGCACCATTAATAGCTGCTGTCGTAGACGGTTTTCCAGCTCTCTTCCATGAAAGTAAAATCCATACTATGGCAGATGTTGCAGAAGCAATATGGGTTACTAGTAAAGTATTAGCTGCAAGCGCTCCAGAGGCCAAGGCACTGCCGGCATTGAATCCAAACCATCCTATCCACAACAAGGATGCTCCCAAAACGGCAAGGGGTATATTGTGCGGTACCATAATATCTGGCCCAAAGTTTCTCCTGCGCCCAAGTACTAATGCCGCTGCTAACGAGCCTAACCCCGCACTAGTATGAATTACAATTCCTCCAGCAAAATCAAAAACTCCAAGATCTGCCAACCAGCCCCGTCCCCATATCCAATGCGCTAGTGGATAATAGATGAAGATGCTCCAGGCTATAATAAATACGAAAAATGAAGACCATTTCATTCTTTCCGCAAAAGCCCCGGTAATAAGAAGTGGTGTAATAACTGCAAACATCATTTGGAAGGACGCGAAACTCACACCGGGAATTGTAGGCGCATAGTCTAATGACTCGTTCATCGGGACATCATTAAAAAATAGCCAGTGATAGCCACCGATAATTCCTCCCTGAGAGGGGGCAAAAACCAATGAAAAACCAAGAATAAACCACAATGTTGAAAGGATTGCAATTCCGGCAAACGTTTGAACTATGACAGAAAGTGCGTTCTTGCTTCGAATTAGGCCAGCCTCAAAGAAACCCAAAGCTGGTGTCATAAGCATTACTAAGCCTGTGGAAATAAGTATCCAAGTGGTATCACCGGTGTCAATTGCCATCCTATGACGACAAGATGAAACTTCAAGGAATATATAAAAGCAGCAGCGCATCATTTCTGAGCGGTCTAAAGTTCTGTCTACTTGCCTTCTTCGTGTATTCGATCGTCTGATAGGGTAAATTTGGATTCATAATTTGACATGTCAAAGCCATCATACAGTTTAATATGTTAATTGTTTCCTTGATAATACTGGCACGCGTATGTTTGACATAACCTACATCGTGATGTTGGTCGCTATAGGGATTGGAGGAGGAGTAGTTGGTTCTATAATCGGAGTAGGAGGCGGGATAATTTTCACTCCCATTTTGACTCTCATGGGTCTCCCTCCAACTCAGGTCGCGAGCACCAGTCTAGTTGCCGTAGCATTTACTAGTATTTCATCTGTAACTTCATATGCGCGGCAAAGAAGAATAAAATATGCTATTGCATCCAAGTTGGCAGTCCTATCGATACCGGGTGCAGTGCTAGGCGCTTATCTTTCAACCATGATTTCTGTAGACTATTTCAAATTGTTCTTTTCTATTTTATTGATTATTGCAGTAGGCTACATTTTATTAAGTAGTCGAATGAAACACAGTATAGCGGAAAAAAAACCTCGACTAAACCCCTATCCACTGTTATATTGTTGTGCATTTGCTGCAGGAGTAGTGTCAAGTTTATTTGGAGTTGGTGGCGGAATAATTTTTGTTCCCATATTACTAATATTGATGCGTATGAAAATGTACAAAGCAGCGCCTGCCTCCCAATTTATTATCATGATCAGTGCTATAACCGGGTTAGCTATTCATATCATGCTCGGTCATCCTCATTACGTGTATGCTCTTTCTTTGGCTAGTGGGGCTTTTGCAGGTGGTGCAATAGGGGCCGAACTTTCAGCTTACTTAAAAGAGCGATTATTACGAATTCTTCTTTCAGTGACGTTACTCTTCGTATCAACCAAATTAATTTTCGACGTCCTCTATGATAAGTAATTGGAAGCGGAACGAATTTTGAATTCTTATTGGCGATGAAGCAGTATTGAAACATTGTAGATCTTTAGGGGTATTAGGTGGGATTTCTATCCTGCGGGCTAATCAAATGAAATACGATGATAAAAAGTACTAATCTGTTATCCTGCTAGCGGCAAACAATACCGATGGATTCCTACGCCTGATTTTCACTAACACGGTTCGATAATCGATATCCTTATGGATCTATTCAATGCCAAGTTCAGAGCAAACAAGCACATCTGAGAATCGTTGAGAATATCTGTGGATATTACTAGAAACGTACAATTTATATGTCAACTGAAATGGCAGTCCTGCGTCCTAATAATATTAATGGCTATGCAATTCTGGATTGGAATTCTTGCCAGCCATAAAAATATTCAATTTACTTTTTCTAAAATGAAATACAATACATAATACAATTCAGGAAACAGGAGAGCGTGAAAAATTGATATTAAAGAGCAGGATCACTTTGCAAATCAGCGAAATAGTTGATTCTTGGATATTTACCAATTATGATGGACGGGTTAGGTTAAGCACATCGTATCGATAAAAACATTCAGGGTCCAGTTTCGGGATATGGTACTAAACCGTTAAGGCTCAAAAAGTCATGCGTTCAATAAAGAAAGCGTTCGAGCAGTAAAAATCAGGAAAGGCTTTAAAAAACAATAAATTCAATCGTAATGTTAGCAAGAATAACAGTGTCCGGAGAAATTTACCCAACATGATAAAAGAGGTGTACACAGGTTAAAAATCCGGAAACGTCCCTGTAAGAGCTGCAAACTCCATAAGTATGTTGAATACAAAATACCAGATCGATGCTCTGCCAACTTGTATCGAGCTTGAAAAGTATCAGGGAATAAATCAACTATCGCATGTCCGTATTCCTTACAGACTTTATTGGCGGAGGTAGCTTCTCAAGTTTGTGCGAGGGATACGCAAGGTAATGACGTGAAGCACCCTCCCCGCTAAGTACAATATTACAATTAATGCATCGATATCTTATAGCCAATTTCCTTCCATTCTTTCCTATATCCTAAACATGGCTAAAAAGATATGGAAACAATACCAAATTTTTTACCGTAACCTTACAATTTCTCTGTTATCAGGAACACTTGACCTTATCTTATATCGATAGTGTAAAGCGCTGGCAACTGATTCTGATTTGGATCTTTCTCCATGATTAACCAACACTCGCTTTGGTTTTACTCGTGACACAAAACTCATTATCTGGTTGAAATCGCTGTGTCCACTAAAACCGTCAATTCTGTTAGTTTCAGATCTGACAGGGATAACTTTGAGTTTTCCGTTTTTATCTAGCATACTAACCTCATTCATTGTTCCATCGAGAACTCGTCTGCCAAGCGTCCCATTAATCTGATATGAAACGAACATGATTCTGTTCTTATCGGATGGAGCAATTTCTTTGAAGTATTCTACTGATGGTCCACCTTCTAGCATGCCCGAGGTCGCCATTATGATTGATGGATCTGGATCATTTAAAACGTCTGCCCTCTTACCAGGACCGCTAACTACTGTGAAATATTCTGATTGAAATGGATTAATGCCGTGTGATACAGACTTTCTCACGTCATAACCGAGATAATGCGCATACGACATATGGACTGCACTGGCTTCTGAGATCATGCCTTCGATGTAAATAGGCGATTCCATCAATCTTCCTTCACGCATCTCCCTGTCGATTACTAGCATTATTTCTTGTGCTCTGCCAACTGCAGGTACTGGTATCAAGACCTTTCCTCCTCCAGTTAACGTTTTATTGATACTGTCTGTAAATGTACGATAAACTACAGCTTGTTCTGGCATTACATCAGTGATATTTCCATATGTGCTTTCAGTAATGAGCGTTTCTACCCTCGGATATATAGACATCGCGCCATCGAGTAGTTGTGTTCTGGAATACTTGTAGTCTCCGGAATATAAGATATTGTGTACCCCTGAAATATTTAGATGAACTGTTGCGCTCCCCATTATATGTCCTGCATTATTTAATGTGATGGTAATATCGGGGGAAATGTCTGTAGGCTTGCCATACGGGATTGTAATACAATGCTTAATGACTTCATATATGTCTCGAATTTCATAAGGTAAATACGTGCCGTTACTTTTTGCAATTTTAACGGAGTCCATCTGGAGGAGCGTCATTAGGGGTAAAGTAGGCTCAGTACAATAAACTGGACCGTTATAGCCATGCTTGAACAAAGTTGGGAGAAATCCCTGGTGGTCAATATGCGCGTGGCTGATAACGACAGCATCTAATTCATCAAAATTAAAGTTAAACCAGTCTAACCGGGGGAACGCACTTAATGGCTCAGGCTCGCCAGGGTTTATTCCACAATCTAACATAACTTTACTCTCCGGGGTCATGACAATAAAGCATGATCTTCCTACCTGCTTAACCCCACCAAGACAAAACAGGATAACTTCTTCCCTGCTATAATGTCTGTATCCAATCTTACCCTCGTTTACCTTTGCGAACTTCGAATTCTGATTAAAGGAATCACCTCCCGACGAATAAGTGTCTGTATTTCTGTGTCGAATCAATAGCGGAGGACGGAAGATTTTTTTTCCGAGTTCTTGAAGAAAGTTAGTTCTTTCTTTTGCAGAGCCTTTCAAAGTAGAATGTATGGTGCTAATGCTAGTTGATGGAATGTGTGGGGAAAGCCTAGTATGCGAAATCCAGCCAGTGGACTGAGCTATCTGTATTACCATTTCTGCATCTATAACTTCTGGTCTATTCACCTCTAATACTACCTCTCCTGTTGCTTCATCGCAAAAGACAGCTGAAATAACAATTTCCTTAGGTAATAGCTTCGAGATTGCTTCTCTCGTCTCATCCTCTGGCATACGAATGGATGGATCAGTACGGACAACAAACCTTTTTTTGAGAGATCTTGATAGGGAGGACAAATGATAGGTTAGTTCTGTTAATGAAAATTTGGGGTTCTTTGTATAAAGGGCAATATTGGGACCCTCGAACCTGGCATTCGTGATCTGAGCTTCAGGAGGAAGAGACTCTAGAATTTTTTTGGTAACCAGTCCTTCTCTTTCGATGGGTCTCCTGTAGCTGTCTTTTAACAATTTCTTGTGCTCAATTTCCGTATTATTTCCCTCTGCCAAGTTAAATCATTCATAATTTCAAGTATTATATTATAACCCACGGCGCCTAATGATAATTCCAGTAATCAGGGTTCATTATTAATAGGCTTGGAATTTTCACGTTTGTATAATATAATTCTATAGAGAAGAATACTGGTACAACAAACAGGACGACTAATCGACTGCCTTGCATTTAAATCCGATTACGTTCTAACAAGAACACTATATACTCGAGGAAAGTCATTATCGAGGCCCGCCATTGGATAACAGATTATTGACTACATTACGGAGATGCCATGGACGGATCAAACTAGTGACCTGAAATAACTGATTTCACACCAATCTCGTCCAAAAGCCGCAATCCCTCGTCAGTTAGCTTGTATTGTTTCAAATCTTTGGCAACATATTTATTCATTCTTTCTAAATGATAGTAAATAGATCCCGTTGATAATCCAGTCGCATTTCTAATCTCAGAGAAGCCTGCGGAACGATTTAATCCCGCTATTGCTTTTAATATTTTTATCCGTGTCCTTCGGGCGCGAAGCTGAGTCTCTCCTGTCAATACCTTCAGTATCCATTAAAATTATTTATCTTTTTCTAGAAATTTTCTTTAGTGCAACCAAAGTTCCCATGTCATTCCAAATTAGGTTAACCTTATTCGTTGAGTATTTTGCAGAAGCCGATATTAATTTTGAAACCATAGAAACACATACATCACGGACACGATATAACTCGTCTTCCCCTCACTTGGTGTACAGTCATTCCTGAATGGCCACGTTCGAAATAAAGTCGTTCGCACCCGCCTTGATGCCAAATAATTGCTTCGCTGTCATCAAGGCAAACTGACGTTCAGACATTATTATGGAAAATTTCTAAAGTTCGACTTAGTAAGACTTATACACATATGTCAGAAATGGAACAATGGTGGGGTCGTAGCGAAGCCAGGCATCGCAACGGGCTCCAGATCATAACGATAGGGCGATTTGTTAGAAGATACCCGTGGGTCAAGGGTTCAAATGGCTATTGCATGGCTTTGCCAGAACAGATCCCTTCGACCCCACCTCCATTGGTAATGGGTTCTTTTCCGTCATTAGTATTCTGGTTTAAATAAATTTGTTAGATTAAGTTGTGTTGTTAAACCATTGAAGGTGTTTTGAAAGAGGAACCCATTTTTGGAAAATTGTTCTTCAAAAAAAAGGCTTACCTTTGTACTTGTACCATCTTGCAAATCTCATGAGGATGACCCCACTCGAAATAATAAATAACGCAGCCGCTACCAGCACCGGTGTAACAAAATAACTCAGGGGTTCAGGTGCCGTAGTAAAGAACATACATGTTTGTTCGTTTGGACAGTCCTTAGCAACCGGAAAAATCAACAATATCAAAATACACACTATTAGCAACGCGGTTCCAAATGAAGAAAAAATCGCTCCTGCTCTAATTAGTATGTCCCTTTGCAATCTATGTATATCGTTCAAGAAGTTTTTATTACTTTTTACTCGAGGAAGGGTTGTAAGAAGTGAGGCCAGGAAGTCTGCAGAAATCATTTCATAGTTTGTTTTTTTAGGGTCGCTAACAAACTAGGGACGATTGATTCTTAAGGATTGCGGAAGGCTGTAATATGAGATCTTTTCCTATTAAGACGACCGTGGGCCAAGGGGATCCCGAACGTCTAGATGGTGATTTCCGTAGTCTCCTCGAAAAGGACCTTCTTTCCAGGATTCAAATTAAAATTAGGGTCAAATATTTTTTTCACTTGCTGGAATAGTGAGTAGAGTTGGGTTCCATATACCCTAGATATGTATTTTGACCTAGCCAAGCCGTCGCCATGCTCTCCCGTAATGGTTCCTCCATAGCCAATTACTTTTCTGAATACCTTGTCGGCAAGGACTTCCAATAAATCAATTTCTGATCTCCGACAAATATCAACAATTGGCCTCGTATGTAAATTCCCGTTGCCTACGTGACCATACATGACGTAATCAAGATTGTAATCTAAGTATAATTTTTTCAAGTAAAGGCTATATTCAAATAGCAAATAAGGACTGACAACCGTATCTTCTATGAGTCCAACAGGCTTCCTGCTTCCGACAGTTAATTTCATAATATTATTTAAGGCATTTTTTCTTGATTCCCAAATACGTCCAATGCTAACAATGTCGAAGGCGGTATGTAAAACTTCGCTTTTGCCTCGAAGCTTACTGGTGCATGCGGAAATCTTCCTTTCAACTTCATCCAAGTCATCACCCGAAAACTCGACGAACAGTAAGCAGCCGGTATTGTGCGGACTTTCTTTTTCGCTTTGTGTTACAGAACTGTCAAGCATTTCGAGGGCAACGGGAAAGAATATCAATATGGAGGGAACGGACTGCATCGCTGATTCCAAATTTTGGAAACCAACAACCAATAAGCTTCGATGTAGAGGCATATCATAAATCCTTAGTCTTGTTGAAGTTATTATCCCTAGGGTTCCCTCCGACGCAGTGAAAACTTTCTGCGGAAAGAAGCCCTGGTTGGACAGAACTGCATCAAGACGATATCCACAAGCATTCTTACTAACCTTGGGATATTTCCTTTGTATAAGATCAAAATAGGGAGAAATTAAGTTAAGCATTTTAGAAATTCTCTCGTCACGTCGCACGCCATGTCCAACAACTCCGCTGGTTCCATCAGCGTAAATAACGGAAATTTCGTGAATGTGGTCAATAGTACTCCCAAAACCAAGAGAATGAGGGCCGCTCGAGTTGTTGGCAACCATTCCTCCGATTGTGCAGTAGTTACTGCTTGCAGGATCAGGGGGGAAAAACTTCCGTTTTTTGCCTAATTCGTTATCCAGCACACCTTTTATCACTCCTGGCTGTGCAGTGACATAGTCGTCCTCAATATCAATTATCTTATTCATATTCGCGGTGAAGTCGAGAATAAGTCCAGAAGACAAGGATTGTCCAAGAAGACCTGTGCCAGCCCCTCTTGCTGTTATAGTCATTTTCTTAGCCGCACAGAATTTACAAATCTCTTGTACATCATCTGCGTCTAAAGGTTTTTGAATTAGTTCAGGGCTAAGATTAAAATGGCTAGCATCCATCGAATAAATCTTCCTACTCCAATCATCAGAAAGAACTTCTCCTTTTGAAATGCGTCGTAATTCATCGGATATTGTAAAACTCATTTCTTCACTGATTCCCAAGATGTCGATACCTCAAATTGGATTTTCAGAATGAGTTGATTCATTGACACCAGTCATTTACCTCTCTGCGTCCGAAATATTATAGTCTTTGCGAAGGTTACCTCTACTTACTACTTAAAGTGATATTCGATTGCATACGAATCGCCATTTCTTATTGGTGGCATACCTTATTCCTATCCTTTTTGTCTCAACGACGTCCTTTATGACATCTTCTGTTGCAAATTCTATATGGATTTCACTTCGAAGATCTGTCATGTCCAAGGCATTTTGAGAATCATCGATATCCATAGCTTGACAAATTTTTCCTGGACCTGAAGTTAGGCCAGGCAGGGTTACGAAACTCCTTAACCTTTCCATTGTATGAATTCCTTCGCAAGGATTAAGCGCCCTAATTAACACAGCACCAGCTTTTACTTTCTCAGAGTGAGCAGAAACATTCAAGCAAAAATGGTTTCCGTATACGAAATACACGTATGCCTTTCCAACTTCGCCGAACATTGATATGTTTCTAGCCGTCAAGCCTCTGTAAGCATGACTCGCGCGATCGTCGCTGAATCCATAGGCTTCTGTCTCTGTGATGATTCCACCCAACCGCTCTGGTTTTTTACTATATATGTTATGTGTGAGACGGACAAGCTTCTTGCCAATGAGTTCTCTTGCCACGTCTTGTGTGGAACGTGAGTAAAATGACCTGTCTGGGCAATTCAACAATGAAGATTTGTCGGGACTTTTATATTAATGCCAGTGGAAAGAATAACTCGCATTGGCCATTGTCATCTTAATCTGCTTCGGTTTTTGACATTATTAACGATGAGGGCTCTTCCAAGGTGAATTTCTAACCAAACGAAACCATACCACGATACTTTTTATATCTATTCTGAATGTCTCTTTTTGACAAGCCAAGAAAGGCCGAGACCCCAAAGTCTTGAACTGCAAATGCACCCATTACATTTCCATATATTACTGCCTCCTTCATCACATCAGTTGTCCTTTTTCTCTGGCGGGCTATATGACCCATGAAACCGCCAGCGAAGGAGTCGCCTGCTCCGGTGGGGTCTAGGATTACGTCCAGCGGATATGCCGGCGCTGGAAATATCATATCTCCGTAGAACAACAACGCACCATTTTCTCCTTTCTTAATAACTGTGAATTCTGGCCCCAACGACATGATTTTTTTTGCACATTTGACCAAATTATATTCTCCACATAACAATCTGGCCTCCTCCTGGTTTATTATAACTCCGTCTACTCGACTCATCATTTTAATAACTTCTTCGCGTTTGTGAAGTATCCAATATTCTATGGTGTCACAGATCGTTAGTTTGGGATCTGAGAAGTATTCGAGTATTCTCATATTTTGTATTGGGTCATTGTTTGCGAGGTAAAGATAATCTGTGTCTGCATACTCTGGTGGGATTTTAGGCTCAAAATTGGCTATAACATTCAACTCTGTCTTGTTGGTCGTGCGATGAGAGAGATCGTAGTCAAATGAAGAGTCGTAATGAAAGCATAAATCGTTTTCGTACCTAAAGATTCCTCTTGTGTCTAGTCGCTTGTCAAGAATCTCTCTGTAACCTACTGGAAAATCTGAACCTATTGCTCCAACAATCGACGTTGTAGTAAAAAAGCTAGAAGAAATCGAGGCAAATGTAGCAGCGCCACCTAAAATATTTGTTTGTGTCTTGAAAGGGGTCCGAGTGGTATCAAGGGCTATACTTCCAAATACTGTGAGCATACAGCAAAATGCCTCACCTTATAAATAAACAGTAGCCCCCCATAAAAATAGGATAATTAATGGCAGTTACTACTACATTATCTAGGAATAGATGACTATCATAGTGGCTATAACAGGGAGCTCAGGCGTCTTGTATGGAATAAGAATGCTCGAGGTTCTCCAGAAGTTAGGAATGGAAACACATTTAGTATTAAGTGACTGGGGGGAAAGAAACATTCGAATTGAGACTGATAAGACAGTTGGTTATGTTAAATCTTTGAGTACAAGAACCCATAACAATTCCAATATGGCCGCATCTATTTCAAGTGGTTCCTTTCGAACCGACGGGATGGCGATTGTACCATGCAGCATGAAGACCCTCTCAAGTATCGCGAACGGATATGATGAAAATCTAATATCTAGAGCAGCAGGGGTTTGTATCAAAGAATCAAGAAAGTTGGTGCTTGTTCCAAGAGAGACTCCTCTATCTGCGATTCATCTCCGGAATATGTTAAAGTTGTGTGAAATAGGGGTTGTAATATTACCTGCCATGCCGGGTTTTTACCACAAGCCAAAGACCATAGCGGATCTTGCGGACCATCTCGTAGGAAAGGTTTTAGACCAATTTGCGATTGAACACGATATTTTCAAAAGATGGGGAGGAGAGAAGCGAGCACCGTAATTGTCAAGAATATATTTGATACAAAGTCACGAATTAAATATTCAATCGTCATTTTCTGCAACTGATATTTATGAACCGGCGTTGCAGACCATTTAATATCCATGATTGGGGCACAGTATTGAGGAATTACTAATGGAGAGGAATGAAGAAGGATTAGAGAAGAACTACGCTTCGAGAATCACAAAGTATCAGGGTTCGGTGATGCTCAGTATTTGCGATCTTGAGTTAGTAGGTATTACATTGCAAGACCGTGAACTTTCCATAAACCTTTCAAAGTTATATTTTCAAGAACAAGTAATTGGAGAACAGCAAGCCACAGGGTTATTAAAAGCATGCTCTATTGCTAATTTGGTTGGGGCAAGAATTGTGGCTCAAGCCCTGAATTTGCGCTTAGCGAATGAAGTTAGCGTTAAGCGTATCTCCGGAATTCCTTTTTTAATGATTTACAAATTTTAATTGTGGAAAGCTCACCTGATTCTATCTGTATTACAACTATTGCCCAACTGCTTCAGAAAATACCATCATATATTGATAGTCGGATACATGAATGGATAATTATTGAGTACAATACTATTAAATAATTCATAGCGATACCTAGCTGCCTTTTCAATTACGTTGTATGATAGCATCTATAATAATAGTTGAAACGTTACCTGAGATCTCCAGCGTGTCAACAAGTCTACAAGGAAACGTTTCATATAAGCCATCACATGTACAGCGCTTATCACGTCTGAATTTACGTAGATGATGTGTCACAAAACCACATCCATATTATCGACATATAAAGGGAAATTTAAATTTGGCAACTAACAAGAACTCATAGGTGTCAAATTGAGCTTTCAACATCTGATAAAGATTCCGGCTGACAGGATAGCGGTGCTCATCGGAAAGGAGGGTCAAGTGAAACATGAAATCGAAGAAAAATGTAAAGTTCAAATCGAAATTGATAGCCAGAACGGCAACGCTGTAGTTTCATTGAGTTCCGAGCCATTGTCTGAAATGCAGCCTTTCAAGGCGATAGAAGTAATCTCAGCAATTTCAAGGGGATTTTCTCCGCAGCGAGCCTACCGGCTATTAAGTGATGAGGAATTAATATTCCAAATAATTGACTTGAAAGACTATGCAGGCAAATCATCGAACGCGATGGACAGGATAAAAGGTCGTATAATCGGCCAGAAGGGCAAATCGAGAAAGACTATAGAGGAGCTGAGTGGGGCATATGTGTCGGTGTCGGGACACACGGTTGCTCTCATTGGGGCCTTTGAAGAAATTAGACTTGCTAACGATGCTGTCCTTATGATTTTGAAAGGCAGTGCGCATAAAACTGTCTATACCATGCTCCAAGAAGCAAGAAGGAAAAATAAGTTGGATAAAATGAAGCTTTGGGAAGAGAACAACATTAAAAAACATTGATAAATTAATTAAGATGTATGCTAAACTAACGTGTCTAAGATAGATGACATTCAGTCAGTCAGACCTTAATGATCTTGAAAAAAGGTTTCCACCGGGCAACAGCGTAGCTACCAGAACTGATAGTCGTAATAGAATTCTAGTATTGTGCATAGATAGAGATGATGACATCGGTTCCAAGGGCGGTGTGAAGACTCCTATTATGGGAAGAGATCATTGTGTTGAGGCAGGATTAAGACTGGCGATTGAAGACCCTGAAGACCCAGACGCCAATGCAATATTTGGGGCAGTAAAGGCTTATGAAAAACTTGTATCAAAGGGCTATGATTCCGAAGTGGCCCTCGTCGCCGGAAAGAGTGATCGAGGAATTGAAGCCGATGAAAAGATTGGTATCGAACTCAACCATGTGCTCAATAGATTTCATGCTGATGCAGCAGCAATTATTTCTGACGGGGAGGATGATGAGGCAGTTGTGCCAGTTATTCAGACTATGATACCGGTTATATCAGTGCAACGAATAATTATTAAACATAGCAGAAGCGTCGAATATTCATACGCAGTTCTTGGAAGATACATCAAAATGTTGGTGTATGATCCTCGATATTCTAAATTTTTTCTCGGAGTTCCAGGAGCATTGCTGGTAGTCAGTGGACTTGCAACAGTTTTAGGTCTTACAAGAGAAGCCTTGGCGCTCGTTATGAGTATACTCGGAGGGGCGTTTATTATTAGAGCATTTGATATTGATAAATCGTTGGGTTCACTTGGAAGACCCACTCCTACCGGATTCATTAGAATATTTTCAGTATTTGCGGGTGTATTGATAATTTTAGTATCGATAGTAAATGGATTATCAAACATTCCAGGTGAAGTCCTAATTCAAAAAGATATGAACTTTATCGATATAATTACAAATCGGGTCATAATTGGAAATTTCGTCCATGGTACCATTGCACTAATGTGGATAGGCATCGGAACAATATTGATAGGCTCGCTTCTGAGTAATTGGTTCAAAGGGAGCGTTAGGGCTATGTCTGATATTCTGCGTCTAGTCGTACTTGCTTTACTTTATATCCCTATTTTGCAATTCACTTCTGTTCTGACTGAAGGAACCAATCCATTTACACTGATATCTTCGCTTTTCATAGGCTTAGCTATAACGCTGATAGTCGCAACCTTTCTATTCCAATACTTCAGGAATAGGAAAGGTGGTGAGGTTCTTAGACATTGATCCAATTTGACTCGAATTTTAATGACCTAATACGATATACTACAAAAAATAAAATCGTCCTTCTGCCGCTGATACATTAGTAATTCATGTGGATACAGGACATTCCAAAGAAGGCCATCGCTGACACCATCCTTAAGCACAGTGGACTTTATAATCTCTATGAAAAGAGACTTGAATCAAAAATCTTAGAGAGACCCCTTCCAAATCATATTGCGATTATTTTGGACGGTAATAGGAGATGGGCCAGGTACGGTTTAGTTGGAATGAAGAGTGGGCATTTCAAAGGAGCTGACAGAGCAGAAGAACTCTTAAATTGGATTCATGATCTTGGGATAAGAATTACTACATTATACGTCTTGTCTACTGAGAATTTAGATAGATCGGATGATGAGTTAAACAATATTTACGAACTCCTTCAGCAAAAACTAGAAAGACTTTATGCGGATTCTCGAATTCACAAACGACGAATGAAGATTAAGGCAATAGGCAACGTACGACTACTTCCTGACCAATTACAGAAGATTCTTTTGAAGCTAGAGAAAGAGACCGCAAAGTATAGCTCAATGTTTCTAAATATCGCAGTTGCATACGGAGGGCAGGAAGAGCTAATTGACGCCATAAGACAAATAGCATTAAGCGCCAAGACAGGACAGATAAACGTCGAAGATATTGATGAAAAGGTTATCGAATCGTACTTGTATACTTCTCATCTTCCCCAACCTGAGCCCGACCTAATATTGAGAACATCCGGGGAAAAAAGGCTCAGCGGATTTCTTTTATGGCAAAGTGCATACAGTGAACTAGTTTTTATGGATGTTTTCTGGCCGGAATTTAGAAAAATAGACCTTTTAAGAGCAATTAGAACTTACCAATACAGATTAAGGAGATTTGGGAAATGAAATCATAGTCACAGAATTTTTGACAGCTTAATAGAAGAGCGATTTGCATGGAATATCGTATAATCTTAAAAAAATGAATCAGTAAATAGGTTGTAATTATCAGGATTTACGTTAAAGTGCTAAGGCGAAGTGCAATAACTAACACGATTATTAGAAAGAGTTACTAGAGACTAGAGACTAATACGCCCAGAAGTTGATGGAAAGATCTGCTGGAGCAGTAATTTTCTCGATAAAAGAGACAAAGAGTATAAGCTATTTGCTTTTGCAATATAGTGCTGGACATTGGGATTTTTCTAAAGGCAATATTGAGGATAGCGAGGATGAATCCCAAGCCGCATGTCGCGAAATACGTGAGGAAACTGGCATCGAAAATGTTGAATTTTTAGACGGATTTAAAGGGAAAGTAGAATATTATTACAGACGCGAGCAGAATTAGTGCACAAAGAGGTCGTATTTTTCCTTGCTAA
This sequence comes from uncultured Nitrososphaerales archaeon, assembly GCA_963737815.1. GTDB lineage: Archaea > Thermoproteota > Nitrososphaeria > Nitrososphaerales > Nitrososphaeraceae > TH5893. Next base: position 4,606 of record CAVTUB010000001.1, on the reverse strand, counting down.
AACCGACTCTCAAAAAGTAATTCTATCAAACGAACATATCGCATATTTGTGGAACGACTATGACAACGCTTTGGCCAAATTAACTTATAAAAGTGCAAAAGATATTTTGGTGCAGGCACAGAATTTCTTGAAAGTCAAGTATCTGCAATAATTTTTGATATAATGCTTCTGCATGCAATGCTCGGATCTATATTACCATAATACCTCATTCTTATGGTTTGTATGAAAACTCACATTGACGAGGTTAGTCGTTGATATTTTCTGACCGCTTTAAGAGGGTTGCCTGATGTTATTATAGAACGACCAACGATGAAAAAGTCAGCACCGTGCTTTTTCGTGAGACATATATCACCGCCCTGGGCTCCTACCCCCGGAGAATAAATGGGGATTCTCTTGACTTTAGAAATATCTTTTATAACATCAATATGTGTTGCACCCACTACTATTCCATCGACTCCGGCGTCAATGGCCATATTATGGAACAACTTGTACATGCTAATGGTTCTGTTTTTCTTGCCATATATGATATCTGCTCCATAACATTCCCGTGCTCCAGGATGGCTCATGTAGACCAATGCGATCACGCCACAATTCTTTTCATGAGTTTGCTCTACTGCTGATTTCAAAGAATCCTTGCCCATGAAGGGGTTAACAATGACTGAGTCAAACCCCATCTCTAAGAGATGCTGGATAGCAATCTGATTGGTGCTGGCAATATCATTTAGTTTTATGTCAGCAATAGATTCTAATCCATAGGAGTGAGCTAAATAATTAAGACTCTGTTAGATCTGATTTTGAAAATGGCAAAATGAGATGAAAATTTACCTTGATAGCGCAAATGTGTTGTTGAAGGTGGCTGATTGACATTAAAGCAAATTTTTTTAGCTCCGGCATAGGAGGTAGGTCGAGTGACAATATTATTCGACTATTCTTTAGCCTTGAACTTCTTTTAATCCTCTTTCTAAAGGAAGGCAAACCTGAAACTCTACTCATACGAGCCCACTAACGGATGTGCTCGTGCAAGTCGTATTAATTTGAGATAGATGTAGCCATGTTCATCTATTCTGTTGGAAAAGGATGGCTGTTCAGGACTCTGGCTTGAGAATCTGATATAAGCGTATTTAGGTTCTTCATTCAATAGTATATAGTAAAAATAAGATAGAGAGTCTGATTCTGTAAGATTTATCGTAGCCCCCATGACAAATGGGGGATGGATAACATCAAGATTAGTATCAACAGTCTCGTTTTTGGAATATAGAAATAGGGGTAAAGGAGGTTCGTCATACATTGTTTTATATGCTGCAACTTTTGCCAAACTGTAAATATCCATTAACTTTATAGCGGTATATCCTGATTTGTTACTTATTCTAGAATTCTTCAACATGCTTGCAGGGAATTTGTCTACATTAATAATAGGTGAATAGACGAAGCTCGGATTGCCTACTGAATCAACAATTGTTATCTCCTCTAAACCTCCTGTAATTCTGTATGCAAGATATTGCCCTAGTTTTGCAATGGTATTTTTTACAAAATAGATAACGGGTCTTTCGTTCACAATATCTGCTTGAACTGCTAGGATTTGATCTGAATTCAGAGACAATGAGAAAGTAGGCAGAGGAGTGCGCTCAAGTGCACACACAAACCTCCCAAAATCATTCATGCTACTAAGTTCTATGTAGTAAGGAGATTTGGCTTTCAATTCTCAATACTTAATATAGAAGCTATTAAAGTCATACGTTCCTCTAATCTACCAATTGCAATTTTACTAGAACAAAAATCCTCATATCGAAGATAACTTGACCTATACATGTATGAATTCTCATGAGGAGTAACTTTTGGGTAGTATAGTAGGTTCGAGTCAAGATGTAAAAAAGAGAATAATAGGGATATAAATAATCGAAAACATACGGTTGGTTTAGGTGTTTTTATTGCCTACAAGAAAGGATGGAGGGGTGACATATCTAATTGATAAAGCAACTCATTTTCTCGATGAGCATCTCTCAAAAAAAAAGCCGAAGACAAGATCTGATATGGTATTATGGCTTGCTTACGTTAATGTGGAACATGCAATCTTATCGCTGAAGCTGACATGTGGTCATACAGGCAATAAGTATGGTTTGAGTCACATGGGATCGAGTACTATGAAACGCAAGAAGGCTATTCGAACAAAGGAGACTTTCTCAAAAAGTTATACTATTGAAGATTGTGTATACAAGGTGAACTTGAGGCTCACAAATATCAAGAAAATATCTGACAATTATGAAGCATTGTTATTCGAATTGAGGGTATGCAGAGACCTTCTCGTAAAAGCTATCGAAAGTTATTGCTAAAGTTCTGATATTCGTCTGTATGAGTCTCTTCCTTGCCCAAAACATCATAAATCTTTCCCATGCGGAAAAATGAAATGAATGCAAACAGAAGGACTTGAGATTAATCCTTACATTAAAACTACAATGAACTTGGGAATACCTAGAGATCTTGGGAAGACCTGTCTATTATATCGGTAAGTTCTGCCCCTGTCCCTATTATTGTCACCTTCAAACCAGTCTCCTGTTCGATATTTTCTATAAATTTTCTGGCGTCGGCTGACAACTTTGAATATTCTTTCAGCCCCGCACTGGTTGGAAAAACTACGTCAAGCTTGGTAAGGGCCAACTGTGTGGCACTATTCAGTTGTATCGATTTTTTAGCAAGATCCATGTCAAAAGGTGCAGCTCTCCTTTGTCTGCCTGTCACACTCCCGTATTCAGTCCATCCCCTACTTTCTGGCCTCTTCTTCGTCGATCTCGTATTTCAAAGGCCCTTGGCCCACTCGGGTAACGTATGACTTAAAAACTAACAGCACTTCATCAACCCTTTTGGGACCAACCCCAACGTCAGAACAAATAGCTGAAGAGGTTACATCTTTCGAGGTTACAAATGGATATTCTCCATAGTATAATGAGAGAAATGTCCCCTGGGTTCCTTCAATGATTACCCTTTCCTTCTTATCTAAGGCATAATTGATATCGCTACTTACGTCATCAATATATTCTAAAAGTTCTGGAATATCTCTTGCCATCTTGAGAGTTCTAAGTGCTCTGTCTGCATTCGCTGGTCCTGTTCCCGTTCCTGTTGTGCCTATCCTCGTTTTGGGATAGTTGGTATTGTCTTTCTCTATGTGCTCTTTAGTAATAATGCCGCACTGTGGGTCAACAAATACTCGATCACCAGCATCAAAAGTTCTGACTTCATCCAATAGAATTTCTGGATTAACTAATACACCTGGACCTATGAAAAGCCTGGTGGAAGCGTTTAGAGCCGCGCTCGGAAGCATGCGGACTTTGTATGTTTTTCCATCAAGCACAAAAGTGTGTCCTGCATTAGGTCCTACCCCCCCTCGAGCAGCAATTGTGGGCCTATACTGCCGCGCAAGGTATGCAATAATTTTTCCCTTTCCTTCGTCTCCGAAAAACCCCCCGACAATAACAGTACAAGGCATCGCTAAGTGTTGAATTATCTGGTAATTTAAGGCTAGTCAAAAAATATTATCGACAATCCAAGGTCGTGTCTCGAATAATACAAACGCGCCATCCTAAAGCTGCAACGTAGTCACACACGTGAAAGGACTTATATTAGATATTCGGTGACGGGATAGGGTATTAGTATTTTACAGATGAACTCCATTTCGAATGAGCAGACTGTGGAAAATATTATACAAACTCTTATCGCTCTTCCGGAGTTTTTGAGGAAATCCGTTTTGGAAGGCAGGATAAAAGAATTTTTTTCTTTGGGCACTCAGGATAAGCATGAAATAGTGCTTGGAGTGTTACAAAGCATTTCCTCCTTTGAAGAGAAGAAAATATCAGTATTGGTGAAAACCTGGCTCGAAGTATTATCTAATTTTGATGCGGGGCAGATAATTGAGATGCTAAGATTATATTGCCAAGGAATAAGAAATGATCCTGTTATTATTCAAAGGATACCAGTTCAAGCAATTACCAACGTGTTCTATGGTGTCGAAGAAGCTAAAAAGCAGAAATTGTCAGATTGTTTGAAGGAAGCCATTCTGTCTTTTCCAGACAAAGATAAAATAATAAAGTTAATACCCGCAGAAGGACTTAAGGCCCTCGGAATGAAGTGAGCCGATCAGTTTTTCGAATCAAATATTTACTTCGTAATTCCCTAATTTCTATGTGCTAGTCGTAGAGCAACAACTCACAATTACATTGCCATAGTTCTGCATAGTATAACCTCCCTATTCCTATGTAGTACTGCTCTTCCGTGGTTGACCTTATACCAGTGTTATGTCTGAGGTGTGTCCGGCCTTTTCTCAGGATTTTTCTGAAGTTCTCCCTCAGGCTTTTCTAAGCCAAAGAACATTCTCTCGTATTTGCGAAGCATCTTCCTGTGTTCTGGAAGAGACATATCAAGCCTCATCTCGTTCATTACCATTACGGCATGCGTTGTCCACTCCTTCCAACAATCCGCACAAGAAGGATACTTACCAGCTGCAGGATCCACTACTGTTTTTTCATCAAATGTCTTCTCACATTTTAGACACGTTTTAGTCATCTGGAACCTGTAATTAGCAATGTGTCTATTTTATGCTTATCCTTAGCGACTC